>JACAET010000039.1 GCA_013388685.1 Chloroflexota bacterium | reverse complement strand
CGTCTTTGCCGTGCCGTAGCACAACGGCAGCCTCCTCCTGCTACCCGCTCACCCCGAAAGCGCTCTTCGGGGTGAGTTTTGCTTTAGAACCTGTCCGAAAATTCGCACCCTGCCGGCTCTGCATCGCGATCCCGCATTTTCAGGGGAATATGCCCTTCCATTTGGGGACGAAGGGTTGAGATACGACGGAATTGCACACCATCACCTTGCAGAGAGGCGCAAGATTATCAGATGGACCATAAAAACGGCCGGATTTCGTACCGCAAAAATCGAAATGAGAAAACCCGTCAAGAACACACTCACTTGACAAGGGTCGGTACCGGTGTAAGAATCCTTCGAATGAACGAAAAGCAGAAGATTACCGTTTACTCGTCGGAAACATCCAACCGACTTGTCGTTGACCATTTGAGGCAGATTGTCAATGATCTGCCTCGAGCGCACGAACTGGGATTGAGATTATTCAAACGAAACGTCAAAGCCTTGTACCGACAATCCCTTTTGGGGTTTGCCTGGGCGCTTATACCGCCGCTTGCCACCGCCATTCTTTGGATACTCCTCCGCGGAAACAATATTGTCCAGATGAACGATACGGGTACGCCCTATCCCGTTTTTGTATTGACCGGTACGCTCTTATGGCAACTATTCAGTGAAGCCATTTCCGCCCCGCTGAACCAGGTGACCGAAAACAAAGCCATGCTTGCAAAGATCAACATTCCCCGGGAGGGTCTGTTGCTTTCCGGGGCATATCATGTGATCTTCAACACTGCAATAAAAGTCGTCCTTCTGTCGGTTATTTACGCCTATTTTCGACAAACCATCACCCTCACAAGTCTGGCTTTTCTGCCGGTGGGACTGCTATCCATCGGCATGGCGGGTTTTTCCATCGGGCTGGCGTTGACCCCATTGGGAATGCTGTATCAGGACATCAACAAAGGCTTGGCGGTTTTGTTACCCTTTTTTATGTATCTGACCCCGGTCGTATATCCGGCGCCTCGGGAAGGCATTATGGGGTTGTTGATGAGGGCGAACCCGTTGGCCACATTGATCAACGAAACGCGAAACTGGCTCACCCTGCAACCCGTGCAAGATATGCCATATTTTATCGGGTACACCATGGCTTTTGTCGTGTTGTTTCTGCTCAGTCTGGTCGTGTACCACCTTTCCATGCCAATGATCATCGAACGCATAGGTTCATAAACCGCACGATGGCGGTACGCCGTTTTTCTCGCTCCACTACGATATGATCAACGACACCTTGATACAGGTCGAATCCGTTTCCAAAAAATTCTGCCGGAGTCTCAAACGCTCGCTCTGGTACGGCGTGCAGGATATTGGCGCCGAACTGGCAGGGCGCACAAAAGAATCCCGACTGCGCAGGGATGAATTTTGGGCGGTCGATCAGGTAAGTTTCGAACTCCGCCGCGGCGAGTGTCTCGGATTGATTGGTCATAATGGCGCGGGCAAATCCACCCTGTTGAAAATGCTGAACGGACTCATCAAGCCGGATCGGGGACGCATCACCATGAGGGGACAAGTGGGAGCGCTGATCGAATTGGGAACAGGCTTCAATCCCATCCTGACCGGACGTGAAAACATCTACAACAATGGCGCTGTGCTGGGCTTCACCAAAAAGGAAATAGACGAGAAATTCGAATCCATCGTCGAATTTTCCGAAATTGGCGAATTCATCGACACCCCTGTGCAAAACTATAGCTCCGGAATGAAGGTGCGGCTGGGGTTTGCGGTGGCTTCACACATGGATCCGGACATCCTTTTGATTGACGAAATCCTTGCCGTGGGCGACATCTCCTTCGTGCTTAAGTGCTTCAGCCGCATGGACGCCCTGCTCAAAAACACCGCCATCATCCTTGTTTCTCATAATATTCCACAAATTGCCAGAATGTGTACCAATCTCATTCTCCTGAAAAACGGGCAGGCGATTTACACCGGTCCCGATGTGGCGGAGGGGATCAATCTCTACTATTCCATGCTGGAAAAACCGGAGGGAAACTATTTCGGCTCGGATATCGCAGTTCTTGACGATATCTGGCTTGCATCCAATGAAAGAAATTCGAAGCAGGCTCCGAATATGTATGTCAATTACGGCGAAGAATTAACCGTAACCATCACAATCAAGGCGAATCAAAAAATAGAGAAGGCAAATATCTATCTGGCGTTCTATGATGCCACCCAACGCAATTTTGGCGAGGTGCTGAACTTCGAGGAAGCCATCCCCAGGCTGGACGGTGAAATCGGTGATTACACCTTCGAAGCATATTTCCCGAAAATAGAGCTTGCGCAGGGTATGTATTCCTTGACCATTGCCATGACCGATTTGTCCGGCAATTCAAGGAAACTCATTTTCCGAAAGCAGTCGGCGGTTTATTTTACCGTCCGAGGCAAATACCACGGTTGGGCTCCGATGCAATTCTCCCCACAGTGGAAACTGCTCAAATGAGCCGGCTTAAGAGAACTCCGGCTATACCCCGGGCTTACCCAAAAATCACAAACGAGCGCTTGCATTGATCCACAAAAAAGCGGAGACGCCGCGTGTATGAGAGAACTGCGTTCCGCCTCACCCGAAATCCTTTATGGTGCGCACATGAAAATACCTCTTGACGCCATTCTGCGCGTATTGGACGCCAATGACATCCCATACTCCATGGAAGGAATGGCGATTGCCGTCGAACATACAGCCGCCATTGACCTGCAGGTGGAGAATTCGTTATGTTATTTCGTCGGCGATGACCCCGATCCCATAGTGGGTATTAAAAGTTCGATCATCATTTGCAAACCGGGACTGCGCTTGAAAGATAGGGGAGGGAACGCCTACATTTACACGGAATATCCGCAGCTTGCCTTTTACTACGCCTCGTCCCTTTTTGCCGAAAAGCCCGAGCCGCGGATAGATCCCCATGCCATCGTAGACAATAATGCCCGCCTCGGGCAAAGGGTTTCCATAGGCGCCTTTTGCGTCATAGAAGAATGCACCATCGGGAACGATGTGAGCGTGGAATCCGGTGTACGCATTCACAAGGGCACAATCGTCGGCGACAATGTCCGTATTCTGTCGAACACGGTGATTGGTGCAGAGGGCGTGGCATGGGTTCAGGACGGACGCAAGAACACCAAGGTTCCCTGCGCACAGACCGGCATCGTGATCATTGAAGAGAACGTCTTTCTCGGTTCCAACCTGACGATTGCAAGGGGTGCATTTTTCAACAAACCCACCGTCATCGGAAACGGATCCATGATATCGCACGGGACCATGATTGGGCATGGGGTCGTCGTTGGCGCGCGGAACCATTTTGCCAATAACGTCGCCATTGCAGGGTCGGTATCAACCGGCGAAAATTGTTTTTTCGGCTCCGGCGCGGTTGTAAGACCTCACATCAAAATACCAAACAACACCATCATTGGAGCCGGCGCGGTTGTCGTAAATGATTTTGAGCAGGAGGGGCTGGTTCTGGCGGGAAACCCAGCGCGTCCCATCCCCAAAAAACAGGAGGGCGTATCCGGCGTACCGGCGCCCTTCTAAATCGCGAAAATCAAAATGCTTTATAATCATCGAAGATGGCAAAATAACTTCGTCATAATCACGGAGGATGAAAACAATGGAACAAGGCACAGGCTGCATCGTTGCGGCAGACTTTAAACATGGAGAAAATTTCTCGATGGGGAATTATTGTGTCATTCAGGAAGGTTGCGAGGTCGGCGATAATGTCCGGCTGGAACACTTCGTCCTGCTCAAAAAGGGAACCAAAATTGGCAGCAACGTGTACGTTGACAGTTACGTCAAATCGTCCGGCAACAATCGAATCGGATCCGGCGTGACGCTGCGCTTTAACGCCACAATTGCCAGGGATGTAACGGTGGAGGATGACGTATTCATCTCCCCGAACGTCATGACGATATACAGCGATCATAAGGGCATCGCGCATCCCGGAACGGTGATCGGCAAAGGCAGTCACATTGGCACAAACGCCGTGATCGGTCATGGGGTTAAGATCGCTCCGGGGACAGTCATCGGCGCTCTTTCGTTGGTGACCCAGGATATTGATACACCTGGTGTCTACGTCGGCATTCCGGCGAAGAAGATCAAAGACATCTAGACGGCGATCCGGCGCGGATATCCAAGTGAATATGCAAAAATTAAACGAAGACTGGGTGGCGATTGCCATTGCCGTCTTGGTGATTGCCCTGGCGCTCCTTGGCGCGCTTCCCCAATTGCCCTGGCCCCTTCTTGGTCTGTTCAAATGACCGGAGCAAATCAAATGAATAATGACGCCGCCTCAAACAGCCGACTTCGCGCGGGCATCCGCGTGTTCCTGGGGGCGCTGATGGTGCTCTTTTTTGTCCTGCTGATCGCTGAGATGGATACCGGCATCGCCTCGTTGCTGGCGAAACGGAACATCTCCAAGAATCCCATCGAATACCCCTTGGTGGCTGTTCTCCTCGGCTTGCTCGTGAATATCGTCCTGCGATCGGTAAACGCCCATGAATTTGTCGCGCCCGCCGTTAAAACGGAATTGTTTTTGAAAATCGGGTTGGTTCTGCTGGGGACCAGAATTGCACTGGGAGAGTTGCTTTCCAAAGGCATGGGGGGGGTGCTTCAAGCCGTTATCATGGTGACAACGGTGTTCTTTTTCACCTGGTGGCTGGCTGGAAAAATGAAGGTCAACGACAAACTCAGGGCGGTCATGGCGACTGCGGTATCCGTGTGCGGCGTTTCCGCGGCGATTGCGGCGGCGGGGGCTGTGGCGGCAAAAAAGGAGGACGTCACTTATACATCCGGGCTGGTGATTATCACTGCCATGCCGTTGATGATCCTGATGCCGCTTCTTGCCAATCGCATGGGACTACCGGCGGATGTCGCCGGGGCGTGGTTCGGCGGCAATATTGACACAACTGCCGCAGTCATTGGAGCCGGCACCATCCACAGTGAAACCGCTCAACAGGTGGCGGCGGTCTTAAAGCTGGCGCAAAACGTCTTCATCGGCATCGTCGCGTTCCTGTTGGCGGTATATTTTGCGGTCAAGGTGGATCGCCAACCGGGGGAACGCCCCGGTTTGAAAGTCGTTTGGGAACGTTTCCCCAAATTTCTGATCGGCTTTGTCGCGGCATCCGTGCTGGTTTCGCTGGGATTGCTGACAACGGAACAGTTGGACCTCATCAACCTTTGGAATAAATGGGCGTTTGCGGCGGCATTTTTCTGTATCGGGCTGGAACTTTCGATCAAAGACCTGAGCCGCCTGGGATGGTCGCCGGTGATCGTATTTTGGGCGGCAACTGTTTTCAACACCCTGCTGGCACTGGGCGTTTCCTTTCTGATATTTGGCGTCATGGGTTTGTGATAGTGGGCGCTTTGTAAAAGCGCGCGAGGAGCGTTCGGTTGTGCGCCATACCTGCCCTCTCATTCCGCTTCGAATTCGGGAATCGAGGCTGTGGAGGATACCCGGCAAAAGACGCGAACCAGGCGAGACGACCATGAGCCGCCAACAGGACAACAGAAGCTTACATGAAAAAAAACAGCGTACAAGAACTGGCATTGTTCGGCGGACCGCCTGCCTTCGAAGAAACTCTGCATGTCGGACGTCCCAATATCGGCAACCGCGAGAAACTGCAAGCGCGCATCAATGATCTGCTCGACCGCCGCTGGTTAAGCAACAACGGTCCATTCCTGATCGAGTTGGAACAACGCCTTGCCGAGTTTTTGAAGGTGGATCATTGTGTTGCGATTGCCAACGCCACAATTGCCCTGGAAATCGCCGCGCGCGCGCTGGAATTGCAGGGCGAGGTCATCCTTCCATCCTTCACCTTTGTCGCCACCGCGCACGCCATGCAATGGCTGGGCATTACCCCCGTGTTTTGCGATGTGGATCCTCTCACCCATAATATAGACCCGGCGGAAGTCGAACGATTGATTACGCCGCGCACAACCGGTATTCTCGGAGTGCATGTATGGGGACGCGCCTGCAATGTCGAGGCATTGAACGACATTGCCCAAAGGCACGGGCTGAAGGTGATGTTCGACGCGGCGCACGCTCTCGCCTGCACCCATCACGGACGGATCATCGGAGGCTTCGGTCACGCCGAGGTGTTCAGTTTCCATGCGACGAAATTCTTCAACTCGTTCGAAGGCGGCGCCATCACCACAAACGACGAGGAAATTGCCCAACGGGCGCGCAGTATGCGCAACTTTGGCTTTGCCGGTCTCGACAAAGTGGTGGGGCTGGGCACGAACGGCAAAATGAGCGAGATTTCAGCCGCCATGGGGTTGACTTCCCTGGAAAGCCTCGATGAATTCATTGACGTCAATCGGCGCAATTACCGGGCGTACATCGCTGAATTGGATGGCATCCCCGGGATTCGAATGATCCAGTATGACCCGCAGGAAAGGAACAACTACCAGTACATCGTCATCGAAGTGGACGAAGAAAAAGCCGTCATTGACCGCGATACAGTAGTAGACATCCTCCATGCCGAGAATATACGCGCACGGCGGTATTTCTATCCGGGTTGCCATCAAATGGAGCCGTATCGTTCCTGGCATGTGCCGCCCCTGCCGGAAACCGAAAGGCTTACCCAAAGGGTATTGCAATTGCCGACGGGCACTGCCGTCACTCCGCGGGAGATCGAAAAAATTTGCGCGATCATCCGTTTTGCCGTATCGTCATCCGGCGAAATCCTGAAAAGAACCAAACGTACCGATGCCGATTGAAACATCCCCTCGCCCGCTTCTGCCCGAACCCATCCTCGTCACCGAACAACGCTGGAGTCAGAACGAAGTCCCTTGGGTCAGCGTTTCATGCATCACCTATAATCACGCCCCCTACATCCGCGACGCCATGGAGGGGTTCCTGATGCAGAGGACGACATTCCCCGTTGAAATCTTGATTCACGACGACGCCTCCACCGACGGGACAATAGAGATCATAAAGGAGTATGAAAAACAGTATCCGCATCTGATTTTCCCCATGTACCAAAGCGTGAACCGGTTTTCTCAGGGCATAAAAATAACCCCGACCTACCAAATCCCTCGCGCGCGAGGCAAATATATCGCGCTCTGCGAAGGCGACGATTATTGGACCGACCCCCTGAAATTGCAAAAACAGTTCGACTTCCTGGAAAAACATCCCGAATATGTTTTGTGTTTTCATAAAGTGCGAGCCCTGGAGGGCAGTCAGGTGAAAGAAGACGAAGTGATGGAAAGAAGGTACCTCGCCATCGAAAACAAAAGGGAAATCACCGTCCTGGACCTGCTGAAGCATAGAAACTTTATTCACACGGGCTCGGTCATGTTCAGAAACATCCCCATCCCGGCGCCGTTCGAAATCGAATTTTCGCCGGTCGGAGATTATTTTCTTTTCATCCTGCTTTCCGAAAAGGGACCTTTGTTTCGCCTCGACGAAACCATGGGCATCTATCGGCGGGGCTCCGGGCATTATTCCACACTTTCGGCGCTGGACATGCAAAGGAAGGTTGTACAATACCATATTGCCATCCTTTCCTATCTGTCCGACGACAGGCACAAAAGAATATTTCTGCAAAAAACGCTCGACGCGCTGTCCGATTTCGAGACCCTGTTGAAGGCGCACAGCGAAAAAAGGGAAATGGCAGGAAGAGCCGCAAAATTAAAAAGCCTGATCAAAACCCTCCTCGTTCGGAAGAAAACATAACCGCCGGGTGGTCAACCCTGACCCCACGGCAGACAGCGGACGAAAAACAAGCCATGAGCGAAGTCGGTGATAATTTCATTCAAATACCGTTCAGCCTGTCAAACCTGGACCGGTATCTCATTCGCTCGTCCATCAAGGCGGCAATTGACTGGGCGCTTCCCGCGCTGAACGGGAGACTGCTCGACGCCGGATGCGGGAAGATGCCCTACAGGGAGTATATTCTGAAACACAGCGCCGTAAGGGAATATGTGGGGCTGGATATCGAAACCGCTCTGGTATACGACGAACACATCAAGCCCGATTACACATGGGACGGCAGGACCATGCCCTTTGAAAATGACAGCTTCGAAAGCTGCATTGCCACAGAAGTGCTGGAACACTGCCCCGAACCGGAAATCCTCCTGCGTGAAGTTCACCGGGTCTTGAAACCCGGAGGCGTTCTGTTTTTTACGGTTCCTTTTTTATGGAATCTTCACGAGGTGCCGAGGGACGAATACCGGTACACGCCGTTCGCGCTGGAAAGACATTTGAGAAACTCGGGATTCGTCGAAACGGAACTCCGGGCAAGCGGCGGCTGGCACGCCTCACTGGCGCAAATGCTGGGCTTGTGGGCGAGAAGGTCGCCTCTTTCGCCGCGGAAACGAGCGCTGCTGTCTGTTCTGATCAAACCGATCATGCAATACCTGATCGCCAGAGACAGGGACTTCGATTACTCCTTTGCGGAAGGACAAATGATCACGGGCTTGTACGGCTTGGCGAAAAAGAAACAGGCATGAATATCAAACTTGCCATCGCTTCCCCCCATCGCGACATATACTCCGAAACCTTCATACAGGCGCACAAACATCTTCCCGGCGCGCAGGTAAGCTTCTACTATGGAGGATGGCTGCCGACCATGCTGGAAGGAAAAGGCGGATTGGCGCCTCGGACGATTTGGGAACGGACGTTCAACCGGCTGATCGCGGAAATCTTGCCATCCCCGTTATTCATCGAGGAAAAGGCATTCGCCCGTTCGCTGCGCAGGGAAAAAATAGAATGCGTCCTGGCGGAATACGGTCCCACCGGTGTGGGAGTCCTGAAAGTCTGCAAGAGACTGGGGCTGCCTCTGCTGGTTCACTTCCACGGCTACGACGCGTTCGTACATCAGATCATAGAACAATACGAAACCGGCTACAAAGAAATGTTCCAATACGCCGCAGCCGTGTTTGTCGTGAGCCGGGCAATGCAAAAACGGGTCGAGGAACTTGGCTGCCCGCCGGACAAAATTCGCTACAACCCCTATGGTCCGCATGACAGTTTCCTGAAGATCGAACCCCGCCTGGAAGAAAAAGTATTCGTCAGCGTCGGAAGATTCATAGACAAAAAGGCGCCCTACTATACCCTGCTGGCTTTCAAGGAGGCGGCGAACAGACATCCCGACGCCCGATTGGTGATTGCCGGAGAGGGCGTCCTGCTCAATGCCTGTAAAAATCTGGCGCGCCATTTAAACATTGAAGGGGCGGTTTCCTTTCCGGGCGTCATCTCCCGCGACGAATTCATACGGCATCTGCGCATTGCAAGGGCGTATGTCCAACACTCCATCACCGCTCTGGATGGAGACATGGAAGGCACGCCTGTTTCCATTCTGGAAGCGTCAGCGGCGGGCGTACCGGTGATCAGCACACGCCATGCAGGCATCCCTGAAGTCATTCGCGATGGAGAAACGGGACTGTTGGTGGACGAACACGATGTGGAGGGCATGTCGCGACACATGTTGCGCCTGCTCGAAGACCGGCGCTATGCAAAAACACTGGGGTCCAGAGGGAAGGCATTTATTGCAGAGAATTTCAATCTGGACAGGCACCTGAGTTCGATTTCGCAAACGATCGTGCATTCACTGCCGCGCCGTTCTTAACGAACGCTCGAAGACTCCCGAACCCCCTTATTGACCAATCTCCAAAACAGGATACCCGCCAGCAGCGCCATCGCCGCGCCGAAGAAGAATGGGGCAGACGCGCCGAAACCCGTCCATGTGCCGACACCCTGCCACAGGATGCCCGCAATGAGGGAAGCGGGAAGGGCGGTGAGTCCCACCGCCGCGGCGTACAGACCGTAGGCGGTTCCCCTCTGGAACTCGGGCACGATGTCTGCGACCAGGGCTTTTGCCACACCCTCGGTCGCGGCGTAGTAGATGCCGTACAGCCCGAACAACATCCACACCTGCCAGCCCGTCTGCGAGAAGGCGAAACCGAGATAAACCAATCCGTAGGCGAACCAGCCGAGGAGGATCAGGCGTCGGCGTCCGATCCGGTCGGAGAGCGCACCCAGAGGTCCCGCGAGAAGTGCATAGATGAAGTTGAAGGTCATCACCATGAGCATGACCTGTACGACGTTCAATCCGCGCTCCTGTCCGCGCAGGACGATGAACGAGTCCGATGAGTTGCCGAGAGTGAAGAGGACGACAACCAACAGAAAGGATTTGAAGCGGCTGTCGAATCCCTTGAGCGAAAGGGAGGGCGCGGCCGATGGATTTGCCCTGGCAACATCTTTCGCGCCAACGGCAAGGACGATCACCGCCAATACGGCAGGGACGATGCTGATCAGGATGGCAACCTGGAAGGTGGCACGCGTCAGGGACTCCGCCCGGGATTGGCTCAGCCAGACGATGAGCGCAGCAAGCCCCAGTCCGAGGAATGCGCCGAGGGTGTCGCCGGCGCGGTGGAGCCCGAAGGCAAGTCCGCGTTGAGCCGGTTCGACCGAGTCTGCCACGAGGGCGTCGCGCGGCGCGGTGCGGATCCCCTTGCCGACTCGGTCCGCAAAACGGACGCCGAGCACCCAGCTCCAAGTGTTGGCGATGTAGAGGAAGGGTTTGGCGAGGGTCGAGAGGGCGTACCCCGACACGGTGATCCACTTGCGTTGACCGAGTCTGTCGGAGAGGGCGCCCGAATAGATCTTGAGCAGGCTGGCGGTGGTTTCGGCAACCCCGTCAATGAGACCGATGACGGCGGTGCGGACACCCAGCACGTTGGAGAGGAAGAGCGGGACGAGGTGAACGATCATCTCGGACGAGATGTCGGTCAGCAGGGAGGTGATCGTAACCACCCAGACGTTCCGATGCAGGCGGATGCGTTTCTTGTCTTTGCCAGTGGCTAGCGGCATGGTTACTATCCGGTTCGAGTGAATTTTCCCAAGCATACACCCGTTTTGCCATTCAATACCAGTTTCACCGTCGTGCGACGTTCATGTCGCCTCCCTGTTTGCGCGTTCGTTCCTGGTGCAAGGTAAATCTTGCTCCGCTTTCACGACTTTCCCGCTTCCGACGGGCGCGGCGATGAAACGGAGGCTGACCGTTGCCCGCCTACCGGTCGCCGGTATCTCTTGCCTGTTTTCTTGCCCTCAGCCAGCCGTTCAAACTGAAACTGACGACGCGCTCCTTGCCTTCGAGCAATTTTCGGATGTTGGGGCGCAGCGCCCAAACCAGCAGGAACAACGCCAGGATGCCATATAACACATCAATCGGATTTTGATACCCCAGATAGGCGCGCACCGCAAAGACAACGGTCACCAGCAAGCCAATTGTCAACGTGGTGACGGAGGCGATGCCGATGGTAAACCAGATCAACGCGCCAGCGCCGAACGCGATGGGAAACATCCATCCCCACAGCCCCACGGCGCCGCCCAGCGCCGGAGCGCCGCCCGCGCCGCCGTGGAAGCGCAATCTGCCGTCGGCGTCGCGCCGGATTAGAAAAATCGAGTAGTTATGACCGATGATGGCACACACGGGAGTCAGCACATGCACCAGATGATTCTCCGGGCTGACAGCCTGCGCGAGCCATGCCGACGCCGCCCCTTTCAGGATGTCGAGAATGGCAGTCAGCAAGCCAGCCCAAAAGCCCGCCGCCCGGACGGTATTCGTCCCGCCGGTGCGCCCGCTTTCGATTTCGCGCAAGTCCTTGCCCGTTTTGATCTTGACAATCAACATTCCAAAAGGAATGGAACCCAGAATATATCCGAGCACCACGATTCCTGCATCGATCATTAACTGCATCGCGTTCCTCCGAATGAGTATAAAACATTAAACACAACAAGCCTGCCCGGGTTGCTCTATTCGACAACCCGCAAAACAATCTCGACCGCTTCGTCATTCTCGATCCAGAACCCGCGCAGTTTCCAGACGCCGCCCGTTTGTGAACAGACCACATGCACGACGGGATACGCGGCTTCGGCGATGTCGGTGGGGGATACGGTTTCCGGTCCCGCGGGATGCGAGTGGAAGATGCCCAGCAGGTCAAGCCTTTGGGCGTCCATCCAGTCGAATGCCCGAAGTTGCTCGACCGGATCCATCACGAATCGCACGGGACTTTCAGCCTGATTCCTCACAAACAGAACGTGTTCCACCCGGTTGTTCTTTCCTGCCAGTAAGCCGCACGCCTCCAGCGGGGCATGGAGCGCCACATGCCTCTCGATCTCCCGAACGTGTTCCCTGGTGAGAATCAATTGCCGCATCATTTTACCGAACGAAAAGCGCCAGTCCCCAGCAAAGCGCGGAAACGACGGCGGGTTCCAGGGCGGCGCGGCGCGCGGGCATGTTCTCGCCCAGATTGATGGCGAGATCAATCAACCCATAGAGCGGACCGATCAGCAGCAAACCAAATTGGATTGGTGTAAGGGGCCAGTAATGCAATCCCGCCGCCACTTGCACGGATGTCATACCAATCCCAAACGACCAGGCAATCTGCCATTTGCCGCCCATCCATAATTGCAGAATACGCAGGCTCGCCAGCGCCGCGGCGATGAACAGGGCGGGCAGGAGAATGAACAAACGCACGCCGTTCGAATGCAGTGCAACGGCAAGGATGAAGAATAATGTGCAGGAGATGGCGGTCAATCCTGCCACCGACCACGTGTAATACGGCGCGTCCGGGTCCACCACAATGTATTCGGCGAGGAAGACGAAGAATATAAATACCCCGCCGAGCAAGAAGCCGATCCACCATGCCCGCCCGGGGAGCGCAGACAGGGGAATGCTGATGACAAACGCAGTCAGGGTTGGCAGGAACCACCATTGAAAGGTCAGCCTGTCCTTCAGCGCAGGGTGTCCGCGCACCAGCCAATCCATGCCCGCCGCCGTCAGGCAGGCCACCAGTACATTCATGAGCGTGGCAAGGTCCAGCGTAACCGCGAAAGGAAGTGGGGGGAATCGAACCTCGAGACCGTATCCTTGCGACGGAATGAACCGCGTCAGGGCAAGCGCCAGCAGGACGGTGGATGTGAGCAGTCCGATACGGTTCGGGTCCGGCATGAACCGGTCGTTTTCCTTCATAGGGAAGGATTGTACCTGTCCCTTCGACGAATGCCAAGCGCGCCATGCCCGTATGGTAGAATCAAGTGGTTATGAACGCTCAAACACCGGAAACGCTTCCGCCCCCGCCGGGCGTGATGGGTTCGCTCCAGGCGGGTTTCGATGCCGTTTCCAATCATATTACGCTGATCCTTTTGCCCTTCGTCCTCGATCTGTTCCTGTGGCTGGGACCGCGGTTGAGCGCAGGAAATTTATACCACTCCCTCCTGCGCGAGTGGGTGGAGATCAACAACCGGGCGGGGCTTCCCGTCCAGAATCTTGCCATCCTCGAGGAACGTGTGGATCTGCTTGGGCTCATCAATGTCCTGACCAATCTGCGTACCTTCCCCATCGGAATTCCGAGCTTGCTTTCCGGCATGATTCCCGAATCCCTGCCTTTGCGAACCCCGCTGGGAATCCAGAATGTTGTCCAAATTCCTTCAGTCCTGCATATGCTGGGGTGGACGGTCGCGTTGACGCTGGCAGGCTGGATCGGCGGAGGGCTATACTTTCGTTCCGTTTCGATCGCCGCATCGAACGAGCAGGAAATGATCAACCCATGGCGCGCCATCGTTCAAACCGGCATCCTCTCCCTGGTCTGGTGGATCGGACTGCTGGTAGTTTTATTCCCGGCGCTCATGGTGCTGAGTTTGCTGGCGCTGGTCAGTCCGCTTCTGGCAAACGGGGCGGCATTTGTGGCGATCCTTGTATCCTTCTGGCTGATCGTTCCGTTGTTTTTCATGCCGCATGGAATCTTCGTGCGCAGGCAGAACGCCCTCCATTCCATGTTCGCCAGTTTGAGCATGTCCCGCGTCACCCTGCCCACGAGCAGCCTGTTCGTGTTTTCGGTCATCATTCTTTCGACCGGACTGAATTACCTGTGGAGCGTGCCCTCCGGCGATTCGTGGATGATGCTGGTCGGCATTGCCGGGCATGCCTTTATTACAACCGTGCTGCTGGCAGCCAGTTTCATCTATTACCGCGACACAACCGACTGGCTGAAAAACACCTATGAGCGTTTCCGGTCTTTCAGGACAATTTGATCATATCCGCGTGCGCGCCCAAACAGCGCGGGGATTTATCCGGAGGTTTTTGTGGTTACAAAAGAACAGACAGTGAATTACGATGTAAACGCCATTCAGGCTCTCGAGGGCATCGAACATGTGCGCAAACGCCCCGGCATGTACGTGGGCGGCACCGACATCAAAGCCCTGCATCACCTGGTCTATGAAGTGGTGGATAATGCCATTGACGAAGCCCTGGCAGGCTTCTGCACGCGCATCGGCATCACCATCCATGCCGACAGCAGTGTGACCGTCGAAGATAACGGACGCGGCATCCCGGTCGGTCCGCATCCGACGAAGAAGGACGCCAAAGGCAAACCCATGGAAACCGTGGACGTGGTCATGACCGTCATCGGCGCGGGCGGCAAATTTGGCGGAGGCGGTTATAAAGTCTCCGGCGGTTTGCACGGCGTGGGCGTGAGCGCCGTCAACGCCCTCTCCGAATGGATGGTCACCGAAGTCAAACGCGATGGGAAATGGTGGCGGCAGGAATACCAACGCGGCGTGCCTCAGGGAACCATCCAAATGGTGGGTAAGGTCTCCAAAGAAGAGACCGGCACCAAGCAAACCTTCAAATTCGACAAACAGATTTTCACCGAAGAAATTGACTACCGCTTCGATACCCTCGTCCAGCGTTTCCGCGAAATGGCGTTCGTCACACGCGGCGTAACCATCCGGTTTGTGGACGAACGCGCCGACCGCCAGATGACCTTCTACTTCGAGGGCGGTCTCACCTCCTTCGTTCGCTATCTGAACCGCAACCGCGAAACCCTGCACCCGGTTGTCCACGTGGAAAAGGACATCGAAAACATCGGCATCGAAGCCGCCATCCAATACACCGATGCCTACACCGAATCCGTCTATTCCTTTGCCAACACCATCAACACCATAGACGGCGGCACCCACCTGACTGGTCTGCGCGCCTCCCTCACGCGCGTCATCAACGACTATGCCCGCAAAAACGGTCTGCTCAAAGATTCCGACCCCAACTTCTCCGGCGACGACACCCGCGAGGGACTCACCGCCATCGTCTCGGTCAAACACCCCGAGCCGCAGTTCGAATCGCAGACCAAAGTCAAGTTGATGAACCCCGAAGTGCAGACCTACGTAACCCAGGTGGTAGGCGAAGCCTTCAGTACCTTCCTTGAGGAAAACCCCCAGGCGGCAAAAGCAATCATCGCCAAATGTCTCACCTCCGCTCGCGCCCGCGACGCGGCGCGCAAAGCGCGTGATCTCGTTATCCGCAAGTCTGCCCTCGAATCGCTCACCCTGCCCGGCAAACTGGCAGACTGCTCCGAACGCGACTCCTCCAAGACCGAACTCTACATCGTCGAAGGCGACTCGGCAGGCGGCTCCGCCAAACAGGGACGCGACCGCCACTTCCAGGCAATCCTCCCCCTGCGCGGCAAAATCATGAACACCGAACGCGCCCGCCTCGACAAAATCCTCTCCTCCAACGAAATCAAAGCGCTCATCTCCGCCCTCGGTACCGGCATCGGCGACAACTTCGACATCGAAGGACTGCGCTACGGGCGCGTCATCATCATGACCGACGCCGACGTGGACGGCAGTCACATCCGCACCCTCCTGCTCACCTTCTTCTTCCGCTACATGCCGCAACTGATCGAAAACGGTCACCTTTACATCGCCCAGCCGCCGCTCTACCGCATCGCCTACAAAAACCAGGTCAAATACGCCTACACCGACAAGGAAAAAGACAAAATCCTGAAAGAACTCGGCGAGAAGGCGACCCTTCAGCGCTACAAAGGTCTCGGTGAAATGAACCCCGAACAATTGTGGGAGACAACCATGAACCCTGAAAACCGCACCCTGCTCCTGGTCACAATCGAAGATGCGGCGGAGGCAGACCGCACCTTCGACATGCTCATGGGCGACGCCGTGGACCCGCGCCGCAAATTCATCCAAACCCACGCCAAAGCGGTTCGCAACCTCGACATCTAGCCCCCCGCGTCCCGAAGAGCCTGCCTCTTCGGGACGTTTTTTTCCCGCCTTTCTTCTTTGTTATGAAAGTACCATAGTTACGGAAAGGGGATGTAGTGTAAAATTTCAAAATCGCCGTCTCGTGCGGCGCCAAGCGGAGCAATGTTCTATCTTTCCCCACGCACGCAGTCGGTTTTGAGCAGGGTACTACAAATCGTAGTGCTGGTCTATCAGGCTGTGGCGCTTCTGGCGTTTGTATCGGCGCTGGTTCTCGCCAGCGACTGGCTGAAGAATCCGTTCCTGGGCGGTTTTTTTGAACACACGCTGGTTCTGAACGGTTCCGATACCAGTGTGGAAAACGAGACTTGGGCAATGTACGAACGGGGGTTCAAAGTGGGCGATCAACTGCTCTCCATCAACGGCAAATCGGTGACCACAGCAAGCCAACTGAAGGAAATCCTCGGCGCGCAGGAGATCGGCAAACCGGTCACAGTGAAAGTGCGCACCACCAAGGGAGAGATAAGGGAGGAAAAGATTTTCCTGGAGGAACTTTCGCCAGCCGATCGTTACGCCTTCTTCTACATTCCCGAATTTCTGAGTTTCGTCTTCCTGGCGGTCAGCCTGTGGATCTTCGGTCTGCGCCGCACCGAACCCGCTGGGCGCGCCTTTTCCATCTTCGCCTCTTCGCTGGCAATCGGCGTCGGCACATTGTTCGACCTGTACACCTCCCACGTCTTCACCTACCTGTGGACGCTGGCACTGGGCATGATCGGCGGTTCCCTCATTGACCTTGCCCTGGGATTCCCACAGGAAATACGCGCTGTGATCGGCAGACCCTATCTCCGCTGGGGCGGGTATCTCATCGGAATCCTTCTGGCTCTCAACGCCTTCGGATACCTTTTCGATTTCGACAACCCCACCGGTTATATCCCCGTCTGGCAGTCCATTTATGGTTTTGTCGGCATCGCCGCGATCTTCTATTTTGGGATGCTGTTCTATCACTCGGCGGCATCCCCATCGCCGGTGGTCAAAAACCAGGCGCGCACGATCCTGATCGGCTCACTGGTCGCATTCGGACCGATGGTCGCCTGGTTCCTCTTTGCGGGCGAAGCGTTCAACCCCTACCTGCTTCCCTTTCTGATCGTCTTCCCGCTCGTCAACGGTTACGTCGTCCTGCGTTTCCGCCTGCTGCGCACCGATTACTGGGTGCGTCAGGGCATGGTCTACGCCATCCTGACGGCATGCGTCGTCGCCGCCTACGGACTGTTCGTCAGCGGACTGGCGTTGATCATGCCAATGCCATCCGATAACCCCTACCTGATCGGCGGGCTGGTCTTCGTCATCGCCATACTGCTCAACCCGTTGCGCAATCGTCTGCAAGTGCTTGTAGACGGTACCTTCTTTCGCGGACAACGCGCCTATGAAGACCGCATCCGCACCTTCAGTCACGAAATGACCGGCGCGCTGGACATCGAATCGATCGGGCGCGTCATCCGCCAGCAGATCATGTCCACACTCACCCCAGACCGTCTGCACGTCTTCGTATACGATTCCCTCAACGACCAATACCTTGCCCTGCCAGACGAAGACGGACGCCCCACCAGCGACATCCGCTTTGCCTCCACCAGCCCGCTGGTTCAATACTTCCAATCGGAAAACATCCCCCTTTACCTTGACACCGTCAACCCCGCCTCCCTCCCCAAGGGCGACGAGGCGCGGCTCTCACTGCTGGGCGCGCGGTTGTTCATCGGACTGCGCGGCGAAGACAAACCCGTCGGCTGGCTTGCCATGGGTTCGCCCCTTTCCGGCGCCGCCTACACCCCCAAAGACCTCGATTACCTCGAAAACATCGCCGACCAGGCATCGATCGCCATTTCCCGCGTGCAGACAGTCGCCAACCTCGAACGCCGCGTACAGGAAATGAACGCCCTGTCACGCGTCTCGCAGGGAGTCAACGTCACCCTGACCTTCGACGACGTGCTCGAACTCATCTTCGCCCAAACATCCCAGATCATCCCATCCACCTATTTCCACATTTCCCTCTACAACAAAGCCGCCAACTACTTCTACTACGGCTTCCGGGTGGACGATAACGAACGCATGGAAGCCCTCGAAAACCAGCCCCTGCCGCCCAGCCTAGGCTTGGGACAGGAGATCATCCGCAAAGGACGTCCCATCATCACCCAGGACTACAAACGCGAATGCCAGTCTCGTAACGTGACCCCCTCCGCCGAGGGCATTTACGCCTGGATGGGCGTTCCCCTCAATTCGGGGGCGGAAACCATCGGCGCGCTCAGTGTTGGAAGCCGGGACGCCACCGTCACCTATACGCGCGCCCAACTGAATCTCCTCCAATCCATCGCAGACCAGACCGTGGGCGCCATCGTCAAAGCCCGCCTCCTCCAGGAAACCGAACACCGCGCCCGTCAGCTGGCAACCCTGAACGAAATCACCCGCCAACTGACATCCACACTCGATCAGGAACCCCTCCTGCGCAACATCCTCGAAAACGCGGTCAACATCCTGAATTGCGAAGCCGGAACGCTGTTCATGGTGGACGACCAAACCGGCGACCTGGTCTTCCGCGTCACCATCGGACCCGTAGCCGGCAACCTGCTCGGACAACGCCTCCCCGCCGGAACCGGAATCGTCGGGCGCGCCGTCCAGACCCGCGCGCCCGTCATCGAAAACGACGCCATGCACTCCGTTGCGCGCAGCAACGTCATGACCGACAAACAAACCGGTTATACCTCGCGCTCCCTGCTGGCAGTCCCCATGCAAATCAAAGACCGTGTGCTCGGCGTCATCGAAGTCATCAACCGCCGCGACGGCCTGCCGTTCGTCCTGGACGACCAAAACATTCTGACTGCCTTTGCCGGTCAGGCGGCGGTCGCCGTCGAAAACGCCCGCCTGCTCGCCCTCACCGACCAGGAGCTCGCCGCCCGCGTCGAAGAACTGCAAGTCATGGGGCGCATCGTTCGTGAACTGAACGCCAGCCTCGACGTGGACCGTGCCATGCGCACCACACTGGAATACGCCATCCGCCACTCGAACGCCGAAGCCGGGCTGATTGGCATGATCGAAGAGGGCAACCAGATACGCCTCATGGCACAGGTGGGATACGAGGACATCTTCGCCGACCCATCCAACGGACACTTGCCCGCCGACATGCCCACCATCAAACCCGTCCTCGAAAGCGGACAGCCCGCCCAAATCTCTTTGATCGCCTCGGGCGAAAAGGGGCTCCTCCCCACCGCGCACACACAGGTCATCATCCCCATTCGGCGCGAAACGGAAGTCGTCGGTCTGCTCCTGCTCGAAAGCACCAGCGACTCACAGGAAAATCTGGGGTTCCTCAACCGCCTGAGCGACAATGCCGCCATTGCCATCTACAATGCCCAACTCTACGACGAAGTCCAGCGGGCAAACATTGCCAAGAGCGATTTTGTCTCCTTTGTTGCGCACGAATTGAAAAACCCCATGACTTCGATCAAAGGCTACACCGAATTGCTGGCGGCGGGTTCGGTCGGACAAATCAACGAAATGCAGGCGAACTTCCTGCATACCATCAAATCCAACGTCGAACGCATGTCGGTGCTGGTCTCCGACTTGAACGATAACGCCAAAATCGAAGCCGGACGCCTGCGCCTCGAATACAGGGGCGTCCACATCCCGGACGTTGTGGACGACGTTTTGCGTTCCACCAAACGCCAGGTCGAAGACAAAAAACAGACGATACAACTGCAACTGGCGGAGAATCTGCCGAACGTCTGGGCAGACCCGGTGCGCGTGGGACAGGTGCTGACCAACCTCGTGAGCAACGCCCACAAATACACGCCCGAAGGCGGATTGATCGTGCTAGGAGCGCAGGAAACCGAAAACCAATGGGACCCCGAAGGCGCCAGGCGGGTTGTTCACATCTGGGTCAAAGATAACGGCATCGGCATCAGCACTGAGGACCAGGCCAAGATCTTCCAGAAGTTCTTCCGCTCCGACGACTCGAAGGCGCGCGAAGCCCCCGGCACAGGTCTTGGCTTGAATATCACCAAGAGCCTCGTCGAAATGCAGGGCGGGCGCATCTGGTTCGAGAGCGAATTCCGACGCGGCACCACCTTCCATTTCACCGTGCCGGTGGCTGAGGGATGAAACCATGACACTGAGAGCCGCCACCGGATATGCACAGGCATTGAACGGGCGCGAAGCCGGTTTGCAAGCCACACATCACGCCTTGAACAGCCTCGGCTCCGCCAACCCCAGCATGGGGTTTATCATCGCGTCTCATCAATATCAGGCGCGCGAAGTCGTCAACGGCGCATCCAGCCTGCTCGGCGATACCCCGCTGATCGGTCTGAGCAGTCCGGTCGGGTTTTCTTCCAGAGGCTTGCACCCCAATTCCGTTGTCGTCGCATTGCTGTACGGCGATGTCGAGGCAGAGACGTATTGGATGCCCGGCTATGCCCAAAGTGGGCGTGAGACGGGCTCCCGGCTGGCGAAACAACTCGAAGACAGGAAAGACGCGAAAGCCCTCCTCTTCTTTGCAGACGGTTTCAACGGCGATGCCGACCAGTTATGCGCATCCCTTCCCCAAACCGACGTCGCCCTGGCGGGGGCTTTATCCTCCGGGGATTTGCACACGGGTCATTCCTACCAGTTGGCTGGTCCGCAAAGCGGAAACGGAGCCCTCGCCGGAGCCATGCTGCGCGGCGACCTGCGTGTGGGCGTAGGCTATGCACACGGATGGAACCCTGTCGGCAGTCACTTCCGCGTGACCCGCTCGCGCGGTTTTTGGCTGCGCACATTGGACGGGCGCCCAGCCTCCGAAACCTACGCTCAATTGTTCGGACACCCTGCGCGGGAATGGGCGTTTCCGCCGCTCAGTCATCTGGCGCGGCTCTACCCGCTCGGCGTGGAACAGGGCGATCAAATCGTAGTGCGCGCGCCCATCCGCGTGGAAGCGGACGGCAGTTTCCGCATGAACGCGCCCGTACGCGACGGTGCAGACGCCTACCTGCTTGTCGGCAACCGAGACTCCTGTGAAAAAGCCGCCCAGCAAGCCGCGCAGCAGGCGCTCCAGGCGATGAACGGCGACAAACCCGCCTTTGCCCTTGTGCTGGTGGACGTTGCCTGGGAGATGTTGTTGAAATCGCACCCGGCTGCCGAGATTGCCGCCGTGCAGGATATCCTCGGCAGGGATGTGCCGATTGCCGGCGGGTACACGCTGGGTCAGATCGCACAGGGGAAAAATGCCGTGCCTCAGTTGCTGAACCAACACATTGTCGTGGTCGTGTTTGCCGATCGCAAGAAATGACATCATTCCTGCGGTTCGACCCCGCGGGATGAATAGACCTCTTGCATACGTCAGCCGACGGTACACTTGCCCTCCCGCTCCGCTTCGGGGATGTTTCGCAATGACGGGCAAGCGCCAGGGGAGAACGTCTCTTACGCAAAGGCGTACTGTGCGCCCTCTGGCGCGCTTTTTTGTTTTGATACAACCCAAACTACAAAATGCCCGCTCCGGATTCACCCTTCGGGCACAATGTCTGTGATTTTCGTCCTCGATCCGCGTAAATCGAAGATCATCTTCGATCCAACAACAAGCCTGCCAGTTCGCTCGTCGTCTTCAGAATCACATCCGCCCCTTTTTTTCTGAGTTCGGGCTCTTCGCCAAAACCGCAAAGGACGCCCACCGTCTGCGCGCCCGCGGATTTGCCGGCGCGCATATCCACGGTGGTGTCGCCGATCATGAGACATTCCGCCGGGGCGACGCCCATGTTCTGTGCGGCAAGCAGAATGGGATCCGGGTAGGGTTTGGTGCGTTCAGCCGATTGACCGGTGATGATCGCCTCGAAATACTGCCCGAGATTGAATTGTTCCAGGAAACGCAGCGTCCCTTTTTTGTCGCGAGCGCTAACCACCGCCATGGGATAGCGACCCTTGAGTTGTTTCAACATTTCGTCCACACCGGGGATGAGCCGGAAGGTTTTGGCGGAATACTTTCGGCGGCGTGAGAACCAGTCAATCAACGCGACGATCTCATCGTCCAGCCCGATCGTGTCGGTAAACCCCAGCAGGGCGTTGCCCGGCGCTTCGATCCACATCACCAAACGACGCGCCGCATGGTTGGGATCCTTGAACAGGAATGGGGGAAGGAAACGCGCCACCTTGTGGACATAGACATCGTCGGTGTCGCTCAAGGTGCCGTCCACATCGAAACAGAGCGCCTTAATGCGGGGAATATCGAGTGTCATGTTCTCATTGTACCCCGACTGTAACCTGTTTGTGTTGTGCTATACTTTATTCGTTACAACGATTATGGCGCTTCCACAGGAACCCGACCGGACACGGGCATTACTCGAACTCCTTTATCATGTCAGCCGGGAATTGGCGACCGCGCTCGATCTGCGGACGGTGCTTCAGCGCGTCCTGTATGAGACCCTGCAGAATGTGGGCGGCGAACGCTGCAGTATCGTTGTGCTGGACGACGCCGGAAAGGCGGTGGACGCCACCATCGTATACGGTACGAAGATCCACGAACATACCACCCAGCAAATGCGCGAAACGATGGAACGCGGTCTCGCAGGTTGGGTGATTCAGCATCGCAAAGGGGTATACGTACCCGATACGGGCAAGGACGAACGCTGGTTAATCCGCCCGGACGATACCGACCGGCTCGGCTCCAAATCCGCGATTTGTGTGCCTTTGCTGGCGCGCGAGAAGCTGGTGGGGGTCATGACGCTGGTGCATACCAAACCCAATTCCTTCACAAGCGAACAACTTGACCTCGTACAAGCCATTGCCGATCAGGCTGGCATCGCCGTGTTGAATGCGCGTCTTTACACCGAGAGCCAGCGCCAGGCGCGGGTGATGACGGCGCTGGCAGAGGGCGCGGCAGCGATGAACGCCTCCTTGCGCATGGATGATGTCTACCAGCGCATCCTCATCCAGACCATGCAGGCTCTGCAAGTCGAGACCGTGGCGCTCGGTATGATCGAGGGAGATCACATCGTGTTCCGCACCGCGGCCGGGCACAATGCCGGAAACATTTTGGGCAGGACAATCGAATTGGGCGTCGGCGTCACCGGCACCGTCACACGCGAAGGGCGCGGGGTGGTAATGGCAGATACCGACAGGGAAAGACACATCCACGAAGCGGACAGACTGGCAGGCGAGGGAACGAGGGCGCTTTTGATAGCGCCGATCCAGTCGCAGGGGCGCGTCATAGGCGTCCTCGAGGCGATCAATCCCATTGCAGGCGCGTTCGACCCCGATGCGCTCTTGGTCATGACCGGCATCGGAGGCCTGGCAGGCACCACCATCCAGAACGCCCAGCTGTTCGAACGCCTGCAAGCCGCGCACAAACGTTACCGGGACCTGTTCGAGGAAAGCATAGATCCCATCGTCATCACCGATTGGGAGGGTCGCATCATCGAAGCCAACCGCCAGGCAAGCCTCCTGAGCGGTTATACGCGCGAAGAACTGCAAAACATGACCATTGACCAGTTACACGAGGTGAACTGGAGCAAGACCGGCATGGAGTTCGAGTTCCTGCGCGGCGACCAGATGATCTCGTATGAATCCTCCCTGCACAAGCAGGACGAAGCGCACATTTCCGCGGAGGTGCATGCCCGCAGAGTGGAATTCGATTCGACCGACTCGATCCAATGGATTTTGCGCGATATCACCAAACGCAAGGAACTCGACAACCTGCGCGAAGACCTGACCTCGATGATCTACCACGACCTGCGTTCGCCGCTGGCAAACATCGTCTCCAGCCTGGATGTGATTGCCACCATGGTGCCCGAACAGGAACGCGCCACGGTTCTTTCCATTCTAAAAATTGCCGAAAACTCCACTGACCGAATCCAACGCCTCGTCAGTTCCCTGCTCGATGTCAGCCGCCTGGAATCCGGTCAGCCCGTCACGGATCAAACCGTGGTGGACGCGCTGGCGCTAACCCAAAATACCCTGCAAGACGTTGCCCCCAGCATCAAGGGACGCCGGCAGATCCTGATCGAAAATTTGCCGAGTGAACTCCCGCGCATCTGGGTGGACGAGGACATGGCGCGCCGCGTGTTGATCAATCTCATCGAAAACTCCAGCAAGTATTCGCCCAGCGAAGGAAAGATCGAAGTCGGCGCGCAGGCGGAGGAGGGCTGGGTGCATTTCTGGGTCAAGGACGAGGGCTCCGGCATCCCGCTTTCGGAACAGGACCACATTTTCGACAAGTTTACGCGCATCCGCGGCAAAGGCAAAGTGGGCGGCTTGGGCATCGGTCTTGCCTTCTGCCGCCTTGCCGTGCAGGGACACGGCGGGCGCATCTGGGTGGAAAGCGACACCGGCAAAGGCTCCACTTTCCACTTTACCCTGCCGACAGCCACAAGGGAACAGCTGGAAGTGGACGCAACAGAATGAACGCTCATCGTTGTTCCCAAACAGCCCGCAGATTCGGCAACCCGGCCGTAAAATCCGACGGGCTGTCTTTTTTCTTTTTCACAATCGTATGAAACCAATGCGGAGACTTCTCGAACACTTTCCACAACCTGAACATCCCCTGGATTTCGTAAACGCGGATCTGCATCGGTGCCGTCTCCAAGCTCGATAACGGTTTCGGAAAACCCCTCCCGTCGAACATCTCATGATGCGCCCTGCCTCCCGAATAACGCCGCTTGGAGACTCGGCGGCTCTCGTTCAACTTGGAAGCGACATAAACCTCTCCGTCCATCGGCGGATTCACACACTGGCAAACCTCATCGAGGTTTCTCCGATGGACGGCATCATCGAAACCGTTCCCGGCTATGCAACTTTGCTCATCCACTACGATCCGCTGACCGTTTCGTTTGCGAGAGTCAGGGATTTTCTGCGGGAAAAACTTCTCCAGGCGGAGGAAACCCTCTCTCGAAAGCCGCGTCAGATCGAAGTGCCGGTGCGATATGGAGGAGAGGAGGGGGGCGATCTCGAATCGGCTGCGCGTCATCTTCGCTTACAGGTCGAAGAAGTCATCCGCCTGCACAGGCAAAAAATCTACACGGTCTTCATGATGGGTTTCACGCCGGGCTTTCCCTACATGGGCAAACTCGACGACGCACTGGTCATGCCGCGTCTGGCAATGCCACGCCCCCGCGTCCGTGCCGGAACGGTTGCCATCGCCGGCTGGCAGACCGGCATCTACCCGCTCGATTCTCCAGGCGGCTGGCACCTCATCGGCTGGACGCCGCTGACGTTGTTCGACCCCCGCTCCGATTCGCCATTCCTCTTCGCGCCGGGCGATGAAGTGAAATTTATCGAGGAGAAGTAACCGTCCCGCAGGTTTGATCGGGCCACCGGATCGCACAACGAAACCTGCGGAACACCGATGAGCCATGTCACTCGAAATCCTCGAAGCCAACGGGCTTGCCACCATTCAAGACGCGGGCCGCTTCGGCTGGAGAAAGTTCGGCGTGCCAGTTTCGGGTCCGATGGACTGGTTTGCCTTCCGCGCCGCAAACCTGCTGGCAGGCAACCACCCCACCGCCGCCGCCCTCGAAATCGGCTTGGGCAGTATGACCCTGCGCGCCCTCCACAACTGTGTAATTGCGGTTGCGGGCGCCGGTTTCGCCCTCTCGATTTACATTTGGGAGTTTCCACTATGGAGTTCGTACTATGTGCGCGGCGGATGGACGATCCACCTCGATAAACTGGACTCCGGCATGTGGGCGTACCTCGCCGTCTCGGGCGGCGTTCAAACTCCGCCGACGCTTGGTTCCGTCTCGACGTATCTTCGCGGTCCCTTGGGCGGATTCGACGGCAGGAGTCTGAGAGCCGGTGACGTGTTGCAGGCAGGCATTCCCTCCCGCCCGCTCACCGACCTCGCCGCCCAGAGCCTGCCCCTCGAGGCGCAACCCGCGTACTCCGACAGCTCAACCCTGGATGTCATCATGGGACCCCAGGAAAAATATTTTGCAGACGAGAGTATCGCAAAATTTATTTCGCATGAATACACCCTCAGCGCAACCTCCGACCGCATGGGCTACCGTCTCGAGGGCGCGGCGCTGACCCCCCTCGGCAAGACCGAACTCCTCTCCGAAGGAATGACGATGGGCGCCATTCAGGTTCCCTCCAGCGGACAGCCTCTCGTGATGATGGCAGACTGCCCGACGACGGGCGGCTATCCCAAAATTGGGACGGTTGCCAGCGCAGACTTGCCTCTGCTCGCGCAGGGTATGCCAGGCAGGAGTAAGATTCGTTTTCGAAAGACGACGGTTGCGAAAGCGCAAAGGAAATACCGCGAGATGATGGGCAGGTTGGAGAGGATTGTGGAGGAATAAATGAAGATTGACCTCAACTGCGACATGGGCGAGAACATCGGCAACGACGCGGAGATCATGCCATACATCACGTCCGCGAACATTGCGTGCGGTTTTCACGCGGGTGATGAGATCATCATGCGCGAAACGGTGAGACTGGCAAAGCGGTTTGGGGTGGCGGTGGGGGCGCACCCGGGCTGGCGTGACCGGGAAGGCTTCGGGCGGCGGGAGATGTCTCTTCCGCTGGAGGAGGTGGAGGCGCTGGTTCGGGAACAGGTGGAGGCGCTGGCGGCGATTGCGTATGCGGAAGGCATGGAACTGTGTCATGTCAAGCCGCATGGGGCGCTGTATAACCAGTCGGCAAAGGATCGGGCACTGGCAAACGCCGTTGCGCGGGCGGTGAAAAGCGTCAGCGGGGGGGTGATTTTGGTGGGGCTGGCAGGCTCCGGGTTGGTCGAAGCGGGGATCGAGGTTGGGTTGAGGGTTGCGAACGAGGGATTCCCCGACCGGAACTACAATTCCGACGGGACTCTGGTCTCACGCAAGGAGAAGCGCGCCGTCATCGAATCCCCTGAGGAGATTGCGTCACATGCACTCGAACTTGTGCAAGCGGGGGTTGATTTTGGCGGCCGGCGCGTGCGTGTGGAAACGTTGTGTCTGCACGGCGATCATCCGCGCGCGGCGGAGAACGCGCGGCAGGTGCGGGAGACGCTGGCAAAGGCGGGAATCGAGGTGAGGGCGCTGTAATCAGTCTTCGGCAAGGACGATGACCTTGTCCTCGGAGGAGAAGGTGATTTCACGCGCTTTGGGCGGGTTGGTGTGGATGCCGCAGGCGTGGGCGGCGTCTTTGGCTTCGGAGGTGAGGCGGTAGCCGATGGCGGTTTCACCGCGGCGGCGCGCCGCTTCGACAAGGGTGTAGAAGTTGACGGGGGAATCCGCCGCCACGTAATCGCTGACGGGTTTGAGGTAGATTTCGGCGCCTTCAGGGTCGAAAATATCTTGGAAGACGCTGTAGAGTTCTGGGTTTTCGGAGAGTTGCGCCAGCATCAGGCTGATGAAATGGTCGCTGACGATAAAATCGTCCACCTGGGTGACTTCGGCGAGCTCGCAGTTGCGCAGGTCGCGCATTTCGCTGACGATGGAGAAGGGGGTGGCGTCGCGCCCGGCGATGTCGCGCAGGTGCAGGAGGGTGACGAGGGTTTTTGCGTCGGCTTGCTGGGGTTCGAGCGTGCTGTATGCCAGCACAATGACATGGTTGTAGTCGGCGACGTGCAGGCTGTCGAGCAGGGCGCGGTCTGCGGTGTCGCCTTCGCGTACGTCCAGTTTTTGGTTGACCAGTCTGACGCCCTGCGCCTTGAGTTGTTTCTCGATACCGTAGAGGTCGGCGACGATGGTCAACCGTGATCCTTTGGGAACGTAGCAGTCCAGTTCGCGGACGATGATGGCGCCGCTGCGGTTCCAGCCGAGGATGAGGCACTTTTCGGGCGGCGGTTTTTGCGGGGCGCGGCTCGAGCGGATGATCCGCTCGTTGACGGGAATCAGGCGGCGCTCCGTGCCGAGCGAGGCGGCATACGCGGAGAGATGAATCGTGTCATCATCCTCCGAGAGGGCAATGACCTGGTCGCCTCGTTCGATGTTTGTGTCCATCGGCGGGTTGAGGCGAATCGAGCCGTCTGCCTTGCGGAGCCCAAGCAGGCAGGAATCCTCGTACAGCAAGAGCGCTTCGCCGAAGGTCCTGCCCGCCAGTTCGGTCTCGTTCTTGAAGTAGATTTCGTCGCCGCCGAAGTTCATCAAGTCGGTGTACACCACCGAAAGCCCCGACTGGCGCGAGGTCTGTGCCACGACGCGGGCGATGATCTCTTCGGTGAATACAGCCTGCACATTGTCCCGGCCGCCGATAATGCGGAGAATGCCAAGGTTTTCCGCTTTGCGAATTTGGGTGACGATGTTGTAGGGCCGGGGGTGACGATTGGGGTTGTTGGTGATTGCCATGACCGTTTTGACAACATCGGCATCGGGGTCGCCGCTTTCGGGCGGCAGGACGATGATGGATTTGGCGGTGTGTGGGCTGACGATCTCGAGGTCGTTCGGGTCGAGCGGATTGCCACTGCGGCAGATGATGCGCGTCTTGCCTCGGACCTGAACTCGTTCGCGGATTTCATCCTCCATCTTCACCTTGTCCTCGTTCGCCAGAATGACCATGCGGGCGTAACGCTGATTCTCGTTGGCGATCATCAATTCGTTGAGGATGGTGAAAATTTGCGCTGACCAGCCCAGTATCACGATATGCCCCGCCTCCAGCACGCGCGAGCGTCCCTTGCGCAGGCGTTCGATTTGTCCCTGAATGGCGTTGTTCAGCACGCCGATCAACGCGCTGACGATGAAGATGCCGCCCAGCGTTACGAACAACATCACTGCGCGGAAGCCGGAACCCGTATCCTGCCCCATCGTGCCGGGGTCGAGCGTGCGCATCAGGCTTTCCCAGGCGGCTTCCCCAAACGGAATGCGCGCGCCGTTCTGCGAAATACCCGTCAACGTAATGACCGCGCCTGCCATGAAGACGATGGCAAGCGAAAACGCAAACAACATGAGGATCATGGCGGGTGTGCCGCGTGACATCCAATTATCGAACTGGTAGCGAAGGCGCTGGCGCAGGGTGGGTTTCATGGCATCTCCCGGGGTATTTTGTTGATTATAGGATTTTTCCGCCAGCCTGCCAACAGGAATTCGGCCATTCCAAATCCCAAGCGAACTTGTTGCACCAATCCGCCTCGCCGGGGATTAAAACCCCCCGGCTATTCCTGCAAAGCCGCCTAAAGGCGACTGAGTAGTCCGCCTAGGCGGGCTTGGTCAGCGGAGCCGGCTCTGCATTCGGATTTGGAATTTCTGTGCATACAGGAATTGACTCCAATACGATTTTGCCTATACTTGAATGAGACGGCGTCCCGCAGGTTCCCCTCAAACCAACCCACTCCAGCCAACCTGTGGGACGTTCATCCAAAAGGAGGCTGATATGACGAACACACTCACCTGGTACGGACATGCCGCCCTCGGACTCGAAACCGGCGGATACAAACTCCTCATTGACCCCTTTTTCACCGGCAACCCCGCCGCCTCGACCTCCGCCGAGGCTGTCGCGGCGGACTTCATCCTCATCAGCCACGGACACGGCGACCACGTAGGCGACGCCATCGCCATTGCCCAGCGCACCGGCGCAACCGTCATCAGCAACTATGAGATTGCAGGCTGGTTCGAAGGTCAGGGCATTGCCAAAACGCACGGTCAACAGCACGGCGGCGGCTTCAAACATCCCTTCGGTTACCTCAAACTGACGCTTGCCTTTCACGGCTCTGCCCTGCCCGACGGCTCCAACGGCGGCAACCCGGCGGGCTTCCTGCTCACCACCAACGACAGCAAGAAAATCTACATGGCGCAGGATACGGGCTTGTTTGGAGACATGAAACTCATCGGCGAAGAAGGGCTCGACCTGGCGGTCATCCCCATCGGCGACAACTATACGATGGGACCCGCTGACGCCCTGCGCGCCGTCAAACTACTCGAACCGAAAGTCGTCATCCCCATCCACTACAACACCTGGGACTTGATCGCGCAGGATGCAAACGCCTGGGCGGAACGCGTCCACAAGGAGACGAAGACGCAGGCTGTCATTTTGAAGCCGGGGGAGAGTTATTCGTTGTAGATCGTGCTTTGGCTTGCGGGGTCTCTGACCCTCAGACCATGCTCATTCCAGCGATTGCAGGAGAAAGTCGTCGAAACTCACGTCCGCCGAATCGACATCCGTGCCGCTCCAGATGATGACGCCCGCACTGCCGCCGGCATACGTGCTGTCGTAGGCGGAGTCGATCAGTTGACCGTCCACATACAGGGAGAGGACGCCGTAGCCGCAGTCCATGCCGATGCGATAGTCGTTCGCGTTTTGAGCGATCAGGTCCGAATAGCCCCATTGGTTGTCGTTCGTCAGAAAAACGTCCGTTTCGCCTTCCTGCGCCAGGGCAATGACGTAATTTCCCGAAGGGGTTACAACGCCGTAATAGTAGGACGCCCCCGCCCCCTGCTGGTGACAGATGACGCCGAACGCCGTATTGGACTTGCCGTCGTTATTGTAGGCGGTGACCTCCACGTGAATATCGCTGTAAAAGTCTCTGCTGGGGTTGCTCCACACCACCCAGTTTTCGCGAAAGGTCCGCAGGCGCAAACGAGTATCTTCGTATTGCACAGAGGCGGTTGCCTCGTCGAGAATGCCCCAGACGGTGGAATCGGAAAAATCGTCCTGAAACAGAGTTTCGCGATAGACCGGCACATCCGCCGTGGGCGGACTGTCGGTGGGGACGGTCGTATCCCTGCCCGGTTCGCCGATGGCATTCAAGAGGAAAACGCCTCCGCCGCCGACGACCAGCAGAACGCACAACACAACAAGACAACCCGCCGCCCAGCCCGCCCAGCCCCGGGCTTTCGATCCGGTTTGCGAGGCGGGAACAGGCTTCCCCTGCGTCTGACCGGGAGGCGTCGTTCGATCGAGGAGTGTCCTTGCCGAGGCGATGGAGGCTGGCGCGGCTTCAGCCGGTCTGCGCGTCGCTTTGGTCTCATCCAGGGCGCGCTTCCAGGCGGATAGGAATTCCGAGACGGTGGCAAAACGGTCTTCGGGGTTTTTCGCCAACGCTTTGAGGATGACCTTTTCGACGGCTTCGGGAACATCCGGTTTGACGGTGGAGGGCGGGGGGAGCGGGTCGCTGACGTGTTTGAGAATGACCGCCAGCGGCGTTTCCGCCACGAACGGAACGCGCCCCGTGACCATTTCGTAGAGAATGATGCCGAGGGAATAAATATCGGAGCGCTGGTTGACTTTGGTCGCCTGCGCCTGTTCAGGGCTGATGTAGGCGGGCGTGCCCATGACGGCGTCGGTTTGGGTCAGGCGGGGGGAGGCACTTTCGAGCATTTTGGCAATGCCGAAATCGGTGAGGAAAAGGTTGCCCTGTGAATCGATGAGCGCGTTGGACGGCTTGAGGTCGCGGTGGATGATTCCATAACTGTGGGCGTAACTCAGGGCATCGGCGAGCTGGGTGAAGAGACGGTCAATCTCGTCGAGTGGAAGCGGGCGTCCCATTTCCATTTTGTCGCGCAGTGTGCCTGCATCGAGATAGCGCATGACGAGATAGGTGACGCCTTCGCTTTCGCCGTAATCGAAAACGGGCAGAATATGCGGATGCTCCAATTTGGCGATGATGCGCGCCTCCTGCTGGAAGCGCCTGGCAAATTCGGCGCTTTCCGCCAACTGACTGGGCAGCACCTTGATTGCCACGTTTCTGTCCATCGAAGGCTGGTATGCTTTGTAGACGGTTGCCATGCCCCCTTCGCCGATCTGCTCAAGGATCTGGTAGGGTCCGAGCGTTTGCCCGGGCTGTAGTTTTGCCATGACTCACTCTCTCCTCAAGGGTTGACTGGGCTGGCTGGATACGAGGTATTCTAACATTTGATTCTGTATTCGTGCATTCGAGCGCCCACATTGGAACGATTTTCTCACGGAGAGAATCGGCGCAACGCGCGGACGCCGACGGAATTGGGGCGGGGTATAATCGTTTTCGAAGAACGAGCGCCATGAAAATCCGATCCATCACCTATTTTTGCAACCCCAAATTTCCGCTCGATGAGGGAGTCCTTCGAACCGCGGGGACGTTCCTCGCCGGGGCAAAATCCGCCTATGAGGCGGCGGGCTACGAAGTGCAGACCGTCCGTCTTGCCACCGTGCCGTTCCCCATGCTGCTCGGCGAAGAAAACATCGAAACATTACCGGCGCTCACCCGCCAGCTCGCCGACATTGCCAAACAACACCAGATCGGCTACTTCTCGCTCGGACCCGCCCTGCCGGAAATGCCGCGCAGTTACGAGGTCATACCGGATGCGATCTTCGTCTCGAAGGATGCCTTCTTCGGCGGCGTCATGGCAGACAAGACGCGCGGGCTCGATCTCGCCGCGGTCCGCGCCTGTGCGCAGGTGATCGTCAAGTGCGCGCCCATCGAGCCGAACGGGTTCGCCAACCTGCAATTTGCCGCGCTGGCAAACGTCCCGGCGGGCGCGCCGTTCTTCCCCGCTGCGTATCACGACAGGGACCAATCTGCCTTCGGCATCGCCACCGAGTGCGCGGACCTGGCGGTCAGCGCGTTCGAGAACGCGAAGACCATCGAAGAGGGACGGAATAATTTGGTTGCCGAGATCGAAAGGCATGGAAAGAAATTGACTGAGATCGCCAAAACCTTGAAAGTCAGATTTTACGGCATTGACTTTTCCCTCGCGCCGTTCCCCGACGATGCCCATTCACTGGGCAATGCTGTCGAGCGGATGGGCATCCCCAAAATCGGACTGCACGGCTCGCTCGCCGCCGCCGCCCTCCTGACCGAAGCCATTGACCGCGCCCATTTCCCCCGCACCGGCTTTAGCGGATTCATGCAGCCGGTGCTCGAAGACTCGGTCCTTGCGAAGCGCGCCGCCGAAGGGACACTCACCATCAAAGACGCGTTGCTCTACTCCGCTGTCTGCGGCACAGGCTTGGATACGGTTCCCCTGCCAGGGGATGTAACCGCCGAACAACTCGTTCCCTTGTTGCTCGATCTTTCTGCACTGGCATTGCGCCTCGACAAGCCTCTCACCGCGCGGCTGATGCCGGTCCCCGGCAAGAAAGCGGGCGAGGAGACGAATTTCGATTTCCCGTTCTTCGCCCCAAGCAAGATCATGAGTTTGGATTCGGAAAAACTCCACTCCCCGTTCGATACAAGCGAAATCCTGCAAATCAAAAAACGTTGAAACACTCGAACGTAAGAAACATGAATTCGGGATAAGCGAGTGGACGTTAGAGAACGTCCCCTACGCCTGCGTAAAAGACGCTCTCTAGCGTCGGACAGTATGCCTTTTTTCCTTATTCCGAACTGACGTTAGAACATTCAAACCTTCAACTTCCACATCGTGAACGGCTCATCGAATCCCTTGACGTTGCCGGTAAAGCGGCTCAACGCGCTGGGCGGAATGTTCTGCGCGAGATAACCGCCCACTTCCGGGTCGTCATACACATCTTCTGTCAAAATCACTTCGCCGCCCTGTGAAAAGCCCGGCAGGCGCGCCGTGATATTGACCGTCGAGCCGAAATAATCCAGGCGGTCGTTCAAGTTGACCACGATGCACGGTCCCTGGTGCAAACCGACCTTCAGCCACAGCATCGGCTCGCCGCGTTTGGCAATTTCCGTTTGCGCCTGCCAGACCGCCTTCAACGCGCTGATCGGATGGCGGAAGGTCGCCATCACCGCGTCGCCCATTGTCTTTACGATGGCTCCGCCCTCCCCGGCAATGTGTTTTTCCAAAATCTCGAAATGTTCGCGCACGCGCCCGAAGGCGGAGGCGTCGCCGATGGTCCGATACATGCGCGTCGAATCGCGCAGATCGGTGAACATCAGCGTCACCGAACCGATGGAGATTTCTTCGCCGGGTCTCACAACTTCCGTCGCAAACAGGTCGCGAAAGACCTGCAGGGCGGTCACATCCGCCGCCGTCGCCGCCTGATCGCTCCAGGCGGTGCGCTCCAGCGTAAAGGTTTGATCCGCCTCGCTGGCATTGACCAGGTTGAGGGTCGGCAGAAGCGAGACGCGTTCCTCTTCGGGAGTCCAGCCGTATGCAGTCACGCGCAGGTCCGCTTTGGCAAGTCCCTGCGCCTCCGCATACAACGACTTGGAGCCCGGCGCGCTCGAGGCGCGCAGGGTGTAGCGTCCCGTTTCGAGCCGCACCGGCACAGGCAGAGATTTGAGCGCCGCCACCCGCTGCGTCATGACCACGTGCGGTTGTAATTGCGGGCTTCCCACACAAAACACCGCCTCGAACCTGACCGGACGCACCGACGGATTGGGCTTGAAGACCACCTCGATGTTGTGGTCGAAGTTGGCGGTGAAATCAATCTGACAGGTGTTGCAATGCGACGCGCCGTGCACCTCTGCCAGGTGACTGTGACCGTCGGCAAGCCCGCGGCACGAGGGGCAAAGCAAATCCCACGACATATCGAGGATGCCCGCCCGCGTGGCGCGCAGGAACATTTCGAGCACGGCGCGGCGGCTCACGCCCCAGCGATCCGCCAGGGCGTACGGGCGGATGCGCTGAAGCGACAAATCGTCGGCGCGGTCGAGAAACTCTTCGAGACGAGCCGCCAGCGACGCCTCTGTCCCCTGACCGATCACCACCTCACGCTGAGACCTGAAGCGGGCGCGACTGCCCGGGCTGAGTCCACGCGGACGGCTGACCTCGACCGCGCCGCCGCGTTTCGCCGCCATGCGGTCATACAAACGAAAGGCTTTTTCGAAGCGGCGTTTGGCGACCACCCCAATCGCAAAGGGAATCGCCAGCGGCGCAAGGAGGTGGCCGGAAAGGATGACCGTCTGATAGGTGAGGCGCGTCCCGCCCTTTTCAAGCGGTTCGAGAGTCACTCGCACCCGCATCTCCTCCAGCGGACCGGCGCCATACCTGCGCACCACCCCGAACGAATACGGATACGTCCACTCGAACGGCTCCTCCTCCCATTCCATCCTGACGAGCGGAATTTTCATCCGCAGTTTCTTCGTGCCTTTGACGTTGCCGAGCATTTCCACCTCGGGCTGACCGGTATCGCGGTTGAAGCGGTTCGTATCCGAGGCAAGCGACCAAAGCGCCTCGGGCGGCGATTGCAGATCCCATTGCCAGGAAAAGTGGAATTCTTGAGCCATAAGGGATGGACGAGCGAATTGCTCCGAATTTTACAGCGAAAAACATGAAAAAAACATTGCCGTCCCATCCCCTCTTAACCAGACTTTAACCACAGACGGAAAATTTCTTATGGTATAGTTTGTTAACAACCATGCCCGAAACCATTCTCGTCGTCGAAGACGAACCCGCACTGCGCGATACCCTCGCCTACAACCTGAAAAAGGACGGTTTCACCGTCGAAGCCGTGGGCGACGGGCGCGTCGCGCTCGAATCGGCGCGCAAACTCAAGCCTGACCTCATCATCCTCGACCTCATGCTCCCGGAACTGGACGGCTTCGAAGTGGCGCGCATCCTGCGCAAGGAAATGACCACGCCCATCCTCATGCTCACCGCCCGCGACGACGAAATTGACCGTGTCGTCGGGCTCGAAGTGGGCGCAGACGACTACCTGACCAAACCCTTCTCCATGCGCGAACTGATGGCGCGCGTCAAGGCGCAGCTACGCCGTACGCGCCTCCTGCATGAGGAAATGGCAAAATCCGGCGCGGTTCAGACCAAGCAGGAAAAACTGACCTTTGGCGACCTGGTCATCAACCTCAGCCGCCGCGAAGTCACGTTGAATGACAAGCCCATTGCGCTCAAACCCAAGGAATACGACCTGCTCGAATTCTTCGCCCGCCACAAAGGACAAATGCTCTCGCGCGAATTCATCCTCGAACGCGTCTGGGGCTGGGATTACATCGGCGACAGCCGCACCGTGGATGTGCATGTACGCTGGCTCAGGCAGAAAATCGAAGAAGACGCGAGCGACCCGAAGCGCATCATCACCGTCAGGGGCGGGGGATACAGGTTCGAGGGCTGAATAAAAGGGTAATTGGTAACCGGCAATTACCAATTACAAATTACCAGGCATGGGTTCCACCCTTATTCTTGCAGTCGCTTTTCTGGCAATTGCCGCATGGTTCGCATGGCGGTATTACCGACTGCGCCGCAGGGTGGATGAATTTGCAAACCAAATTCGACGGCAGGAATTCGAAACCAAAACAAAAGAACTCGAAAACCTCTCCACCGCCCTTACCTCTTTAATCTCGACATTCGACGTTCGACTTTCGACCTTGAGTTCAGAACGCTCCCGCCTCGCCAACCTGCTCGAACAACTCACCGACGGCGTGCTCATCGCCGACGCGCAGGGCATTATCCAATTTGCCAACCCCGCCGCCGGCAGGCTCTTTCAAAACTCACAACCCGTCAACCGCAGTATCGCCGAGGTCATCCGCCACCACCAACTGGTCGAAGCCTGGCGCCGCTGTCAGCAAACGCGCCAGATGCAGAGCGAAACCGTCGAAGTGCCCACGCACCACCAGTACCTGCAACTCGTCGTCGCTCCCGACCAGCAATCCAGCGGAACCCTGCTCCTCGTCCAGGACCTGACCCGCATTCGCCGCCTCGAGACCGTCCGCCGCGACTTCATCAGCAACCTCTCGCACGAACTGCGTACCCCGCTCGCCTCCCTCAAAGCCCTCACAGAAACCCTGCAGGACGGGGCTCTCGAAGACCCTCCCGCCGCGCGTCGCTTCATTGACCAGATTCAAACCGAGGTGGACGCGCTGACCCAAATGGCAACCGAACTCCTCGAACTTTCGCGCATCGAATCGGGACGCCTCTCTCTGGACCTTCAGCCCATCCCTCCCGCCGAGCTGCTGACCTCCGCATGCGAAAGGATGCAACTTCAGGCAGAGCGCGCCGGGCTATCCCTGCGCGTAGAATGCGCGGAAACACTGCCGAAGGTAAGGATGGATTTGCAAAGGATGGAGCAGGTGCTGGTCAACCTCATCCACAACGCGGTCAAGTACACAAAGCCGGGGGGAGAAGTGATTCTTTTCGCCGAGGCAGGACCGGGCGAGGTCCGATTCGCCGTGCGGGATACGGGCATCGGCATCCCGGCGGAGGATGTCCCCCGCATCTTTGAGCGCTTCTATCGCGTCGAAAAATCCAGAGCCGGCAGCGGAACCGGCTTGGGGCTGTCCATTGCCAAGCACATCGTGGAGACGCACAAGGGGAAAATCTGGGCGGAAAGCGTGGAAGGACAGGGAAGCACGTTTTACTTTACGATTCCAACCGCCTGAGAGCGTGAAAACTCAAGGGTTTGTGCACAGGCGTCGTTCTCAGTTTGCGCGCAGGCGTCGTTCTCTAACGACACCGGAGGCGTTCTCTTACGCCTCCGGCGCAAATGGGGAAACGGAATACATTCAGACGCTGACTACGTTTTGAGAGGACGAAACCCTTCGCCGAGCGCCTCGTGAGCATAGCCGATGACCATGAACGCGCGCGGGTCCACTTCCTGCACAATGGCTTTCAGCGTGACCACTTCGGCGCGCGTGATGACCACATAGAGGACTGGGCGTTCTGCGCCGGTGTAGGCGCCGGTGCCTTCGAGAACAGTTACGCCGCGCAGGAGGTCATCCAGGATGCGCTGTGCTACTTCGCGGGGTTGGTTGGTGACGATCATCGCCGTGCGAACGGTGCCGCCGCCCTCGAGGGTGGTCTCGGCGACCAAGCCGCTCACGTAGAGGGCAATCATGGCGTAGAGGGCTTCCTTCCAGCCGAAGACGAACCCTGCGCCGAGGATGACCGCCGTATCCACCATGAGGTAACTTTGGGTCATGGAGATGCCGCGCCAGTGATTCAGAATGCGGGCGAGGATATCGGAGCCGCCGCTGGAGCCGCGCGCGCGATACACCAGCCCGTATCCCACTCCGCTGACGATGGCGCCGTAGAGCGAGTTGAGGAAGATGTCGCCCTGCAGGTCGTTGATGAGGGCGGTTCCGGCGCCGCCGGGAGCGAAGAGCGGGGTTTCGAGGAGCAGGTCGGTGGCGAGGGAGTAGGCAAGGATGGCGGTTGCAGTGCGCATGGCAAAGCGGAACCCGCCGAGAAACCGCCAGCCGAGGAGGAACAGCGGAATATTGCCAATCAAAATCATCAAACCGATGGGCCAGCCGGTGAAATGATTGACCAACTGTGAGATGCCGCTCACGCCCCCCGATGCCAGTTGCGCCGGGATAAAGAACAGGCGCAGGGAAAGCGCCTGCAGTAAAGCGGCAACGACGATGAAGATATAATCGCGGAGGGTGGGGAGGTATTTTTTCATGGTTGCGTTTTTGCAGAGTAGAACGTTCAAACGTGAAAGCGTTCAAACGATTTCCACCCCCGCCAATTTCTCGATCACTTCCACCACAGCCGAGTTATCCAGGTCGCCCATGCCGAGTTCGATCATTTGCCGGAAAAGATGCGCGTTCGCCTGCGCGCCGGAAACGGGGATGTCGTATTCCTTTGCGGTTTCGAGCACAATATTCAGATCTTTGAGCTGCATGCGCGCCTTGAATCCGGGGGTACGGTTGCCGGCAAACAAACGCGGCGGCTTGACGTCGAGAGTCCAGCACTGCGCGGCGCCGCCCTTGATGGCATCCACCACCTTGCGCGGGTCCACGCCCGCCTTCTTCGCGAAGACCAACAACTCACCCATCGCCACCATTTGCGCCGCGACCATGATCTGGTTGGCGGCTTTTGCCACCTGCCCGGCGCCCGCTTCGCCGACATGCGTCACCGTTTTGCCCATCGCTTTGAATACCGGCATGACCTTTTCCAGCGCCGCCGCTTCGCCGCCGACCATGATGGTGAGCGTGCCGTCCCGTGCGCCAATGTCACCGCCAGAGACGGGCGCATCGAGGGCAGAAACGCCCTGTTCGGCAAGTTTTTCCGCAAGCCGGCGGGCGGTGGCGGGCTTGATGGTGGAGTTGTCCACGTAAATCAATCCCTCGTGTGCGCCTTCGATGATTCCGTTTTCGCCCCAAACGACTTGCTCCACATCGGGAGAATCGGGCAGGTTGGTGAAGACCACGTCCACCTGTGCGGCGGTTTCCTTGGGAGAAAAGGCGGCCATCGCGCCTTCACGGACGAGTTCGTCCACAGCCGCGCGGGAGCGGTTATGGACGACCAGGGGAAAGCCTGCCTTGAGAAGATTGCGGGCAATGGACTTGCCCATCAAACCTAAACCGATGTATCCGACTTTGAGCATGAGGTATGAATTCCTTTCACTGGGAAAACAAAGTTTTCGGCGCAGCCATAAGCGGATATCAGGGAACAGCCGGGGCGTCACTCATGGAATGGCAGGGTGTTCGGATTATAACCGCCTCCTTCGCCACCTCAGCCCGCCGCGGCAATAAAAAAAGCGGACTCTCGTCCGCTTCATTTCACTCTCCCTCATCTGAGGCGATGCCGGGCTGGTCCATTTTCAACACTTCACCATGGATACTGATCGTCACCTTGAACCCCGTCATCCCCAGGTATGCCCGCATATCTTCGGGAATGCCCACCCGTATCAACTGGTCGAACTGTTGGTCAATATTCTTCAATTGCTGTTCGATGGCGGCTTTGGTGAAAACGTCCTCCTGCCCGAGCAGTTTGGCGGTTTGTTCGGAGATCAGGTCTTCACTGCCCTTCATCAAGCCAGCGATCTGACTCAGCACCTGCCTGTCCACCTGCTCGGAAGGGATGTGGCGGCGAAAGCCCGCGTCGTCCACCACATAACAGGGTTCATCGCCCACATAGGCGGTTTCGGCAGGACGGTCGAATTCATCGAACACGAGACCGGCAAAGAGAGGTTGTCGAGGCATCAACTGCTTTGCCTCCCCTCCACGGCGGCGAGCAAAAGCCCGGCGGCAATGCCGAGACGGCGGTCGAGGCGCTGTGAAGGGTCCATGCTGAAATCGAGGTTCAATTCGTAACGGAAGAGGTTGAAGTTTTGTCGCAGGTCGGCCACGCGCGTTTCGCCGAGGGTAATGTCATAGTTTTGAGGCAGCCACGAGCCGAGCAGGAAGCGGCGCAGAAGCGCCAGTCCCAGACTGTCCTCGAACAGAACGCCGATCGGGTTGTCGTTCGCGTCCAGCACCTGCCATTCGTCGCGCAGCATCGAACTCCAGCCCTTGCGGCGCAACGCGCCCACCTTCTGGTTCATCGCCGTGTCCACCACGTCATACGCCGCCGAAAAGTCAATGATCTGGCGCGCCTTGATGCTCAACACTTCCTGCGTTTTGTTCTCATCGGCATACACGCGGATGTCCTCGCGCAGTTTGAACATCTTTTGCTGGCTGAACATCACCTGGTTTCCGTTCGGATCGTAAAAACGGAACGTGCCCGCCAGCGCGAACACCTGGCGTTTGAGCAGATAACTCGGGAATTGAAAAATGGGATTCATTGATTCTCCTTGTGTAGAGCGAAATCAACTGCGCAGATTAGATGACCCGGAGGCGCGTCCCCTCGCCGGGCAAATGGACATAACTCGCTTCCGGCGGGACCGTGGGCAGGCTCCAGCGATACAGGAATTTTGCCGCGTCCGACGGCAGATTCACACACCCGTGACTGCGCGGGCGTCCGTAATCGTTGTGCCAATAGGCGCCGTGCAGGGCGTGTCCGGCGCTGGTAAAGAACGAACACCACGGCACGCCGGGCAGATTATAAATGTTTTCGAGCGCGTCGCCCTGATTGGTCATATGCACAGCGGGACCCTTGTGATACGTACGGAATTCGCCCTGCGGAGTTTCGGTCCCCCGGGCACCGCTCGAACAGCGCTGTGAAAAGACCAGCCTTTCGCCCTCGAAGGCGGTGACCATCTGGGTCTGGCGATCCACCACGATCAATTTCTCCTCGCCCGGCACCTCCGGCGAGAGCAGGGTCAATTCATCGTAAGGGACAAGGCGCATGTCGTGCGAGGCGACGTATAAGTATGTCTTCAACTCGCTGTCGTAGATTTCGTACCAGATACTCTTCTCTTCGCGTGTGACCACAACGCGCGTCACCCAGTGCGCGCTCCCATAATAGACGCGGTAACCGGTTTTGGCGTATACGTACGGCGCCTTTTTCGTCACACTGAACGGGACCGTGACCTCGCCCACCCGTCCCGATGAGGGAACATCAAAGGACGGCTTCTGATACTGCGTCTCCACAGGAAGCACCCAGCCGGAGTAGGTGTAGCCTTCGTCATTGATCCGATACCAGACCGTGTTGAACGGGTTGCCTTCTTCGCCGTTCTCCTCCACGCCGGTGACTTGCACCACCTCGTCCTTCCTGAACTTATGCAGTTGGTTTGCCTTGAAGGACGGCGCATCGTACAACGGCGTGCCGCTGAAGGTCATCAATCCTTGTATGATCGGAGAGGCGGCGAGGGCGCGGTCGAGTTTCAGGTCGCGCAGGGCAAAGGCAAGCGAGCCGGTGACCGCCAGTTTCAAGAATTCGCGTCGGGAAAGTGAAGGGTGAAGCATGGGGGAAGTGTAACGGCAAATGCCATCCATCTTGCTCTTTATCACTTAATTCTTATTCTACAACATCCACCTTTGTTCCCGCGTAGCCATATACGAATTGCTTGTTGGCGGGGACGGTGGGGAGGGTCCAGCGGAAGAGCCACTTGGCGGCTTGCGGGCTCAGGTTGATACAGCCGTGACTGCGAGGGCGTCCGTAGTCATTGTGCCAGTAGGTGCCGTGAAAGGAGACGCCGTTTTCTTTGATGTAGATCACCCACGGCACGCCGGGCAGGTCGAAACCGTTGGAGGCAAGATCGCCTCTTGCCATGTGCCGCGTGGGGCGCTTGTGGTAGGTCAGGTATTGGCCGAGGGGCGTCGAATATGAGCCGTTCCACATCCGTCCGCCGGTGGCGGCGCGGCTGGCAAAGACCAGTCTTTCCTTTTCGTAGGCAAGCACAAGCTGGTCGTTGAGGCGGACTTCGATCCGCTTGTCGGCGTTGGGAATGTCGGTGGAGAGAGGAGTCAACTCGAGGTCCGGGATGAGGCGGATGTGTTCCGCGCGGACGAAGTATTGCTGTTCGAACTTGTCATCCAGCAGGATGTACCAGACGCTTCCGCCGGGCAGGGTTTGGCTGGCAAGAATCCAATGAACGGTTTCGTAGTACAGGCGATAGACGACATTGGAGGTGGGATCGGCTTCTGCGTACGCATCGGTGAAGGGGACGCTGACCTCGCCCAGCGCGCCTTTGAGGGAGATCGTCTGCGGTTCGTTCAGGATCGTACGGACGGGTTGAACGCCTCCCGAATAGACATACCCGCCCTCCTCGAGTTCGTACCAGACCCGGTTGTAGGCGGTTTCGTCGTCGCTGACGGCGGTGTTGGTGATGCGAAAGGTCAGGTCGTGCCAGTAGAGTTTCCGGCGTTTGGATTTGTGATCCGGTTCGTCGTGTGACCATAACACCCGGTCAATGACCCGCCCTTGCAGCGTGTCGAACATATCCGCCGGCGGCGTCAGGGAAAGGTTCGGCAGGAACATTCCCATCAAGCCGTAACCGCTCAATTTGAGAAAATCGCGCCGGGAAAGAACAGCCTTGTTCATTGTGTGACTTGCCCTCATCCCAGCCCTCTCCCCAAGGGAGAAAGGACTCTCGAGGGTCAATAATGGACGTTGACCACAGTGCCGACCGAAGCCCAGTTATACAGCCATTCGGCGTCGGAGGTGCGCAGGTTGACACATCCGTGACTCATGGGCGTGCCAAAGTTGTTGTGCCAGTAGGTGCCGTGCAAACCGTAGCCTTTGTGGAAATACATGATGTACGGCACATCGGGAAGAAAATAGCCGGGACCCGACATGTTGGCGGAACGATATTTGACATATACCTTGTACTTTCCCGTCACGGTCGGCGTGCGCCATGTGCCTGTGGACACGATGAAGGAGTTGACGACGACATCGCCTTCATAGGCGTAGACGCGCTGATTGGTCAGATCCACGTCGATCCAGCGGGCGCCGTTGCCGCTGGAGGCGTAAACCTGCTGGGGCGGGGAATAGGTCGGCGGGACGTAGGCGCTGGTGGGCGTGGGGGGGATAATCTCCATCGCCAGTGAGGCGGGGGTTTCGGTCGGTTCGGGTGTGGGGAGGAGGGTCTCAGTGGGAACCACAGTGGGCAGGTCGGTTGGGCGTTGGGTGGGCGCGGGAGGCTCGGGGGTCGCGACGGAGGCGGGCAAAACGCTCGCGCCTTCGGTCAATGGATTTGCGCCAAAAGGATCGGGCAGCGGTTTGAGGATCTCCACCTGCGCCCAGAGAATCTCCGCTGGGGGTTCGGGGGCGCCGCCTGCCACCATCGAGGCAAATGCCGGATGGTTGACAGCCGTCCATGCGGTAATCCCAAAGACCGCCATACATAACAGGGCGGTTGTCGCTCCAAGAAAAAGATATTTTCGAGGGTTGGCTTCGCGAGCGCGTCGTTTCGTCATAGGTTCACCTGTACTGTAATGTTTTGCTTTACCAGCGGATTTCCACAGGCGTGCCGATCTCAGCCCAATCATACAACAAGCGGGACTCGTACGTTCCCAACACCACACAGCCATAGGACACGGGTCTGCCGAGATAGCCCTCCCACAGCGTTGCGCCGTTGGAGAGGATGGGCAGGGCATGGATGCCGTTTTCCAGTCCGCCCGACCAGTAAATGCCGAGCCAGTTGGGCATCCAGATGTTCCAGGTGGAACCGTAGGCGTTGGGGATCTTGCTCTGCACGGCGAATAATCCGACCCGCGTGGCGTTGTTCATGCCCGTGGAGGCGACGAAACTATAAATCAAGGTGTCCCCTTCGTAGACGTACATATGCTGTTCGGAGATGTCCACGAGGATGTACTTCGAGCCGCCGTAGGACGATCCGGCATAAACGGGTTTTGGCGCGGTATATTCCGGCGTGGGTGTATCCGCAAGGACCTCCATGGATAGCAACGCCGGCGTTTCAGTGACTGTCGGCAGGGGGGTGACCGTATCTGCCGGAATGGGAGGTTGTGGTTCTACAATAACGGACGTTGGCGCTTCCATCGTCGTTCCAGCCGGGAAGATGATGGAAGCGGGCGCGTACGCCGGTTTGGGAATTTCGACATACGACCACAGATAGTCCTGCGCGGCAGGAGGCGGGACCAAATATGCGTTCACCACCGGGACCATGAACCGGAACGCGGCAAAGAGAACGCCTCCCAAAGCCGGGACGAGGAGGAGAACGAGGCGGACGCGTCTGTTTGCAAAGACGGGTTTCATGGAGTCAGCCCGGGAATGGTTGTCGGTTCGATGTTTTCGTTGTTGGCGAAACACAAGATGCCGTCCACGATGCCCGCTGCGACGAGGTCGGTGCGTTTGGTGAGGATCTCACGGTCGAGGTTGAGGAAGCCGGTCTCGATAATGGCGGCAATGGTGCTGGGGTCTATTTCTCGGAAGGCGTGGTATTCGCGCATATCGCCGGTGATGCTGCCGGCATGGAAGGTGAGGTTTGTAGCGCGGTGGTAGCGGTCCACGAGGCAGGCGGTGAGCCGGTTGGCGCGGTTCGGGTCGGTGGTGTTGAGCGCCGCGGCAACCTTGAAGCCGGTCGCCTGGTCGTTGATGTATTCGCAGGAGTCGTTGTGGATGGACACGATGGCAAGAGCGCGATAACCGTTCAGGCGAGAATCGAATTCCCGCAGCAGGTCCACCTGGAAGCCCGCTTCGGTTAATTTCTGCTGGACGATGGCGGCAATCTTGAGATTCACGTCCGCCTCTGTGAGGGTGACCTGCCCGTTTCCGTCCACGCAGACCGCGCCGGAGTCGTTCCCGGCGTGACCCGAAACGATCCCGATGCGGATCTGCGGCTGTGAGACGAGCGGAGCGCCGTCCACGAGACGGGGAGTGAGGATGATGCTCAGGCGGTCGTAAAAATCGCCGGAGACCAGCCCGCGCGAAGGCAGGGCGGTGAACAGGGTCGCCAGCAGGACGGCAACGCCGATCGTGGATTGCAGGGCGCGCACGGAACTTCTGCGCGGTTTCGCATCACGCGGAGGGTGGGATGACGAGGTTTCCATGTTCCTTTCCCATGATGGTACCTTTGAAACGGGCGGGAGGCAAGAGTAATTTCCACAAAAATTCACCCGATTTTGCCCTGTAAAAATTCGTGGATGAACTTCATCCTATGAATGGTGGGCCGCAGGTAGTTCAGTGAAACATAATTGACTTGACTCCCCCCCTACCTCGCCAGTATCATGAAAATCCATTGGAGACCGCATGACCCTCAACCCCGAACAACTCCGCCGCGCCATGCGCGCCTGGACGACCGGCGTAGCAATCGTCACGGCAGTGCATGAAGGACAGCGCTACGGCATGACCGTAAACTCGTTCACGTCCGTTTCGCTGGAACCGCCTTTGATTTCCGTTGCCTTGAGGCAATTCACCCACACCCATGAGCTCGTCGAAAAATCCGGCGAGTTTGCGCTCACGGTTCTCTCCGTAGACCAGGGGCATTTGTCCGACCGTTTTGCGGGGAAGATTCCCGGCATCGCAGACCGCTTTGAAGGCGTGGAGACCGAAAAAATGCTCATCGAGGCGCCGCTGATCAAGGGCGGCATGGCGTTTCTCAATTGCCGCGTGGCAAAGGCGATCCCGGTCGGCGAGAACACGCTCTTTGTGGCGGAGGTGCTTGCGGCGCGCGGGGAGGGCGAAGGCAACCCCCTGGTGTATCATAATAGAGTGTTCTGGAAACTGACCAAGTAATCCTCCCCGCGAAGATCCTTCGAGGATCAACAAAACGGTAAGACCGTTCTTGCCACGGAGACACTGAAACGCCGAGAAAACGGAACAGAAAATTCCGTGAGTTCGAAACTCTGCACGGATACAGTATTCTGGTGGAGGGAATCGACCATGAAAGAAAAACTGACTCTCGAAGAGCAAAGGACGCTGCTCCGCATGGCGCGTGAGGCAATGGAATGCGCAGTGAGAGGGGAAAAACTGCCGCCCCTCAAGATGGGCGCCCTGACGCCCAGCTTGCGCGCGCCGGGCGCCTCGTTCGTGACCTTGACCATGCGCGGCCAATTGCGCGGCTGTATCGGCGCGCTGGAGGCGCGTCAACCGCTTGCCGAAGATGTGCGCGAACACGCCGTCGCCGCGGCGCTCGAAGACCCGCGCTTCCCTCCGGTGAGGGAGGAGGAATTAAGCGGGATTCAAATCGAGATCTCGCGGCTGACGCCTCCCATTCCGCTGGAATACAAGGATGCGAACGACCTGCTGACGAAGTTGCGTCCGCACGTGGACGGCGTCATCCTGCGGGACGGTTTCCACCGCGCGACCTTCCTGCCACAGGTGTGGGAGAAGATTCCCGATCCGTCCGAATTTCTCGACAATCTTTGTTATAAAATGGGAGCGCGCGGCGATCTGTGGCGCACGAAACACCCGGAGGTGTTCGTCTATCAGGTGGAGGAATTCCACGAATAGGACTTACAAGGAGAGAGAGCATGGCTTTATCGTTTCAATTCGGCACGGTGGGTTCCCCGCTTGGCACGCCTAAGAAACCGGGCGGGTCTGTCGGCGCAATCGAGTTCAGCAAGTCCACCGGGTTGACGACGCTGGAGTTGGGCTGGGTGCAGTCGGTGCGCGTAACGGAAGCCACGTGCGCGGCGATCAAAGCGAAGGCGGCGGAACAGGGAGTGTCGTTGAGCGTACATGCGCCGTACTTTATTAATTTGAATGCGAATGAAGATGAGTGGCCCAAGTCGCGCAAACGGCTGATGGACGCGGCGCATTACGGGAATCTCGCCGGCGCGACGGACATCGTCTTTCATCCCGGTTCGTATTTCGAACGTCCGCCTGCAGAGGTGTTGAAAGTGGCGATCCCCCGCTTGAAGGATTGCGTGAAGGAATTGCGCAAGGCGAAGAACCCGGTGACACTGCGCCCGGAGACAATGGGCAAGTCGGCGATGCTGGGGTCGCTGGAGGATACGCTTGAGATGAGCATGGCGATGGACGGCGTGTTGCCCTGCCTGGATTTCGCCCATCTGCATGCGCGTCCTGGCGATGGGACGATGAACTCGGTAAGGGAGTGGAGTCAGATGCTCGAAGCGTATCAAGCCGCGTTGGGGAAAGAGGCGTTGAAGAGTCTGCACATCCATCTGTCGGGAATCGAGTACGGTCCCAAGGGCGAGAAGAATCATCTGGCGTTGGGAGAATCCGACCTGAAGATCAACCTGCTGTTCGAGGTGCTGCACGAGTACGGCTGTGCGGGGCGCATTCTGTGCGAAAGCCCGATCATGGAGGCGGATGCCGAGGTGATGAAGAAGGCGTGGATGAAAGTGAGCGGCGAGAAGGAATAGAAATTTAGAAGCGGGGGATCAACACAGGCGTGCGTCTCTTGTATTCTTCGTAATCCGGTTGTCCGCCCCATTTTTGGTCGGCTTTGGCTTCGAGCATGGGAATGCCGCTGAGGCGCGTGAGGAGCGCGGCGACAAAAACCGGCGAGAGCATGGCGATCCATTGCCAGCCCTGCAATACAGGTATGGCGATGATCGCCACCCCGAGCCACAATACGATCTCGCCGAAATAATTTGGGTGGCGGGACTTTGCCCACAAGCCGGTGCGGATAAATTTGCCCTTGTTCGCGGGGTCTGTGTTGAAGCGGCTCTTTTGGTGATCCGCGATCACTTCGAAGGCAAAGCCGAAGACCCAGACCAGCAGACCGACTACGGCAAAGGCATCCAGCTCCCTGCGGCTGGAGGAGGTGATGGGGATCAGCGCGGCGGAGGCGGTGAACGTCACCCACAACCCCTGGAGGGTCCAGGCGTTGAGGAAGCGGATGAACGACGGTTTGATCTCGTCGAACCGGTCGTCCCTGCCTGCCTTGCGTATTCTGTGAAAGAGAAACGTCCCCAACCTGACCGCCCACACAATCACCAACGCCACCAGAATCCATGTGCGCGGATCGTTCTTTCCACCAGCCGCCCATGCAAAGACGGTCACGCCGATATACGTCAGACAGCCCGTCAGGTCGAAGAATTTTTCGGTCCGCTTCAGATAGGCGGGGATGAACGCCAGCCATTGGATGAGAAACGCCATCCCGACCGATAACGCAAACAGGGGAATGCCGGCGAATTCGATCCCGTTCCGGCTTCCCGCCCAGGCGACGAGAACGCCAAGCCCAACAACGATGGGCAAGGCAATGAGCGCGGTGTAGTCGGCTTTGTTCATGATTTCATCCCTGTGGTGTTCTATCCCTTCACGTAGGATAGTTTTTCCGAGATCAGCCCATCCCTCACCTGGAAGATGTCCACGCCGCGGACGTGTCCCTCTTTTCCCGCCGCGTCCACCCAGGTATATTTCCAGCGCATGATACAGCGGTTGCCAAGACCGAAGATCTCCTCGATCTCGATGCGGGCGCTGGGCGATTCGCGGAAAAAATCCTGCCAAAAGCGCGTCACCGCCTCCCTGCCCGCGTACACGGTACCGTCGGGAGCGGGATAGGTATTCTCGAAGATGCAATCGTCGGTCATCCATTGCATCATCCCTGCAACGTCGTGACGGTTGAAGGCGTCGTTGAACTCAAGGACGACGCGCAGTGCGGATTCGACTTTGGACATGTGTGCGGGACCCATGGGAGGACCTCCTGAACCGCGTAAAAACACGACGATGGATGAACCTTTTTGTACGCTTCGAAACCGGGCAATCACCCGTCTGCGACGGCAATGCGCGCCCGCAGAAACCTCGAACCTGCCAGCCCCGCCTCGGCGTCAGGGTTGAACGCCGAGGTCTTGAAGCGCCTGCACCGCCGGACCCCAATTGGGATGCAGCCGCAACGCTTCGCGAAAATCTGCGATGGCGCCGGAGGTGTCACCGATCATGTAACGGGCGCGCCCGCGCCAGTAAATGCTCTCTTCGATGGTGGGCTTGGCGATGGTTTCGGTCAGAGTCACATCCGCAAGGTTGATGACATCCAGGTATCGTCCGGAGTAGAAATACGCCTTGTAAGGACCGGTCTGATACCACATCATCCGATACGGGCGCTGGACATCCTCTTTGCCAAGAGCGTTGTAGATGGTAAACGCCTGATCGAAGGCGGCGGCGGCGTCCACATATTCCCACAATTCGACATGGCTTGTCCCCTTGGCATACCAGGCAAAGAACTGTGCCATGCCGGTGGTGGTTCGAATCTTTTCCTCCGCCATGTCAAGCGCATACCGCGCCGCCCACTGCGGATCGGCATGCGGACCGAGCGCCTCGATCAGTTCCGCTTCGCGTTCGGGTTTGTAGACCACAATAAACAGGTTGTCGAAGGACAGCCAGGCTTCCTCCGCCATAAAGTCCTCGTATTTGATGCGAAAGTTGGGACCGTCGTTCCAGGTATCCTGCACGATCAGTTCGCCGCGCGCATCGTCGTAACCGGTGACGAACTGGTAGTGACCGAGCCATGCCACCTTGCCGGTGTAGTCCTTCTCGTAATAGCCCTTTTCTGCAATGAAGGGAAAATTCGCCGCGAGCAATCGTTTTGCCAGTTCGATATCGCCGCCGAGACGGGACAAGGCGCGATAGTCCGTTTCGTCGTTGACGAAATCCACCATTTCATACGGCATCACGTTGACGTCGCTTCGTCCCTGCTGGATGAAATCCAGTTTGGGATCCTGCACGCCGGGTTTGATGGCTTTGGCAACCACATCGCGGTTTCCCTTCCAGCCGACGTAATTCAACGCCATGCTCAGGTTGGCGGGACCGCAATAGTTCCAGCGGTTTTTCTGGTCCTCATAGCGGATTCCCTTCAGGATGACCGAGGCAGGCAAAGGCGTGGAGGTGATCGTTGGCGTCAGTGTTGGACCGGTTGTGGGGTGCGGGGTCTTTGTGGGGGTGGGAGCAGACGTCTGAGTCGGAGTAGTCCCGCTGGTCGTTTCGGTGGCGGCTTGACCGGAGGGTTGAAAGACCGCCTCCTCGGGCGGGTTGATCCAATATTTGAGGTCGGACTGCAGCGCTTCGAGGCGCGGCAGGACGCGCGAATAGACCGGCGGCAAAAAAAGGAAAACAACGCCCAAGGCAAGGGCAAGGGGGATGAGCCATTTACGATTAAAACGTTTTTTCATGCGAAGGATTATACTTGCTTACGTAACTCCGAGATTAGATAAAGGTGAGATGACATGAACGCCCTCTGGCTGGAAAATAACGTAATCGCCCTGCGAGAAGTTCCACCGCCGCGCAAACAACAGGAAGCGGTCATCAAGATCCGCAAGGCGGGCATTTGCAGTACCGATCTGGAACTGGTCAAGGGGTATTATCCCTATACGGGTATTCTGGGGCATGAGTTCGTCGGCGAAGTCATCTCTTCCCCTCTGCCTCCGGCAGAGGAGCGGGGCGTGAGAGTGGGCGACCGCGTCGTCGGGGAAATCAATGCGGTGTGTAACGAGTGCGAACAATGCCTGAATGGACGTCCCACCCACTGCGAGAGCCGAACGGTTTTGGGAATTGTGAACCGCGACGGTGTGTTTGCCGAATTCACGGCACTGCCCATCGCCAATTTACACCGCGTGCCCGCTTCGGTGCCGGACGAAATGGCGGTCTTCACCGAACCCCTCGCCGCCGCGTTGGAGATTCAACAGCAGGTGCAGGTCAAGCCCGCCGACCGCGTTCTTCTGGTCGGCGCGGGGCGGCTCGGTCAACTCATCGCCCAGACTCTTGCGCTGACCGGCTGTGATCTGCACGTCGTTGCCCGGCACAAACGTCAGCAGGATCTCTTGAAGGGACGCGGCATCCGGCTCATCTCGGAGGAGGAGATACAGCCCTGGCGGTGGGATATCGTGATCGAGGCGACCGGCTCGCCGGACGGTTTCATGCTGGCGCGGCGGGCGATCCGTCCGCGCGGAACGTTGGTGTTGAAATCCACCTACAAGGGCGAAATGAACGTCAATTTCTCGTCCATTGTGGTGGACGAGGTCGTCGTCGTCGGCTCGCGCTGCGGTCCGTTCGAGCCGGCTTTGCGCCTGATGGAATCCGGACGGGTAGACCCGACCGTTTTGATCGATTCGGAATTTTCGTTGGGAGAGGCGTTGGAGGCGTTCAAGCGCGCGGCAGAACCCGGAGCGCTCAAAGTGCTCGTGAGTCCCTGAGTTCAGGAGGGGCGCGGCAAAACACGCGGCGCCCGCGGCAGATGGATGGTAAAGGCGGTGCCCACGCCGATCTTGCTTTTGACCTCGATGCGCCCGTTGTGTCCCTGGACGATCTGCTTGCAGATGGACAGCCCCAGCCCGGTGCCGGCGGCTTTGCCTTCATGTTCGCGCACACGGTAGAACTTTTGGAACAGGTGTGGAAGCGAATCATCCGGGATGCCCATGCCGGTATCCTGCACGGTGATGGAAATTTCATCCTCCGTAAAGTTGCCAGCCATCATCACCGAACCGTTGGGGCGGTTGTATTTGATGGCGTTGCTCAACAGGTTCAACAAGACCTGTTTGATTTTGTCTCGGTCGGCTTCCAGAAGGGGCATGTCGCCGGGCACGTCGACGCGGATCTGGATGTTCGTCTCCTGCGCCTTGGTCATCATCACATCGCGCGCCTCGTACATCAGGTCTGCCGTGCTGAAGCGCGTCTTGCGGAATTGAACGCGCCCCGATTCGAGGCGGGCAAGATCGAGAAAAGAGGACGCCAGCGAATTCAACCGCAGGGTTTCATTATGGATGTTGTTGACGATCTGAGTGCGCTGTTCCTGCGACATCTCCGGGCGGAGCAGAAGATAGGTTGCCGTGCTGAGAGAGGCGAGCGGCGTGCGCAATTCGTGGACGAATTCGGCGATCAGGTCCGATTGCTGGAACAGTCGTGCGTTCTCGATGGCAACCGCTGCCTGCGCGCCCAGCACAGTGAGCATCGACTCATCGGGACCGGTGAATTTGCCGCGCTTCTTGTTCACCACCTCCAGCACGCCGACCACTTTGTTCTTCGTAATGAGGGGAATACCCAACAGGGATTTTGTGGTAAACCCGATGCTCTGTTCCACATCGCTAAAGAAACGTCTGTCCTTGTGCGCGTCGTCAATGCGCACCGCCTGACGGTTGGTGACGATCCATCCCGCGATGCTCTTATCGAGCGGCACCACCAGCCCGCGCATGGTGGGTTCGTCTATGTTGGTGGCAACCTGAAAGTAGAGTTGACGCGCCGTATCGTCGTAGAGCAGGATGGAGGCGGCTTCGGCATGGGTGATGTCGGCTGCGGCGCGCACAATATCGTTCAGCAGGATGTCGAGGTCGAGCGTGGAGGCGAGGTCACGCGCGATCTCGATCAAACGCAGGTAACTATCGAGGGTTTGGGTTTTGATCTCAGCCATGAAGAACTCGTCTCGCGATATCCGGCAGAACGACGGCAACGTCCTCCATGAGGACCACGTCGGCTCTGACGTTGATGTAAGTGGGCGATTGATTGATGATAATCAGATGCGCCCCCCGATCCACAGCCTGCATGGGAAGCCCCGCCACCGGCAGCACCTCCAGCGAGGAACCAGCCACCACCATCAAATCGCATTGACGGACCGCATGCTGCGCCTCGAACAACGCCGATTGCGGCAACTGCTCCCCGAACAAAATCACATCCGGCTTGAGAATGCCGCCGCAGTTCAGACACAAGGGAAGCGTTCCCTCTTCTATAAAGCGTTGAACAAAAACGCCGGATTCGAACTTTCGATAGCATTGCGTACAGGAAAGGGTCCGCAAGGTGCCGTGCATTTCGATGACGCGCTTCGAACCGGCTTTTTGATGAAGCATATCGATGTTTTGCGTAACGATCGTCTGCGAAAAACCGGCGGCTTCCAACTCTGCCAGCGCCAGGTGGGCGGCGTTTGGCTTTGCCTGAAAGATCTGCCCGGCCAGCGGACGGAACCAGCGGAAGAAAAGTTCGGGATGCGTGCGAAACGTATTGAGCGACGCGACTTCCAACGGTTCGTCGCGTGACCACAAGCCCGTTCCTTCCGAACGGAAGTCCGGTATGCCCGATGGGGTGGAAATGCCTGCCCCGGTCAACACCACCGCGCGTTCGGCTCTGCGGATCAACTCCGCCGCGTCATCCAGCGCAGTTCCGGCCGCTCGAGGGGGTGGATTCATCGAGGCAATGCTTCACGCTCCATAATATAGTCCACCAGTTTGCCGACCTGACGCGCCGTCAGGCTTTCGGGCTGGCAAAGAACCGCCGGGTTCTGCAGGCGCGTGGCTTGCACGAACAATTCCGGCGCGGGAGTCAACGTACCGATGATTTCGTGTTCGAGTTTTGCCTGCACCTGGCTGGAGGGCAATTGCGTATCCGAACGAACGCGGTTGTTCAGCACCACATTGATGTTCCGTTTGTTGACGCCCAAAGAAGCCACGTCCTCGATCAACGCCCGGGTATGAATAATGGTGTTCGGAACTCCCTCCAGCAAAATCAACACATCGTCGCAGCGGGGAAGCACTTTGGGGGCAAAAGGCTGAATGCCCACCCCCAAATCGAGAATGACGAACCGTGCCAATCCCGCCAGCCCCGCGATCAACGCCTCATAATGGGCAATTTGATTGATCAACTGCATGTCGCGGGGACGGTCAGAAGAAAGCAGTAATTTGATTCCCGAACCGTGATTGCGAAGCGCCTCGCGCACCTTATCACGCGTCAATTCGCCTGCCTTTCCCAGGCTGAGCAAATCCACCAGTCCTTTCGTGACGTCAACCCCCAGCTCGAGCCCAAGAGCCCCATGCCCGGGAAGCATCTCCGCCACGATGACGTCGCTTTTCGTCCGGTTGACCAGAGCGGCTCCCAGGTTTGCCGCCAGCGTGGTGATCCCCAACCCGCCGCGCGCGCCCAGAATGCCAATGACATACCCGCGGTTCTCCTCCCCCTCTGCCTCGACGGTTTTTTCCTTCTTTTCCCCGGCGCGGGCAAGCAGAGTCTTCACTCGCGCCTGCAATTCGGATGGATGGGTGGGTTTGGTCAGGTAATCGTTCACCCCCGCTTCAAAACCGATGACCTTGTCGTCGAGCTGCGCCTTGGCGGTAAACATTAAAATCGGCGTTTCGGCCGTGGAAGGATTTGCCCGCAACCGGCGGGTCACTTCGTACCCATCCATGTCCGGCATCATCACATCCAGCAGGATCAGATCCGGATCCTCATCGAACGCCTTTTCCAGCCCCTGCTGGCCGTTGGTTGCCGCGCTGATCTGGTATCCCTGGCGTTGAAGCATCAAGCCCACAAGCCGCAAAGTATCGAGGTCGTCGTCAACGATAAGGATTTTTTCAGCCATGACGGATTATTCCTTCCAGAATTATGTCAACAGTCTAGCATAAAGACCCCGCTTGGGCAAGATGAAGTCCATTGCAACTATGCTATAATCAATTCGACGGGAACGCGTTTCCGTCCATTGGGGATGACAGGCTTCGACGGGAGAGGCTGGTCCCGGAATGCGAGCCGAGAGGCGCCGAACTCGTGAAATCAGCGCAAAAATCAAGTGCCAACCGCACTGAATACGCTGCCATGCCCCTCGCCGCCTAGTGTGACGAGACCATGACAGTCGGCCTCCATAGATGAGACCGCGTCCGCCGGCACCGCGCTCCGCCGGGTGACGGATCGGGCGTGACAAAGGCGGAGTGCCGCGCACGACGCCGCTATCTGCGCGAAAGACCAGCGGCTGATCGCAGGGAGTTCTGGTCGGATGAGACCCCTGCGATGACGAACCTCATCCGACTACGCTCGTAGATTTCCGAGGGTCGAATCTTTCGGACCCGGGTTCAATTCCCGGCATCTCCACTTTATGAAAATGTCCAACGATTGATCGTTGGACATTTGTGATTAACCAAACCACCTCTTGACAATTATGTCCGTTACGGACATAATGCATACATGTCCGCCACACCCTCAATCCCACCGCTTACCCCCGCTGTCTTCCATATCCTCCTCGCCCTCTCCAGCGGAGAACGCCACGGTTACGGCATTATGAAACAGATCGAAACCGATACGCAGGGAAGGGTCAATATGGGGAACGGAACATTGTATGGTTCCCTCAAGCGGATGCTGGATGCGGGCCTCGTTGAAGAAAGTGATAAACGCATTGACCCTGCCATGGACGACGAGCGCCGCATCTATTACCGGCTCACAGCCATCGGAGTCAGAGCCCTTGAGGCGGAACTGGAACGCTACAAGCGTATCATCACAGTGGCACAGGAACGCAAACTTTTACCAAAAACTTTATCCATATGAATCCGCAAAAGATAGTTCACGTTCTTTATAGAAAGCTCCTTTCGTTATATCCGCAAACGTTCAGAGATCAGCTGGCCAAGTCCATGGAACAGACGTTCCATGATGCCTACAATGAACACAAAACCAGGGGATCACAAGGCTTGTTCAAGTTCGTTTCGTGGACGTTCACCGAAACTGCCGCAGGAATTTTCAGAGAACACCGATTGCTTATTTTTTCAGGAGACACTATGCAAACCACGTTTAAAAATTTCAGTGTATCGGCACTGATCAGTTTTCTCTTCATCCTTCCGTTCAGCATCATGGAAATCGTCAACCGACGGAATTACAACGAAGATTTCCCTTTCATGCTATTTCTCGCATTGTGGATCAATACGTTTGCTTTCAGCCTCATCCTGTTACCCATTGTGTTAAGCAAGCGGGCAAACAAACAAGGCAACACGAACTCAAATCCTGTTACAGGAAACTCCTGGCTCACAAATCCAAAATCATCCTTGATAATCAGCGCTGTCCTTATCTTGTTCATCGTAATACTTTCATTGCTATCTTCACTTGGCTGGGCTCCCATGCAGGAACTTAACACTGAACATGTTTCTGTATTCGGAATTCAAGTTCCCAGTCTGTTCATCGCCTTCGCTCTTTTTTCACTCCCGATCATCGCAGGATATGTGGCAAGTATGCCAATTGTCAGAGCCTTGCAAACTGGAGGTAGTTTGTTTGCATATCCCATTCACCTTACCATTGTCGTCGTCATTTCGCTCTTCATGGCGGCAGGCGTCATCGGTATGGTCGTGGACCAATGGCCCTGTTTTATCGGTGTTGAATTCTGCGATTAGACATGAAGCGTCCATTCAAAAGTCCAGCCTGATGAGCGCTGGACTTTTATGTTATAAGAAGCGCCATGAAAAAGCTCATTCTCATTGGACTTCTCATCCTGATCTCCGCCTGCCAAACAGCGACTCCAACACCCGAGCCAGCTTCCCTCCCCACAGCGACGGTTCCCGCCTCGCCCACGCCGATACCTGCCACATCAACCCCCGAACCGACTCCAACCTTCGAGCCTTCCCCAACTCCACTCCCGCGTTACTTCACAACCCAATTCGACTCCTCCCTCGCCGGCTGGTCGGTCCTTCAGGCAGGCAATGAAGCCGTTCCCAACATCGCCATTGAGAATAGCGCCCTCCGCATGCAAATGGACAATCCATATGTCTGGCTTTATGCTTTATATGGCGCACAGGATTATGCCGACATCTATATCGAGACCGAATATGTCAACAGCGCCCTCAGTCCTGCCTCCGCCGGTCTGGTCTGCCGGTACGACGAAACCGAAGGCTGGCTGGAATACAACGTCCTGACCGATGGGACCTATAACGTCCTCTACGGCAAATGGCTGGATGCCGGCATCGCAGAATACCTGCCTGTCATTGAAGGCTCATCCAGCGACATCAAAGCAAGCGGAGATGTTCAGCAAATTGCCATGACCTGCGCCGGCGCGACAGTGTATCTCCACCTCAACGGGATCGTCATCCGCAGTGTGGATGTTTCCCGCTTCGAACTCGGCGAAGGCAAGGTTGGGGTGACTGCCTCGTCCTTCGAATATACCCCGGTCATTGCGGCGTTCGATTATGTAACGATCAGCGAACCGTGATCCCTTCCCAATTTCCGAGGAAAGTTGACCGCAGGGCGCCGAGGCGGGCTCATCCAATCCAATTTCTATACACCGTTAACAGTTTTCTTGCATTGGGCGGGTAAGATGTGACCATTGATTATCATGCAAGGAGAAGAAACTATGGGAAAAATCATTGGCATTGACCTCGGCACGACCAACTCCGTTGTCGCCGTGATGGAAGGCGGACAGCCAACCGTCATTTCCACCGCGGAGGGCGGCAGACTCTGCCCCTCGGTGGTGGCGTTCAATAAGAACGGCGAACGGCTCGTCGGTCAGACGGCGAAGCGGCAGGCGGTCATCAATTCCGAGAATACGATCTATTCCATCAAACGTTTCATCGGTCGTCACTACGACGAAACCGAAGTCGAACGAAAAATGGTCCCCTTCCAGGTGGTGAAGGGACCCACTGACGATGTGCGCGTGAAAATCCCCGTCACGAACCGCGAATATTCCCCGCAAGAAATCAGCGCGATGGTGCTGGCAAAACTGAAGGCAGATGCCGAGGCGTATCTCGGTCAGCCGGTCACGCAGGCGGTCATCACCGTTCCCGCCTATTTCAACGACAGCCAGCGTCAGGCTACGAAAGACGCGGGCAAGATTGCCGGTCTCGAAGTCATGCGCATCATCAACGAGCCGACGGCGTCCGCGCTTGCATACGGCTTGGATAAAAAGAAGGACGAAACGATCCTCGTCTTCGATCTGGGCGGCGGTACATTCGACGTCTCCATCCTGGAGGTCGGCGAAGGCGTAATCGAAGTCAAAGCCACCAACGGCGACACGCACCTCGGCGGCGACGACTGGGATCAGCGCATCGTCAACTGGGCGGCAGACGAGTTCAAGAAGGAGCAGGGCATTGACCTGCGCCAGGATCGCCAGGCGTTACAGCGCCTGCGCGAAGCCGCGGAAAAAGCCAAGATCGAACTCTCCTCCGTCATGGAGACCGAGATCAACCTGCCCTACATCACCGCCGACGCCAGCGGACCGAAACACCTGCAATTGAAACTGACCCGCGCCAAATTCGAGCAGATGACCGAAGATCTGCTGGAACGCTGCCGAAAACCGTTCGAAGCCGCCTTGAAGGATGCAGGCTTGACGGCGGACAAACTCGATGAAGTGGTACTGGTGGGCGGTTCCACCCGCATGCCAATGGTGACGGACCTGGTCCGCAAATTGACCAACGGCAAGGAACCGAACAAGGGCGTCAACCCCGATGAAGTTGTGGCGGTTGGCGCGGCGATCCAGGGCGGCGTGCTGGGCGGCGAGGTCAAAGACATTCTTCTGCTCGATGTCACCCCGCTCTCGCTGGGCGTCGAAACCCTCGGCGGCGTAATGACCAAGATGATCGAACGCAACACCACCATTCCGGTCCGCAAGACTGAAATCTATTCCACCGCCGCCGACAACCAGACTGCCGTGGACATTCACGTCCTGCAGGGCGAACGCCCCATGGCGGCAGACAACATGTCGCTGGGGCGATTCCGACTCGACGGCATTCCGCCCGCGCCGCGCGGCATCCCGCAGGTGGAAGTCACCTTCGACATTGACGCCAACGGCATCCTGCACGTCACCGCCAAAGATAAAGCCACCGGCAAGGAGCAGAAGGTCACCATCACCGCCTCCACAAACCTGAGCAAGAACGATATCGAGCGTATGGTCAACGAGGCGCGTCAGCACGAAGCCGAAGACCGCAAACGCCGCGAACTCATCGACGCCAAGAACACCGCCGACAGCCTGATTTATCAGACCGAGAAGGCTCTGCGCGATCTGGGCGATAAAGTGCCCTCTGCCGAACGCGGCGCAATCGAAAGCAAGATCAACGACCTGAAGTCTGCCGTGCAAAGCGACGACATCAACCGCATTCGCAGTGCAAGCGAACAGGTACAGCAGGCATTCCACGCCCTGAGCCAGCAACTCTACGCACAGGGACAGCCTCAACCGGAAGGCGGTCCGTCCACCCCGCCTCCCAGCGATGGCGATGTGATTGACGGCGAAGTGAAGGAATAAAATGCCAGACTTCCGAAGTCTTTACGAGGCGCCCCATGGGGCAGAGACTTCGGAAGTCTTTTTTTGCAGCAGGTCGCCTGTTTGTTTACCAGCGCCTCACAAAGGGCCTCGCTGACCCGCGCGGCAAAATCGGTTCACTCCCATTCGATGGTGGCGGGCGGCTTGCTGGTAATATCATACACCACGCGGTTGATCCCTTCCACCTCGTTCACAATGCGGTTTGCCACCCGCGCCAGCAGGTCGTGCGGCAGGCGCGCCCAGTCGGCGGTCATGAAATCCTCCGTCGTCACGGCACGAATCGCCGCCGCCTCCTGATACGTGCGCTGATCGCCCATCACACCCACCGACCGCACCGGCAGCAATACCACGAACGCCTGCGAAGTCTCGGCGCCTTTCCCCAAAAACCCGGCTTTGGACAATTCCTCGAGCAGGATGGCATCCGCCGCCCGCAGACGTTCCACACGCTCGCGCGTCACCTCCCCGAGACAGCGCACGGTCAACCCCGGACCCGGAAACGGCTGCCGCCAAACCAGCCTTTCCGGCAGCCCAAGCGCTTCTCCCACCGCCCGCACCTCGTCTTTGAACAGATACCTGAGCGGCTCGACCAGTTCGAACTGCATGTCTTCCGGCAAGCCGCCCACGTTATGATGCGTCTTGATCTTTTCGGCTTTGTTCCTGTCTGGCGCCGAAGATTCGACCACGTCCGGATAGATGGTTCCCTGCACGAGGAAGCGGGGCTGTCCGAGCAGTTTTGCCTGCACCTCGAAGATACGGATGAACTTCTCACCGACGATTTTGCGTTTTTGTTCCGGGTTTGTCACGCCTGCCAGCGCCGAGAAAAACTCGTCTGAAGCGTCCACCGTGACGAGTTCCGCGTGCAGGTTATCCCGAAACGCCGCCGCGACCTGTTCGCCTTCGTTCTGGCGCAGCAAACCGGTATCCACGAAGACAGCCACCAGCTGATCGCCAACTGCCTTGTGCACCAGCGCCGCCGCCACCGACGAATCCACCCCGCCCGAAACCGCCGCCAGCACGCGCTCGCGCCCCACCTGTTGACGTATCCGCTCCACCGCCTCGTCAATGATGGAGGCGGGCGTCCATGTGGGCTTGGCGCCGCAGATGTCAACAACAAACCGCTGGAGCAGTATTTCGCCGTTGGGGGTGTGATGCACTTCGGGGTGGAACTGCACGCCGAAGTATTTGCGTTTCATATCGCCCATCGCCGCCAGCGGACTGTTGCCGGTGCGCGCCAGCGCGATGAACCCCGGCGGAAGTCTGGTAATGCGGTCACCGTGCGACATCCATACCTTGCGAATGCCCTCCAGAATGGTATCGGGCAAGTTAAGCTCGATTTCAGCCGGACCATATTCCCGTTGGGCAGAGGCGTCCACCTGCCCGCCGAGGGCGTGGGTGAGCGCCTGCATCCCGTAGCAAATGCCGAGGATGGGCAGACCCGTTTTGAAGATGAATTCCTGAATGTAGGGAGCGTCTTGTTCGTATACCGATTTGGGTCCGCCGGAGAGGATGAATCCCTTGGGCTGAATGGCAAGGATGCGCTCCATGGGCGCATCCCAGGGGAATAACTCACAATAGACCTGCGCCTCGCGTACGCGGCGGGCGATGAGTTGCGCGTATTGAGAACCGAAATCGAGAATGGCGATGGAGTCCATAAAAAAACCTCAGCCGAATGTCGAAAGTCATCCTCAGTCCTTCACAAAAGTGCGTATTAGGCGGTCTCTACCGCCGCATTTGCGTGTTGCACAAAGAGCACACACTACGCGCGGTTTTCGTGATCTACTGATGATGTTGCCTGTTTTGCCAGAGCGATTGCGCCCAGCATACCAGCGCGGCTTCCCAGCCCGGCGTGGACGATGAACTCGTCTATTTTCTCCGCCACTGCCGGCGACCGGACGTAGCCGTTCAAAATCTCCTGCACCTGCCTGCGGATGAGGGGCAACAGGTCTTCGCGCCCGCCCACGCCGCCGCCGATAACGATGCGCTGAGGGGAAAAGGTCAGCGTATAATTTGCCAGCGCCAGCGCGATGTAGTGCGCCTCCAGCGCCCAGGCGGGATGATCGGGCGGGAGCGTTTCGGCGCGCCGACCCCAGCGTTTTTCCAGCGCGGGACCGGATGCCAGCCCCTCGAAGCAATCGTTGTGGAAGGGACAGACGCCTTCGAACGGGTCGCGGAGGGGGTCATGGGGGATCATGATGTGTCCCATCTCAGGACAGAGCAAACCGTGCAGGAGCGACCCATTTGCCATCACACCGCCGCCGATTCCGGTGCCGACCGTCAGATAGAGGAAGGTGTCGAGTCCCTGCGCCGCGCCCCAGGTCCACTCGCCCATCGCCGCGCCGTTGACATCCAATTCGAACACGATGGGCATGTCGAAGGCAGACTTCAACATGCCCAACACATTGGCATTCGACCAGCCGGGTTTTGGAGTCGGGAGGATAAAGCCGTGGGCTGGTGAGGCAGGATTCGGGTCAATGGGACCGAAGGTTGCAATTCCCAAAGCGGAGAGTCTGCCATAGTCGCGTTCCACCTGTTTGAAGAAGTCAATCGCCTGTCCCAGTGTTTCGGCCGGGGCTGTGGTGGGGAAACGCGTTTCGCGGCGAATATCGTCGGGCGATGTTCCCACCGCGCAGATGAATTTTGTCCCGCCGCCTTCGATGCCGCCGAAGAGAGGTGTCATGGACCCCATTTTAATCGCTGTGCGAAGGGAATGAGACTCACGTTGGGGCGTGAGTCGGTGTAAACGATCTCCACCCGCCCGCCGGCGTAAATATCTGCAATCGGGGCAAAGGCGACGAGGACAAAACGGGCATCGGGCGCCCAGAGCGCTTCGTTCATGAGTTCGAACGTGTCGGGGCGCAGGACGGTTCGTCCGCTCACGCCGTCGGACGCGGAGCGCACCAACTGCATCGGCGCACGCTGGACGAAATCCTGTTCGGGTCGGAAGTTGACGAAGAAGTAGTACAACTGTCCGTCGGGGGCAAGGTAGGCATCGGAGGGGATGTTGTATGTTCCGTCACCCGCTTCGCCGGGCAGGAGGGTGGTCACGGTTCCGGTGGAGGCGTCCACGCGCCATAAGCCGGCGCTAAACATGCCCATGTAAGGGTAAGCAGAGTACAGGGCGGTGCTGTCGGCGCTCCAAATGGGGTCGCCACAGCAGACGACTGCGCCATCCGCGCCGTTCAGCCGCACCAACGCGTTGCCGTTGGGGTAGTAGATGGCGGAGGAACCGCCTTCGTAGTAGCCGAGCGAGACGAGCAGTTTTTGCCCGTCGGGCGAGTATTTTTCGGGCCAATACAATTCGCGCGGGACGAGCAGACCGCCGCCGACATCGTCCCACTGGTTTTCGATGACCAGGTTGGAGGCGCTTGTTTCCAGCGAATAAAAACTCAAACCGCCTCTGCCGTAGGCGATGCTCCGCCCATCGGGAGAGAAGACCGGCGAATTGATGCTTGTGAGGAAGGGATTGTTTTCGTCCATGGGACCGCCATCCAGGAGCACGCGTCGACCGGAACCGTCTGCCTGAATCAAAATCATTTGGTTGCCCGCCACGTAAACGACGCTCCCATCCACAGGGGAGATGTCGTAGGAACCGACCGAATCGGTCTCAAACGTCAGTTGGCGCGTGGTGACTCCATCCCGTTCCATGCGGAAGACCTGGGAGAGGTTGGCGCTATCGTTGCCGAGGTAATACAGGCTGTGCGGGAGCAGGGCGGCTGGTTCCTCCGCCTCAGGCGTGACGCCGGTTGGCGGGGCATCCGTCACTGCCACGAGGGTGGACGCGACGATGGTCGCCACCTGGTCGGGGGAGGAGGGCGTCTCACCGCCCCCCAACGGGGAATTGCATGCCAGGGCGGCAAGCGTGAGGGCGAGAAAAATACTGAAAAATCGCAATTTTGTATCCATTTCAACCTCAACATTTATAAAATGCGGAGACACTGAACGCTGCGTGTCTCCGCATAGCAGACCATTTGAACAGGGCGTTTGTTCCCGTTTACACCTGCTCGAATCGTTCCACCGGGATGACGAACCACGTGGCGCGTTTTTCTCCGGAGGGCAGGGGCGGCAGTTTCGAGCGGATCAATTCCTGCACCAGTTCGGCGCGCTCGTCGCGCACGCCGATAAACAGAGTGACCCGTCCGCTTCGCAGAAAACCGCCGGTGGAGGCTACACGCGTCACGCGGTACTTGTCGGCGGTCAGCGCCTGGGTCACCTCATCGGCATCGCTGTCTTTGACGATGAGAATAATCATTTTCATCCTTCACACTCCTCGCTAGATTTCCTCAAAATGTTCCACCGGCAGGGCAAAAAGGGTGGCGCCGCCCACGGTCACGGGAACAGGCGTCGGCATGGGAAGAGGCGAACCCTCCAACGGCAGGGTCAGGTATTCGGTGTGTTGTTTGCAGGTCTCCCGCAGAATGCGGATGGCGTCCTCCTCCAGTCCCTTGCGCAAACCGATGAGCAGGGTGGCGTTGCGGCGTCCCAGAAAACCGCCTGCGCTGAACAGATACACCACCGGCGTATTGAGTTTTTCCAGGGCGCGGGCGGCTTCGTCGCGGTCCTGCTCCTGAACGACGGCGAGCATCAGTAAATGAATCTGTCCATTCATCAGCCATCTCCTTTCTCCAAGCCATACGCCTTGATCACAGGCAGGACAAGAAACACGCCTGTCTCATGATTACGCAGGTCTCCCACCACGCGTTGTGTCGCAGCGAGGATGCTCTCTATCATAGACTCATCTTTGGCGGTTGTAAAGATTGTACGGCTGAAAGCCTGCGACGCTTCGTAAAAATCCTCCAGGGAAGGCATCAGCGGCAGGTCGTCGCGTAAGCCCTCCTTTTGACGGAGTCTGCGCATGCCGGTGCTGAACATGACCGTCGCCCGCTGGACCCCCGCCGCCTCCCAAGCCCCGAGCAAGTCGTCCAGCAGATCCGGGTTATGCATGACAAACAGGATGAAAAACATCAGGCTGCCTCCTCGTGGGTATGGGACGCATCAGACCGGGCTTCAGCCGGTTCATCGTCCATTGGCTTTTTTCCATGCTTCATCGTTTTCCGGTTAAAAAGCGCGCGCAGGATGGGCGGCGTAATCAACGTGGTCATCAGCACCATCATGACGATCGCCGAAAATCCATTGTCGAAAATCAAGCCTTCCCGAATACCAACATCCGCCACAATCAACCCTACTTCGCCACGCGAAATCATGCCGGCGCCCAATTGAAGCGCTTCCGCCCTGGCAAGCCCGCCCAGGCGGGCGCCCAAGCCCGCGCCCAGCCACTTGCCCACCACAGCGACAAGAAGAATGACAAGCGTCATCACCAGAGAATCCAGCTTGAACTCCCGCAAATTGATGGACAAGCCGATATTCACGAAGAAGATCGGCACGAACATGCCGTATGCCAGGGCGTGCGCGCCGATTTCGATGCGTTCCTTTTCCGGCGTGCGCCCCAGCATCAACCCCGCCAGAAACGCTCCAGTGATGGCAGCCATGCCGCCGAACAACTCCGCCGCAATGCCATAGATAAACATGACGATGAGTGAAACGGTCAACAGCCCCTGGCTGATGGGAAGTTTGGCAGTCTGGCGGATGAGCCAGGGCAAACCCCAAAGCCCGAGCAACACCGAAAAGACAAGGAACAGCTCCATCCTCAGCAGGATTGCCAGAATGTCTGCCGTGGTCTCGCCGCCTCCTTGAACGCCGAGAAAGATGGAAAGGAAGAGGATGATCAAAATATCGTCGAAGACCGCCGCGCCCAGCAGACTCAATCCCACGCGGCTGCGCAGGGCTCTCAATTCGATCAGGGTCTGCGCGGAAATACTGACGCTGGTGGCGCCCAGCGTCAACCCCAGGAAAAGAGACATAAACGGATCCATTCCCAGAAACCTGCCCGCGCCCCAGCCCATCAAAATCGGAAGGGCAACCCCCAAAAAGCCAGCCAGCGCCGCCACGCGGATATTCCGGCGCATTTCGCCGAAGTGCAGTTCGAGCCCAGCAATGAACATGAGCAGAAGCACGCCAAACTCGGCAAACTCCGTAATGGTTTCTGACATGCTGTGCTGAATGAACGGCAAATTGAGCAAATTGATGAGAGATGGTCCCAGCAGGATGCCGACGAGCAGTTCGCCTAGCACCGAGGGCTGTCCGATGCGTATGCTCAAGTAACCGGCGATCTTGGCTGAAAACAGGATGACCGAAATCAAAAAGGCAAGCTGGAGGAACTGGCTCATAATGTTCCAAGAGTATACCCGCATGTTGCCCGGAATGTGAACCGCAAATCCAGAAAGCGGAAGAGAGAAACACGATTAGTTCACTTGTCCATCCTGCACATAGCGCGTCAACTCGCTCACGCTCCATTGTGCCAGTCCCAGTTTTTCCACGGTTCGTCCCCGCCGCCAGTAGTCGGTTCTGTGGATGATGCTCCCGATGCGGATGATGCTTTCCATGCCGCGTACCGATACGCCGTAGCGGTTGCCCAGCGAGGCGATAGGCACGAGGCTCATGGGGATGTCTTCGAAAAGGTAGCGGTGGTTGAGTGTGGGCGGGGCTTTGATGCCGTAGTAACCCGGCTGGTTGTGGATGGCTTCGTAGAGGTCGGCGCCGCTGGCGTCGTAGGCGAGTTTGAGCCACTCGAGGGCGGTGCGGGCGCGGATGCCCAGCGCAGAGGCGACGGTCACGCGTTCGCGATCCAGCACTTCGAGCACGCGCGCCACCGACGGGGTGACACCGTCAATGTAGAACTGGTAATCGCCGTGGGTGGCTTCGATCCAGCCGCTGTTGAGCAGGGTCAGGGCAGGGTGGAAGATGGCGCCCATGTTGTTCAGGCTGGTATGCAGGACGTCAATGCCGTCGAAAAATTGGGGGTACGCGTCCTTGATCGCGTCCAGCACGGGCCGCGTGCGGGTGGCAGGCAGAGCCGCCAGCGGCAGGGCTTCCTTGACGCGGAAGATGCGCGCCGCGGCGGGACCTTCGGAGCGGGAGGCGTAGATGAAGGTTTCCGCCTCGGCGACGGTGACATCCGCCGTACAGCCCTTGTCACGAAGCGCTTTCGAGACCTCCAGCGCGCCGCAGGTGCGTCCCGGGTGCAGGATGACGATCTGCCCATCCGCCAGGTGGGGCGCCATGGTGGCGGCAACCTCCGCGTGGGCGGAGGACGGCAGGACGACCATGATGACTTCGACACCGCGAATCGCTTCTGCCATGTGGTCTGTGACCAGCGCCAGTTTGCCGAAACCGTGTGGGACGTTTTCATCTCCGTCCAGTTCGATGCCACCGCGCTTTTTGATGACCTCGATGTGGCTCAGGGTGCGGTTATAGAGCGAGACCTCGAACCCCATCAAGGCGAGGTGCGCCGCCATGGCTTTTCCGCCATGACCGGCGCCAATGACTGCAAAGTTGTTTGCCATGCTGCCTCCTTTTGAGTTTTGTAGATTATCGCGTTGAACACGCAACCTATATGGTTAACTGCGCGATACGTTTGCTCTCGGAGACCGGTTTTCCCTTTTGGTCCACAACCACACTGGCGCCTTTGACGATGCTCGTTCGTACCAATCCGCGCCCGAACTTGTTGTTACGCAGTTGCGGCGCGTCCATGAGACCGGAGGTCACTGCCCGGGCGAGGGTGGCGGCGTCCGTAAGCGGGTCGCCAACCCCGGGTCCCGCGAGATGCGAGATGGCTTCCAGTAAAACGTTCGCTTCCTTCACAAGTTCCTTGCGTCGTTTTGTGATCGCCTTGTCGGCGGTCATATTGGGCATACCCATCGCATTTTCGATGGCGCGGCGGACAATCTTGCTGGCTTCGATAACGTCCTCCGCGGCGGCGGCGTGATGCGCCTCTGTGTGACCGACGATGTGATAGATGTGCGGCTTGAGCGCCATTTGCAGATAGGTGGCGGCAGCAAGATGTCCGCGCGCGGCGGCGGGGTCGAGCGGATGCGAGAGCAGTCCGATGCGAGTTTGCTTCCAAATACGGAACCCGCCCCCCTCTGTCCCCCCATTTTTCTGCGAAAAATGGGGGGATGAAAGGGGGGTAGAAAGCGGCTCGACCATATCCATCACGGCAAGCATCTTCGCCAAATCCATCGCATCCGATAAACCGGGCGGGCTGTTGAACATGAGTTGCGCAATATAATCTTTCACGCCGAACGCGCGCGCGTTATACGCCGAAAGATATGCCGAAACGACGAACGTCACATCCGACGAATCGCGCATGCCCCAGTGATGCGGCTCGTTCAACTCAACGGGAATATTATGCTCGCCATACCACTTCATCACGTTCTGATGCTCGCGGATCGAACCCTCGAGGTCCCACGGTCCGCGCCCATCCATCTGGTTGAACCAAAACAGCGGGATGGCGCACCAGGCGATATTGATCGTTTCCTTGTACATCTCAGCCAGCCGAATGAAATCATCGGTTCCCGAATATGTGCGCAACAACGGATAGTTGCCGCGTCGACTTGCCCGATACAAAGCGCGGTAATCGTCCGCCGAGCGCACCGGCACGCCGCCCGCGCCCTTGCGCCGCGAATCCTGCCGTTCAGGATGGAAGAAATTTTCCTGCGCGTCCTGGTCGGTGCCCAGTGAAATCACATCCAACGCATGCGCCTCGGCGATCTTTTCGATGCCTGCCATCGTAGCGTCCATTGTTGGAAGACCAAAATGATGCCGCAGGATCGGATATGGCGATTTCCAGCGGATACGCGCCACCGTTGTCTGCGGAAAATCCGCCTCGGACTTCACCGACGCCCGATCCCCCTTCAGATAACTTAACACCTCCTCGACCGGTTCGCTCCCGTCGAAAACCCGCTCGAAGAAACCGATTCGCTCGACGCGCTCCGCGACGGGAGGCGTCCCTCCAAACGCAAAGCGGACTCCCTTCTCGTGCAGTTCCGAGGCGGCTTCGGCAAACTCGCCCAGCAAGCGCTCGCCCGTTTCGGGCGTCAGCCGATACGAGACTCCCACCAGATCCGCTTTTTCGCGTTTGGCAACCCGGATCATCTCTTCGATCGGCACGGCGGGACCGAGGAACACCGTCCGCCAGCCAGTCGCTTCCGCGAGACGCAAAAAATTCGTCACACCCGCCACGTGGACACACTCCCCTAATGCGCCGGCAACGATTGTCTTTTGTTTCTTCATACACGTATTCCTTTCTTCTTCCGCTTCCCCTAAAAACACTCTCAACCCCGACAAAATTTTATACCACAAAATTCTGGGTTTCAGTTAATTCTGCGTAAACAAACCTCCTGCAAATGTGCGCCAGAGGGCTCACAGTACGTCTTCAGATAAGAGACGTTCTCCCCTGGCGCTTGCCCGTCATTGCGAAGCATCCCCGAAGCGAAGCGGAGCGGGAGGCAAGTGTACCATCGGCTGACCTATGCAAGAGGTCGAATAAAAAAATCGCTCCGATTTCTCGGAGCGACAACCCACTCATTGAAAATACCCCAGCGCCAGCCGCAGACGTTCCTCCACGTCGTCGGGCGCATCCTTGGGAATTGCCTGGATGGCGGCTTGCGCTTCGACCACCGAGTAGCCCAGCGCGGTCAGCGCGGCAAGCACCTCGCTGTCCTTGTCGGACATCACCGCGACGCGCGCCAGGGCGTCCGTCGGCTTGAGTTTATCCTTCAAGTGGAGCGCCATCTTTTGCGCGGTCTTCTTGCCCACGCCGGGCACGCGGCTCAGCAGGTCGGCTTCATCGGCGAAGACGGCGCGCTGGACGGCATCCAGGGTCATGGTCGAGAGCACCGAGAGCGCAACCTTGGGACCGACACCGTCCACGCCGAGCAGGAGGGTGAAGAGTTCGCGGTCGGCTTGCGATTCAAACCCATACAACGTCAGCGCGTCTTCGCGGACGACGAGATGGGTGAACAAAAACGCCGCTTCACCAGCCTTGAGTTTGGTCCGCAGCATGGCAGGGACGAAGACCCGCAGTCCCACCCCGCCCACTTCAAGAATGATGGCATTGTCTTCGATTTGTGTTACTTCACCGCGCAGAGTTGCTATCATAAAACCATTTTTACCACAAAGGACACGAAGTACACAAAGAAAATCCAAAGAAATGCGATTCGCTTATCACGCATCCAACCTTGGTGCCCTTCGTGGTTAATCGTATCTCTTCGTATTCAAATGCGTAATGGCGACCGCCAGCGCATCCGCCGCGTCGTCGGGTTTGGGGAGGGAGTCGAGCTGGAGCAGGGCGCGCACCATCTCCTGCACCTGACGTTTGTCGGCGCTGCCGTAACCGGCGACGGCGTTCTTGATTTCGTTTGGGGTGTATTCGAAGGTTTCGATGCCCGCCTGTTGCAGCGCCAGCATGACTACGCCGCGCGCCTGTCCGACGGCGAGGGCGGTGGTGACGTTGCGGGAGAAGAAGAGTTTTTCGACGGCGGCGGTATCGGGTTGATGGGTTTGGAGCAGGGCGCGCAATTGATCGTAAAGCATCGCCAGCCGTGCAGGAGGCGCCGCGTCCTTTGGGGTGGAGATAATGCCAAAGGAAACAGCGACCAGTTCCCCGTCGGGCAGGAGGCGCACGAGTCCGTAGCCTGTGGTGGCGGTGCCGGGGTCAATTCCAAGCGCGAGGGTCATGTCGTTAAATAGACTTCGGAAGTCTTGGAGACTTCCGAAGTCTGAGTCTGACTAGGCGGCTTCGAGCGCGGCGAGGGCTTCGTCGGAAACCTTGAGGTTGGAATAAACGTTTTGCACGTCGTCGAGTTCTTCGATGGTTTCGAGCGTCTTCAATACGCTGACCGTTTCTTCGGGTCCGAGTTCGATTTCCTGTTTGGGGGTGTAGCGCAGTTCCGCTTCGGTGGGCTGGACGCCTGCCTTGTGCAGGGCATCGGCAATCACTTTGAACGATTCGACGGGCGCAAGGATTTCGATCATGCCGTCGTCTTCCAGCACATCGTTGGCGCCCGCTTCGATGCCGAGTTCGAACGCCTTGTCGTAACTCATTGCGCTGGAGGGGAAGGAGAAATAGGCGATGCGGTCGAACTGCCAGGCAACCGAGCCGAGTTCGCCCATGTTACCGCCCGCCTTGGTGAGGGCATGGCGCAGGTCCGAGACGGTGCGGTTGCGGTTATCGGTGACGGCTTCGATCATCACCGCCACGCCGTGACCCACATACCCTTCGTAGGTGATGGACTCGAACGCCGCGCCGTCTTTATCCTCCCCCGTGCCGCGTTTGATGGCGCGCTCGATGTTTTCCTTGGGCATGTTTTCGGAGCGGGCTTTATCCACCGCCAGACGCAGGCGGAAATTGGCGTCGGGGTCGCCGCCTTCGCGGGCGGCAATCGTAATTTCACGGGCAAGACGCGTAAAAAGCGCGCCGCGTTTGGCGTCCGCCGCGCCTTTTTTGCGCTTGATGGTGGACCATTTTGAATGACCGGACATGGAAACTCCTTACTTAAAACCACTATCGTGGGAAATTTCTCGCTGGGTGCGCCGATTATACCATCACACAAAAAAGCCCACGCCCATCGCCTTTGGTCCCGCGTGGACGACGATGGCTGGCGGCAGTTCGTAAATGGGAATCTCCGAGACAGCCACTTTGGATTTCAATTCCTGGACGAGGGCTTCCGCCTCTTTCTCCGCCTCAACCTGAATCACCGACAAATGAGACTCGTCTCCGCCCGTGCATTCTTCCGCCGTCACCTCGACGAGACGCGCCAGCGCCCGCTTCTTCGTCCGCTGTTGCTCGAATGGTTCCACCTGCCCATTTTTGACCTGCAAAATCGGTTTGATTTCCAGCAGTTCCGCCAGCAGTCGCTTTGCGCCGCCGATACGCCCGCCTTTGGCAAGGTATTCGAGCGTATCCACGACGAAGTACAGCCGTCCGCGGGGAATCATATCATTCAGTTTCGCGACGATTGCATCAGCAGACTTTCCATCTTTAGCCATATCATCGGCAACCAATACCAATGTGCCAAGATTACATGAGATTGTTTGCGTATCCACCACGCGCACATCCAACCCCGGGAATTCCATCGCGGCGGTCTGCGCCGAACGGACGGTCCCGCTGGCTTTGCCGGTCGGCGCGACGACGACCACGCTCTCGCCTTTTTCCTGCGCCTGTTTGAAAATCGGATAGTACAAATGCGGCTCGGGCGCGGAGGTTTTGGGCAGCATTGGAAAAGCCTTCAATTTTTGCAGGAAGGTGGGGGTGTTCAGCTCGGAATCGTCATGATAGGCTTCGTCCCCAAAGATGACAATTTGGGGAACGCACGGAATTCCGCGTTCGGCGAGCAGTTTCTTCGGCAAGCCGCAGGTGGTATCAGCAAGAATGATGGTCATAAAAGCCTCCGAACTGATTAATGTCACTCTGAGCGAGCGCTCGTTGCGAGCGAAGAGTCTCGATTTAAGTCATAAGAGATTCCTCGTCGCCAGAAGAACGCTGGCTCCTCAGAATGACATGGAAGTAATGTCATTTTATGCCAGTTAGGTCATGGGCAACATGTGTTCTTTATCCCCTCTTTACCATGCAAAATTACAAGTTACGGGAGTACGTCCTGTGCATCTTATAAAAATCAATCCCGAAGTTCTCCATTTCTCGCTGCATATTCTCGTTCTCCACGCCGATCTGCACCACCTCGGCGTGGCGGTAGCGCGGACTCTCGCTCACGGATTTGAACATCTCGCTGTACAGAATCGCCGTGCCGCCCGAACCGCGATATTCGGGGAGCAAACCCGCGCCGTTGATGTTGATCCAGTCGGTGCGGCGGAGTTCGAGGAGCAGGGTCAGCCAGCCGAAGGGGAAGAGGCGCCCGCGCGTCTTCTGCAATGCCGCAGAGACATCGGGATACGCCAGCAGGAAACCGACCGCCTGATTCTCCTTCATCACCAGTTTGACGAGTTTCGGGTCTGCCAGCCAGATGAGTTGGTTCGCCATCGAGTGGATTTCCTCATCCGTGAGCGGGACGGTCCCCTCTGTGCCGCCGAGAGAGTTGTTATAGAGTTCCTTGAGGTGCGGGACAAGGGTGCGCAGATCGGCGCGGGTATTACAACGGGCGATGTGAAGCCCGCGGCGTTGTGCGATTCGCTGTGCCAGTTCGTGGATGCGCGGCGGGAATTGGATGCCGGCTCCCAAATACCCGGAAACTGATTCGCCCTCTTTGGCGAATCCCTGCGCCTCGACCAGGTCCATGTAATAAGTGGGGTTGTAGGGCAGGCCAAAGGCGGGACGATGCTCGAAGCCTTTCACCAGCAGACCGAAACCATCCAGCGGAGTAAAACCTTTTGGACCGAGGATTTGAGTCAGTCCGCGTGAGCGCGCCCACTCGAAGCCTGCCTCGAAGAGCATGGTTGCGGCTTCAAGATCATTCTCGCACTCGAAGAGATAGAAGAAGGCGGTCTTTGTTTTGTTGAACTCGTTGTAACGGCGGTTGTCGAGGATAGCGAGTCTGCCAACGGGTTTTGTTTTTTCGTAAGCGAGAAAGAACGAGGCGTGGGAATGTTGATAGAACGGGAACCGCTTCAGGTTAAGCCGGAGGCGTTCGTCCATTTGCAGGGGCGGCACCCATTGCGGGATGTCCCGATAGATGGAGAAAGGCAGGCGGAGGAAATCATCCACCTGCTTTTTGTTCTCGAGGTCGAGTTGGAGGAGGTGCATGGGATAAAAAACCTTGCGAAGGTTGTGAACCTTCGCAAGGTCGGGGGGTTACATCGCCTGCGCCCGTTCCGCCATTTGGGAGCGCAGATCAGCCGTGTCCCTGTCAATGGTGAATAACGCGCCGAGGTAGAAGAAGAAGCACAAGCCCCACGCCACCACGCAGATGAGCAGGATGGCGGTCTTGAGGTCAATGGCGTCGGCGATGACGCCGGTGAGGATGGGCGCGAACGCCGCGCCGCCGTTCTCGATGAAGTACTCCACCGCCTGCGCCGTGGAGCGGACCTCCGGCACGGTTACGTCGTACACGGTGGCGATGACGTTGGCGGAGGAAAGCGGCATGAAGACGGCGGTCAGGCACATGAAGATGAAGAACTGTGTGCGGGCTTCAATGGGAGTATTGAGCGCAAAGTAGATGAAAATTGCGCCGAGAGCAACCCCCGCGCTGGAGACCAGGATACGTCCTTTTTTGGTGCGCTTGAAGGCAAAATCGCCGAGCGCGCCGCCGATGAAATATCCACTGGCGAGGATGAGGATGACCGGCGCCATCGTGAAGAGAATGCTGTTGGCGTCGTAGCCGCGCTCGCGTTCGAGATAGGCGAAGAAGAAGTAGGTGATGACGTTCCAGGGGAAGACGCCCGCAAAGCCCTGCAGGAAGATGAACCACATGGTGCGCTTGCGGAAGATCTGCGCCGCCTCCACCCACGAAAACTTGAAGGTCTGCATTTCCGCCATGTTTTCGAATTCGGGTTCGGCTTTGCCGCGCGGCATTTCTTTCACGCCAAAGAAGATGAACAGGGCGATCACAATTCCGAGCGAGCCGGTGATGTAGAACACGCTCCGCCACCCGCCAATGGCGGGCGCGACCATGAGCGCCAAAATCATGCCCACCAGGTAACCGATGGGCTGCGCCAGCTGCAAAAGCCCGTACACTTTGCCGCGCAGGTTGGGACCGAAATAATCAGCCACCAGCGTATACAAACCGGGGTAGGAGGAATCGTCAATGCCGGTCGAAGCGCGCGTGACGAGAAAAACGCCGAAGTTTCGGGCGAGCGCGTTCAACCAGGTGGTCGCGCCCCAAATGAATGAAGCCAGCGAGAGCAGTCTGGCGCGCGCATAACGGTCATATAAATACCCCCAAATCGGATACAGGATGGTGGCGACGATCAGCGCCCCCGAATTGACCAGCCCCCATTGGGTGTTGCTGATCCCAAAGTCATCCGTAATCTGCACCTGCAGCGAGCCGATCATCAACTTATCGGTTTGATGCAGGAGCATGAAGAAGAAAAACACAACAACGACGAACCAGCGGTAGTGTGAATGTTCTCTGGACATGGCGCCTCGACTTTGGATTTTAGATGTGGAACTTCAGACGTTGGGTTTGATTGCCGATTATACTGCCTCCCCCGGCTGCTCTGACATGATTTCCTGCGCCAGTTTTTTCAATTCTTCGGCGTCCTCGACCTTTACCGAGGCAAAATACTGCTCCAGCAAGTCCAGCGGACTCATACTGCTGACCACCTGTCCCTCGGGAATGCGCACCCGCGCCTCATTCTGCGGACGTTTGACCAGGTGGAACTCGAACGCCTTCTCTGCATGTTTCCGCAAAGCGGATTCGTCAATCAGCGTGTCCAACTCTCTGGGATATTCGACCACGAGTTTGACAATCGCATCGGACATGTCCTTCGGTAGGGCATTTTTCAAGAGTTCCGTCACGTTCTCGCCGGACCTCAAAACTGCCCGCCGCTCGATAAACGGACGCGTCCCTTCGATTTTTTTCCACTCCACCTTTGCCGCGCCGCGGATCACTTCTGCAATAACGTAGAACTTGTCATCCTTCGCTTCGCCGAAATCCACGCGCTCGATGGAACCCGGGTAAATGACAGGCGGATGGCTGCCTTCATTCACATCCTGCGGCTTGTGGATGTGACCCATCGCCACATAATCGAGCCGCTGGTCCTTCACCAGCGCCGTCGGCAGGACGAGATCGCTGCCCAGCATGACCATCCGTTCCGCGCCGAACGTTGCCCCCTCGACGGAGGCGTGGGCGGTGAGGATGAGGGGCAGAGTCGGATCGGCGTCCTCGATCCAGCCTTCCATAAGGTCCGAGAGGCGGGCTTCGAGGCTGGAAAAGATCTCGCGCGTATCCGCCGCACTCATCTCGAGGTTCGCCATCAACCCCGAGCGCGAAATCCACGGCATGGCAATGACCTGCACCGGCACATCCCACAAATCGGCAGGTTTCAACAACTGCGGCTTGTCCAACACCCTGACGAACGGCACTTGCAGGGTGTCGAATTCCTGAATGGCATGCGCCCGCCCGATGGCAGGCGAGAGGTCGTGATTCCCCACCAAAAGCAAAGTCGGGATTTTCGCCTGAGAGAGGCGCACAATGCGTTTGCCCCACTCGCGCTGGAAGGTCGGCGCGGGGGAGCGGTCTTTGTAGGCGTCGCCCGCAAAGATGACCATGTCCACGCGCTCAGAAATCGCCGCGTCCACGATGGTATCCAGCGATTTGAGAAAATCGAGGACGCGCAGGGGTAATCCTGTTTCGGGGTCATGGCGTCCGTAGTTTGCCATGTCAATGTGGGCATCGGCGAAGTGCAGAAGTTTCACAATCCCGATTATAAGTCAAGCGCGGAAAGTCCGGAACAACCCTGGCTTGCGCAAAATCAGTTTTGATTCCATTCGAGAAAGCCATCAGGAACCCTCGCCTCTGCTATTGCGCCGTGTTGCCTCCGTCCACCAACAGCAGGTGTCCCGTCACGAACGACGAATCGTCGGAAGCCAGAAATAGAACAGCGCGCGCAATTTCCTCTGGCTTTCCAAAACGCCCCATGGGGATGTAATCGCTGGCGTCCTTGATCGCCTGCTCCAAACTGACCGGATCGGAGTACTCGAAGTAGCCCTTCTCCAGCCAGCGGTCTACGAAGGTGTCGCCGGGACAGACCGCGTTGACGCGGATGTTCTCGCGCGCAAAGTCGAGCGCCATCGCCTTGGTCATCAAGGCCACCGCGCCCTTACTCGCCACATAGGGGAAGGCATCCCTGCCCGCCACCACCGACCAATCGGAGCCGTTGTTGACGATCACCCCGCCACCCTGCTTCTTCATGTGCGGAAGGACCAGTTTGCTCATCCGCCAGACGCCGGTCACATTGAGTGCCATCGTTTCATGCCACACCTCCTCGGATGTGGTCTCGGCTGTACCGCTCGTCACGATTCCGGCGTTGTTGAACAGGATGTCCACGCGACCGAATTCGGCGAGAGTCCGTTCGACGACGCGGGAACAATCGTCGGCGTGGGAATGATCCGCCTGGATGAAGACGCATCGAACTCCCTTTTGCCCGATCTCCTCTGCAACGGCTTTCCCCAATTCCACGCGTCGTCCCGTAACGACCAGATCCGCGCCTTCGTCGGCGAACAGCCGCGCCGTCGCCCTGCCAATTCCCGAAGTCGCCCCTGTAATAATCGCAACCTTACCCTTGAGTTTCATGAAGCCTCCTGTTTCCTGGTGCGACCATTCTACCCCTCCCGCGTAGGTGGAAGGACGGACAGAGTTATGGGAAAATACCCGCCAAAGAGGCGCAATGACCATCTACGGGCTCAACATGGACGGCTTGGGGACAGACACCCCTGAAATCAAGCGACGCCGCGCCGCGCTCGGCGCCCTGTACGGACTGCTGGGCGGCGCCGCCTTCGCCCTGGTTGCGGCGTTTGTGGATATCTGGCTCCACCCCGATCTGCCCCTCGGCGTCAATTGGGATACTCTCCTGATGCGCCTTCCGCTCATCGCGCTGGGGCTTGCCCTCGCCGGGGCAATCACCTGCTGGTGGCACGAAGCCTGGCTCGGATTGTTCAGCGGCTCGGCAGTGACCGCCGCCTTTGCATTGACCGTTGCCCTGTTCTCTTCACCGGCAGGCGCAGGCTTGAAGGTGATCGTTCTGATGTTCATCTTTTTGCCGATCGCCGCCATGAGCATGCCCATCGCCTATCTTTTGCGCTGGATCACGGAGCGGCACACGCGCCTGCTCGATACGCGCTGGGGCACAGCGAGGATTGCCGGGCTGATCCTTTCGGTCATCCTCATCGGCGGCGGATTGGGGTATTTCATGAAGTCGCCGGCGCGCGGCATCGAATCGACGCGTTACATTCACAATCTTCTGCAGGACACCGCCGCCGGAACAATTCTGCCGACGGCAATCCCCGGCATCGCCGACCGCGCCGCCGTTCCATACGCCCTATACCCGATCAAATCCGACTCCTCCACCGAAGGCTTCGATGTTCACATTCGGTATCGCGACGGTCATCAGATCGTATGCACGGTCATCCTCTACCCCGGGCGCGCACCCTACCTTTCCGGCTGCCAGGCACAAGACCCCTGACGGCAAAAGGCTCGAGCGCCGCCCGTGCCCACACCTTGACGGGGAATCTCATACGCAATACCATAACGGGCATGAATCACAACCACCGCATCAAAGCCATTTTCTTCGACCTCGACGGCACGCTCCGTCACAGCGTCCCCGAGGGCGCACAGGTTTTCGACGAATACCTGATTTCGCTGGGCTACCCCCTCATCGAGGAAGCCCGCCATCGCGCCATACGCTGGGAGTACCTCTACTGGGCAAACTCCCCCGACCTGCGCGACGACCTGCTCGCCCACTCCGCCGACACCGAAAATTTCTGGATCGAGTACACCCGCCGCCGTCTCGTGGCAGTGGGGCTTTCGCCCGCCTCGGCGAAGGAACTCGCCCCGCAGGTCTCCGCGCACATGGGTGAGATGTATAAACCGCAGAGCATCGTTCCCGACGACGTGCGGCGGCTCCTGCCCGCCCTCAAAGAGGCGGGCTACATCCTGGCGGTCATCTCGAACCGCGAAAAGCCCTTCCACGACCTGCTTGCCAGCCACCAACTGAGCGAATTCTTTCACTTTTCGCTGGCGGCAGGCGAAGTGGACATCTACAAACCCGATCCCGGCGTCTTTCATCACGCCTTGAACCGCGCCAACACGACCGCGCCGGAGACGGTCTACGTGGGCGACAACTACTTTGCCGACGTCGTAGGCTCGCGTCGCGCCGGACTTCATCCTGTGCTCTACGACCCAAACGGAATCTTCCCCGAAGCCGACTGCCCAACGATCCAGTCGTTCGACGAATTGCATGAGGTCATCGAAAGCCTGTGAACCCCCGCTTGAACCTTGAGGTCGCCTCGATGCGTAAGCGGCGTCCTCTCACGCGCGGTATGCGTTAGAGTCGAAAAGTCGGTCTTTGGCTGTGCGGTTGCGTATTCCGCGCTCTCTGGCACAGGGCTTACACGGCAGTGTTCAGACACGATCGTAGAAAACGCATACAACGCCTGTTGACTGACACCTGTGAAAGGATGTGAACCATGGCATGGGAACGCAAAATCATGCGAACCGTCCGCGTTCGCAACGAACATAAACTCGGCACGCTGGCGCGCCTGATGACGGCGATTTCCGGTTTGGGGGCGAGCGTCGGCACCATCGAATTGATCAACGAAACCGCCCAGTCGGTCGTGCGCGATATTACCGTCTATGCCGAGGATGCAGAACACATGGACAAGGTCATCGAGGCGATGCGCGCCAACGAAGGAACGCGCGTACTCGCCGTCCGCGACGAAGTCCTCGAACTGCACCAAAAAGGGAAGATCGCCATCCGCTCCCGCTTCCCCATCGACTCCATCGCCACCCTGCGCCGTGTCTACACCCCCGGCGTGGCTGAGGTGTGCCTGAAAATCGCAGACGATCCCGCGCTGGCGCGGCTTTATACGAGCGTCAGTCACATGGTTGCCATCGTCACCGACGGGACGGCAGTGCTGGGGCTGGGCGATATCGGTCCGCTGGCGAGCATGCCGGTCATGGAAGGCAAAGCCATGCTGATGGAAACGCTGGTGGGCTTGTCTGGCGTGCCGATTCTTTTGAACACGCACAACCCAGACGAAATCGTACGCACCGTTGCCGCCATTGCCCCGACCTTTGGCGCCATTCAACTGGAGGACATCTCTGCGCCGCGCTGTTTCGAGGTGGAGGAGAAACTGCGGGCGCTGCTCGACATCCCCGTCATGCACGACGACCAGCACGGCACCGCGGTGGTCAGCACAGCAGCAATGATGACCGCCGTCAAACGCGCCGATGTGGACGTTCGCAAGGCAAAAATCGGTCAGATCGGTTTGGGCGCGGCGGGGAACGCCATCGGGAAGATGCTGATGGGGCTCACGGGGAATCCAGTTTTCGGGGCGGACCTGAGCGAGGACGCGGTGAGGCGCTTCGTGGAGGCGGGCGGCAGAGCGTCCAGCCTGAGCGAAATCATGGCGGAGTGCGATATTGTCATCGCCACCACCGGCGCGCCGAATCTCATCCAGCCGGAGATGGTGCGCCGCGGGCAAATCATCCTGGCGCTTTCCAACCCCAACCCGGAAATTGACCCCGACACGGCGCTGGCGCAGGGCGCGGCGTTTGCGGCGGACGGCAAATCGGTGAACAATGTGCTGGGCTTTCCCGGAATCTTCCGCGGCGCGGTGGACGCCAACGCGCCGCGCATCACACACGAAATGCTGATTGCGGCGATGGACGTGCTGGTGCGCATGACCCCCGCCGGCGAGCTGCTCCCCAACCCGCTCGACAAGAACGTGCACCGCGAGGTCGCCCGCGCCGTGGCGCAAACCGCCATCCGCCAGGGCATTGCCCGCGCGGAGTACATCCCTTACGCAGAGGGATGAAAGCCCGATTGTCATTTCGAAGGAGCGCAGCGGCTGAGAAATTTTATTCCAAGTCATCTCAAACATGTCACCCTGAGCGCAGGGAAGGGTCTCGACTGCCCAACACACAAGAGACTCTTCGGTCGCAACAACCGCTCCCTCAGAGTGACAGGGTATTTTTGAGACAAGTTCTCGAAAGAAAGCGAAGGATTTCTCGCGGCGCGAGTCGCCACTCGAAATGACAATTCGATTGATGGAAATTTCGAGGAGTTAACATTACAGCGCAAAGTGCGACGCTAGAGAGCGTCTTTTACGCTTCCGCGTAGGCGGACGTTCTCTTACGTCCGCCTAACCTTGCGCGGTAATATTAATCTGTTCCCGAAATCAATTCCTTCAACGTCACGCCCAGGCGTGTCACGCCTTCGCGGATGGTCTCCGGTGAGGAGTATGAGAAGTTGATGCGCATGGTGTTCTTTCCGCCGCCGTTGGGATGGAACGCCTCGCCCGGGACGAAGGCGACCTTCTTCTCGATGGCGCGTTTCAACACCTCGGCTGAGTCCATGCCCTCGGGCAGAATGCCCCACAGGAACATGCCGCCTGCCGGTTTCGTCCAGCGCACACCGTCCGGGAACATTTCCTCCATCATTTCGAGCATCACATCGCGGCGTTCCTTGTAGGTGGCGCGGATCACCTTGACATGTTCGTCGAGGAAGCCGCCCTTTGCCACCTCATACGCCACATACTGGTTGAAGGAGGAGGTGTGCAGGTCGGCGGCTTGTTTGGTCATCACCAGTTTGCGAATCACCTCCGGCGGCGCAATCACCCATGCCAGCCGCAGACCGGGTGCCAGCAGTTTGGAGAACGTGCTCAAATAAATAACGTTGCCGCTGTAATGCGAACCGTTCGGACCGCGGTATTCGCTGTCCAGCATGACCACGGAGGGGATGTGGTCGCCTTCGTAGCGCAACTGCCCGTAGGGATCGTCCTCGATGATGGGCACGCCGTATTTATCGGCGAGTTCCACCAGTTTTTTGCGCCGCTCGAGGGTCAGGGTGGAACCGCTCGGGTTCTGGAAGTTGGGAAGCACGTAGATGAATTTCGGCCCGATGCGAAGCGCCGCCTCCAGTTCATCCACAATCATGCCGTTTTCGTCCGAGCGGACGGGGATGTACTGCGCGCCGTAGGCATTCCATGCCTGCAGGGCGCCGAGGTAGGTGGGGGATTCGACCACAATATAATCCCCGCGATTGATAAACAACCGCCCGATGAAATCCAGCGCCTGCTGGGAGCCAGACGTGATCAGGATGTTATCGGCAGTCACCGCCACACTATAGCGCGCCGTGTGACGGGCAATCATCTCTCGCAGAGGGCGGTACCCCTCGGTGGTGCTGTATTGCAGAGCCTGCGGACCAACATGCTCCAGCACCGCATTACAAGCCTCGCGAAATTCCTTTACCGGGAACACCTCGGGCGCCGGCAAACCACCCGCAAACGAGATAATATCGGGTTGTTCGGTCAGCTTCAGCAGTTCACGGATGACCGAACTCCCCATTTTCTGTGTACGATGGGCATAGCGATATTCCCAGGGTGTCTGCATATCTGCTCCTTTTGTGAAAAATATAAATCCGGACCTGCAGAGATAAAAAAAAGCCTGGCAGGTACAAAGGTACCCGTCAGGCTTGCTGACTTCTCATGGCAAAAATATCCAGGAGGGCAACAGCCAGATTTCGTATCATGGCTGATTTATCTTACACCATTTTCATCCCTCTGGCAATTGACAAGCGTCACGTCCGATGCGGGATATTGGGAAATTGTAAGGTCTTGGGTAGAATTTCAGCATGGACAATGATAACCCGCATCTCTCCCCCCTTCTGGCGAACGAGCCATACTGCTACCTGACCACCACCGGACGAGTCACCGGCAAACCGCATGAAATCGAAATTTGGTTTGGTCTGCTGGGAAACACCCTCTACCTGCTCTCCGGCGGCATGGACAAATCGGACTGGGTGAAAAATCTGCTCAAAACCCCTTCCGTCACCGTGCGCATCGGCGGGCAAACCTTCCGCGCCGCCGCCCGCCTCGTCACCGACAAACAGGAGGAAATGACGGCGCGCAACCTGCTTGCCGACAAATATCATGAGCGCCGGGCAAACGGCTCTCTCAGCAGATGGGCGCGTACAGCCCTGCCGGTTGCGCTGGACATTGCCGCTTCCTGACGACAATCCAACCCGTTTCTTTTCTCTTTCCCCTTCCTCCCTTATAATCCTCGTCTCACACCACAACCGGAGCCACCCCATGCGTAAACTCATCCTGATCTTTTCCCTCATCCTGGCGGGCATCCTCCTCGCCGCCTGTGCCTCGCAAACCGACGCGCCCACTCAGGCGGTCCAAAATTACCTGAGCGCCCTCGTCAACCAGGAAGCCGACAAAATCCCCACCCTCGTCTGCGGCGATTGGGAACAGGACGCCCTCATGGAAGTCGACTCCTTCCAGGCGGTCACCGCCCGGCTCGAAGACGTCGCCTGCTCGCAAACAGGGACGGATGGCGACACCGCCCTCGTCCTTTGCACGGGGAACATCGTCGCCACCTATAATAACGAAGACCAGAAACTCGATCTCTCCGTCCGCACCTATCAGGTCATCCAGCAGGGCGGCGATTGGCTCGTATGCGGCACGCGCTAAAGCGACTCTTCACGCCCGAAAATCTCTGGGCTCTCCTCCTGTTCCTCATCGCCGTTGCGCTGATCATCTTCACCACCGATGACAGCCCGCAGTGGATCTATCAGGGCTTCTAAATGGGACTGACCCAAATCGCCGCCTCCATCCTGACCTCCATCCTGGTCGGCGCACTGACGCGCGGCGCGCAGCGGACGTATTCCCTGCTCGTCCTCAGCCTGCTGGCTTTGTACTGGTTCCAGCCTGTCGTTCCGCTGCGTTCGTTCGATTTCTGGATCCCCACACTGACGATTGCGCTCCTCCTGTGGATATGGTTCGTCGCCTCCCAGCCCGGCGCGTGGAAGACAAAACAGAACATCACCGGCTTGCTCATCATTATCGGGGTGGTCGTAGCCGTTGATCTTACACGTTACCTTCCCGAACCCGCCGTTACATCCTCCATGCCTCCGCGCTTCATTCTCCTTGCCGCTTTCCTCCTGATGGCGGCTGGCGCAATCGTGATTTCCCTGCCCTTCTCCCGCCGTTTCGCATGGATGTTATCGCTGGTCACGATACTCCTGATTTCCATTCTCATCGTCCTCAAATCCCCGGCGCTCTCCCTGCAAGCCAGCATTTTCTTCCGCACACTCATGGACCGTCCCACCGAGACCGCCTCCGCCCTCGACCTGCGCTGGCTCGGCATTTCCTACATCGCCTTCCGCCTCATCCACGTCCTGCGGGATAAACAGACCGGACGCCTCCCCGAACTATCCCTGCCCGAATTTGCCGTCTACGTGGCGTTCTTCCCTGCCCTCTCCGCCGGTCCCATTGACCGCGCCGAACGCTTCGTCAAGGATCTGCAACAGGAGTTTGTCCCAACCACGGAGGAGTTTCTTGTCGCCGGTCAGCGCATTGCGCTTGGGTTGTTCAAAAAGTTCGTCGTTGCCGACACCCTGGCATTAGTTGCCCTGAACGACGCGCTCGCGGTTCAGGGCAACTCCACAGGCTGGATGTGGTTTCACCTCTACGCCTACGCCTTCCAGATCTACTTCGACTTCAGCGGCTACACCGACATCGCCATCGGTCTCGCGCGTCTCGTCGGGGTCAAACTCCCCGAAAACTTCCTCGCCCCCTACGCCAAACCCAACCTCACCCAGTTCTGGAACACCTGGCACATGACTCTCACACAGTGGATTCGCGCGTACTTCTTCAATCCCTTCAACCGCTGGATTCGCGGTTACAAATTCCTCCCCGCCTGGATCATGCTCCTCATCGGTCAACTGGCGACGATGCTGTTGATCGGTCTCTGGCACGGCATCACGTGGAATTTCGTCCTGTGGGGCGCGTGGCACGGACTAGGTCTCTTCCTCCAGAACCGCTGGAGCGATTTTGCCAAGATGAAGATTTCCCCCGGCAACCCACGCGCGCAAAATGCCCTGAAAATTGGCGGCGTCCTGCTCACCTTCCACTTCGTCGCCCTGGGATGGGTCTTCTTCGCGTTGGGCAAGCCGGACCTCTCCCTGCGGGTCTTCCTGAAATTATTCGGTGTCGGATAATGGAACAGAACAAATCACCCATCAACCCGTTCAGGGTATTGCTCAAGGCAGGCTTCCTGCTGCTCCTGTTCAACTTTGCCTTCGTTTTCGTGAACCTCGAACCGCTGGGCAAGCTCTCGCTCTACAACCGCCTCTTCCCCGGACGCGAGCGCTTTCCCTTTGGCGAAACGGGCGATGCATACAACCTCAGCCTGTTCAACCTCGACGCCATGTTTGCCTCGCACGTCCTTGCCGGGACCGAAAAAACGCCCGATGAATACCGCGTCCTCCTTATCGGCGATTCGTCGGTGTGGGGAACTTTGCTTACCCCCGAACAGACACTGGCCGGCCAACTCAATGCAAAACGTTTCAGTGTCTGTGGCAGGCGAATGGTACGCGCCTACAACCTTGGGTATCCCACCATCTCGCTGACAAAAGAACTCATGATTCTCGATCGGGCGCTTGAGTATCAACCGGACATGATCGTCTGGCTCACCACGCTTGAGTCCTTTCCGCTCGACAAACAATTCGAATCCCCCCTGGTTGCCAACAATGCCGAACGCGTCCGGCAGTTAATCACCGAGTACCAATTACCTCTAAATCCCAACGATCCGGCGTTGGTCGAGCCGTCCACGTGGGACCAGACTTTCGTAGGTCGGAGGCGGGCGGTCGCCGATCTGGTCCGGCTCCAGATCTATGGCGCGTTGTGGACGTCCACCGGCATAGATCAGTACTATCCCACAGACTACGCGCGCGCCCAGATAGACCTCGAAGCCAGCAAAGACTTTCACGGCTTGAAAACCCTGCAGGGAAACCTGGCGCTCGAGGTGCTGGAGGCGGGAATGTCAACGGGCATTCCCACCCTGCTGGTCAACGAACCGATCCTGATCAGCAACGGGCAAAACAGCGACATCCGCTACAATTTCTTCTATCCGCGCTGGGCATACGATGAATACCGCCGCCTGCTCGCCGAATACGCCTCGCAAAAGGGATGGAATTATCTCGACCTGTGGAATCTTGCGCCGATGAATGAATTCACCAACAGCGGCGTGCACCTTACGCCCTACGGGGAATCGCTGCTGGCAGCGGAGGTGGCGCGCGGGATTCAGTCCGTTTGCCGCGCGAAATAAACCCGGATGAAAACCCGCTTCAGGCTGACCCGAAGCCTGTTCGAGCCAGATTGGCGTTTATCTCCCCCGCCGAAAAAGAAACCCGCGCCCGGACGTTAGAGAACGTCCGCCTTGCGCGTTCAATCCTTCCCGTCCCCCTGTTCCATCTTGCCTTTCAGATCGTCCCGCGCCGGGTTCGACATCGGCAGTCCGATGCGATAGGCGGCGGAGGCGATGGAGTGCGCCACGGAAGGCGACCCCAGCAGGACGAACAGGATCAGCACCAAACCCTTCCACAGGCTGAGCGGAGTGAGGAGGATCGCCGCCAGCAGCAGGAACACAATGCCGAACACGCTGACTTTGCCTGTGGCGTGCAGGCGCGTGTAGGCATCGGGCATGCGAATGAAACCGATCACACCAATGAAGGAAAACAATGTTCCGATCACCATCAGGGCAAGGGCGGCAATTTGAAGGACGGTTTCCATTTCAGAACACCTTTTGATCCGAAATGAACTTCGCCACCGCCACAGTGGAAAGATAACTCAACGCCGCCAGCGCGATGGCGGTATCCACGAAAATGCTGTTCCGCTCCAGGATGGAGATCAGCACAAGCACCGCCAGCGTGAGCGTGCCCGCCAGGTCGAGGGCGGTCAGGCGCACAATGCTGTTTTCGCCGCGCCAGACGCGCCAGGCGGCGACCAGCGCCATGAGCAGGTGGGCGGCAAGCACGACCCAGGTTGTGAAGGTGACGATAGTTTCCATGTCGCTACTCGAACATCCTGCTCAAGAGGTTTTGCCGCAGCGACTGCGCCTCCGCCACGAACTTTTCGGATTCGTCCACGTTCAGGCAGTGGGTGTACATCACGCCCCGGTCGTCAATCGCCACCACCATTTCACCGGGAGAGAGGGATATGGAGTGGGCGCTCAATGCCGTCCCCAGTTCGGAGATGCTGCCCGAAGGGATGGCGATGATTCCGGGGTTGAGAGGCAGGGCCGGGTCAAGAACGATGCGGGCGGTGCTGATCCCGCCGCGGATCACATCCCCGGCGACGACGAAGATGTAGCGTATCGCCGCCCAGAGAAACCGCGGAAGCCGTTTCAGCGCGACAGATTGCAGGTCCATCTGCGGACGGAGCAGGCTGATGCCAACCGCGACCAGCGCGCCCACCACCAGGTTGGCGGGTTCGAGGTTTCCGGTCAGCGCGAGGTACACGATGAAAAGCGGGAGGGAGATCTGGATCATTCGAGACATGGTCTTTTCCTTGGTTATCGCAGGATTGCGGCAATATAGAGCGCCGGATCGCCCAGCCACGCGGCTGTGACCTGCGCCAGCGAGACAAGCGGCTCCGCCCAGATGCCAAGCAGGAGGCTGAGGAGCACCAGCAGGGCGGGAGCAAGCAGGCGGTCTCCCGCCTTTTCCTTGACCCTGGGATTCGGCTCGAACCAGATGCGGACAAACGAGCGGATCACATATGTCAGTGTGACGATGCTTGCCACGCCGATGATCAGCAGGGGGATATATTGCCCCGCTTCCACGCCGCTCCAAAAGATCATCAACTTGCCGGTAAAGCCGTTCAAGGGCGGGATTCCCGCCAGCGCCATACCGCCGAGCAGGAAGAGTACGCCCGCCCAGGGATGATATTTTCCCACGCCGACCACCGCCTCGAACGAAGCGGACTTGACCGCGGCGCGGCTGGCCACCGCTCCCGCCAGCATGAGCATGGCGGCTTTGATGAGCGCATGGTTGAAGGTGAAGACCAGCGCCGCCGCCAGCGAAAGCGGCGTCCCCCAGCCAATGCCGACCAGAATAAAGCCGATCTGCGCCAGCGTGGAATATGCCAGCATGCGCTTGACGTTGTGCGTGCCCGCCGCGCCGAACCCTCCGTAAAGCACGCCCGCCACACCGATGATCACCAGCAGGGTCTTGAGCAGTTGCGTTTCGGGGAAGAGAAGCGTGGTCAGGCGGAAGAAGGCGTACACACCGACCTTCACCACCAGCGACGACAACATGGCGCTGACCGGCGTCGGCGCGGCGGCATGGAAATCGGGCTGCCAGAAGTGGAAGGGAAACGCCGCACTCTTGATGAGGAAGGTGGCGGTCAGGAAGGCCATGCCTGCCGTCGTCAATGGGGCGGAGGGGTCGGAAGCGATGCGGCTGGCAAGGTCGGCAAGGTTGAGCGTGCCGTGCGCAACATACAATGAGCCGATACCCAGCAGGAAGAAGGTCGCCGCCAGGGTGGAGATGTAGAAATATTTGAAGGCGGCTTCCACGCCGTAGGTGTCGTCGGCGATGGCGGTCAGCACTGCGCCGGAGATGACGATGATCTCGGCGAAGACGAACAGGTTGAACAGGTCGCCGGTCAGGAAGGCGCCGGTCAGGCCGGCGGCAAGGGCAAGGAAGAGCGGAAAATAAGTGGGGTAATGAACAACCTTCTCCGTCGAACCGAGCGAGTAGAGAAGTCCCGCCGAGAGCACCGTTTGGCTCATCAAAACCATGAAAACGCTCAACGGGTCGGCGGTGAGGGTGATTCCAAAGGGGGCTTGCCATAAGCCCATCTGGACGGTGACAGGCTGTCCGGTCTTCAGAATCGTGCGGAGCAATCCGAGGGTGAAGCCCAGCGCGGCGAGCATGAGTCCCAGCGCGAGAGCGGATTGGAGCTTCCGCTTTTTGCGGAACGCAAGGGTCAGCGGCACACCGGCAACGAGAATGACGAGCGGGAGGAGCAGGGACCAGGCAGTCATCAGTTCTTCAAGCCTTTCACTTCATCGCTGTCGCTGGTCTTGTAACGCGTCGAGATGACGTAGAGCAGGCTGAGCACGAAGGCAAAGCCGCCCATGCTGATGACGATGGCGGTCAGGACGAGCGCCTGCGGAAGCGGGTCACTGACCTGCCGGGTTGCCGTGCTGTACGCCGCTTCGATGCCGGTGTAGGCGCCCGCGCTGAACAGGAACAGGTTGACCGCGTTGGAGATCAGCACCAGCCCGATGGCGGCGCGGATGAGATTGCGCCGCAGGATCTGGTAGATGCCCGCCGCGAAGAGGATGCCGATGGCAAGGGATGTGAGCAGGTTCATGGTTTTTCCTCCAGCGCCGCGAGGTCCGCTTCGGCTTCGAGGTCTTCCTCGCGCGGGTGACCCAGGTTGTCGAGGATCAGGGTTGCCGCGCCCATCACGGTCAGCGCGATGGCGACCTCGAAGAAGAAGGAATTCGTGATGCCAAACCCGGCTGGCAGGGGCAAGCCGAGCATCTCACCGTAATTCACCGGGGCGAAGAAGCCGCCGCCGAAGACCGCCCCGCCCGCCGCGTTGAATAACGCCAGCGTCAGCCCGGCGACGATCATGTTGTTGCGGTTGAGCCAGGCAAGTTTGCGGCGCGTTTCGTAATAACCGAACAGCATGTACCACTGCGCGATGGTGAGACTGACGATGACCCCGGCGGTAAACCCGTCGCCGGGCTGGTCGTGCCCGTACATCATGTGCGTGACGCCGAGCATGAATGCCAGCGGAAACATGATGTATGCCAGCATGTGGAGCATGGGCGAGGTGGGCAGGTTATGGATGCCCAGCGGGGTGTGCGCCCGCAAGGGTATCTCCGGCGGTTCGCGGGTATATTCGCCGCCTTTGCGTGCGGCATAATGCAACAGCGTGTAAATCCCCAGCCCCGCCATGGCAAACACAAGGATTTCGATCAGCGTATCCGCGCCGCGGAAGTCCACCACGATGGCGCCGACGATATCTTTGGCGCCGGTCAGCGGTTTGGCATTCTCCGCGTAGAACGGCGAGACCACGCTCTCACGCGGGCGCGTGTTCAGCGCTATGAACGCCAACCCCGCCATCACCAGTCCCGCCGCGCCTGCAATCAGGGCATCACGTGCCATTCCCTTGCGGCTGTGCAGGAGTTCGTTGGCGCGGTCGCGCAGTCTGCGGGGAATCAGGCTCAGGCTGAGGATCAGGATCACAGTGGCGAGAATGTCCACCACGATCTGCACGAGCGCCACATCGGGCGAAGGGTCGAGCGCCATCCACACCGCCACACCCAAACCGGTGATGCCCAGGGCGATCACGGCGTGCAGGTCGCGTTTGATGAACACGCTCACCAGCGCCGCGGCGGTCAACATCACCAGCGAAAACATCCGCAAGCCGTTCAAGCCCACGAGATTCCATTCAAATTTTGGGACGGGGACTCCGGCAGGGACTCCGACGAACATCGCGACCAGCGCCACCATGCCAAGGAGCATCACCCGGAGATAGAACCGCATCTGACCACGCTGGAGGCGGGTCGCCAGCCGAGAAAGCGAATCCAAGCCGGACATAGTCCCGTTGAAGAGGGCGTTGACGGTGAAATTCGGCAGGAAGTTCGTCATCCACGGGCGGATGCGTCCGCGCTGCCGGAAGAGGAGCGCGCCGAGCATCACCGCTACAATCGAGAGAACCAGCGGTACGTTGAGGCCGGTCCACAGGGTGAGCGAAACCTTCACCTTGTCGCCGTAGGCGGCTTTGGCGGCGTCGGCGAGGAAGTTGACGAGGAATTGCGGTTCGACCGGCGCCAGTCCGATCAACAACGAGAGCAGCGCCGGGACGGCAGGCGCCAGCCAGAAAGAAAAGTTGGGGTCATGACCGTGCGGCGGGTGCTTTTCGTCGGCGGGCTTGCCGAGGAAAACGCCCCAGACGGCGAGTACTGCCTGGGCGAGGATCAAGGCTCCGGCGAGGACCGTCGTCAGCGGGAAGAGGCTGTCCACGATGGGAGGCAGGCTCGGGTGAGTCGCAGAAGCGAGGAGCGTTTCCTTGGCGAGGAATCCGAAGAGGGGCGGGAGTCCAGCCATCGAGAGGATGGCGATTCCCATGATCCCGAACATGACCGGCATCTGTTTGCACAAACCGCCCAGTTTGCGGAGGTCGCGGGTGCCGGTCTCGTGATCAATGATGCCCGCCGACATGAACAGCGCGGACTTGTAGAGGGCGTGGGCGAGGATGCTGATGACGAGCGCCTTGAAGGCGATCTCGGTGTCCTGTCCGATGAGCGCAACCAGTACGCCGAGTTGGGAAATGGTGGAGTAGGCGAGGAGCGGTTTGAGGTCGTTTTGCTTGAAGCCGAGGTACGCGCCGACCAGCATGGTCGTCAGCCCGACGATGGAGAGGGTCCAGAACCAGGTGTCGGTACCGCCGAGCGCCGGGTTAAGCCTTGCGAGGAGGTACACGCCTGCCTTGACCATGGTCGCCGAGTGCAGGAAGGCGCTGGCAGGGGTGGGGGCGGTCATGGCTTCGGGGAGCCAGATGTGGGCTGGGAATTGGGCGCTCTTCGTGAACGCGCCGAAGGCGATAAGCGTGAACAGAACGGGGTAGAGTGGACTGGTGCGCAGGAGGTCGCCGCTGGCGAGGACCGTCTTGAAGTCTGCGCTGCCGGTGAGGTGGATGACGAAGAGGAAGCCTGTCAGCATGGCGATCCCGCCGCCGCCCGTGATGAACAGCGACTTGAAGGCGCCCTTGCGCGCGGCTTCATCCTTGAACTTGTAGGCGATCAGCAGGAAGGAAGAGATGCTGGTTCCCTCCCAGAAGATGAAGAGGGTGATCAGGTCGCCGGCGAGGACGAGTCCCAGCATGGCGAGCATGAAGAGCAGGGTGTAGGCATGGAAGCGCCAGGCGGAGGCGTCGTCGCCGAAGTATTGCCCGGCGTAGATGACGACCAGCGTGCCGATGCCGGTGATGAGCAGGGCAAAGAGTGCGGCGAGACCGTCGAGGTAGAGGGAGAAGTTCAGCCCTAGCGAGGGAATCCAGGGGATGGAGAAAGTAAGGGCTTTGCCCGATGGGACGAGGGTGAAGGCGTAGAGAGCGAGGATGAACGAAGAGAAGGGAAAGAGCGACAGAGTCCAGCCGAGGCGCGAGGCGGTCCATCCGCTGCGGCTGAAAGCGAGGGCGGTCAGTATGCCGGCGCCGAGGAGGAGAAAGGGGAGGGCGAGAACAAAATCTTGCATGAAGGGCATATCTCCTGGTTTCAACCCATTCTATCTTGTTGCTGCAACTTTCCGTCGTTCCAGGAAGAGGGAGACGGCAAGCGTGATGACAGTCAACGGGATGACGCCGTAGAGCAGAATATTGTTGAACAGGGGCAGGGCGTCGTGCTGGGCGGCATCGAGGATGAGGTAGGCAGTGTAGGCGACATAGTAGAAGAGGAAGAGCCAGCCCTCCCAGCGTTCGATGCGGTTGCCGGTGAAGAAGATGGGCAGGGTCAGGATGGCGACAGCCAGCACAACCGGGATGTCGAAGGCTTCGGCGGCTTGCGAGACGCGAATCCCGCCCGGGGCGGCGATGGCGGTCAACCCCAGAACCGAGAGGATGTTGAAGATATTGCTGCCGACCACGTTGCCCACGGCAATGTCACGCTCGCCCTTGATGGCGGCAGTGACAGAGGTTGCCACTTCCGGCATGGACGTTCCCGCCGCGACGATGGTCAGACCGATGATGAGTTCGCTCAGCCCCAGCCAGCGGGCGATGGAAACGGCGCTGTCCACCAGCCAGTTCGATCCGAGGATGAGAAGCGTCAATCCAACCCCCACCAGCCCAAGGTTGACAGCCCACGATTTCCAGCCGCCTTCCGCCTCGGGGGCATACTCCTGTATGTATTCCTCTTCCACGGACCGGCTTTCCCTGCGGCTCTGGCGGATGAGGAAGAAGGTGTAGGTGATGATGGCGGCGAAAAGCAGAAGTCCCTCCAGCCTGCCAATGACGCCGTCCAGCGCCATGAGGTAGAAGGTGAGGGAAAGCCCGATCATCAGCGGAACATCCAGCCGAATCAACTGTTGCTGCACGATCAGCGGGGTGATAATCGCTGAGATCCCCAGGATGAACAGGATGTTGAAGATGTTGCTCCCCGCCACGTTGCCAATGGCGATGTCCGCCTGCCCAGCCAGTGAGGATTGGATGGAGACAGCCATTTCGGGAGAACTGGTGCCGAAAGCGACCACAGTCAAGCCGATGACCAGAGGGGAAATACCGACCTTTGCCGCCAGCCACGAAGCGCCGCGCACCAGCCATTCGGCGCCGAGGATGAGGAGTGCAAGTCCTGCGATGAATGTCAAACCTGTCAATGCTGTCATGATCATTTTCCCTGTCTGGAGATTATCAAGGTATTGTAGCAAGGAATCTTTAAAAGCAGATGTGGGGGACTGGAACTCTTGCCAATCTCAGATCATCGGGTTGACTGGAAAAATTCCCTGGCGATTCCCCACCGCTTGCGCGTAGGACGCATTCTCTAATGCGCCTGGCAACGTTCGCGAACGTTGTCTACGCGTTGTGGGTAATCACCGAAAATCTCCCCTTGACAATTTAGAACAAGTGTTCTATATTTGTGTCATTGTCGTCCTTTTGTATGTTTATGGTTGCCTTGAGAAAAGTCAACCACAGGAGGCTCAAATGAACCGTTCTGCAACCCTTAATCCCCTACTTCACAGGATTGCTTTGAAGCGCGGCTTGATGTTTGGCGGGATCATCTTTTTTGCCCTGCTGGGTTTCGAGGCGTTCAATTTTTCCAGCACATCGTTTGCCCTTCACGACATCCTGGGCGACCTGTCCTTCGGACCGTTCAAATGGTCCACCATGTTAGCCATCGCTTTTTGCGGCATTGACTTTGCAGGAATCGCCCGCATCTTCACCCCCGAAAAGGGGCAGGACGAACCGGTGGAGATCTGGTATCTCTTTGGCGCCTGGTTCCTTGCCGCGGCGTTCAACGCTTCATTGACCTGGTGGGGGGTTTCGGTGGCGATCATGAAGACCAATGCCGAAGGCAGCATTCTCCTCGGACATGCCACCATGACCAAGGCGGTGCCGATCCTGGTGGCAATCATGGTGCTTGCCATTCGCGTCCTGCTCATCAATACGTTTTCGGTGGCGGGTGACCGCCTGTTCTCGATGGCGGAGGAGTATCAGTCACAATATCAGAACAAGCCCGCTTACCGTCCGAACAACGACACATACCGCGCCCCCAGCCAGCCGTTCCCGCGCCCCGCCCCCAAGCCCGCCGCATCGGTCAACCGCCCCGTCTATAATGAACCGACCTATCATCCCATCGGTATGAACGCCCAGGGGCAGAACAATGGGAACAACCGATATATGAGTTGATTCCAAGAATTCACCGTTCTCCTTCCACGCAACATACCAAGACGCCGTTTATGCGGCGTCTTGGTGTTAATGGAGTTGGGAGATATCGGCGGAAAGATTTTATTTTTTCAGCAACACATCCACCACCACCAGGTCGCCGGAAGTGTTATAGGTGTGCACTGCCATGATGCTTTCGGTCGGTGGTTCGATGCGCTCGATGAATTTCTCCTCGTATTCGTGGATCGTTAACTGCGTAATATGGTTCAGGTTGACGGCGTAACCGTATCTCAGCGAAGAATCCTGCGAGGGGCGGATGAGCCTGCCATCCCGGCGGAAGACGCGCCCGGCCGGACGTGCAGAACGCACGTCCGAAATCACCGGGTTGCGCGGGTGCGGAGTCCAGTTCGAGGAGAGCGGGTCATCCGCATAAAAGAGGTGGAGTTCGTCCCAGGTGGAGCCGCCCTTGTCCGCCATATTCACGAACATCCACCAGCGCATGGAATGTTCCACGAGCGTGGCGTCCACCGCCCGCACACCGGACATGAGCGTCGAGTGAAATTCCCACCGATCGGGAAAGCGCACACAGCGATACGCCTCGATTGTCCGATTCTCCGCCGTTTCGGGAATCATGTAGAACTCACCGCGATGCTCGAAGAGGAAAGGGTATGAAAGATGATACGGACGCTGCAGCGCGATCTGTGGTTCGCCGATGCTTCCATCCGCGTTCACCTGGGCAAATGAGATATGTCCGCGTTGAGTCTTGTATGAAAACTCCTCGAAGAACAGAAAGGATGTTTCCTGCTTTTTCAGAGGAAACGGGTCAGCCCAAAACACGCCGTCCGGCGGGATTTTGAGCCTGAGTCTGCTCCACTCGAACTTCTCCGTCTCTGGAAATATTCCCGCCGCAAGCGCCCACGGCTGATGAACGATGCGGCGGCGGACCTTGTTCTCATAGGTGTGCAACGCCTGCTTTTGCGCCAGCACCGCAGACTGCGCCATCGTCGGCATCACGGCAGGTTGTGCGGGAGCGGCGGGAACCGTTCTTGCAAAGAATTCAGACTCGCCGATTGTACGCAGCAAAGCGAGCGCGCGCGGCACGACTTGCGACGCCCTCCAGAAAAAGGATTTCTGGTTCGAGGAGATCGAGGAACGATTGACGGCAAGCGTCGAACCCGGGAAGACCCGCGTGTTCGACTCGCGCCGAATTTCGATATCGCAGCGCATCACGGGAATATCGTTCAGAATTTCCAGCCAGCCGATCTCACTCCCCATGGTCACGCGCATATCGTTACAACGCAAAGACCACGCCCCGAAACGCGCCACATTCAGCAGGGACGAGTGAACGTCCTCCAGGCTCAGATTGAGAATCAGGTCAATGCGCATGGATTTCAGGCGCGCCACGCGTTCGTGCAGATTCATTCCCAGGACTTGCGTGTTGAACAGGAATCTGCGGATGTCGCTCAGTTCCCACGGGTCGGGTTCGGGATGAAAGATTCGCTTATCGAGATTGAGCTGCCATTGGTATTGTTTGTTGGGGGCTTTCACATCGGAACGATCGGCGAACGCCAGGGCGGTCACCTCGGCATAAGACGAGCCTTTGATCTCCTCCAGCATCGATCGGATCCAGGCGGGGACGTTGTGATCCGGCAGGATAACGCCCAGGCGCAATTTATTCACAAGCACCGCCGTTCGGCTGGAATGCAGAGAAATACAGCAACGGTCTGTAACCCATGCGGCGGTACAGCGGCATTGCCATATCGGAGGGGACCGCCACCATTCGCCTCATTCCCAGTTCAACCGCCTGCGCATGCGCACGCTGGACAAGCGCCGTGCCGTACCTGCGGTTGCGGTAATTTTTGAGGACGTAGAGCTGGTTGATATATCCCACCTTGTCATAGACGGTCACAAGTTGCAGCCATCCCACCGCTTCGCCTTCATGCTCCACGTAAAACGAATGAATGTGCTTGTCGCGCAGGGTTTGTATGTAGATGCGCTCGCCTTCGGTGGTCAGGTTATGGTTGGCGGTTTCCGCCTGCTGAATGGTAGTGGCTTTGAACACGTTGGTCGGGAGGGTAGGCGCCCTGGCGGGCAGGTCGAGCCCCAGAATGGGACCTGTGCGCACAAATTCGTGCGCGAACTTGGTGTATTGTTCCTTCAGGGACGGGTTGGACGGGGCGAGATGGAAAACGTCGAGGATGTAGTGTTTGTCGTCGGGGACCGGATACGCCAGCACCGCATCCATCACGGCTTGAGCGTTCGCGCTGAGGGCAAGGAATTCATATTGGAAGGATGCAATCGGCGCGCCCTCGTAATTGGACACCCCGATCGGTCCGCGAACTTCGTATTTCGTCTTGTAGGTGACCTGGTAAACGTGATTATACGAGGCGATCATCGCCTCCACCGCCCACCAGTGTTCGATATCGGGTCTCGGATTCTTCATGCGCTAATAAGACGGAGTCTCATCGGGTTGGTTACTATTCCAGCATGCTTTCTCCATTGGCAAGCACGTAAAGACTGCGTCCGCTGTCGAATACAAAGTCGGTGACGATGTAACCGGCGGCGAAGGCGGTTTCGAAGACTTCGCGAGAGAAAAAACGCCAGTCGCGGGCAAGGGCAAAATCGGCTTCCTTCACGGCGCCGAAGTCGGGCGGGATTTCAGCCAGCAGGAGACGTCCTTCCAGCGGGGCAAAATGCTCGGGAGGGCGAAGCAGGTTGAAGGTGCCGCGTTGGGGCGTGTAGAGGGGGTGCAGGTCGGCTTTGGAGAAGTCTTCCAGTTTCAATGGTCTGCGCGGGTGTTTGCCCAGTCGCCGTTCGACGCGGCGGGTGTTGACCCACCAGTCCACCTGAAAACGGTCGGAGGGTAGTCCGGCGTTGAGGCCGTCGCGCATGTCGCCGTATTCGGAACGCCGATAGGTGTTGCAGACCGCGCCGAGTTTGGCAATGTTGAGGTTGGCGTTGCGACTGAGGAGCGGGTCGTAGGTCCATGTGATATGGTCAATGCCCTGTTTGCGAACCATCTGCCACTGCGCCCGCTTCAACGCAAAGCCGATGCCGGAATCGCGCAAGCCGGGCTTGACGCCCATCATGTGAGAGCAGTGTTTGGGGCGCGGACCGTCGGGGGTGAAATCGAGGCCGGGAAAACCAAAGACGAAGCCGACGAGTTCTTCGTTTTGGAAGGCGCCGAGGACGAGCCCGCCGTTATGGACAGCGGTGATGAAAACGTGGGCGGGGACGATGTCGGTTTCGCTGCCGGGCCAGACGGCGCGTTGCAGCGCCTCGACGAGGGTCATTTCTTCGGGTGTTTCGAGCAGTTTGATGACAGAGTCGGGCATGGGTCTGTTGGAGCCATTCTGAGGTTCGGGTCAGCGCGGGAAGCGGAGGGCTTCCTGAAGCCTTTGCAGGAACGGCTTGCGTTCCAGGTAGTTCAGGCGATAGGCGAAACGCGCGGGCATCAATCCGAAGGCGCGCGGCAGGTTGTCCACGGGGCAGGTGCGGTTAACGGCAACGTAATCCAGCCAGTAGGTGGACGCTCCGATGCGGCGCGCGAACGAATCGAGCAGGACGAAGAGTACGCGCATGTAGGGAAGAGCCGTCGGCACAAGCAGGCGGCGCGTGTGTGTGACGTTCATGACGATTTCGAAAATTTGGCGCAGGGTAAAGTATTCGCCGCCGCCGATCTCGTAGGTCTGGTTGACCGCTTGGGGGGTTTGCAATGTCCAAATCAGGCAGGTGACGAGGTCTTCGACCCAAAGCGGTTGAAGCAGGGTGCGGCCGTTGCCGGGGATGGGCAGAATGCCGGGAGCGTAACGCAGGACTTCCGCCAGCGAGGTGGTAAAGCCGTCTTCGGGACCGAAGACGATGGACGAACGGATGATGGTGTGTGGAACTCCGCTCTTGCGGATGTGTTCCTCGGCAATCCCCTTGGATTTGTGAACCGGGAAGGCGGAGGCGCGATCTGCGCCGAGGTGGCTGAGGAAAACGAAGCGTTCGATCTCCGCTTCCGCCGCGACCTGGGCGAGGGTACGCGTCCCTTCGATGTCGGTGGCGAACAGGCTGCCGCCGCGTCCCTGCGACGCGGCGCTGGCAAGGTGGTAAATGTGACGCACGCCGCGCAGGGCGGCACGCAGACCGCGCTCGTCGTTCAGCGAAACGACCGCCACCTCCACAGGAACGCCTTTCGGCAGGCGCGGCGAGTGAGGGGAGGGGCGAAGCAACACGCGCACCTGCTGTCCCGTTTCAGTGAGTTGACGGACAAGCACACGCCCGATGAAGCCGGTTGCGCCGGTGACGAGAATCATAGGATGGATTATAGCAGAGCAGGTCATGACAAATGACACATGACCCGACGCCTGAAACTTCATAAAAGCGCGTAATTGGCGACGTTGAAGCGTGTCTAACGCCAGTTTTGCGTGCCGCGCAAAGAGCGCACACTACGCGAGGTTTCCGTGATTTACTCATTAGATCTCTTGCATAAGTCAGTTGACGTTACACTTGCCCTGCCGGGCAAGCGCCAGGGGAGAACGTCTCTTACACGAAGGCGTACCGTGCGCCCTCTGGCGCACGCTTGCAAGAAGTCTATTTTACATCCCGGAACGGACGCGACCGCGCCCCCCAACCTGCGAGAGGAACATGCGGTCGTACTCAGAAGATTCCCGCTTTCGTTGACATCCCCTCATCCCAACGGTAGAATACTTTCGTTTCATCCATTTTTCATCGGAAGAGGAGGCATACATGCTCAAGGAATTCAAGGAATTTGCCATGCGCGGCAATGTGATGGACCTGGCAATTGCCGTGATCATCGGCGGGGCGTTCGGAAAGATCATCGCTTCACTCGTGAACGACATTCTGATGCCGCTGATCGGGCTTCTCCTGGGCGGGCTCGACTTTAGCGGGCTGTCCGTGGCGGTCGGAGAGGCGGTCATTGCCTACGGCGCGTTCATCCAGGCGGTTGTGGATTTCATCATCGTTGCCTTCGTCATCTTCCTGCTGGTGCGGGCGATGAACAAAATGAAGAAACCCGCTCCCGCCGCCCCAGCCGAACCGACCACCAAAGAGTGCCCCTACTGCTTCAGCGCGATTCCGCTCAAAGCCACGCGCTGCCCGAACTGCACTTCACAACTGTAAGAGCCTCCCTGTGTCTGCACGAAGTAGAGAGTAGGTTCGTGTTACACTACTCTCTACTTTCTATTTTTCTATGGACTTTCTGGACAAACTCAACCCACAACAACGCGCGGCGGTCACAGCGGGGAATGGACCTGTTTTGGTCGTGGCAGGACCGGGGTCCGGCAAGACGCGGGTGTTGACTCAGCGCATCGCCTACCTGATCGCGGAGGAGGGCGTCCGCCCGTGGCAGATCCTCGCCGTCACCTTCACCAACAAAGCCGCAAAGGAAATGCAGGAGCGCGTTCACAAACTGCTCCCCGATCAGGCGACCGACGGGATCATGCTCGGCACGTTTCATTCCATCTGCGCTCGCCTGCTGCGCCGTGAAGCCGATCACCTCCCCATCCAGTCGAATTTCGTCATCTTCGATTCGGACGACCAGGAACGCATCGTCAAGAATGTCATCCGTGATTTGAACATCAACGAGAAGTTATACCGCCCCGCCAGTGTGCATGCCGCCATCTCGCGCGCCAAGAACGAACTGATCGATGCGGAGAATTACCCGATCGTCACCTACAAGGACGAAGTGGTGAAGCGCGTGTACGCCGAATACCAGAAACGGCTGGTTGCCAGCAATGCGGTGGATTTCGACGATATTCTGCTCTACACCGCACGCCTGCTGGCAGACACCCCCTCCGTGCGCGATAAATACGCTCAGCGTTTCCGTCATGTGCTGGTAGACGAATTTCAGGACACCAACCTGGCGCAGTATGCACTGGTGAAGGAACTGGCTTCGCACCATAAAAACATCTTTTGCGTGGGCGATCCGGATCAATCCATCTATGCCTGGCGCGGCGCAGACTGGCGCAACATTCGCCGTTTCGAGCAGGACTTCCCCGAAGCACAGACCATTTTGCTCGAACAGAATTACCGCTCACGCCAGAACATCCTCAATGCTGCCATGGGCGTTATCAACCGCGCCCAAAACCGCCGCCGCAAACAACTCTTCACCGAACGGGGCGCCGGCGAGAAAATCTTCTATTACGAAGCGCCCGACGACTACGCGGAGGCTTCCTTTGTAGTAGATACCATCGCGCAACTCGTCGCCTCGCGGCAATTCGAGCCGGGCGAGTGCGCGGTGATGTACCGCACCAACGCCATGTCCCGCCTCATCGAAGAAGCCTTCCTGCAGGCGCGGCTCCCCTATCGCCTCGTCGGCGCACAGCGCTTCTACGGGCGCCGCGAAGTCAAAGACATCATCGCCTTCCTGCGCCTCATCCACAACCCCGCCGACGAAACCAGCCTCGATCGCGTCATCAACGTCCCGCCGCGCGGCATCGGCGAGAAGACACTCACAACGCTTCACCTCGTCGCCCGCCAGAACGGACTGCAACCCGGCGAAGTTTTGCTCGACCTCGCCCGCGGCGCCGACTCGCCTTACTGGTCATCCTTTACCGGCCGCGCCGCCCTCTCCCTCGCCGACTTTGGCGGCTTGCTCGCCGCCTGGCGCATCGCGTCACAAACCCTCACCCTCCCCGAACTCTTCGACCGCATCGTCCGCGACCTCAACTACAAAGAATACATTGACGACGAATCCGAAGAAGGCGAAGACCGCTGGGAAAACGTCCTCGAGCTCAAACGCCTCGCCGAAGAATACGCCACCCGCACACTCGACGAATTTCTCGAAAACATCGCCCTCGTCTCCGATCAGGACACCATCACCGAAGGCAACGTCCCTACCCTGCTCACCCTGCACGCCGCCAAAGGGCTCGAATTCGGCGCGGTTTTCATCATCGGTCTCGATGACGGTATTCTGCCCCACAGCCGCTCCTTCGACGAACCCGAACAAATGGAGGAGGAACGCCGCCTCTTCTATGTGGGCATTACCCGCGCCAAAGACAAACTTTACCTCGTCCGCGCCATTCAACGCGGCGGGCGCGGCTCGTTCGAAGAGACCTACCCCTCGCGCTTCCTAGACGACATCCCCGCCGATTTGTTGTCTGGAAAGACACGCACCGGCAAAGATCTGAAAGGAAGCGCGCCCGCAACGAAATGGCTTTCGCCTCGGACGCCGGGCAAGCCTGCTCCCGTTCGAGACGCCGTGTACCGCGCCGGCACCCGCGTCCGGCACCCGGTGTGGGGCGAAGGGATTGTCCTCGATACCCGCGTTCAGGATGATGATGAGATCGTGGACGTGGTGTTCAACAGCGTTGGCATCAAACGTTTATCGGCAAGCCTGGCGAATTTGAAGATTATCTGACGATACCTCACACGGAGGAACCGCGAAGCGCCAACGGCTCATCTTCTCCACCACGAGAAATATCTTCGCCGGGCTCATCATGCCGCCCCTCGGGAGAAGACATACAGGAACCCCTCGACGACCGAACATACAACCCCTCTCCCCAAACGAATCGGGCTTCCCGTCCGGCGGATCGTCTCACCCGATGCCGAAAAGCAGGCGGTTTTTACAACCACTTTCCAATGCGGAGACAGCCCGTTTCCCGTATAATAGATATGGAATGGGAAGCCTGAAACACCCCAACAGACAGGAACTTTTCCATGTTCAACCGCATCTAGATCTCTGTAAGCCGCGGAGCGAGGGACCTTCGGCGGCGCAAGTACTCGAATCCCCCCTTCCCAACGACCCATTACTGATCATATGACTCAACAACTCAAAATCACCGACGACCTCGACGCTCTCCTCGATGTGCTGCCCCTCGATATCCGCCGCGCGGTGGAAAAGGCGGACAACAGCGAGAACCTGCTCGAGATCATTCTGGACTTGGGGCGCATCCCCACGGTCCGCTTCGTGGACGGCGAAGTCAACCTGCGCGACACCGAAATCACCCGCGAAGAAATTGACTACGTGGACGAACGCACCGGCGAGTTCGACGCGGACAACCGCGCCGGCATCGAGCGCACCCTGCATCGCATCTCCGCCATTCGCAACCGGCGCGGACACATCGTCGGGCTCACCCTGCGCGTCGGGCGCGCCGTCTACGGCACGGTGGACATCATCCAGGACATCATCGAGTCGGGCAAATCCGTGCTCATCCTTGGTCGCCCCGGCGTGGGCAAGACCACGCTGCTCCGTGAAGCCGCGCGCATTCTTGCCGAAACCAAACGCGTGGTCATCGTGGATACCTCCAACGAAATCGGCGGCGACGGCGATGTGCCGCATCCTGCCGTGGGCAAGGCGCGCCGTATGCAGGTGCGCGAACCCATGCTCCAGCACGAGGTCATGATCGAAGCCGTCGAAAACCATAACCCCGAAGTCATCGTCATTGATGAAATCGGGCGCGAACTCGAAGCCCTCGCCGCGCGCACCATCGCCGAGCGCGGCGTGCAACTCATCGGCACGGCGCACGGTCAGACGCTCGACAACCTGCTCCTCAACCCCACCCTCAGCGACCTCGTCGGCGGCATCGAAGCGGTGACGCTTTCGGATGAGGAAGCGCGTCGGCGCGGCACCCAGAAAACGGTCCTCGAAAGACGCGCCCCGCCCACCTTCGACGTGCTCATCGAAATCCAAAACCGCGACCGCTTCGCCGTGCATCTCGACATCATGGCGTCGGTAGATGCGCTGCTGCGCGGCTACCCCATCCCGCCTGAGATTCGTACACGCGATGAAGAGGGAAGAATCCGGATCGAGAAAGCGGAGGCAGTTTCCTCGTCGCGCGTGGATGCGAAGGAGACCACCAAACCGGCTCGCCGCGGACGGGCGACTCCGCTCGATCAGACTCCGCTCAAGCCTGCTTCGGCTTCCGAAGAAACGCATCAACCCCCCAGGGCGGGTCCGTCATCGGTGGGCGCGGCGCTTCAACCGGTGAAGGTCTATCCGTATGGCGTGGCACGCAACCGTCTGCAGCAAGCCGCCAAGCGGCTTGGCGTGCCTGCCATCATCGTGCGCGACGTGGAGGAAGCCGACGCGCTGGTGACCCTGCGGACGTATTACCGCAACCGCCAGCAGACGGTGATCGAAGCCGAACAGCGCGGCATGCCGATTTATGTTTTGCGCGCCAACACGGTGGCGCAGGTAGAGCAGTTCCTCGGCGATTTGTATAACCTGAGCGCCGCCCCCCTGCGCGACAATATGGACGACATCCGCAATGAAACGCAAAGAGCGATTGCGGCAGTCCTCAACGGCGAACGCTGGGTGGATTTGCCCCCGGGTCCGTCACTCGTGCGGAGATTGCAGCACGAAATGGCGCGCCAGGCGGAGTTGGTCAGCCACTCCTATGGGAAGGAGCCGAGGCGGCATGTGAGGATTTTCAGGGAGTGAGAAGAAGCAGACAGTCAACCCGCGCACAAGCGGCTGGACGGCTTGTGCGCGGGTTTTTTTATCGAGTTCTCCGCGTGTAAATTCGAGACCATCAACGCGGGTTATGCCGATCGGGCGAATTGTGCGGATTCTTTCGAAAAACAAACATCAGCGTTATTCCAAGTCATCTCAAAAATTTCACCCTGAGCGCAGCGAAGGGTCGCTACAGCCCAAAAAAGAGACTCTTCGGTCACAATCACCGCTCCCTCAGAGTGACAGGGTATTTTTGAGACAAGTTCTCGTAAAATCCGAGACGGTTGCGTGGAAAACGAACTTTATACAAAATTGACGTCAAAAAGTTGTCGAGTTAGATACTTAATCGGGGATAATGGCAGCCTGTATATGTGTTGAAACCCTGCTTTTTTAGACACTCTTGCCTATATATGGCAGCGATTTTGTTGATTTCCACTTTGATAATCGCCTGCACATGAAAGTACAGGTGGGCAGCTGGCAGAACAAAGTATCATTCTCGTCAAGTGTTGAGGGGATCCTAAAATGTTTTCGCGAAGGCATGATACTTTTGTCTTATCCGAAACACCTGAAAGGAAAAGGTGAGAAAGTAGTCAGAGGAATGAAGACGACATATTCATCGTCATTGATATAGTATGACCATCGTGAATCTGCAATAACCGATGAAAGGACGCAAGCCTTGTTGTATAATGACCCTGTCGTTCCACTCTACGGGTCATCAGTGAGGGTTGGCGCCATGGCAAACGAAGATTATCAATCCAGCGGGGTAAAGTCTCGTTTATCCGATTATCGTTCCCAGATCATTTTTCTGGGGCTGATTGGCAGCGCTGTCGCTGCGATTGCTCTGATATTTCCCGCCTTTTGGAGGGATCACTGGATACCGATTTTGCTCATCGCTGGCGGACTTGGCATGCCCGCACTTTTCAGTTTATGGAATTATTGGGTTGGATACGGATGGCAGGTAGGCATTGCCCCCGCGTTAGCCTTCCTGCTGATGGGCATCTTCAACTGGCTCTTTAGGTACGACGCAGAGGCGCTCTGGGAAGATGCCGTTTTCAATTTGTTGCAGACCAATTTGTTTGTTCTTGCAATATGGCTTATTCTTGTTTTCCTTGCTTTTCGCAGTCGCTTCCAACAAGAGAGGAAGCAAAATCAAAATGATAAGCAAAATAAAAAGAACACGAAACAGGACTATCGCAAGGGGGAAGTTTGGCGGGATTACCGCTGGATCATTGCCCCGGCGGTAATTATTTTGCTTTTTCTCTTTGACACATCCTGGGCACAGTCAACACTTTCTACATCGAGTTTAAAAAAGAGTGTCATTAAGGCAACACCTCCGGGCGCTTTTCAAATTCACGCTGAATATCCTCTTCAAATTTCTTTCGATGACGCGGAGCCGTCTGAAATTCATCTCTGGGCAACAGGGACGGTCAATTGCATGGATCTGGAAATTTCCGCTGATGGGCTTCTGTTCGCCCTCAAACCGCAATCGGGGGAGCCTTTAGTCTGGAATGACATATTAGCCTTCAAATTAAGTAAAAGCTCCAATGCTGTCACGTTATTGGTTATAGCGGATGAACGCCCAACAACAGGCTCTCGATCTATAGAACTTACTCTAAATTCTGGCGGAAATAAGTTAGATACTTCAAATTGGGCGATAAGGATTGAAAGTAGGAAGGACTCGCAAATACGTGGCTGGAAAAAGAACTTTTTGGATGCGGGCAGTACCATTGTTTCACTGATTACTGCGGTATTTGTAGGAGTCAAGCAGTTGGAAGAAGAGAAAAAGCGGCAAAAGATAAAGCAGGTTGAACAAGTCATATCCAAATTAGAAACCGAGGCAAAAGAGAATTTTTCAAAAACCTTGAAGGACCACTGGGAGTTGACCGACGACTGGAATGAATGGGACAGAGCGCTGCAAAGTCAATTCCGCGACAAATATGCTACGTTCGTAGAAAAGGACTTGTGGGATGCAATTGCAAATAAGACACTGGAAGAAGTAAAGAAAGGAGTCAATCTTCTTCTCCATATCTGCGAGAGAATTTTTGAGGATAAAGAAAGCAAGCCAATTTCCATAGTAAAGCAGCTGCAAAAAGCCCTTGAAAACGATGCCCAAGAGTTGCTTTCCATGCTCAAGGAATACCCTGAAAGCATCGGCGTTGCAAGACGGATCGAAATGGAATTTTCTCCAGAAGGCAGGTTGAAAATCATCGAATGCTTTGAGGAATTTTCAGATCAAATTCATAATCTTTGGTTTTTTGAAAGCATAGGAATATCAGATTCCAGGATAAAGCAATTGTCATCTGTTTTTGAACACCATCCAGATGTTTTGCTTTCCATCATCAAAAAATACCCTGAAAGCATTGGTGTCGCAAAGCAGATAGCGAGCAACCTTCCTGATGATTTGAAAAAGGAAATCCCTGAAAAATACAAAGATGAATTTCTGCAGGAAATCATCCTGCTCAAGGAGGAGTTGGGCTTTCCCGATACAGAAAGTTTCCCGCTGCAAAGCCAATTCCGCTTTTCCACCGTTCCATCGCGCGCGGAGGCGCGCCTTGCCGCCTGGCTGGAAAAGCAAGGTCTGCGCTGTTCACCCTTTGCGGATGCAGGCAACCCTTACACTTCGACGCCCAAAGATGAAAAATTGTTGATCGAGCAGGTTCCTGCGGGTTTTTCGTTCCCTGCTTTTGAACACTCCACCCAGAATTTCGCCTTTTCAAATTCCTGGGATGTTGGCGCGGCTTTATTTGGGTACGCCAGGAATCTTCCGCCAAAAATCAAAGACAAGACCTTTGTGGCAGCGCTGCCCCCATCCATGATCGCCAACTTTGGCGTGGAACAACCGCGCACTCTGTTTCTGCACGCCCTGGCGGAAGGCTGGGCCTGGACGTTGGCGGATGCGCCTGCAACATACTATTCTCTCGGAAAATCACAGCGCGGGCTGGCGGGACGCCTGCTGCGCTGGCATGGCGGTTCGCCCTTTGCCATCGTCCGCAGCCTGGAGCAAATTTTAGGCAGCAGGAAGAAAGAAATCACCGAAAAGGAAGAAAAAAGCACACAAAAATTTCTCGAACATGTGGCAGCGTGGCTGGAAAATGTAGAAGCGAACGACCTGCGCAAGGAAGAAGCCCCTGCCCTGATTGAATTGAGACCTTTATCCAAACAGCAATTCACGCTGGCATTGGTCTCTTCGGTGGATTTGAATTTTGCCGCCAGCGGAGAGATGCTTCCTGCAACGCACCAAGCGCTGGATGGCGAAGCCGAGTGGTTAAAGGCGCATGGCTGGACACTGGTTCATTTCATGATTTCGGACAGTAATCCCCAGCGGATTTCGGAAGAGAAACTTGCAAAACAATGCCAGCAACGAGTGCAGATATGCTCAAACGGAGAAGTGGAAGCGCTGGAAAGTTTGTTCGCTCCGCATCCTGAAGAAGAATCCGCTGACCTCCTCCTCGCCCGCAAAGCCGCTGGCTCACCAGGCAAAATGGTAAGATTGGGGCAAAAATTACTGCTCCAACACGTGGAAAAATATCCCCCTGACGAACCGCTGCATATCGAAGATTTGCTTGCCCTTGCATGAAAAACGCCCCCTCCCCCGAATCCCTGTTCAAAACGCTCAAAGCGGAAAATGAGCCCTGGCTGGGCGACGTGTTCATCCCCCTGCCCGCCTTCGAGCGTCTCAAAGAGGGACATTCAACCATTCTTTATGGAGAAACGGGCAGCGGCAAGACCGCCATGCGGCTGGCGCTGAAAAGGGAAAAGCAGGAAAACGTTTTTACCGCGCTCTGGCTTCCCGAACCCATCCTTGAAAACTCCGCTTCTGGGACGGCGCTTGCCCAGCAAGCCATGCAGCAGGCGGTGCGCGCCTGTCTGGAAGGGCTGATTTTGGAGGGCAGCCTGCCCGAACGGCTGGGAGAACCGTCGAGTCACATTGCATCCGCCCTGCAGTGGTTTCTGAAAAATTACCTGCCCTTCGACCCCGCTTTCTACATTCAGAGTCAAACAGATAATCTCTCTGCCGCAGAAACACAGTGGTACCTGAAACTTCTGGAGCAGCCCTTTCCTGCGGTCGTCACGGAACAAGCCAGCCTGCGGGATCAAATCCGCCTGCTGTTAATGATTCTGCGCGCCGCGAAGTATGAACAGCTGTGGCTGGCGATAGACGGGCTCGAGCGTTGGACCCCGCGTCAGACGGGCGAACAGGTCCAGGCGCTGCTGGAGGCGGTCCTTTCCACGCTGGTCTTCTTCGACCTGCCAAGCGTCGCCTTTAAGTTCTTCATTCCCGTTTCTTTCAAAAATATCCTGCACAAAACCAGCGGTGTGGAGCGGTATCGGGCCGAAGAAGTGCCGTTGACCTGGTCGGCAGAAGACCTGCAAGCCATGCTGGAAAAACGGATAACGTATGCGCTCTCTTCCAGCAAAAAGGTCACGCTGGAGGCGCTGTGCGAGAGCGGCGAATTCTTGCGGTGGCTGGGGGAATACGGCGGCGATTCGCCTCGCGCCTGGCTGGCGTTTACCGCCCCGCTCCTCGCCGAATACCAGCAGCAAAGCAAACGCCTGAGCGCCGCCCAGACGCGCGAGTTCATCCGCCAGCACCCTGCCCCCCTGCGGCTCGACCGCCAACGGCGCGAAATCTGGCTGGGCAGGAAATGCGTTCGCTTCGGCTCCGCGCCCGAATTTCGCATCCTGGAATATCTGGCGCTCCGCCCTGGAAAGATTGGCTCCCTGGAAGAGTTGTATTATTACGCCTACAAAGAACTGGAAACCGTGCCAGACAAGGGAGATGACGCATGGACTGCCAAAGACACCTGGCGCGCCGCCATGGACACCCTGCTCTGGCGGGTACGGCAAAAAATCGAGCCGAACCCCAAAGAGCCGATTTATCTCATCACCCATCACGGCAAAGGGCTTGAGTTGCTCCACGCTGAAGCGTGAGAAAACTGTGAGATAACCGCAAGTGAACTGGAAGAGGAAATTGACACACAAAGCATTTGCAATTCGTAAACATGGTTTTACAATCCTACCGTCGAATAACCCACACATGCAATTGTTGGAAAGGAAGTTCCCGTTCAATGCGGTTGAAAACCTGATGCTATGTGCGCAGCGGCGTTCTCCCTGTACTGTCCGTCCAGGACAGGCTAACGTCGCTGGCGGCGCAAGAGAGTGCCTCCTATGCAATTTTGACTTCTAACCGCCGCAATCAAGGGAAAACATCACAATGGAACCTGCCGCAAGAGGGCTTGCCGCCTTCGGATTCGCCTTTGACCCCTTCGAATATCTGGACAGCACGAAAGATGCTCATCTGCAGGAATATCTGGTCATCCCTCAAGCCGTCCAAATTGCCCTCTCCGACCAGCCCGTTGCCATCTTCGCCCAGCCTGGCGGCGGCAAGAGTGCGCTGAGAATGTACGCGGAAAATTTCTACACGGATAGCCGCGGTCTCAAATTCCCCCTCACCTACACCCCCGAAACCTATTCCAATGCGCCCCACTTTCACTTTCAGGGAATTCAACGCGCCATCGCGCGCGCCGCGTTCATGTACCTGGTTTCCTACCCCGATCTGTTTTTTGCTTTAACGCCCCAGATAAAACGAACGATTAAGACCCTGCTGCTGGATGTACCCTTCGGGCTGGACTTTAATCTCCGCGCCCTGACCGAATCCCGCTTCCTTTCGGACCTCGAACAGGCTCTCAGCGCCCCCGCCTTTTCCAACCTCCCGGAATTGGGCGGCGCGCACCGCCAGCTGGCTCGCGACCTGGAAAAAGAATCCGCGTTCCCCAACTTTCTCGCTCTGGAAGACTGCTTCACCCTGCTGACCGATGCCTTTGGCGCAAAATCCATCCACATTCTGGTAGATGGGCTGGACGGATTTATGGAAACGCACGATTCACAGGCGTTGCTGGCATGGATCGAACCGTTCTTGAAGGTTTTAGAAGACTGGAACAGGAAAAACATTTACCTCAAGTTTTTCCTGCCCATGGACATATCCGACGCGCCCGCCCTGACCGAACAGGGCGTTTTGCGCGCCGCCGCGCTCACCTGGGATGACAACCTGCTGGCGGAAGTCGTCCGCCGCCGCGTCTTTGTCGCCACCCGCGGCGCCTTCGACAGCCTGGACGCCGTCAGCGCGCCCGACCTGCGCAACGTCGAGTTGACCCTTGCCCGTCAATTGGGGGAAAAAGAAAAACTGCCGCGCCAGATTATTCTAAAAAGCAGAGAATTACTTCAAAATATCATTAAATCCAATAAAAAAGAGATTTTGCCAAAGGATTTATCTTCCATAAGGGAGCCATCGTATGTCACAGCCATATAATGTATTCCATTCCGCCGAGTTCACGGATCGGGACTCGGAATTCGAACGCGTACTCACGATCCTGAAAGAAAAAAGCCGAGGCGCCGTAATCTTCGAGGGGGCGCGCGGCAGCGGCAAGAGCGCATTTTTACTTGAACTCTACCGCCGCCTTCATGAGCAAAGCGAAATCCGTCCTTTTTTGATCGGTCTTTTTCCTTATTCTGCCGATGAATTCAAAGAGAAAGAAAACATAAGGCTCAATTCAGAACGAGCGTTTGAACGGCAGGATATTCCCGATGTATTGAACCGTCTCGCTCGCTATCTTGAAATTGACTTTATCGAATCCGATGACCTCAGTTTTCAAAAGGACTATTTCGCGCGCGGGTTAGCGTACCGTACCACTAAAACCGTTCCTGTCCTGCTGGTGGATTCGGTCTATGAATGTCCCGAAGAGGTGCGCGTCGAGATCGAAAAATACATTTTTGCCCCGCTGCTTGCCTCTGAGCGCGTCTTCCTTATTTTGTCGGGGCGCGGCAAACGCCCCATCTGGTCCAGCCCCGAACTGCAAACGGCTGAAATTCTCACCCTTGATCCTCTTGATAAAGATAATGTAAAAGATCAATTGGTGAGACTCGAAAAAGCAGGCAAATCGAAGCGGGATGAATCCGAATATGACGAAATCGCAGAGCTGAGTTGCGGCTATCCGCTCATCGCGCGCGTGATGGCGGAATCCGAAAAGAAATCGCTGACTGACGCCTTGGATGAGGCGATAGACATCATGATCAAGGATACCCTGCCAGAACCTGAACGGGAGGAGAAAAAATACTCGCAAACCCGCTCTCAAATCGAAAAATTATCGCTCGTGGATATTCCCTTCCGCATTCCAGATGTCGAAGCGTATCTCTTCCCTGACGACCCTGAACGGCGGGCAAAGACCAATGAACTGGTCGCGCTGCTGCTGGCGAGCGGACTCCTGCGTTATGAAGGGAAAGGCTATCAACTCAATCCATCGGTGACACACCCCATCCGTAAGTGGCTGGCGCGAAAAGAACAGTATAGCAATTATTTCGTTCAACTAACAAAAGTAAGCGAAGATTTGCAGGAAGCCTACCCTTCCGCAAAAGCATGGTATCAACGTATGCTTCCAAAAGAAGGATCGCCATCAGATCACACCTTGTATTCATCGAACCTGGGCAAGACGCAATACGCCGCCTAGGAACGGGGAGTTGACACATGTATTCAGAACCTTTTTCCATCAAAAGACTTGAAGAATTCATCGGGCGGGAAGCCATTCTAAAAGACGTGCGCGGCTGGCTGGAAGACGGCAAATTCCACCTTGCCTTCTTCAGCGGCGAGTACGGCATCGGCAAGACGCGCCTGCTCCAGCGGATTCTCGAACTGGAACGCAAGTACGACGGCGCGCCCACCCGCCTGATTGACCTGTATCACTTCCGCCAGCACTCGCCCGAAGGGCTGGCAATTGCCATTTTCGAGTGTTTCAAAGGCACAGAGAACGAGCATTATTTCAATCCCTTTATCACCGCGCGGGGCAGGCTGGAGGCGGCGCGCGCCGCGGGCGACAGCAAAGCCATCCGCGAACACCTGGACGCCATGCTCAAATATTGCGCCGACGGCGTGAAAAAGATGAGCGCCGAGCGCGGCGTATTGCTCCTGTTCGATACGACCGAGCAGTTTGGCTACTCCACAGGCGCGCGTTTCGCTCCTGCCTGGGACTGGCTCAAAGGTTGGCTCGCTGACCTGCCGAAAGGCGCGGTCCTGTTCGCGGGGCGCCCGTCCGCTTCGGCGCTCTTTCAACAATTCCCGATTCCCACAATCCAGCTGGGTTTCTTCACCCCTGATGAAAGCCGCCAATATCTGCAGGCGGTTGCAGAACGATATGAAAAGGAAACGGGCCTGGCAATGTCCTTTGCAGGTGAGGACATTGAAAAGCTGCATACCCTGAGCCAGGGACGCCCGATCCTGCTGGCAATCTTCCTTGAATTGCGCATGCGCAACCCGCAGGCGTTCAAAGACCTGTCGGCGCTGAAATCCGAAACCTTCGCCCAGAGCATCATTGATTACCTGCTTTCCGAGCCAGAACTGGGCGAGACGCTCAAAGCCGCCGGGCGGACGCGCAAAGGCATGAGCCCCGAACTGCTCGCCAAAATTCGCGGCGGTTCGGAGAAAGATGCAAAGACTGCGCTCGAAGCGCTCAAAGCACGGGTCTTTGCCAAGACCTTTCCCGATGATAATGAACGCGTATTTTTACATGACGAATTGTATGACCTGCTCAACACGTATGTTTACAAAGATGCTGCCGACGCTGCCGACCGTCACGCCGCGGCGCAAGCCATCTACGAGTATTATAGGGATGAGATTAGAAAAAAGAACGAAGAATTGAAGAACATGTTCGCCAGCCTGACGGCGGAAAAACCCGAGCAATCTGCTCTACCTTCTGAAGTTTATGTTCCCAGGATTCGCGAACTCGAAATCAAACGCCAGCAGTTGAAAACGGAGTTCGTTCACTACCGTCTGCGCTACCAGGTCGAGAAGGCAGGCAAGAGAAAGGCACATGAGGACGATCCCGTCTTCGCGGGGCTGAAGATGTACTACCGCTACGGTCACGAAGCCGCCACCAGCAACAACGATGAAATTCTGATTCCCCTGCAAATCGAACTCACCAATTTCTGGCTCAGCCTAGAAGATGAAAACTTCTGGAAGCCCTTCATCGAAGGGTTGCTGTTGATTCACGAAATCTGGCTCAAGGTGGCAACGGGGCAAAACTATTGGGAGGACGTTCCCAGGTTTGAAAAAACGTTGGATGGCATCCCAAACCTTTCAACCGATCGAAAAGCCATCCTGCATGCCTTGTTGGAAATCTGGCTGGGGACAGGGCTGGTGTTTGGAGATAAGCATGACTACGACCGTGCCCAGGAAATTTTCACAAAAGTCATTGAAGAAACAGAAAAATTGTCTGTGAATGAGCGGCTGGCGTGGTTCAAGAACGCCGCTCTCAGCCTGGCGCACCGCCAGCGGGCGTATCTGCGCCGCATCCGCGGTTTATTCGAGGATGCCATCGAAGATTTCAAGCAGGGGTTATATTACTGCCGCTTCATTCACTTCGACCATGAAGAGGCTACTCTGCGCAATGACATGGGCTATGCCCAAATGCTGGCTGGCAGGTTCCAACCTGCCTTCGAAAATATGTGGGATGGTCTGCAATTAAGATACAAACTGGCAGTCGGACCTCGCATTGCGCTCAGTCACAGTTCGCTGGCGCAGCATTTCATCGCCACAGGCGCGTACGAGGAAGCGCGCAAACACGCTCAATTTGCCGTCCGCATCGCGGGCGCGGTGGGCTACCGCCGCGGCATCGGCTTTGGCAATCTGGCGCTGGCGGAGGCAGCGCGGCGCTTTGCCTTCTCGGCGCAGGGTCCCTCAAATCAGGAGGAGTACCTGCGGGAGGCGCAGGACGCTATTGACATTGCCCTCGATAATCTCAGTGAAGCCGCCCGCCTGATTGACGCCAGCCTGGAGCAAGCCTGCCTGTACCGCGACCGCCTGCGCATCGAAAAAAATTGGGCAACGAAAAAAGCCTGGTTCGAAAAATCCGATAAACTCTTCAAGAAGGTCGCCAACGAGGCAGAAAGCGCAAAGATCGAATACAGGCAGGCGGACGCCATGTGCAACCGCGTCTGGCTGGGATATTACGCCGATGACATGGATCACGCGGAACAAGCCGCCAGAGAATTCGAGCTGCTCGATGTTCTCAAACCATACTGGCTGAAGAACGGCAAATTCGTTGACGAAGCCCAGGCGCAGAAGAACCCGCAACTATGGTCGCAGATTGGCAAGTATTACGTGGGGCGCGGCATGGTGTCGCTGGCTAAATGGAAGAAGGAAAAGAAGGAAGAGTACTTCAAAGACGCCGCGTGCTTCATGATGCTGGGTGTAACCTACAGCGCCACCTTTGCCGAAGACCACCGCGGTCTGCGGGAGGGACGCCACACGCTTCTGCAAGCAGTTACACCCCTCGACCCTGACGAATTAAAGCGCTTTGGCAACTACGTATTGCAAGCGGAGAAGGACGAAAAAATCTCAAAGAAGCCTTCCGCGCTGCAAACGCTGATGAGAGATCACGCCTTGTGGTTTGCCGATTGAACTGCTGATGTTACTCTCCCTCACCCCCGTCCCCTCTCCCAGTGGGAGAGGGGTGAAGGGGTGAGGGAGAAAGAAACGCGTAAAACGTCCATGAATTGATCTTGGTTTTGTACAAGCCTTCGGAACGGTGTATAACATCAATTAACTGATATAGACATATTTCGCGCATCAAAATCCCCGGTACCAAACGGGGATTTTGGTTTCTTGCGCATAGAACAGTTTGGACTATAATGACAGCGCTCTGTCGTGTTGGTTCTCTTTTACAATCCGGGGTGACCCATGAAACCAAAAATTCTGTTCTCCCATCCGCTGGAAAACACCCGTCACAATTTTAACGGGGGATGTGACAGCGATTGCGCCTGTTCCTTTTCCATCAGTGTGGAGAAAGAAGAACCTCCCAGTCTTGAAAGGCTATATGCCAGCAGCTGCGACGGCGACTGTGGCGGATGCGATATTGGTTGTGATGGTGATTGTAGTTGCGACTATGGCTGCGATGGTGACAGGGGGAGTTTACAATTCAAACACAGGCTGGCGGGCAAAATTCTCAAACAAACCACAGAGCATAAATATCTTATTCCTTTTCAAGATGACCAGCGCGCCATGCTGGTCGCAAACGCCAAAGCGCCTCTCTTCGTCCTCAACGCCCCCGCGCAAGAGATACTCGATTTCTTCTCCCAGCCGCGCGACCCTGCCGAATGGTCCCGCGCCAGCGGCATTGCCTATGATGACGCGCAAACCGCCATCGCTCAATTCTACGAGTTGGGGCTGCTGCGGGAAGTATCTACCCAAACCGCGCTTCCCGCGTTTGTTCACACTGCCGCGCCGCTGGAAGCCTGGCTGTACCTCACCCGCGCCTGCAACCTGGTCTGCGCGCATTGCTTCGTCAGCAAGGATGTGCGCCGCATGAGCCTGGAAACAGGCTTGAGGGCGGTCGAGCGTCTGTTTGAGCTGGCGGAAACGCACGGGCATCCCGAAGTCAAAATCAAATACGCGGGCGGCGAACCGACCATGAACTGGGATTTGATCCCCGCCCTGCACGCGCGGGCGAAATCCCTGGCGCAGGCAACGGGTCTGACCCTGACCGAAGTGCTGGTCACCAACGCCACGCTGCTCAACCGCGAGCGCCTGCAATTCATCAAAGACGAAGATTTCCGCCTGTCCATTTCGATGGATGGCTTCGGCGAAGGGCATGACCGCCAGCGCCCCGTTCTGAACGGCAACCCGACCTTCGAGCGCGTCCTTCGCACTGTGCTGCTCGCGCTGGAAATGGGACTCTCGCCCTACCTCATCATCACGATCACCCGCCTGAACGTGGACGAGGTGCCTGCGCTGGTCGCCTTTGCGCTCCAACACCGCCTCATGCTGAACCTGAACTTCTACCGCCCCCACCACCCCGGTGATACCCTCGCAGCCGACAACACCTCCCTGACCCGCGCCCTGCGAGAGGCGCTGCGTGTCATCGAAGCCAACCTGCCCGATTACAACTTCATGGAAGGGCTGATTGACCGCAGCAACTTTGGTGCAGCGCATCAGCACGTCTGCGGCGCAGGGCGCAACTACTTGAGCGTTGACACGGACGGCAGCGTCCTGCCCTGTCACATGCTGACAGGCTACAACCTGACAGGCATTCCCCTGGACATGCTGGAATCGCCGCGTTTCGACGATTTTGCCAACCCGCCCATTGACCACCGCAATGGCTGCAACACCTGCGAATGGCGCTACTGGTGCGCGGGCGGGTGTCCCATTCACGCAAAAAATATTACGGGGACCTCGAATGTCTCATCGCCGTATTGCAGTGTATACAAGGCGATCTATCCTGAATTGGTCAGGCTGCAGGCGCTGCAATTGCTCCAGGCGGATAGAAACAGCCAATAATCTCACGCCCAGTACAAGCATCTGTTTTGGTGGATTGGAATTGCTCCAATCCACTTTTCTTTTTTGAAAGGAAGGTGTGAGAAAAAATGCAGGCGCCAGCAAGATAGCTACAAGTCGGTTGTGAGCACCTCTTCCGCGAGGGGACATATACTCCGCAACGAGAGAAAGGAGCAATGCCATGAACTACCAAAACGGACAATCAACAGGCGCAAAATGGCTTTTCTTTCTGGCGATGGTGATTTTGTTTGGGTCCGTGGCATTTGGCTTCAACCTCAAAGACGCCAAATGGCTCAACCGCGAGATTGCCTCCGCAACAGCCAATCAAATGAACGTTGCGACTGATATTGATCGGCGAAAAGCGGAACTCGACCTGCAGGTGCTCCAAACACAAACCGAGATTCGGATCGCCGAAATGAAGCGTCAGGCAGAATATGAAGCCGCCAAACAACAGCAGGAATTGAATGCCGCAACCGCTGCCGCCATGCAGTGGTCGAACTTCCAGGCAGGTTTGTATAACACCGTCAACATCGGGCTCATGGTTGTGATGATCGCTGTCAGCGCCGCGCTGACCATTGTTGGAATCTCCGCTGCCGTTGGGCTATACAAAGTCCTGAGCGCCAAGGCGCAAGCCATTCAGCCCAGCCAGCCTTCAACGGTCACTGTTCACAAGCGCCGCCCCTCGCCCGCTGCCATTAGAGCCCGCCAGCGTGAACGCGAAGAACGCGAGCGTGAAAGAGAGATTACCGCTCGTATTGACCAACTATTTTCCGACAGCGAACCACTCTGGAGCGTCGCTGGCGAAAAATCTGAGAACCTCGAGCGCGGAAATCTTCCTTTAGCAATCTAAGGAGCGAAACATGAAAACACCAATCCCCACAATGAGAGCCATAACCTTGCTTCTTCCGAGAAATTACCGCAACCGCTCACCGCCGGTAAGCTGGTAAAAGCGACCGATACTTTCCCATCCGAAACATTCCAAATCAAAAACCCGCCAAACGCGGGTTTTTTTAGTGTGCCGAGGGTGAGATTTGAACTCACGACCAAGGGCTTATGAGTCCCCTGCTCTGCCACTGAGCTACCTCGGCGTGGGAAGAGCGCGGCAAATATTACTATGGGAAGATGGGTTTGTCAACACGCTGCCCGGCATCGGGCGCGATCACAGGCAAAGCGGGGTTTGCCCATGCACATGCAAAGGAAGCAACTACAAGTCATCTCAAAAATGTCACCCTGAGCGTAGCGAAGGGTCTCTACGGCCAAAAACAAGAGACTCTTCGGTCGCAACCACCGCTTCCTCAGCGTGACAGGGTATTTTTGAGACAAGTTCCAAAGAAACAATTTTGAATTTCCTTCATGGGTAAATCAGATCGTCTGCATAATCAGCGCACAGAGCGATTCGGCATGCCTCGCCCAGGCACACCGAACCGCTCCGGCAAAAGGGGAAACTGGACTTGACCGATTTGTTGATGCAGGCACAGGCAGGTTCCATCTGGAACCTGTCTGCTTCGAACCTTTGCCTATCTTCGATTCCTCAAAAAAGTCGGAACATCGAGATCATCCTTGTTGATCAGAGGCTGAGGGGAGGCTGATTTCGTCTCACCCGGCTGAAGGTCCGCGTGAACCGAAACGGATTCGGTCGCGCGGAGGTAGGCAGAGGCATCTGTTCGTCTGGCTTCGGTTCGCGGCTGACGTTCCAATGCACGGCGCGGCATCGAACTGCGTTCGAAACCCGTCGCAATCACGGTGATGCGAATATCGTCGCCCATATTCGGGTCTATGACCGCGCCGAAGATCATATTCACATCGGGATGGGCGGTTTCTCGAATGATCGCCGCCGCCTGGTTGACCTCGAAGAGGGTCATGGAAGGTCCGCCAGTCACGTTGAAGAGGACGCCGCGCGCGCCGTCAATGGTGATGTCGAGAAGTTTGCTGGAGATGGCGTCCTCGGCGGCTTTCTTCGCTCTTTCGTCGCCCGAACCCGTTCCCACCGCCATGAGCGCCGCGCCGCCTTCGGACATGATGGCGCGCACATCCGCAAAATCGAGATTGATCAAACCGGGAATGGTAATCAACTCTGAAATGCCCTGGATGCCCTGATGCAAAACGTCATCCGCAAGGCGGAACGCATCCTGCAGGGAGGCGCGCTTATCCGCAATTTGCAACAGGCGGTCGTTAGGGATGGCGATGAGGGTGTCGGCATGTTCCTTGAATTTGCCGATGCCGACGTCTGCCGCCTGCATGCGGCGCATGCCTTCGAATGTAAACGGACGCGTTACCACGCCGATGGTGAGCGCGCCGCTTTCCTTGGCGATCTGCGCGACGATGGGAGCCGCGCCGGTGCCGGTGCCGCCGCCCATGCCAGCGGTGACGAAGACCATATCTGCGCCTTTCAAGACGTTGTACAGCTCGTCGGAGGATTCTTCGGCGGCTTTGCGTCCGATCTCAGGGTCGCCGCCCGCGCCCAGCCCGCGCGTGAGTTTGTCGCCCAGGCGTACGCGAGTCTTTGCCTTCGTCAGCATCAAGGCCTGTGCGTCGGTGTTCGCGACGATGAATTCAACGCCTTGAATCCCTTCGTCAATCATGCGGTTGACGGCATTGGAACCGCCGCCTCCCACACCGATCACTTTAATGCGGGCGAACGCTTCTGTTTGTTGCTCTATGTCGTTGCGATAAGTCGAGTCCATGACAGCCTCCATCAAACATTGGTCTTATGATACTTGCTTTTGATTCCGTAACGTCATTTTTTAATGTTATGTAACCCGCGCAAAGGTTCGGCTCTTTACATCGACATAACGACGAGCTTCGCCTCAGCCATGCGCCGGCGCGGGAACGTTACGGCAATATCCTTCCGATGATTTTCTTGACAACGCCAAAGCCCATGCGTTTCTCTCCTTTCACGCGGCGGTCGCGCCCGATACTGAGATCCTGACTCTGCATGGACAGGATCCACCGCAACAACCCCACGCTTGTCGAATAGGCGGGTGAATTCAAACGATCCACCAATCCTCTCAAATTTTCGGGACCCGCAAGGCGGACCGGCATATTCAGCACCCGGCTGGCAATGCGTTTCATCCCTGGCAGCGCCGACGCTCCGCCGGTCAACACCATGCCGGCAGGCAGGAGACCATCGTAACCGGAACGTTTGATCTCCTGTAACGTGAGCGAAAAGATTTCTTCGACGCGCGCCTCGATGATCTCCGCAAGTTCCTTGCGGTTGATCTGCACCGGTCGTTCCTCACCGAATGGGCGGATGGCAAAGTATTCCTCCGCACCGACCTCAGCGCGCACGGCATATCCCTGTTGTTTCTTCACGTCCTCCGCCTGCGCAAAGGGAAGACGCAAACCGTGGGCGATATCCTGCGTGACATGATTCCCGCCAACCGCCAGAACCATCGTATGCCATACGTCGCCGTCCACATAAATTGCCAGGTCGGTGGTGCCGCCGCCGATGTCGCAGACCGCCACGCCCATCTGACGTTCCTGCCCAGTCAATACGGTCTCCCCGGAGGCAAGCGGGTTGAGCACAAACTGTTGAACTTCGACGCCCGCCGCGCCCACACACTGACGCAGGTTGTCCACGGTCGCGGCGGAGGCGGTGATGATGTGCGCCTCCACTTCGAGACGATAACCGTGCATTCCCTTTGGATTGCGGATACCATCCTGCCCGTCCACGGAAAAATCGCGCTGGATGACATGAATGATTTCGCGGTCGTACGGGATCGCCACCGCCTGCGCCTGCTCCAGGGCATGTTCGATATCGTACTGTTCGATCACGTTCCCGTTCACAGCCGCCGCGCCGCGGCTGTTCACCGAGGAAACATGCGAACCCGCAATGCTGACCAGCGCGGAGGTAATCTCCAAGCCCGAAGTGGACTCGGCTTTCTTCACCGAACGCATGATTGCCTGCGACGCCGCGCCAAGGTCCACAATGACGCCTTTCTTAACCCCCTCGGAGGGCTCAATGCCGACGCCCAGAATGCGAATGGACTTGTCGTCTTCCACGCGCCCCACCAGCGTGCAGACCTTGGTCGTGCCTATGTCTATACCTACAATGATCTCTTCCATAATTCCTTTTTTTACGCTTCGGCGGTTGAGCGTTCCAGGCAACAGCAAGAAACACACTCAAATCGCCCTGCAGGCAAAATCAACTTTGTGATCGGTGGTTTCGACATGGCGGACGAACCCCGTCTACTCAACCGCCAGAATTGCTCCTTCATTCATTCAATCGGTAATACGGCGCGCTCGGGTACATCACATTGATCATCACCGGGCGGATTCCTTTTTGCGCCAACGAAGCCACCAGCGCTTCATATACGCGTATCTTTAGTTCGACATCGCCAGCCTTCGTCCCAAAATGGACGCGCCAGCCGCGCGGGTCATTCCAGCCGAAACCGACCCCTTGCTCATACAGGATGGGCACGCCAGGCGGGACATGAGCGACGAGCCCCTTCAACGCCTGAACCATCTCCGCCGAAATGAACGGCGCGGGAGAAAGCGGATCGCCTGCGCCTCCCTCGACGGGCGGGGCTGAGAGCGCCACCACGGGGATTAATCCCGCCAATTCGCCTCTCGGACGGAAGGCAATACCGTCTTCCGAAATCCAGGTATACCCGCCTCCCTGTTCCCAGCGGATGAGCGGTTGGCGCTCGGTCACGCTGACGGAAAGAAGATTCGGCAGGGAAACGGTCACATGGACAGCGACCAGCTCGGGGTAGTTGAGGCGGAGACGCGTTTCCAGGTCCGAGGGAATCAACAGGAAAACGGGCTGTCCCGAAACGTCCAGCGCGGCATTGATCTCCGCCGGCGTCACGAACCGGCTGCCCGTCACCTGCGCTTCGGTCACACGCAATTCGGGAAGATTGAAGGCGAAATACAGCGCCGAGCCGAAGATAACCACGAGGACAAAGGAAAGCAAACGCCACCCCAAACGCAAACGCGGAAGGCGGAAGGACATCTCGGCACGCGTCAGGTGCGGCAGGGCAATCTGGAATCGGCGCGCATTTTTCCGCGCAGGCTGACGCACGGGTTTGGTGATGTCTTTTCTGGCGCGTGTAACCACCACATGACGCGCGGTCGTCTTCGAAGCGCGCTGCAGTTGCTTCGAATGTTCCTGCTGGCGGCGCAGGCGGACGAGTTCGGCGCGGCTGAGTATCCTTTTATCGTTCATGCGCGGCTCCGAAAGGTGCGCGAGGTGCGGTCACGGTCCGTTTTGCGTTCCATTGCCAGTTCGATCAAACGGTCCACCAGCCTGTCATAGGGCAGTCCGCTGGCTTCCCAAAGTTTGGGGTACATGCTGATCTGCGTAAAACCTGGAATGGTGTTCAACTCGTTCAAATAGATTTTTTCCGTATCCTTCTCGAGGAAGAAATCCACGCGCGCCATGCCGGCGCAGTCAATGGCTTTGTAGGCGCGCACAGCGTACTCGCGTATCTGCCGGGAGGTTTCCGCAGAGAGCGGGGCGGGAATGACCAGCCCGGACGTGCCGTCAATGTACTTCGATTCGTAGGAATAGAATTCCCGGCTGGGTAATATTTCGCCCGGCACAGAGGCGAGCGGGTCGTCGTTGCCCAGTACACTGACTTCGATTTCGCGCGCGTTCCTGATTCCCTTTTGAATCAGCACGCGCCGGTCGAACGAGGCGGCTTCCATCAAGCCTTCCTGCAGGTCGGAGCGGTTGTTGCACCTGGTCACGCCAACCGAGGAACCGAGGTTGGCGGGTTTGGCGAAGAGTGGGTAAGCGCTCAGCGCCTCGGCTTTTGCGAGGACCGCCTGGATATCCTTTTCGATGTCTGCGCGCCCTACGACGAGCGTATCCACCACAGGGATACCGTTGGCGATCATCACATCCTTGAAGACACCCTTGTCCATGCCGACCGACGAACCGAGGACACCCGCCCCCACATACGCGACGTCCGCCAGTTCGAACAAGCCCTGGAGGGTGCCGTCCTCGCCAAACGTCCCGTGCAAAACGGGGAAGAAGACGTCCACATCGGTCCATTTTTTGAGACCGGAAAAACCCTCGAGGATATAAATCCCCTTTTCGGACGGGTCCGGCGGCACAATGGCCGGGAGCAAGCCGTCCAAGTTGTTCTTCTCGAATCTTTCAAGCACGTCGTTACCGGTCAACCAGGCGCCGTCACGCGTGATGCCGATCTGGGTGACTTCATAGCGGGCGGGATTGAGCACAGACAGGACGGAACGCGCCGACATAAGCGAGACCTCATGCTCGCCGGAACGTCCGCCAAATAATACTGCCACGCGAAGTTTGTTTTCCATAATGTATAACGCTTCAACGTTTACCCGTTCAAACGTTCCACTCTCCAATCAACTCGATCTCCAGTTCCAACTCGACGCCCAACTTCTCTTTCACGGTTTTTTGCGCCAGCTCGATCAGGGCACGGATGTCCTCCGCTTTTGTATCGGCATGGTTGATGAAGAAGTTCGCATGCAGGGGACTGATTTCGGCGTTGCCAATGCGGGCGCCTTTCAATCCTGCGGCTTCGATCAATCTGCCGGCATAATCACCGGGCGGGTTTTTGAACATCGAACCCATGCTCGCGCCGGGCGGTTGAGTCGCTTTGCGGTGTGCGCGGAATTGCTGGATTTTAACCGTCACTTCCTCTCTGGTCGAATTTTTTAACGCCAACTCCACCGAAAGTACCACCGCTTTCACTTCACCACGTTTCAATGCGCTGGTGCGATAGCCGTATCCCATTTGCTCGACGGTATACAACACCTTGCCGTGTTCGGTCAACAATTCGGCGGAAATCAGGTTGCCAGCCATGTCGCCGCCGAAGGCGCCGGCGTTGCCGACCACTGCGCCGCCAATCGTGCCGGGAACGGTCGCCGCCCATTCGAGCCCGGCGAGTCCCTTTGCGGCACAGCGGTTGGCGAGATTGCTGAAGACAACGCCCGATTCGGCCGTGACGGACGGATGCTCGCCCTCGTGGAATTTCACTCCTTTTGCGCGGTTCAGGATCACCGCGCCGCGCACGCCTTTATCGCTGATCAGCACGTTCGAGCCGCCGCCCAATATGACATACGGGATTTCGTATTTCCACAACCAGTTGACGATACGCGCGAGTTCGGCGGAGGTATCCGCAACGATGAAAATATCCGCCGGACCGCCAATGCGCGCGGAGGTGTAGGGGGCAAGCGGAACGTTCTCCGCGATCTTGTCGCCGAGTTTTTCATACAGCATGTCAATGGGTCGCATGGTGGTAACCATATCCGATTACTCTGTTCCTTCGCGGGTTTCCTTGTGTGGGCGCGCCGGCCTCGCGTCCTGCGCGCCGCGTCGAGGAGACTTTCGCGGGGGAAAGGTCGGCGGCAGGAAGGGGTTGGTCTTCTTGTAGTGCGCCTGCATTCTGGCAATCAACTGCATTGCGAGTCGTTCGTTGACGTCTACGCGGCGGGGACGGGACGGCACGCCGCTTCCGGCGGCGGTCAAAGCCGCTTGAAGGGGGAACAGCGAGGGGGGAGGACGAAGCGTTCCTCGTTTCTCATTTCGCATGGTCTGCCTGCCTTTCTTGTAATCCTTTGAGTACGCTGCTGCTGACCTGATCCGCATCTCCAGCCGAAAGCACGAGGAGCACGTCGCCGGGCTGCAGGTGCTCAATCAAATAGTCCGCCACGTCCTTAAGCGATTCGATGTAACGCGCGGAGAGATGCGGCATGGCGCTGACGACTTCCGCCGAGGTGAATTCCTGTTTGGGTTCACGAGCCGCATAGACTTCGGTCACGATCACCTCGTCGGCATCTTTGAAAGCGCGCGAGAACTCGAGGAAGAGGGTTTGCGTGCGCGAATAGGTGTGAGGCTGCCAGACCGCCCAGATGCGTCTTTCGGGATAGCGGGCGCGCGCGCCGGCGAGTGTGGCTTTGATCTCGGTCGGGTGATGAGCGTAGTCGTCGAAGATGCTGATGCCATTCACTTCGCCGCGCAATTGGAAACGCCTGCCCGTGCCGGTGAAATCACCGAGCGCTTTGGCGGCGCGTTCGCGCGCGAGACCCAGCAGATCCACGACGGCGAGCGCGGCAAGGGCGTTGAGGACATTGTGTTTGCCCGGCACCTGCAGGGATACGAAGACCGAAGCGGAACCGTTGTCTCCCAGGTTCGACGACATGCGGAAATCGAAGCCGCCGCGTCGATTCGGTTCGATATCCTGCGCCCTGACCCAGAAGGGGCTGTTGATGGTTTCTTCGCCGTGCAAACCGTAAGCCACTACGTTGACTCCAGCCCGGCGCGCGGGGGGAATTAACGACACCGCGCCGGGGTCTTCCGCGCATACGATCAGCGTGCCGTCCGCGGGAAGCAGATTGACGAATTTTTCGAAGGCGACCTTCATCGATTCGAACGTGGGGAAGAGGTCAGGATGGTCATGTTCGAGGCTGGTCACCACTTCGATCTGCGGTTTGAGTCCGAGGAACATATAGTCGTATTCGTCGGCTTCGATCACGAACAGGTTGCCTTTGCCTGCGCGGGCATTGACGCCGAGGTTGTTCACCACACCGCCCACAATGAAGGAAGGGTCGCGTCCCAGTTCGCGCAATACCCAGGCGGTCATGGCGGTGGTGGTGGTTTTGCCGTGTGTGCCGGCAATGGCGATACCGGTTTTGTTCTCCATCAAACGCCCGAGGAAATCGGCGCGTTTATAGACCGGGATGCCGGCGCGTTTCGCCGCCTGAACCTCGGGGTTGTCGTCGGCTACGGCAGAGGATCTCACCACCCAATCGGCTTTGCCGATGTTGCGCGGGTGGTGACCGATATACACGTTTGCGCCCGCTTTGCGGACCTCCTCGGCGAACGGCGTCAAGGCGCGGTCGGAGCCGCTCACCTCGTATCCGCTTTCCAGCAGGATGCGGGCGATGGCGGAAAGACCGCTTCCCCCAATGCCGATGAAATGGACGCGTGTCATAGGCTCGTCGTCGGACTTCAGATGTAAACAACCAGCACAAAGACGAATGCCAGGATAATGGCAAAGTAGATGCCCGGTTCGCCGAGGAGCTGCGGCGGCATGAATTGCATCATCTGGTTGACCGTTTGCAACAGTTCCGGGTCGGTCGGTTTGAGGATTACGTCTTGGAAGGCATAATCCGCGACATGGACGTAGTACAGAATCGAGCCGGCAATGAAGTAACCATTCAATCCGCCCAGAATCGCGCCGAAGAGGGTGTCTTGTAAACGCTCGCGCGCGGCTCTCGAAGCGAGATGCGGAATGCTGATGACGGTCTGGTATCCGAAATACACCAGAACCAGCAGAATGACAGTCCGCACCCAAAACAGGGATTCGTCGGTCTCGGGCAGATTGCTCGCCAGCGGAATATATTTGCGAAGGACGTGGGTCAGCGCCAGGGAGAGAATTACGCTGAAGGAAACCAGTAATTCCTTTGCCCAGCCTCGCATGGCGCCGATGACGCCAAACAGGATGACGTACATCCAAAAGACATATACGATACTCATCATGGGCTTTTCTCTCCTGCCAGTTCGATCAGCATACCGGCAATCTTCTCAGCGGCACGCGGGTGGGAAAGTTCGAACATGGCCGCCCGCATGGATCGCAATTTATTCGGGTTTTCCATCAAAACGTTCAGCGTGTTCATTAATTCATCTTCCAAAACCTGGTCTTCCAGGATGACCGCCGCGCCGCGGCTGGTCAGATAATCTGCATTCACTTTCTGATACCGCCAGGCATGCGGGTACGGCACAAGAATGGCGGGCAACCCAAACAATGGATATTCGCCCAGACAGGACGCACCCGCACGTGAAAGCACAAGGTCTGTCGCCGCCAGCGCCGCGCCCATCTCGTGCAGGTATGGAATGGCATGGTAACGGGCGGCAAGATCCACGGGCAGTTGTTCACGGTGATGACGCACATAGGTCCAGTCCTGATCGCCGGAGATGTGAACAAGCTCGAACCTTTCGAGCAGGGCGCGCAGGTGTTTCAACACCGCCAGGTTGATGGAGCGCGCGCCCTTGCTTCCGCCCACCACCAGCAGGACAGGCAGTCCGCTGGAAATGCCGAGGTGGCGATGGGCGGTGGAGCGGTCCCACAGCGCCAGGTCGGGGCGAAGCGGGTATCCCGTCTGGATCACTTTTTTCTTAAAGAACCTTTGCGATTGCTCGGTCGTGACGGCGATGGCATCGGCAAAGCCTGCCAGCGATTTCAACGCCATGCCCGGTTCGATGTCTGGGACGTAGAGCAGGCTGGGGATGGAGCGCCCCGCAATCGCCATGGGCACTGCCACATAACCGCCGGTAAAGAACAAGACATCCGGTTTGAATTCGTTCAAAATGTTCCGTGCGGCAAAGATGCCGCGCGTCAATGTCAGCAGGTTACGCGGCAATCTCGCAAGCCCGACACCGTGCAAACCTGCGGCGGGGATGCTCCTGAAGGTAATTCCCTGCCGCGTAACCAGGGCTTCCTCCATACCGCCTTCGCCGCCCACCCACAGCGCATCCACGTCGCGCAGTCTAGCGTTGAGGGCGCTGTGAACGGCGAGCGCGGGATACACTCCGCCTCCCGTCCCTCCGGCGCAAATCAATAACCGCACCGAAAGACCTCCATTCGTCTTCTGCGAGTGTGACATGCTCGCTGCTCTGACGCGAAACGTTCAACATGATGCCGATCGCGGACAGGGTCGAGATCAGATTCGAACCTCCCGCGCTGATAAAAGGAAGCGCGTTTCCCGCGAACGGCATGAGACCGACCATGACAGACATATTGATCAGCGCTTCGATACCGATCCAAAACGCCATGCCGGAGGCAAGCAGGGTTCCCAGCATGTCGGGCGCGCGGCGCGCAATCACCAATCCGCGCCAGACCAATGCCGCGTACAGGGATATGAGAAGCGCCGCTCCGAACAAGCCGAATTCCTCCGCCACCACCGCGAAGATGCTGTCGGTGGGTGCGAACGGCAAACCGGTCAGTTTGGTATCCGCCTTTCCAAGTCCCACGCCCAAAATGCCGCCCTTGATGACCGCCTCGAACGATCTTTGCACGTGATACGAGGCGGTGGTGGGATCCTGCAAACCGGCAAGGAACGAATGGACGCGGTCCTGTCCTGTCACGCTGAATTGCACAACAACCCAGCCCATGACGAAGGCAAGAATGAGCAGGAGGACGATCTGCCTGATCTCCGCGCCAGCCAGGAAGAACAACAAACCGCCCAGAATGAACACCGTGGCGGCTGCGCTTAAATCCGGCTGCAGATAGATCAAACCGCCAATGATTCCCAAGATGACACCCAGGGGGATCAATCCAATCGTCACATCGTGCAGGAACTGGCGTTTGGCGTAGAGCCACACGGCAATATAGACCACCGCCATCAATTTGGCGACTTCCGAAGGCTGATAGGAGCCGTTGATCAATGTGCGCGATGCTCCCAGGCGAATCTCGTTGATCAATAATACGGCGACCAGCAAGCCGATGGTCACCAGCATGGCGGGCAGAACCATCCGGCGCCATTGGTGATAATCGAACAGCGAAAGAACGAACGCGGCAAGAAGACCGAGCCCCAGCCACCTGACCTGGCGTTTGAACATGTACGTTGCAGACCCGTATTCACTGAACGAAAAATCGAACGAGGCTGAATACAGCATAATCAGACCAAACACGATCAACGCCGCCACCGTCAGCGCCAAGGGCATGTCCACGCCGCGTCTCCAGTTGCGCGACAGCAAAAACGAGGCGCGGTCGTTTACGAAAGTTCTCGTACCCATTCTGCAAACCTTTCTCCGCGTTCGGCAAAATCAACAAATTCATCGAAGCTCGTGCCGCCCGGCGAGAGCAGAACGACATCCCCCGGTTCGGCGACCTCCGCCGCCTTGCGGACCGCCTCTTCGAGTCCGCCCACCTTTGTCAGCGAGAAACGCCTCCTTTCAGACGCCAGCCCTGCCGCGGTTTTCTCGATCTTTTCCGCCGCCTCGCCAAACAGCACGATGTGATCCACGCGCTCATTCGCCAGGCGGAGCAGGTCTTCCCAGGGCAGGTCTTTGTCGCGCCCGCCGAGCAGAAGGACAATGGGCTCCTCGAACGAGCGGATCGCCGCCATGCTTCTTTCGGGCGCGGTGGCAATCGAATCGTTATACCAGCGCACGCCGTTCCATTCGCGGACAAATTCCAGGCGGTGAGGCACGCCGCGAAACTCCTCCACGGCTTCGAGCATGGAATCGAGAGGAAAACCGGCGGCATGACCGATGGCAAACGCCGCCAGTACATTTTGCACATTATGGTCGCCGCGCAGTTGAATCTTCTCGCGCAGGAGCAGGGGCAGGTAGGCGTTGCCTTCACGCAGATTCAGCAAGCCGTCGTGCAGGTAGGCGCCATCCAAGCCTTCGTCCAATGCGTTCATGCTGAAGGTGAGCAATCTGCCGCGCACGCGGTTCCGCAAATTCCAGGCACCCGGATCGTCGTGACCAACGATGGCGGCATCTTCCTTCGACTGGAATTCCAGAATGCGCGCCTTGGCGGCGGTGTACGCTTCCATCGTGCCGTGGCGGTCGAGATGATTGGGCGTGATGTTCAGGATGGCGGCAACGTTCGGGGAAAGGGTCATCTGCTCCAGTTGGAAGGACGATAGTTCCAGGATGGCAATATCTTCGGGCTTCATGGTATCCACATAATTCAGCAGGGGGTCGCCGATGTTCCCGCCGACGTAGGCGTTTACACCGTAAGCAAGTTTTGCCATATTGCCGACCAGCGTCGTGGTGGTCGTCTTGCCCGCCGACCCGGTAATGCCGATGGTCCTGCAGGGAACCACTTCCATGAAGATTTGCGAGTCGTTCGAGAGGGGAATGCCCCTCGAGACTGCCGCAGCCACGAGCGGTAGGGTGAGCGGGATTCCGCCGGAGAGACACAACACATCGGTGGAGTCCAGCAGTTCGAGCGGGTGTCCGCCCAAAGCCCAGGTCACCTCGAATTCGGCAAGCGATTGTTTGGCGGCGCGCAATGCCTGCTCGCCGCGCACATCGTTCAACGTGACGCGCGCGCCTTGAATGGAAAGCCAGCGCGCCAGGGCAAGTCCCTGACGGGCGGCTCCGAGAATGAGTACGCGTTTGTCTTTCCAGTTCGTTTTCATAATTCGTTATCCCCTCACCCCAGCCCTTCTCCCGGTGGGAGAGGGATTTGGGGTGAGGGAGAATTTACACCAACGCCAGACCGATGCCGACCATTGCCGCCAGCAGGGCAATCAGCCAAAAACGCTGCACCACTTGTGTTTCGCTCCAGCCAAGCAGTTCGAAATGCAGGTGGATGGGCGCCATTTTGAAGAAACGCCTGCCTTTTGTCAATTTGAAATAACCGATCTGGATCACAACGCTCAACGCCTCAGCCAGAGGCACCACAGCCACAATCAGAAGCAGGGGCCACTGTCCGGTCATCAACGCCACGACCGCCAGCGTCGAACCGAGCGCCAGCGAGCCGGTATCGCCCATGATCAATTCGGCGGGATGCACATTGAACCACAGGAAACCGAACAAGGCGCCCACCACGGTAAAACAAAAGCGGGCAAGGAAAATCTGCCCCTGTAGCAGGGCAATGCCGCCGAACGCGGCAAAAGCGGTGGCTGTAATCAACCCTGCCAAACCGTCCAAGCCGTCCGTGAAATTGACGGCGTTCGACTCGCTCACAATGATAAAGGCGGCGATCGGCACATACCACCAGCCCAGTTCGATCTCGCCCTTGATGCCCGGCAGAAGCATTTCCGGTACATCGAGGAAATATTTCAAGACGTAGGCGGTCCCCAACGCCAGCACCACCTGACCCAGGAATTTGGCGCGGGCGGTCATGCCTTCGCCGCGGCGCTTTCCGCGAATCCCCTCCCAATCGTCAATCGCGCCCAGCGCGCCATACGCCACTAGGACAATCAGAGGCACCAGCACCGAACTGCCGATCACGTCGAACCCGATGAGGTTGGCGGCGTTGAGCAATCCCGTCAGCAGTAAAACGGGAATGATAAACAGAATGCCGCCCATGGTCGGGGTTCCCATTTTGAGGCGGTGACGATCCGGTTCCTCCACGCGGATGATCTTGCCAACCTTGAAATGCCGCAGGACGCGAAGAAGCGGCGGTCCCCAGATGACCGTCATGACAAAGGAAAACATGGCAAGCCCCAGCACAAAGGCGTTGTTTTGAGTCATGAGCGCACCTCCAGCGCGCTGGTGATGCGATCCATGCGCAGACTGTGCGAGCCTTTGATCAGGACCACGTCCTTTGGGGTGAGGTTGTTCTTCAGCCAGTCCAAGAGCGGCTCCTGGGAAGTGAATTCAAGGATGAGTTTTTTCTTACCGTTACCGCGGCGGGCGGCTTCGGCAATGATGCGGGCGCGTTCGCCCAGCGTGAGCAGGACCTCTGCCACCTGTCCGGCGCGCAAACCGACCATTTCGTGTCCGCCGCGTTCGTAGGGACCGAGTTCAAGCATGTCGCCCAGCACCGCCACTTTGCGTCCGTCGAGTTCGTCGAGCAGGTTGAGGGCGGCAAGCATGGATTCGGGAGAGGCGTTGTAGGTGTCGTCGAGCAGTAACGCGCCGCTCTCACTGCGGACAGCGACAAGGCGCAACTGGGTATGTCCCTGGCTCAAGCCTTCGAGGATCTCCTGCCAGTTCATGCCTTCCACCAGCCCCACTGCAGCGGCGCGCAAAGCCGTATGCACGGAGTGACGTCCTATCAGCGGGATTTTGGCGTACAGCGTCTCGCCCTGGTAATGCAGGCGGAAGCGGATGCCGTCCAACCCCAATCCTTCGACGCGGTCTGCCCAAAGATGCGCCTCGGGCGACAAGCCATAGAAGAAAACGCGCGCCTTGGTCTTCTCCTCCATTTTGCGCACCCAGGGGTCATCGAAGTTGAGGATGGCAACACCTTCGGGAGCGGGCGGCAGGGCTTGCACTAATTCTGCTTTGCCGCGTGCGATGGCTTCCTGCGAACCGGCGCGTTCGGCGTGGACGGTGCCAACGTTGGTGACCACGCCCACCTGCGGCAGAGCAATATCGCACAGAAAGGCAATTTCGCCGGGGACATAGAAGCCCATTTCCATCACAGCGTGCTGGTAGCCGGAACTCAGGCGCGTCACGGTCAGCGGTAGACCGATTTCGTTGTTGAGGTTGCCCGGGCTTTTGAGCGTGCGGTAGCGCGTGCTCAAAACCTCCGCCGCCATCTCTTTGGTGGTGGATTTGCCAACACTGCCGGTGATGCCGATGACGCGCAGGCTGAGTTTGCGCCGCCAGAAGCGGGCAATCTGCTGGAGGGCAGAGACGGTGTTGTCCACGCGCAGGCAGAGAGGAGGCGAAAAGTCGAAACCGGCGTAGGAGTCGGCGGAGGAAACAGTGCGCAGGTCAAGGGTGCGGAAAGAGGCGTTTGCAATCGCATCCCGTTGGATTAAAGCGAAAGACGCCCCCCGTCGAAATGCCTCTTCAACAAAGTCATGCCCGTCCGTTTTTTCGCCGGGAATGGCAACGAAGAGAGAGCCGGGGATCACCTGGCGCGAGTCGATCACTGCTTCGGTGATGACCGAAACGGCTTGCGGACGGAAGGTCGTCAGGGCTTCGAGAGCGTCGGCAATGGTCAGCATTAGCGGGATCCGTATTGGAGGCGAACAAGGTCGGGCGGGATGTTGAGGGCGATGACGGTCTGTTCGGCGACTTGCGAAAAGACGGGCGCGGCGGTCTCCGAACTCCAGATGGAGGTGGTCGGTTCCTGGAGCCAGACGTAGATCATGAAGCGAGGGTCGTCCACCGGTCCCCAGCCGATGAAGGAGACGTTGGTGTGGTTGGGGTCGTATCCGAGCGGGGTGGGGATTTGGGCCGTGCCGGTCTTGCCTGCCAGACGATAACCGGGCAGGAGGGCGTTGGCCGATTCGTTCTGCAGGGATACAGCGAGCATTTCGTTGAGGATACGGGCAGTCTCCGCTTTGATGGGCGAGCCGGCATATTGCGAAGGCACATTGTATTGATGTCCGTCGCGCAGCATGGCGTACAGCACGTGCGGCGTGACCATCTGACCCTCGTTGGCAATGGCGCTTGCCGCCATCATCATCTGGAGCGGCGTGACGGTGACGCCCTGACCGAAGGCGTTGGTGCCGAGGTCCACGGGATACCAGTCCGAATCACCCGGGACCTTGAGCCTGCCCATGGCTTCGTCAGCCAGGTCCACGCCGGTGCGATGTCCCAGCCCGAAGCGATCCATGTAGGAATAGAAGTTGAGCGAGCCCATTTGGGTGGCAACCCACGCCAGACAGACATTGAGCGAGTGCTGCAGGCATTCGATCATGTTGCGCTGTCCCCAGGGTTGACGGTTCCAGTTTTGGATGGTGATGCCGCCCACAGTGATGGAACCGGTGTCAATATAGGTGGTTTCGGGGGTGACGGTGCCGGTGTCGAGCGCCGCCGCCATGGTGAGGATTTTGACCACCGACCCCGCTTCATATGCCATGCCAATGGAACGATTGTAGGCGCTGCCGTCGTCGAAGATTTTAAAGTAGTCGGTGTAGTTGTTCAAGTCCATGCGCGGGGTGGACGCCATAGCGAGAATTTCGCCGGTCTTGGGGTCCATGACGATGATGGTGCCGTTCTTTGCGCCATATTCGATGATGGATTGGTCGAGAATTTTTTCGACCTTCGCCTGAAGGTCGCGGTTGAGTGTAAGGACCAGTGTCGTGCCGTTGGGAATCTTGGGAATATCCACGGCTTTGTTCGGGTCGCGCGGCACCCATATCTTGACGGGATTTCCCGCTAGCAGGTCATTGTATTTTTCTTCGACGCCGAAGTAGCCGCGCCCGTCGCGTGCGACAAAGCCCAGGATATTGGAGGCGAGAGTTTTCTCGGGATAACTGCGCGTAAAGTGCGGCTTGAAACCGAGACCGTCGAGACGGTGGTCGTCTTCCTCCTCCAGCCGTTTCAAGACCTCCTGCAAGACATTCACCGTCGCCGCATCCACATAATCCTTGATCACCACATACGTCCAGGTTTCGGGGGAGTGGAGAAGTTTGTCCTTGACCTCGGCTTCGGTCATTTGCAGATACACGCCCAGGACATACGCCAGGGCATCCACATCTTCCATCTCCTCCAGGCTGACCCCCACTTCGTAAACAGTGCGATTACCCGCCAGCAGGTGACCGTTCCGATCGTAAATCTCGCCGCGCTCCGGTTGGAAAGTGCGAAACTCCCCCGCCAGCAGATCGCCATACTTGAGCAGCTGTTTCGCCTGTTCGCTGTTCTGAATGCGGATCATCTGCGCGAGGATACCCATGGCGACCATCGCCAGCACGGCGGCGAGAAACATGGAACGGACGGCATATTGTTGTCTCATCGAACGCCTCCCGATTTCAGGCGTTCATCCAGCCACTCGAGCAGCGATTGCGAATACACATCGGGAAGCGGGTTGGGCTGGAGAGGTGCATCCACCGCCGCGAGCAGAATATCCGGCTCGGGAGCAACATACCCCGGCACAAAAATGTATTCCAATTCGCCGGGCTTTAAGGGACGATAACCCAGCTGGAGGGCGCGTTGTTGCATCACGGCGGAGGAGGTCAGGTCTGCAAGTTCGGTCTCCAGGTCGGCATTGGAGCGTTGCAAGACCACGATCTGTCCGCGCAGTTCCTGGATCTCACGCCCTGCCAGGGCGGTACGCGAGGTCACATCGAGGTAGAGAGCCGCCACCAGCGCCAGCACAACCAAGGCAAGCAAGGACGCGGCAACATACTGGCGTTGAACCCGCCAGGGCGCCTGCTTATATGCATGGATGATTTGTGAAGCCTGCATGACGACCTTTATACTTGGGCGATGGGTCGCTAGCGCCGAATTCATTCGGCGTTACAGCTTTTCGGCAATGCGAAGTTTCGCACTGCGCGCTCTCGGATTGTTCCGAATCTCTTCCTCCGAGGGCGTGATCGGTTTTCGATTGATTTCTTTCAGCGTTGCCTGGCGTTCCTCTTTGTAAATTCTTTCGTACGGCGGGTTGATGAGGTCACGGCTTTGCTCGCGAAGGAATTCCTTGATGATGCGGTCTTCCAGCGAGTGAAAGGAGATCACCGCGAGTCTTCCGCCAGACCTCAAGCCTGCCACTGCCTGCGGAAGCGCCGCCTTCACCGCTGACAGTTCGTCATTGACGGCAATGCGCAGCGCCTGGAACGTCCGCGTGGCGGGGTGGAGGCGTTCGCCTCGTCGGGGAGAGACGGCTTCGATGACAGCGACCAGTTGCCGGGTGGTGTGAAGCGGTCTGGCGCGCACGATGGCGCGGGCAATCTTGCGGGCGTCCCGTTCCTCGCCGTATTCGTAGAGCAGGTCAGCCAGTTCCCGTTCTGAATACCCGTTTACGATGTCGGCGGCGGTTCGCGGAGCGCGCGGGTCGAAGCGCATATCGAGCGGAGCGTCGTGCTGGAAGGAGAAACCGCGCTCCGGCGTATCGAACTGCATCGAGGAGGCGCCCAGGTCGAGGAGGATGCCGTCCACCTCATCCCAGTCGAGGCGCTGGAGTTGGGCGGAAAGAGTCGTGTAGGAGGCTTGCGCCAGATGAAAGCGACCCTCGTAAGGAGCCAAGGTCTTACGAGCGGTCTCCAGCGCCTGCGGGTCCACATCGAGACCGAGCAGTTGCCCATCTGGCGCACACGCCTCCAAAATTCCGCGGGCATGCCCGCCCGCGCCGAGAGTTCCATCCACATAGCGCCCGCCTCGCCTGGGTTGCAACGCGTGTATAATCTCTTTGTAAAGTACGGGTTGGTGCGGTGTGTCGTTCATTGGCGCAGAAGGCGTTCTTTCACGCCGTCGGCAAGCAGCGCAGGTGAGGGCTGCGCGCTACGCTCCAGAGCCTTTTGCCAGGTTAAGTGTGGCAAAGCGCTGGGCATTGGCTTCCACGTCGTGCAGGTTGTCCATTTGAGCCTTCCACTCGGCGGGCGTCCACACTTCGAAGTATTCGCCCTGCCCTGCCACGATCAATTCGCCGCTCGCCACGCCGAGAAATTCGCGCAGGTTTTGCGGAACAAGGATGCGCCCGACTTTGTCCACCTCCACAGGATAGGCATTGGAGAGGATGAGGCGGCGCAGCATACGGGCGGAGGGGTCTGCCATGTTCAAGCCGTTGAGGATGGCATAGACCTCGTTGAAGTGGGCTTCGGTCAGCACCATCAGGCATTTATCGAAGCCCTGAGTGATGTAGGCGCCAGCCGCCAGCAAGTCACGATAACGCGCCGGAACCATCAGGCGTCCTTTGTCATCGAGAGTGTGCTGGAACTGACCCAAGAACATTTGTGCTATACTGCCTTTTAATGGATGAACGCCGGCGCAACCGGCGTCCTGCTAATTTCTACCACTTTCTACCACTTCTTACCACATTATAACCTTTTCAAAGGAAAAATCAAGTAATTTGGAACAATTTTCGCCTCCCTCCAATGTCCTACCTTCTAGGACTTCCTCCTTCTCTTTTCTCGAATCCCCGCGTTGGGAAGATTATGCCCTGCTCGATAGCGGCGACGGGCAAAAGCTGGAACGCTTCGGCAGGTATGTTTTTATGCGTCCTGAGTCTCAGGCGATGTGGAAACCTGCCCTGACCTCAGAATGGAAAAACGCCGATGCCGTGTTCATTCCAAGCGGGGAGGAAAGCGGCGGTCATTGGGAATTGAAGAGAAAGATAGAAACAAAGTGGGAAATGAAATACCCTCTCCTGCAAGGAGAAAGATGGCTGAAGTTTTGGGCAATGACGACTCCCGGGCGTCATCTTGGCGTTTTTCCGGAGGTTGCCGCGCACTGGGACTGGTTCAGCCAGTTGATTGTCAATGCAAAGCGCGAAGTGAACGTTTTGAATCTGTTTGGATACACGGGACTCGCCACCCTCGCCGCTGCGTCGGCTGGAGCCAAAGTGACTCACGTGGACGCTTCTAAAAAATCTGTGGGTTGGGCGCGCGAAAATCAGGCGTTATCCCGGCTGACAGAGCGCCCCGTCCGCTGGATTGTGGACGATGCGGTGAAATTCGTCCAGCGGGAGGCGAGGCGGGGAGTCAAATACGACGGGATTATCCTCGACCCGCCCAAATTCGGGCGCGGACCGAAGGGCGAGGTATGGGAGGTGTATAAATCGCTGCCAAGTCTGCTGGAAACGTGCCGGGCCTGTTTGAGCGAGAATCCCTTATTCATCGTTACAACACTCTACGCGGTGCGCGCGTCGGCGATCCATGCGGCGCAGGCGTTGGACGATATGATGAAAAGTTTTGGCGGGAAAATCGAAATGGGCGAACTGGTCACGCGCGAACAAAGCGCGGGCAGGCTGTTATCCCAGGCGGTATATGCAAGGTGGGAATCGCGAACCGTCAAACATCCCAACCTTAATCCCCCCTAACCTTTTCCTAGACAAAAACTTTTGGGCATGGGAAAATTTAAACCAACATTAGCAAAAGGAGTTCCTTTCATGTCCGTCGAGAAGAAAAGCAAGCGCCAGGAACGGCGCGAGAAAATACGAAAAGATACGATGAAAAACCGCCTGTTCACCATCGGCTTGATCACCGCAGGCGCCCTGCTGGTGGTGGTGGCGTTCATCTGGTCCCAATTTACCACCATTGACGATATCATCGTTCCGGAAGTGAAAGAACTGCCCAACCCGGACGGATTGAGTCTGGGAGACCCCAATGCCCCCGCGGTGATTGAGGTGTTCGAGGATTTCCAATGCCCAGCCTGCCAGTTCTTCTCAGACAGTATCGAACCGCTCATCGTCGAATATCTGGTTAAGACGGGCAAGGCGCGTCTCGTCTATCGTCATTATCCCTTCATTGACGGCATGGGCGTAAGCAGCGGCGGCGAATCCGACCAGGCCGCCAATGCCGCCATGTGCGCCAACGAACAGGGCAAATTCTGGGAGATGAAGGCGGTGTTATATGCCAACTGGAACGGCGAAAACATCGGCAACCTGAGCGACCGCCGCCTGACCGCCATGGCGGAAGCCATCAACCTCGACATGGATGCCTTCGAAGCCTGCTTCAGCGCCAACAAATTCAAAGACCTGATCCAGGCTGATTTCGACCTCGCCGGCGAACTGAACGTCAGCGGCACGCCGACCGTCTATGTCAACGGCGTCAGGGTGGGCGAACTCGGAAAGATTGCATCCTTCCAGGAGATTGCGGTGGCGGTGGATGCAGTCGTCAATGCCGGAACGGGAGAGTAAAACCCACAAAAAGGACGCGTGACCGCGTCCTTTTTGATTCGCCTGTCCCGTCAAGTGTATAATGACGGCGGATGATGACCTCATGTACCATTGAGAATCTATGACGAGAATCCGCTTCGCGCCTGTATTGAACTGCATCCTCCTCGCCAGCCTGCTCCTCGCATCCTGCGGCGGCGCCCCCACCCTGCCAAGTTTCATTGCCCCAACCCCAACGACCGAATCTCCCACCGCCATCCGCCAGGCGTATCCGCCTGCGCTCATCGAAACGGACCCGCCTCCCGATACGGTCATCGGGCATTTGAGTCCCATTACCTTCTACTTTAATCAGGAAATGAACAAAGCCTCCGTCGAATCCGCCCTGAGCGGACTGCCCGAAGGCACGTTCTCGTGGAGCGACGACGCCACGCTGGTCTTCACCCCCGCCCAGCCCTACACGCCCAATTCCAAACTGAACATCGTCCTCGCCAACTCCATCCAAGCCGCCAGCGGGTTTGGCGCTGCGCAACCCATTCAACTCTCCTTTATCGTTGCGGATTATCTGCGCGCGACCAACCTGCTCCCCAAAGCCAACACCACCGACGTGGAGGTGGACGCGGCCATAGCGGTTTCGTTCAACCAGCCGGTTGTGCCGCTTGGCGCGGAGGCGTCTTCCCTGCCGCCCGCCTTCAACGTGACGCCAGCCCTGGAGGGACGCAGCGAGTGGATCAACACCAGCACCTACGTTTTTTATCCCGAACCGGCCATGCTGGGAGGCACAGAATACACCGTCAGCATAAACGCAAACCTGAAAACAGAGACGGGCGTCGGTTTGGATCCAGGCGTGATCAACGCGTGGAAGTTCGTCACCTCGCGCCCGCGCGTCGTCTCCGTCAGTCCGTCCCCTGATCATCCCATCCCGCCCAATCCGGAGATCAAACTGACCTTCAACCAGCCGATGGACCGGCAAAGCGCGCAGTTGAACTTCCTGCTGAGCGGACCGGAGGGCTCGGTCAACGGCGCGTACACATGGAATGAAGACGATACGGTTCTGACCTTTGTCCCTGAACGACCGCTGTCACGCGGAACGGGATACACGTTGAACCTAGGCGCGGGGGCGAAATCAAAAGGCGGAATGATCCTCGGCGATGCCTACGGCACGGTACTGCGCACATATGGGAACTTCGCGGTAAGTTCAACCGAAATCAATTACGGCTCCACCAGCTTTACGTTTACAGCGCCGCTGGCGCCGAACGAGACCGAAAACTTTGTGACCATTACCCCCAACGTGGAAAATCTCGATACGGTCGTGGATGGCGTGAATCTCTCTTTGTTCGGCAGTTTCAACCCGGACACCGATTATGTGATCGAGTTATCGGAACAGCTGAGTGACCAGTGGGGGCAATCGCTGGGCGCGCCGTTCGTTCTGAACGTCCGCACCCCACCGATGTCTCCCACGCTGTTCATAAAACAATCCGCCGCGCCGCCCGTCTTTGTGCGCCCCGACAATCCCATGCTCTACGGAAATGCCATGAACGTACAGGAGGCGGAACTCACTGTTGCCCCCCTGTCCCTGCAGGATTTTTTCACGCTCCAGAATTCGTACGATCTCCAGCAGACCTATGCACCGACAGAGCCTTCGGTATACCCGCAGACCTTCAACCTGCCTCCCAATCGGCTCAACGAAGTGACCTTACGGCTTGCGGAAGAGAACAATCAACTCCCGCCCGCCCTGTACTATGTCAGCCTGGCATCCCCGCAACTCCAACCAGAGCCGAGGAATGTCACCTTTGTCGTTTCGAGCCAGGTCAACCTGACCTTCAAACTCGGCGCCACAGAGGCGCTCATTTGGGCGGTTGACCTGCCTTCGCAGGCACCGGTGCCCGGCGCCCCGGTCACACTCTACGACGAGGCAGGCAACATCCTTGCTTCGGGCGTGACCGATTCAAACGGGTTGTGGCAGGGGGAGATCGGCGGACGCGAAGGTCAGGTCTTTGCCATGCTCGGCGCGCCGGGCGACTCGAATTTCGGATGGGCGGTCAGCCGTTGGAATATGGGCATCAACGCGTGGGATTTCGGCTATTCGCAACGCGTGCAGGCTCCGCATACCGAGATCTACATGTACACCGACCGTCCCATCTACCGCCCCGGGCAGACGGTATACTACCGCGGCATTGTGCGTCAGGCGTTCAACGGGCGCTATGAACTGCCGTCGGTCAATTCCGTGCCGATCATTTTGAACGACGGGCAAGGCACACAACTGGCGAGTATCAACGCGCAACTGTCGCCGTACGGCACGTTCAGCGGTCACTTCGAACTTTCGCAGGACGCCGTGCCGGGGAATTACACCTTCCAAAACAGCGTGCTGGAGTTCTATCTTCCGTTCCAGGTGGCGGAATATCGCAAGCCCGAAATCAACCTCAACACGGAGTTCTCCTCCGACGAGATCAAGCAGGGCGACCCGGCACAGGCGAATGTCAATGCGCGTTATTTCTTCGACGCGCCCGCCGGCAATATAGACGTCACATGGGCGCTCTATACAAAACCCGGCTATTTCCACATCCCAAACTATCGAACCGGATTGATCGATACGGGCTGGCTGGAGGTATTCCGATCCCCGGCTGGTTTCGACTCCGGCTACTTTGGCGGATTCCTCAACGAAGGCACGGCTCAGACGTCCGCAGGCGGGACCCTGTCCATCAGCCTGACAGCCATCCCGAAGTCCGAATCGCCCCAGGTCCTCACCCTGGAAGTCACCGCCATGGACGAGACCGGCTTGCCCGTCAGCGCGCGCAGCGCATTGACCGTCCACCCCGCCGATTTTTACATCGGCTTGCACCCCGATCAATGGATCGGCGCGGCGAAAACAGCCATCGGGTTCGAGGTGTACACGGTGGATTGGGAGAGAAATCCCTCCGGCAATCAAACGCTCACGGCGCAGTTCAAACAGGTGCGCTGGGAAAAGGAAACGGACGAGAACGGTTATCCCGCATACACACCCGTTTATACGCCGGTTTCCAGCAGCAACCTCGTGACGGGGGCAGACGGCAGGGCGAGGCTGTCGTTCATCCCGCCCAACCCGGGGACCTATATGCTGGATGTATCCGGCGCAGGCGCGCGCTCCCAGGTTCTCGTTTGGGTGGGCGGCGAAGGGAGCGCATCGTGGCCCGACCTGCCGAACCAGCGAATCGAATTGACCGCCGACAGGGAATCATACAACGCCGGAGACACCGCCAAGATCTTCATCCCCAATCCATTTGCCGCCAACGCACTGGCGTTGGTCACGGTGGAACGCGGCGTGATCTCCAAAGCCGAGGTGGTGGCACTCGAGGGAAGCGGAGCGGAGTACGCGCTGCCCATCACCGATGCCGAAGCCCCAAACGTGTACGTCAGCGTCACCGTGCTCGGGCAGGGCAACGATTTCCGTCAGGGACTGATCAACCTTCCCGTCGCGCCGGAAGCGCAGGAGTTGAAGGTGCAGTTATTCTCGAACCCATCCGAGGCGGGACCGCGCGACCAGGTCACGTTCGACGTGGTGGTAACGGATCATAACGACCAGCCCGTGCAGGGCGAGTTTTCCCTTTCTGTTGTGGACCTTGCAACTCTCGCGCTGGCTGACTCGAACGCGGAGGACATTCTGCCCGCCTACTACAGCGATCAGCCGCTCGGCATCGAGACCGGTCTCTCGCTGGCGGCATACAGCGGACGTAACGTCCTGGAACCCGGCGGGATGGGGGGCGGAGGCAGCGACGAAGCACCATTCGTGCGCGAAGATTTTCCCGATACCGCCTACTGGAATCCCTCGCTCATCACGAACGCCGAAGGACGCAGCCAGGTGACGATGACCCTGCCCGATTCGCTCACCACCTGGCAGGTGGACGTCCGCGGGGTAACAATGGACACGAAGGTCGGTCAGGCGGAAACGCGCATCGTCTCGACCAAGCCGTTGCTGATCCGCCCGGTCACACCGAGGTTTTTGGTCAGCGGCGATCACGTGTTGATGGCGGCGGTTGTCAACAACAATACGGATAATCGGTTGTCCGTGTCGGTCAACATCCAAAGCGACGGGTTCGTACTGGATAACCCCGAATCCGCCACGCGCAACTTCGAGATTTCCCCCAGGGCGCAGGCGCGCGTCGAGTGGTGGGGCACGGCGGCTCTGGCGGAAACCGCCGACCTGGTGTTCTCCGTCACCACCGGCGGCACGCCCTCCTTGCAGGATTCGGCGCGGCCGGTGTGGGGCAAACTGCCCATTTTGCAGTATTCGGCTCCACAGGCGTTTGTTACAGGCGGAGTGCTGCGCGGCGCGGCGTCGCAGCAGGAGGTCATTTCGCTGCCGCGCACGTTCACGCCCGGCGAGGGAACAGGCTTGAGCGTGGAATTAAGCCCTTCACTGGCGGGCAGTCTATTGTCCGCGCTGGAGGCGATGGAAATCCCACCCTATTCGATCAGCGCGGAGGCAAGTCTTTCGTACCTGCTTCCCAATATCGAAGTCCACCGCGCTTTGAACAACTCGGGCTTGAGCGACCCCGCCCTGTCGGAGCGCGTCGAGACCAACCTCAACGCGAGCGTGAGCCGTTTGCAATCGCTCCAGAACGCCGACGGCGGCTGGAAGTGGTGGGGCATGGGAGAAAAAAGCGACCCGTATGTTTCGGCGTACGTATTGTTCGGCTTGTCCCGCGCGCAGGCGATCGGCGCGTCGGTGAGCAAGGACACATTGGCTCGGGCAATCGCCTACCTGCAGGAAGCGCAGACCGACATCACACCGAACACGACCGGCGCCGAACTCGACGAAGCCGCATTCATTCAGTTCGTGTTGAGTGAGACGGGCGTTGCCGACCAGGTCCGCGCCGCTTCATTATATGACGCGCGCGACCGCATGAGTCCGGCAAGCCGGGCGCTGCTGGCGCTCGTCATCTACAGGATCAACCCCGCCGACCCGCGCGTACGCGAACTGGTCACCACTCTCGAAGCGGGTGCAATTCGCAGCGCCTCCAGCGCGCATTGGGAAACACAGCCCGAAAATATACGCCAACGCGGCTCCCCGCTCTACACCACCTCCATCGTCCTGTATATCCTTTCGCAGGTGGATCCTGCCAACCAGATCGTCCTCGACGCGGTCCGATATCTCATGGCGCATCGCAACGCGCGCGGGTTGTGGAATCCCGGTTATGAAAACGCCTGGGCGGCGATCGCGCTCAACGAGGCGATGGTGGGGCTGGGCGACCTGCGCTCCGATTTTGCGTTCAACGCCGCGCTCAATGGCAATCCGCTCACGAGCGGCGACGTGAACGGTATTCAACTTGCGCCGCTCAAGGCGAACGTGCCGCTCGAACTGCTTTCGCCCGACTCGCCCAATCTACTCACCATCCAACGCGAGGACGGGCTGGGACGCCTGTTCTATAACATTGTGTTGAAGGTCAACCGCCCCGTACAGGACGTGAAGCCGTTGAATGCAGGCATGGGAATCGAAAGGACTTATTGTCGGTCTGAGCGAAGCGAAGCGCAGACGAAGACCTGCACGCCTCTTTCCGCCCTTCAACTTGCTCCCGACAAACAGATCACCGCCCAACTGACGCTGACACTGCCGAACGACATGTATTATGTCATGGTCGAAGACCACATCCCCGGGGGTATGGAAGTGTTGAACCGCGACCTCAAGACCAGCCGGCGGGGCAGCGACTCGACCGGAGCGCAAATCCAGTTCAAAGGCGAAGACCCCTTTGCAGACGGCTGGGGCTGGTGGCTGTTCAACGAGCCGCAAATTCACGACGAGAGCATCCTTTTCACCGCCGATTATCTACCCGCCGGGACCTACGTATTGACGTACACCCTGATCCCCGTGCAGGCAGGCGAGTACCGCGTCCTCCCCGCGCGCGCCTGGCAGGCATTCTTCCCCGAAGTGCAGGGAACCAGCGCCGGAGCGCTGTTCGAGATCGTACCGTAGCCGTGCCGGGAAACGCGCCGAATTTGCCGAAACGTCCGGTGTTCGAACAAAAACAGGCAGGCAAGCCGCGCGGCCTGCCTGCCTGTTTTTGTTCCGCAATTTTGCTTTCTACAACTTCTCCAACTCATCCACCATGCGGCTCAAGACGTCGAAGCCGCCCTGCCAGAACGCCGCCGAGCGGATATCCACGCCCGCTTCCGCGAGGATCTTTACCGGCGCTTCCGATCCGCCCGACGCGAGGATCTTGAGATACTTCGGCTTGAACGAGTCGCCCTCTGCCTTGAACTGCTGATACAGCGAAAACACCAGCAGTTGACCGAAGGCATAGGCGTATACGTAGAACGGGGTGTGATAAATGTGCGGGATGGATACCCATTCCCATTTGAATTCGTCGCTCAATTCGACCGAATCGCCGAACTGTTCGGTGAGGTTCTCCATGTAAGCGGCACACATCTCGTCCACGGTGGCATTCTTCTGTACAAGGGCATGCGCCTTGCGCTCGAACAACGCAAAGTAAATCTGGCGCAGGATGGTGGCAAAGGCATCGTCCATTTGCTTGAAGAGAATATCGCGGCGCACGGCTTCGTCCGTTTCCACGGCAAGCAATTGATCGATGAGCATCATCTCCCCGAAGGTGGAGGCAGTTTCCGCCAGCGGAAGAGACGAGTGAAAGGTGAACGCGCTGTGATGTGAAGCCAGCATCGCATGGATGGCATGCCCCAGTTCGTGCGCCAGGGTGGCGACATCGCGGGCGCGTCCCGTATAGTTCATCAACACGAAAGGCGTATCCTCCGGGTTGATCGAAGCGCAGAACGCGCCGCCCTGCTTGCCCCTGCGAATCTCGCTATCGAGGCGGTTCTGGTCGAACACCCGTCGCGCCAGTTCGCCGACCTTCGGGTCGAACGCGCTGAACGACTCCAGCACCATGTCTGCGGCGGCGGCGAACTCGAAAGCCTTGTCCGATTTGGCAACGGGGGCGTAGATGTCGTAGCGACGCAACCGTTCCACGCCCACGTGCTTCGCCTTCATTTTGAAATAGCGCTGGAATATTTTGGCGTTCTTCTTCGCCACCTCGAACAGGGTCTCCACCGCCTCGTCGGGGATATCGTTGACCAGATTCCGCACCGATATGGCGCTCTTGAACTTGCGCAGGCTGATGTTTTCGTTATGCCAGTCGCGGACACGTGTCTGGTACATCTGCCCCAGGATGGGACCGTCATTTCCGTATACGCGGTACAACTCCTGATAGGCTTTGGCGCGCAGGTCGGGGTCGGGTCCCTGAATATACGGCTGCAGTTGGGCGCGGGTCAATTCCTTCCTTTCGCCGTCCACCTCCAGTTTAAAAACATAACGGTTCGTGATGGCATCATACAAATTGACCAGCGCATTGGAGCCGGTCACGTCCTTGATATTGATGACCTTCTCCTCCGCTTCGCTCAACGTGTGCGGTTTGAAATGGCGCATCTCTTCGAGGTAATACCGGTAATCGCCCGCAGCAGACATCAAGCGCCCGGCATTCCAATCGTCCAGTTCCTTCCACCACAGGCTGAAGAACAGGGTGCGATTCTGCATCTCCGCCGCGAACTGCTGGACGCGTCCCATCAGGCTTTGCGCGTTCTGATTCTGCGTATCCTCGGCAAACGAAAGACCGGCAAACGCATAGATCCGGTTCAAAATGCGCACGATCGCTTCGGAGGCGCGTACCACGTCCATGAAAGTATCCGTGTCCATATCCGGGGTCAGTTTATTGCGGACGCCTTCGAACGTTGCGACCTGTTCCTCCACGTTGTCGAACGCGGTTTGCAGTTCGAGACTATCGAAACCGGGAAAAAGTTGTCGCAAATCCCATTTTTGCATTGCATATGCCATGATGAATCTCCTTTGGAAAATCACAGCCGCTTCCAGAGCGACCCAACGTTTGGCTCATTGGACATCTTGCACAAGTCAGCCGACGTTACACTTGCCCTGCCGGGCAAACGCCAGGGAAGAACGTCTCTTACGCGAAGGCGTACGGTGTGCCCTCTGGCGCACGCTTGCAAGAGGTCTATGGGTAAAGATGCGCATTGGCGCGAAGCGCAGGAGTCCAAATGAACCCGCTTCTTTTATCACAACACCGCCCGATGTCGCAGGTACCCGGGAGGGGTTTATAGACTGGAGCGGATATGGACGATATCCCCATCCTTGACGATGTATTCCTTACCCTCCAGCCGGAACTTCCCTTTTGCCTTCGCCTCCGCCATGGACCCCAGGTTGATCAGATCATCATACGCCACCACCTCCGCCCGGACAAACCCGCGCATCAGGTCGGTGTGAATTTCACCAGCCGCCTCCTGCGCCGTCGCACCGATTCGCGTCTCCCAGGCGCGCACCTCATCTTCGCCCACCGTGAAAAACGATTGCACCTGCAATAACTCATACGAAAGGCGGATCATTCTGTTCAGGCTGAGTTCCTTGATGCCATATTCCTCCATGAACATGGCGGCGTCTTCGGGCGAAAGTTGCGCCATCTCCATCTCGAGTTTGCCCATCAACGCCACCGACGGCACATCCAACTCCATCGGCGGAGCAGACTGTCCCTCCCCCAGGTTGAAGACCACCAGCACCGGCTTGCGCGTCAGCAGACCGTAGGAGGCGAGTTCCTTCTGTTCTTCGGGTGTATAGTCCAGTTTGCGCAGCGGAAGATTATGGTTCAGCGCCTCCTGCAAACGGTTGAACAAAACCGTCTGCCGTTCGTTCACCGCTTTATCCGTGCCGCCTTTGCGGCGCTCATCGTGGAGGCGTTCGAGTTTGCGCTCCACCGCCACCAGGTCATTGAGCAGCAATTCCCCCAGCATCGATTCGACATCCCGCTTCGGGTCCACGCTCCCGTTCGGATGCATAACCAAATCGCTCTCGAAACAACGGATGACGAGAATGAACCCGTCCATTTGGGCAAGTTGATTCAGGAGTTGCCCGGAAATGCCGCTTTTAGCGGACCCAGCCTCCAGTCCCGCGATATCTGCATACGTCACCTTGGCATAGATGGTCTTTTTCGGTTTGAACATCTCCGAGAGTTTGGTCACGCGCTCGTCGGGCACATCCACCACTGCGGTATGGACTTCGAAGCGTCCCGCCGAGGCGGTGGTGGGCGCGTTCCCGCGCGTCAGGGCATTGAATATGGTTGTTTTGCCTGATTGGGGTAATCCGATGATTCCGAGTTTCATCTATCTTGACCTTCATGTTGGGAGTGGTATACTTGCGAACGCATTAGCCGAAGTGGCGGAACAGGCAGACGCGCACGACTCAAAATCGTGTTCCCTACGGGAATGAGGGTTCGATTCCCTCCTTCGGCACAAGTATTATACCAACGCCCTTCGTTTGAAGGGCGTTTTCATTATCCCACCGCAAGGTATAATGCGGAAATTTTGTTGCAGGAACCGCCATGCGCCTCAACCAGCAATTCGACCTCGTCCGCCAATCGGCCACCGTCTCCCTCTCTGACCGAATCAACGCCCTCAAAGCCAACGGGCGCGCACTCATCGGCTTGCAGGTCGGCGACCCCGACTTCGGCACGCATCCCTCCATCATCGAAACCGCCCTTCAAGCCATGCGGGATGGACACACCCATTACGCCCCCGCCATCGGCACGCTCGAACTGCGCCAAGCCATCGCCGCCAAACTCCAGCGCGACGAAGGAGTGATCTACGATCCCGCCACCGAAATCATCGTCTCACATGGCGGCATTCACGCCTACTACCTGGCGATGCATTCCATCCTCAACCCTGGGGATGACGTTTTGATTCCCGATCCCTCCTGGGCGACGCACGAAAACATGGCGACCATGCTGCGCGGGAACGTGATCCGCGTTCCTGCCCCCGCCGACAGCGGATTCATCCCCCCATTCGACTCCTGGCTGAAAGCGTTGACTCCTCGAACGCGCGCCATCGTCCTCAATTCCCCCTCCAACCCGACGGGCGCCCATCCCTCTCGTGAATACCTGCAACGATTACAAGACTTCGCCCAGAAACACGACCTGTGGATCGTCAGCGACGAGGTATACGGGAGCCTGTACTACGGCGAGCGTCCGACCTGTGCCGCGGCATTCGACGGCGCCAAAGCGCGGACGCTTCTCGTCAACAGCCTCTCCAAATCCTACGCAATGACCGGCTGGCGAGTCGGCTTCCTTGCCGCGCCTGCGCGCGTCATCGAAAACGCCCTGAAGGCAGGGCAAAACTCCATCACGTGCGTCGCTCCTTTCATTCAGAAAGCCGCCGCCTTTGCCCTAACCGACCCTGCGATTCAGCAGGTCACCGCGCAGATGCGTGCCGCCTATGCCCGCCGCCGCGACCTTGTTCTGCGCCTTGCGCGCGAATTGGAGAGCGAGAAAGTCATCGTCGCCCCGCCGCAGGGAGCGTTTTACTTCTTCCTCGATGTCCGCCCGTTGAACATGACCTCGGCGGAGGTCTGCGAGAGACTGCTCGAAGAGGCGGGTGTGGCGCTCGTCCCCGGTTCGGCATTTGGCGAATATGGCGAGGGCTTCGTCCGCATGACGATTGCCGCCTCGGACGAGGAGGTGGAGGCGGGTTTCAGGAAGATCGTGGAGTGGGCGGAAAGACAGTGAAGCAGTTATCAGTGATTCGTTGTCAGTGGTAGTCGAGTAGGGCAAAGCCAATATCGAGACGACATATGCAGGAGTGCCTATGAAAGTATCCTTCCAGGGTGAGCCGGGCGCTTATAGCGAGCAGGCAATCTTCGAATATTACAGCGAGGCGGAAACGGTCCCGTGCGAATCCTTCGAGGCTGTCTTTGACTCGGTCGCTTCAGGGGAAAGCGACTTTGCCATCGTCCCCATCGAAAACTCGCTGGCTGGGAGCATCCACCAGAACTACGACCTGCTCCTGCGGCATAACCTGCACATCGCAGGCGAGTATCTCCTCCGCGTGCGTCACTGCCTGATTGCCCTGCCCGGCGTGAAAAAGGAGGACATCCGGAAAGCCATCAGCCATCCGCAGGCACTGGGGCAGTGCGCCGGTTACTTGCGGAGTCACGGCATCAAGCCGGAACAGGTCTACGATACGGCGGGAAGTGTGAAACTGCTCCAAGAGTCGAGGGCGCGGCATGTGGCGGCAATCGCTTCGCGGCGGGCGGCAGAGTTGTATGGCATGCAAATTCTCGAAGAAGGCATCGAAGACAACGCGGAAAACTATACGCGTTTCCTCGCTGTCGGGCGAGAAGCCACCGTCCCGACGGGCGAGGCGAAGACTTCCATCGTGTTTACGTTGAAAAATCAGCCGGGCGCGTTGTTCAAGGCGTTGAGCGTGTTTGCCCTCCGTGATATTGATTTGACGAAGATCGAGTCGCGCCCGCTGCAGGGCAAGCCCTGGGAATATCTCTTCTATGTTGATTTCATCGGCTCGACGCACGATGAAGTTTCGAAACGCGCGCTCGACCATTTGGGCGAATATGCGCTGACCCTGCGGGTGTTGGGTTCATATCCGCGCTTCAGGAAATAAACCTGCAATTCGGGAAGGTTTTCAACTTCACGAGCGATGGCGATAAGCGCCGCCGAAAACAACGTTCGTCACGCTCTTGCCCGGAACCTTGCGATGTCTTTTTTCGTCGGAAACGGGAAAACCCTCATTTCGGTTAAAATCCTTCCATGCATACACACGCCATAAGACGAATCCTGCTTTCTGCCTTTTGGGTCTTTTTACTGATTTCCTGTTCCTCTCCCATCCCCACAGCGATTCTCCCCGCGGCGACATCCATCCCCCCCACTGAAACGGAATCGCCCACCGAAACGCCTCTCCCCACCGAGCCCCCCACCGAAACGCCCCTGCCTCCGCCAGCGCTCGAACGCCCGCAATATGGGATTGACCTGCAACTCAACTACACCACCAAAGTCGCTGCAGTCAATCAAACCATCACCTACCCCAACTGGACAGGCGAAACACTCACGAGCCTCGTCCTCTCCGTTCAACCCAACCTGTGGAACGGCGGATTCAGCCTCAAATCCCTCGCCGTTGACGAATTACCAATCGCCAATTACCAATTAGAGAACTTAAGCCAGCGCCTCGAAATTCCCCTGCCTCGCCCCCTGCCCCCCGGCGGGACGGTCACCCTCACCATGACCTACAGCCTCATCCTGCCGCAAATGCAGGCGTATTCCAATCCGAACGAAATCCGCCCGCAAATCTACGGCTACTCCGAGCGGCAACTCAACCTCGTGGACTGGTATCCGTTCGTCGTGCCGTATCAACCCGGCGAAGGCTGGATTCTGCACAACCCCTGGTTCTACGGCGAACACCTCGTGTACGACACGGCAGACTTCGATGTGACGGTCACATTCACCGACGGGTCGAATCCGCAGATTGCCTCATCGGGGGCGGAGGTGGCTTCGGGGTCAGCGGGCAGTCGCCGGTTCAAGTTGGAGGCGGGGCGCACGTTCGCCATGTCTGTCAGCACCTTATACAAGGTCGCCCAGCGTCAGGTCGGCGATGTGACCGTGTTCGCCTATTATTTCGCCTTCTACGACGCGCCCGGCGAAGCCATGCTCCAGACGACCGTCGAAGCGCTGCAGGTCTTCACGCAAAAATTCGGACTCTACCGCCACAAAACGATGACCGCCGTGCAGGGCGACTTCAACGACGGCATGGAGTACTCGGCGTTTTACTTCATCAGCCGCGATTACTTCAACCTCTACGACAACACGCCCAAAAATTACCTCGTCATCATCGCCGCGCACGAGACCGCGCACCAGTGGTGGTTCGACGCCGTCGCCGACGACCAGGCGCTCGAACCCTGGCTCGACGAAACACTCGCCACCTACAGCGAGCGCATCTACTACGAAAACGTTCACCCCGACCTCGTGGATTGGTGGTGGGGCTATCGGTACTTCGAATTTCAAAAAGCGGGCTTCGTAGATACGCCCATCTACGAGGGCGGCGGTCAGCGTCCGTATTGGGATAAGACCTATTTCACCGGCGCGCGCTTCATGGAAGACCTGCGCCAGCGCGTGGGCGACGAAATCTTCTTCGCGTTCCTCAAAGACTACTACAACCAGTTCGCCGGCAAACGCGCCACCGCCGCCGATTTCTTCCGCGTCTTCCGCGAAAACTCCGCCGCCGACATTTCGGACCTGATGGCGCAGTATTTTCAGAACACATATTAACACCGTCCGTCATTGCGAGCCCCGAGCCTTAAACGGCGAGTGGGCGAAGCAATCTCCAACACGATGACAGAGATTGCTTCGTCGGGCTGCACCCTCCTCGCAATGACGGGGGATATCTTTTATGCGACTCCCTCTTCGATTCATTTTCCTCATCCTCCTGCTTCTCCTCTCATCTTGCAACTTATCCACCCCCGAGCAGACGGTTCATCCCACGCTGATACTTGTCACCTCCGCCCCCAACGCTTCCCCCACGCCGACTCCTTTCCAACCCGCCGACTCGAACTACATCCCCATCGAAGCGCCGACCCTCGTCTCGACCTTCACGCCCTTACCCCCAACCAACACCCCGCCGCCCACCCTCGAATTCACCGCGACAGCGCTCCCGCAACCGACCGTCTCGCCGTCAGCCTCGCGAACACAGTACACCCTCTATGCCCTGCTCGATTACTATGGGCGCCAGCTCGCCGTGGATGAGACCGTGGTGTACACCAACCAAACCGGCGCGCCGCTCAACGAAATCGTCATGGCGGTAGAGCCGATGCACTACAGCGGCTTCACCCTCGAACACATTCTGCTCGAAGGGAAACCTCTCAACTACGATCTCACCGACCACCGTCTCACGGTCTATTTGCCCCAGCCACTCCAGCCCGGCTCTCAAGTCGCGCTGGCGATGCGCTTCCGCATTGCCCTCCCGCCGAAGGTCAAAGACCACCCTTACGGCTACGACGTGGACCAGATCAACCTGACGGACTGGTATCCGTTTATCGTGCCGTACATCGGCGGATGGGTGCTGCACGACGATTCTTATCTCGGCGAGCATCTCGTCTACGACGCGGCGGACTTTGATGTGAACGTCAAAACCACCGACGGGAATATCCGGTTTGCGGCAAGCGGGTTGGAGGAATCGAACGGCGAATGGACGCGCTACAGGTTGTATGGCGCGCGGACGTTCGCGTTGTCTGCCAGCGATCAGTTCAAGGTGATCGACTCGACCGTCGGGGCGGTGGCGATCCGGTCGTATTATTATCCCGGCTATGAAGAGCAGGGACAGGCTGTCCTGAACGCGATGTTTCGCGCGGTGGGCTTGTTCGAGTCCCTGTTCGGGGCGTATCCGTATGGGAGCCTGAGCGTGGTGCAGGCGGACTTGAACGATGGGCAGGAATATGACGGGCTGGTGTTCCTGGCGACCAAGTTCTACAACGAATACAACGGCTCGGCGCGCAGCAATCTCGTGACGATCGGCGTGCATGAGATCGCGCATCAGTGGTGGTTCGGGTTGGTGGGAAGCGATCAGGCAATGGAACCGTGGCTCGACGAGGCGTTGTGTGTGTACAGCGAGGCGATTTTTTACAAGCACATCTATCCCAACTCGTTCAACTGGTGGTGGCAGTTCCGGGTGAATTATTTCGGTCCGTCGGGGTATGTGGATGCGAGCGTGTACGAAGCGCCGTCCTTTCGCGCGTATGTCAACGCGGCGTATCTCAACGGCGCGAACTTTCTGGAAGCCCTGAACTACCGCATGGGCGACGATGCGTTCTATGCCTTTTTACGGGAGTACGCCTCCCGCTACGGACGCGGTCACGCCACGGCGTTTGATTTCTTTGCGATTGCGCGACAAAACACCACGGCGAATCTTTCGGATTTGATTGCGGCGTATTTCAAGAGGGGATACTGATTTCTCTGGTACAATCCCGCCTCGTTTGACCTGGAGGCAGTACATGGAACTCGAACCTACCTACATCCCAACCAACGGAATCACACTCCACGTCATGCAGGCGGGACCGAAGAGCGGAGTCCCGGTCATGCTCCTGCACGGTTTCCCGGAGTTTTGGTACGGGTGGAAGAATCAAATCCCCGCGTTGGTCGAAGCGGGATGCCGCGTCATCGTCCCGGACCAGCGCGGCTACAACCTGAGCGACAAGCCCAAAGGCGTGAAGAACTATCGCGTGGACGAACTTGTGAAGGACCTGCTCGGTTTGATGGATGCGCTGGACTATGAAAAGGTCAACCTGGTTGGGCATGACTGGGGCGCGGTTGTGGCGTGGACGCTGGCAATCCTCCACCCCCAACGCCTGCACCGGCTGGGAATCATGAACGTGCCGCACCCCGCCGTGATGCGCCGCTTCCTCACCCACGACCTCGAACAGATTCGCCGTTCCTGGCACATTTTCTTCTTCCAATTGCCCTGGCTTCCCGAGCGCTTCATGTCTGCCAATGGCTGGCGCGGCGCGGTCAGTGCCCTGCGCGGCAGCAGCAAGATTCACACCTTCACCAACGAAGACATCGCCAGATACAAAGAAGCCTGGTCGCAGCCCGGCGCGATGACTTCCATGATCAACTGGTACCGTGCGGTCATCCGTCACATGCCCAAACTGCCCAAAGAACCGCGCGTGCGCGTACCAACCCTGATGATGTGGGGGATGAAGGATTTCGCGCTGACGCACCGCATGGCGCGTCCCAGCATGGATTACGTGGAGGAGGGGAATTTGATCCTCTTTCCCGAAGCAACGCACTGGGTACAGCACGACGAGGCGGAGGCAGTCAATCATTATCTGGTGGATTTTATTTTCGACAAGGCAAGCCAGATACCGATTCGATAAGGTATCGGCGTCAATTCGGGATAAGTTTTTTGCCCTGGGAGCGGTCACAAAGAGGGCTCAAGAACCTTTCACCCCTGAGAACAATCCAATCAGGGAGGAAAAAGCGTACAATTAACTTATGAACCGTCCTTATGTGTTCATCAACGTTGCCATGACAGCCGACGGCAAGATAGACACCTTCCAGCGCAAGGGTGCGGCCATCTCTTCGCCGCGCGACAAGGAACGTGTGGACCACTTACGCGCCGAAGCCGACGCGGTCATGGTCGGCGGGCGGACGCTCCTCGACGAGGACCCAAAGTTGACCGTCAAGTCGGAGGCGTTGCGCAAGGAACGGGCGGCGCGTGGACTTCCGCCAAATCCGATCAAAGTGGGGGTGGTTTCGGAAGCCAGGTTCGATTCTCATTCGAAATTCTTACACGAAGGCGGGGGAAAAGTCGTAATATTCACCACACCTCGAACATCTAATGAGCAACTTGCGGTTCTCCGTTCACAGGGTGTGGAAGTGTTTGTCCATGCGGGTGAATGGGTGGATTTGCAGGCGATGATGCAGACACTCCATGAAATGGGAATCCGACATCTCATGGTCGAAGGCGGAGCGACGCTCAATTTCGAACTGATCCGGCTGGGGCTGGCGGACGAACTCTCCGCGTATGTGGCGCCGATGATCTTCGGCGGAGAAAATGCCCCCACGCTGGCGGCAGGCTCCGGCTTGGAAAGAAGCGCAGCAATCCCTTTGCGATTGATTCGGGCAGAACGTTGGGAGGATGGCGGTGTCCTGCTCAAATACAAAATCGAGCAAGCCGAATGAGGCTTGCGGAGGAAACCATGACGACATTACTGCACGAAAAAATTCAGGTGCTTCTGGAAGAAGATTGCTGTCACGAATGCGAAGGTTACGGCAAGGATGGCATCTGTGTTCACATCGAAGCGGTTGCCGAACTGCCCACGCGCTTCGGCGATTTTCACATCGTGGCGTTCTCGAACAATCACGACGACAAGGAACATGTCGCCATCCTCAAGGGCGATGTGATCGGCGCGGAGGACGTGCCCGTGCGCCTGCACTCCGAATGCCTGACCGGCGACGCCCTCGGCTCGCTGCGCTGTGACTGCCGCGATCAGCTCGAAGCCGCGCTCAAAAAAATCGGCGGCATGGAACGCGGCATGGTGCTATACCTGCGGCAGGAAGGGCGCGGGATTGGGTTGACGAACAAAGTGCGCGCCTACGCCCTGCAAGACCAGGGACTCGATACCGTCGAGGCGAACCTGGCGCTCGGCTTCCGCGACGACGAACGCGATTACGCCGTCGCCGCGCACATGATCCACTCGCTCAAGGTCAAATCCATCCGCCTGATGACCAACAACCCGAAAAAGATTGCCCAACTCGAACAACACGGCGTCAAGGTCAACGAACGCCTGTCGCACATCCTGCCGACCAACGAACATAACCTCTTCTACCTGCAAACCAAAGCCGCCAAGTCCGGTCACCTGATTGATTTTCGCGGCAAGGAACACCTCCCCGAACAAAGCGACCCGATCATCGTCGAGGGCATGACCGAGAGTCAGATCAAGGCGCTTTACGAATAGAAGGTTGAAGGCTGGCACTGAGAGGAGGCGAAATGACGAATAAAACCATTGTCATTACCGGCGCAACCGGCGCGCTGGGCAGAAAGACCGCCCATGCCTTTGCCGAAAACGGTCACGCGCTGGCATTGCTCGATAACGATCCAATCAAACTGGCATCCCTGGTACGCGACTTGAATCTCCCCGCAGACCGACTCTTCGCCTCCGTCGTTGACCTGCGTGACGGGCAGGCGGCTCGAGACTCCGCCGAGGCTGTTTCTGCCAAATTGGGCAATGTCCACGCCTTGATCCACCTCGTCGGCGGCTGGGTGGGCGGCAAAACCCTGCCCGAAACCAGCGCCGACGACCTGACCTTCATGCTCAACCAGCACGTGTGGACGACGTTTCACCTGTTCCACGCCTTTGCGCCCAAACTCGCCGCCAGCGGCTGGGGACGGGTGATGGCGGTTTCGGCTTCGACGGTGGCCAACCCGCCCGGCAGGAGCGGTGCATATACGGCCGCCAAAGCCGCGCAGGAAAACCTCGTGCTCACGCTCGCCGCCGAACTCAAAGAGCACGGCGTCACAGCGAATATTATTCAAGTGCGGGCAATTGATGTGGAGAATAAAGGCACCGGTACCACGCCGGATGTCATCGTCGCCGCCATGCAGTATCTGTTCTCCGAACAGGCGGCGAAGGTCAACGGGGCGAGGATACCGTTGTATTAGCCAACCTTCCGAAGCCCCACGCACCTGCGCAGAGAACGCGCTCTACGCAAGGTTTTGATTCACAGCCCCAGCATATCCCCAATCGTTCGCGCAATCGTCCTTGCCGCTTCGGGTCTGCCGGCGCGGCGGCAGTTCTCGACGATCTGCTGCCGTTCGACAGGACGTACGATCCAGCGCGTCAGCGCGCGCACGACCTCCTGCGGGGTGGGCGCCCACACACCGGCGCCCTCCTCCTGCACAAAGGTCACGTTGCCATCCTCCTGACCGGGTAACTTGGAATATAGAATGATCGGCAGTTCGGCGTTGAGCGCCTCGGCGATGGTGCCGGGACCGGCTTTGGTGACGATGAAGTCGGCGGCGCGCATGAAGTCGGGCATTTCACGCGTGAAGCCGTAGATATAAGCGGGGTTTTCCCATTTGTATTCTTCGAGAGTCGCTTTCAGTTTTTGATTCCGCCCGCAAACGATGACCAGGCTCAGGTCGAGTCCCGATGCGTCTATTTCATAGGCGGTGCGCGCCAGCGGTCCCATTCCTTCCCCGCCTCCCACCAGCAAGACCACAGGCTTGTCCGCCACCCACCCGAGTTTTTTGCGCAGGACGCTCTTCCGTTTCATCGGCTGGCAGTAACGGTCGGCGACGGGCAGCCCAACGACGCGCACTTTTTCGGGCGGCATGTTGTATTTGAGTGCGCGTTCACGCGCCTTTTCGGTGGGGACGAGGATGAGGTCGGCGCGGTTGTCGTACCACAGGGCGTGGGTGGTGACCATGTCGGTGACGACGGTGAGGAAGGGCGGGCGGTCTTTGCCAAGGGCTTTGAGCGCGAAGGTGTTGGCAAACGGGTGGACGGTGACGATCAGGTCGGCGGGGTGGCTGCGGACGAGCGCTTTGGCGGCGCGGCGGGCGAGGGGCCACATGGTGGTCGTGATGGCGCGCGCCTGCGCGCGCCCGTCGGTGACGTGGAAACTGGCGCTCCACAACTGCGGGGCTTTGACCATGTGGGGATACCAGTCGGGCATCTTGTTGAAGGGCAGCGGGGCGTAGTCTTTGAAGAAGTCCACCATTTCGGTGGTGACTTTATCCTTGTATTCGATATTGATGGCTTCGATGATGGCTTCCGCCGCGGAACGATGCCCGCCGCCGGTATCGGAGAAGTAGAAGACGATGTGGGGTTTTCTAGGGGTCTGAGTGGGAAGTGGCATTTTGCTCTTCTTCATATCGGGTGAGATTGGTTTTGAGCCGCCGGGCAAGTTCGCGGCGGGTAAGCAGGACGCGCCGCCCGCAGCCCCGGCATTCCAAGCCGATGTCGGCGCCGAGGCGGGTGACGGTCCATTCGTAGGAGCCGCAGGGATGCGGTTTGCGCAGGCGCAGGCGGTCGTGCAGGCGGAGATCGGGAAGCATGATGACGAATAAAAGTATAGCGCAAAAACACACCAGTGGAGGGAAAACGGCGGCATTGTATAATGGGTCATTATGTTCGATATTTCCAATGCACGTTTCGCCTTTTTGGATCTGGAGACGACCGGTCTCTCACCGTGGTTCGGCGACCGCATCTGCGAGGTGGGGATTGTCCTCAGCGAGGGAAGACGCATCAAAGAACAGTATCAAACCCTGGTAAATCCCGAACGTCCGCTTTCACCGGGAGCCGCCAGCACGAACGGCTTGACGGACGAAGATCTGAAATCGGCGCCTTTGTTCGAGGCGGTTGCCCCCAGGATATTGGGCTGGCTGAGCGACACGGTGGTGGTCTGCCATAACGCGCAATTCGACATTCAGTTTCTGGACAGCGAGTTCAAGCGCCTGGGACACGAGATACAAATCCCCAATCTAATAGACACGCTGAAACTGGCGCGGGCGTTCTACGAATTGCCCTCCAACAGTCTGCTTTCCATTGCGGAGGCGTTTCATGTCCCGATGTCGTCGGCGCATCGCGCCCTCGACGACGCGTTTACATTGCGCGGAATCTTCTTCGCCATGATGGACGGGTTGAAAAAATTCAACAAGCCGCTCGATGAATACATCGGCATTTACAATTCCCCGGCGTGGCCCAACGAAGGCATCCAACTCCCCACCGAACTGGGCGAAGCGATCTACAGCAACAGGCGGTTGTTCATCCGTTACATTGACGGCGACGGCAACGAAACCCGGCGCTGGATCACCCCCAGACAGGTGATGGGGCTGGCGGATTATGTCTATTTGCAGGCCTATTGCCACCTGCGCAACGCGGAACGAAATTTTCGATTGGACCGGATCGTGGAGGTGCAAGTGGAGGGGTGAGATGCAAACCGATCACAACAGGGTAAGAAACTTCCTCGTCTCTTCAATTCTATCCTTCTCCACTTTCCCTGTATTCTCCCAATGATCCAGCATCTGCGTAATCGTCAGCACCGCGTGCAGGGAATAGCCCGCCTGAGCCAGCGACTCTTTCGCACCCGATTGACGGTCAATCAGCACAACCACATCTTTCACCACCAGTCCCACGCCCGTCAATTTTTCGATGGCTTCGAATTTGCTTCCGCCTGTGGTGGCG
>JACAET010000054.1 GCA_013388685.1 Chloroflexota bacterium | reverse complement strand
GGTGATGCCCGTCCAGCCGCCGGTCGTCCCTGGTCGGCGGTATTGCAGGTACGAAGCGATGATGTTTGCGCCGTTGGTGCTCTTCACCACCACCGGTCCGCCGTTCACGCCGAGGTAGGTTTCCACTTTGCTTTGGCCGCTTTCCATGTAATATCTTGTTGGCGGGTTTGTGCCGATGGTTACATCCAGGTTGGTGATGTAGGCATGGAATTGCAGGGTGCCTCCGGTGCTCCCGCCGAATGCATTGCCTTCAAACCCGTTGAATTCGCCAACCTGAATGTAATATGTGATGCCCTGAGCAGCTGAAAATGAAAATTCCGAGTCGCCGAAATAGTTGTCGTCGTTGCATCCCACGAGGTTCAAACTTCCGGGCGAGCCTGTCCAAACGGCGATGAAGGTGTCGTAATCCGAGCCGTTCGTATCCACCGCGATGGATTCGTTCACAGGGGGGGTGTACTTATACCAGACCGTATTGGACCCTGTGTTGAGAAAGATGTTCGACTCGCAGGGTCCCACATTATCCAGATCAGCCCCGTCTCCCGGCGCCACCACTTCCTCCGTGATTGGGTTGAAACGAGGCGTCGCTTCTGAGGTGTTTACGTTGAGATCAACGTAGGTGATGCTGTCTATCAACCTTGCATTGACGAAGTTGTCATGACTCGGCGGGGCTGCGTACACCGTTCGCACCTTGTCTATACCCAGGCTTGCCAGTAAAAGGGTCAGCAATAGTGTGACCCGCAACCCCTTGTGGATTGTTGTGTTCATTTCTTCCTCCGAAATCTTCGGGCATCGCTGGTTTTTCGGTTCCCGCGATACCTCATTGCCATTGGGTCGTTTCTTGCCTGCGAAAATTCATGTTACGCCGTACTGTGAAATTCCGCTTGCGTATCGGGGCAGCGTACCCCTGTATTCGGGAAGGCTGTGTTCGAGTACGCTGCGCAACATCCGCTGTGAGAATGGGTGGCGGGCGGCATGGGGAGGGTTTGTCCTGCGGGGGCATTTTGCCGCCGCCATGGATACAACGTCAACGTTGCAATACGAAATCCAGTCGCTGATATCGTCGGTTGGATTGCGAATCGGCACATCCGATATTTTCATTATACCCAGAATGAACGGGCGTAAAATTATCTCGTTGATTACAATTCTATTAGAACTTGTCTCAAAAATACCCTGTCACTCTGAGAAGGGGTGGTTGTGACCAAAGAGTCTCTTGTTTTTGGCAGTCGAGATCCTTCGCTACGCTCAGGGTGACCTTTTTGAGATGACTTGTAACGATTTTATGGATTAAAACCGCGTGAGAAAAAGATGCCCGGCATGTTTTGCCTCCCGTGGGAACAAAGCTGCCTGCGGTTAAATTCCCGTTGTCGTCCCTTCCATCATGGCGACGCGGAGGGAGGCCGACCAATCCGGCAGGCTGAGGCGGAAGGTCTGCCGGAATTTGGAACAATCCAGCGCCGAAAACGACGGACGACGGGCGGGTGCGGGAAACGCGTCGGTGGCGACGGGTTCAATGGGGGGTATCGATTCCCCGGTCCGGCGGGAGGCGTGGATCAGGATTTGCCTTGCCCATTCGTAGCGTGAGACGAATCCGTTTCCGGCCAGATGATATATGCCGCGTCTTTCCCGGATCAAATCCCGTATTTCGGCTTGATTCTGCCGAAGGAGTTGGAAGGTGATGTTTGCCAGTTCTCTCGACCAGGTGGGGTTTCCAATTTGGTCGTTGACGATTCGCAGGGTCTCCTCTTGATGCGCCCACTCGAGAACCTTGTTCACAAAACTATTGCCGCGCAGGCTGTAGACCCAGCTTGTCCGCAGGATCAGGAAGGCGCCGCCTGCCTGTTGGATGCGTTTTTCGCCGTCGAGTTTGCTGTTTCCATAGACGTTCAGGGGGGCTGGGGGGTCGTCCTCGATATAAGGCGCGCCTTTTCTGCCGTCGAAGACGTAGTCGGTCGAGTAGTGGATGAACGCCGCTCCGAGGTCTCTTGCCGTTTTTGCCATGATGCCAGGGGCGAGGGCGTTGACCTGAAAGGCTTGATCCGGTTCCGATTCCGCCCGATCCACAGCCGTATAGGCGGCGGCGTTGAGGATTACATCCGGCTTGAGTGCGCGCAGTACGCTTTGCAGGGCGGAAACGTCGCGCAAATCGAGGTCGTTTCGGGCGAGACTGGTTAGCTGACCCAGCGGGGGAAGCAGGCGTTGCAATTCGGATCCGAGTTGACCGTTCTTGCCCAATAGCAGGATGCGCATGGTTAAGGGAGTTCCTCGTATACCTCGGCTTCATGGAATGGCCTGCTAGTCGCATCTTTGGCGGAAAGGATGGGGTTTTGATGCTCGAGGGGCCAGGCAATGCCCAGCGCCGGGTCGTTCCATCGAATGGCGCGTTCCCATTCGGGGGCATAGTAGTCGGTGGCTTTGTAGAGCACTTCCGCTTCGGGGCTGGTGACGTAAAACCCGTGGGCAAACCCCGGCGGCACCCAGAGGATCTGTTTGTTGCCGGCGGATAAATAATTGCCAACCCATTGTCCGAATGTGGGAGAACGCTTTCGCAGGTCCACCACTACATCGAAGATCTCTCCCGTCAGCACCCGGAGCAGTTTTCCCTGTGGTTGACGAATCTGATAATGCAGCCCTCTCAGTGTTCCAAACCGCGATCGAGAGTGGTTGTCTTGCACGAACTCGAAGGGAATTCCGGCTTGGGCAAAGCGGTTCTTTTGATAACTCTCGAAGAAAAATCCCCTCTCGTCCTGATGAACCCTGGGTTCGATTAATAACACGTCGGCAATTGAGGTGGGAGTGATTTTCAGCGCATCCATTCTTGATTTCTTGTGGCTTGTGCCAAAGCCGGGGATTTTCGATCAATTTCGCGAGCCAGCCCATTATAGTCTTTTTCGATTGACATTTCCCATTTCCTCGTCAAACCTCCCGCCTTGTTTGCCCGAATTTTTTCCTGTGCTGTAGTTGGCTTGTCAGGCACCAGTGTCGAATGGGTGTATTGCCAGGTAGTACTGTCCTACAGGGCGTATCGAAATCAGGATTCCACGCTCATGGATTGGGGGATGGTGGATTTGCGCACACCTGCACTTGTGCCAGGGGCAAGTGTGGCGATGCGAGTCGCTCCGGTCCTTCGACAGGCTCAGGATAAACTCCATAATACTTCGTGACCTGAGAGCCTGTCAACTCGTAATAGTTGCCGATGAAGTAGGTGGTCACGCCGTTAATCGTCTGTGCCACGCGGTGGCCTTCGCCATCCCTTTGACAGGCTCAGATCAACGCTTGCACTCGAAACCAGCGGGAGGGGAACAAATTGACAATTCAGACCGTCTTGGTTATAATAAAAGTGAATAATTTCACAATTAAAATGCTCCGAAGGTGATCGAATACACCACATCCGGCGGATCGAATTCTTCGGGACGTTTTCAAAAGAGCAGGATACCATGACCACCCGACAACTTCCCCACATCGTCATCGTCGGCGCCGGCTTTGCCGGGCTGACCGCCGCCAAACGGCTCAAAAATGCTCCCCTCCGTATCACACTCGTGGACCGGAACAACTACCACCTCTTTCAGCCTTTGCTCTACCAGGTTGCCATTACGGGACTCGTCCCTTCGCAAATCGCCTACCCCTTGCGCACCATCTTCCGCAAACAGAAAAACCTGACGTTCAGAATGGGCGAGGTAACTTCCATCAACTTGCAGGAAAAGTACGTCAAATTGAACGGCTCGGTCATCGCCTACGATTACCTCCTCCTTGCCGTGGGCGGGGAAACGGAGTTCTTCGGCATGGAGTCGGTGCGGGAGCACGGCTTTCAGATCAAGGACATCGAAAGCGCGGTCGCCACACGCAACCACCTGTTGCAGATGTTCGAGAAAGCCAGCCGCGAAACAGACGCCGCAAAACGCCGCGCCATGCTGACCTTCGTTGTGGTCGGCGGCGGACCGACCGGCGTGGAAACCTCCGGGGCGCTGGCGGAGTTGATCGCGCATGTGATGCGGAAGGAATATCCCGAACTGGACATCCGCGAGGCGCGGGTGATCCTGCTCGAGGCGGGGAAGGCGCTGATCGCCAGTTATCCCGAGGAACTGCGCAGGGCGACGTTCCAGTTATTGCAAAAGAAGAACGTGGAAATCAGATTGGGGGCGAGGCTTATGGAATACAACGGTCAACGCGTTTCGCTGGGCGACGGCACGGAGATTCGAACGAATACGGTGATCTGGACGGCGGGCGTGAGAGCGGCGGGGATTACGGAAAGGCTTGGGGCGGCGGCGGCAGGTTCGGGTCGGGTCAGAAGCGAGGCAACGTTACAGTTGCCGGATCACCCCGAGGTGTACGTTGTGGGCGACGCGGCATATCTCGAAAACGGGGACGGTCAGCCGCTCCCCATGCTTTCGACGGTGGCGATTCAACAGGGAAAGGCGGCGGCGGAAAACATCCTGCGCGCCATCCGGGGCGTGAAGCAAAAGCCGTTCCGCTACAAGGACCCGGGTCTGCTGGCGACCATTGGGCGCAACGCGGCGGTGGCTCGGATCTGGGGGCTGTCGTTCAGCGGCTTCGTCGCCTGGCTGATCTGGGTGGGCTTGCACATCTACCGCATCATCGGTTTTCGTAACCGGCTGGTGGTGCTGATCAACTGGGCATGGGATTATTTTTTCTACGATAATCAGGTGCGGCTGATCACACGGGAATGATGCCCGGCATTTGCGCGGCGGCGTAGGCGGCGCACAGTCCCAGCGCGTTGACCAGCACGTGCAGAAGGATGGGGACCCAGACCGAATGGGTGCGGTGATACAGGTAGGCAAACAGAAAACCCAGGATGGCGGTGGGGAGGAAGGCGGCGGGGTCGAGGTGCGCCGCGCCAAAGATGAACGAACTCAACAGCGCGCCCCTCACCCAGCCGTATTGCTGGCGGAAACCCTGAAAGAGAAAACCGCGAAAAAAGAGTTCCTCGATGATCGGCGCAAAAATCACCCCCACCACCATGAACCAGACGGGCGAGTCGAGTTGAGAGAACAATTCCAGCACGCGGATGCCCTGCGTATCCACGCCCAAAAGCATGAGAACGGCGTTGTGCAACAGGATGACGATATAACTGGCACTCAGAAGTCCGCATCCGATGCCCAGCGCGCTCCACTCGAACCCGCCGAACCCCAGCGCTTTTGGATGGACGCGCCGGTAGGCAAAGATCACGATCAGGGGAATGAGATACGCCAGTTGAATGAGAATCAAGCCGGCATTTTGCGCGAGGCGGATTCCCAGCCCCTGTGTGATGACCGCCAGCAAAGAAAGGTCTACCAGCGCCAGCAAGAGGATGCCGACCCAGTGATCGACGGGCTTCCAGGGGATGACGTACACCGCTTCTTTCCCAGCCGATGATTGTTCCTGTTCCATCAACCTTCTCCCATCTCACGATAGATGAACCACTGCCCCTTGCGCTCGTCCACATTCTTCATGGCTCTGTCGTAGTAGATATCGAAAACCTGACCCGTTTCCACGCGGACGCGGAAGTAGAATCTGCCCACGTTCAACGATCCGCGCGAGGCGGCGACTGCCGCATGGGCAGGGCGCATAGTTTTAGACATCCGGCCGCGGCGTTGGAAATCGCTCCATGAGGAGAGCATTTCCGTCACGCTGTAGGTTTTGCCTTCCCAGACGAATCCGTTCGGGCAGTCGGGCGTCTTTTCGCGGGCGGGAGGCGTATCGAAGAGCGGTCGAATCGGCTGGTCGAGGAAGCGAACAGGGATGAGGTTCATCGAATGAAGCGGGTATAATCTTACCCCAGAAAGGCAAGCGATGATCAAACTCTACCGCGAAGCGCGCAACCCGCAAGCCGACGCCATCGAAGCCGAGTTCCGCGAACTGGCGCTCGGCTATGAGCGCGTGGTGATCGAACGAAAGGAAGCCGCAGAACTGTTCGGGGAGGAGACCGCTCTGCCGGTGCTGACCAACAACGAAAGGGTGGTCAGCGGCGGGGACATTCCTGCATACCTGCGGGAATTGGCAAACCTGTGGCGCGACTGGCAGATCTTCCAGGGCGATTATTGCTACGTGGACGAGGATGGGGAAGTGTGCTGAGCATGCCCGCTCCAGAATCGTTCAGTGAGTTGTTCCGTCCCGCCGCCACTGCCGACCTGTTGTCGCTGTTTCGATCTCTGGCGGAGGCGGGTGAAATCCGTCCGGAGGAGGCGCTTGCCCTGGCGGGCGCGATCCATGCCGGGCTGAGAAAACCGCAGGGGTTGAATGGCGCGGCGTACGTCCAGTACGCGCGAACGATGGCTTTTTTGAAGCATCATCTGCCTGAGGTCCATCGGTATGTCGTTGCCAACTGGCGTCCGCCTGAAAGCCGCCCCTCGGCTCCCAAGAGAACTTACACCGATTCGCTGTTCGACGACACTGCCGTCATGCCCGTGCCGGGGGGAAAAAACGCGCAAAAAGGAAATTAGACCTCTTGCATCTTCGTATTACAGCGCAAGGTTGATTTTTTGCCGACAAGCCGTCCGCGAATCGTTGAATTGGGGCGATTGTAGGACAAGTCTCCGACTTGTCCGCGCAAGTCTCTGACTTGCGCTCCGTGGCGGCGCGATATTCGTTCAGGGGTGACCCAACCCATTTGATTGATTTTGCGCTGTAATGGTAGAGAGTGTTTTGAAATTCGTTCTAAACCACAGATGAACACAGATGAACACAGATGAACACAGATCAATAAGATTTGAGAGCATTTTCACGGTTGCTTTCTCAAAAATCAGTATCCATCTGTGTGTATCTGTGGTGAATGTTGAGTTTCAAAACGCTCTCTTAGAGAACGTCTCTTACGCGAAGGCGTACTGTGCGCCCGCTGGCGCGCTTTTGCAAGAGGTCTATGGAGGGACGGGTCGGGCGCCGAAGGGGATCATCCGCGCACGAAATAAACAACGGAAACGATCACGCCGATTGTCACCACCGTCCACCGCAGCGTGGACGGTTTGATTCGACCCGCCAGCCTTCCGCCCAGCCAGCCGCCGATTAAAGCGCCAACTGCCATCACCAGCGCGGCAGTCCAAAGTACCTTTCCGGAAAACAAGAAGTAGACGGCGGCGGCGATATTGACCGAGAACGCCACTGCCTGTTTGAGAGCATTGAGGCGCGTGAGCGTGTCTTCGAGGGTCAAGCCCAGCGCCGAAAGCACAATCACACTCAGCCCCGCGCCGAAATATCCGCCGTAGACCGATGCCAGTGTGATGGGCAGCCAGGTGATCTTCTCCAGGGGCCTTCCCTGCCCGGAGGTCATCCGCCGGTTCAACCACGCGCGGACAGGGTCCTGAACCGCCAGCAAAGCCGAAGCCAGTAAAATGAGGTAAGGGATCAGATCGCGGAAGAGTTTTTCGCCTGTTTGCAGGAGCAGCCAGCCGCCGAGCAGGCCGCCGAGGATGCCGGCGGGGATAATCAACCACAACCTGCGCCTCTGCCCTTTCAAGTCGTTCCATTGCGCCAGCGTGCCGCCGAAGTAACCGGGGCAGAGGGCGACGGTGTTGGTCACATTGGCAGAGACGGCAGGCACGCCGAGGAAAGTCAGCGCGGGAAAGGTGATGAGCGTGCCGCCGCCCGCCAGGGCATTGACCGCGCCCGCCGCCAGCGCGGCGAGGGAGATGAGGAGGAAATCGAAGGGGGTGAGCATGAGGAATCCTCGAGGATGGGATGGGGCAAGTATACTGGTAATTGGTAATTGGAGATTGGACTCCCTCCCCTTTTTCTGCTTTTTGAAATGCCCCTGCGGGAAGTTTTGCGAGGGGAGGTTTGGGCGGGGGTATAATTTTGTCATCGCATCCAGCCATCCGCGAGGGACCCATGGCCGAACTGAAAAAGAAAACCTGGGAAACGCCGCAGATCCTGTCCGATTCGCCGTTGCGCGATAAGGACGAGGCCAGTTTTCATTTCGACCAGTTTGCCATCACACTGGCGCGCCTGGTGGCGGACCCCGAAACGCGCACGCCGTTGACGATTGGAATCAGCGGGAAGTGGGGTTCTGGAAAAACCACGTTGTTACGACGCGTGAAAGTCCTGTTGGATAGGCGCGATGGAAAGGGTAAGCCTTTCTTTGCCAATGAAGGCGAGACGGCCAAAGACTTTCGTAATTGCAAGACCGTCTGGTTCGACGCGTGGAAGTACAACGATGAAGACGAATTGCTGGTGGCGCTGGTGCGCGTGATCCTCAACACGATGGGACGCGGGAATCTCGGCGAGCAGTTGTGGAGCGATATCCTTGACAAGACCGCGCCGCGTTACGATGTGCTGGCGACCTTCGTCAACATGTTCAAAGTGAAATTCGGGGGATTGGAAATCGGCCTCGATCTCAACAAGTACAAAACCGACACGGAATTTTACAAGCATACTTCCTTTTTCGATCATTTCAATTCCGCCTTCGAGGAATTGCTGGCGCGCTGGGTGCATGGAAAGGGCGACTTCACCAAAATTGACGAGAAGAAAGGCGCGCTGGTCATTTTCATTGACGACCTCGACCGCTGCCTGCCCGAAAAGGCTGTTCAGGTGCTTGAGGCGGTCAAACTTTTTCTCGACAAACACGGCTGTGTCTTCGTGATTGGGGCGCATACGCAGATGGTTCAGGAAGCTGTCACCAAATATTACGCAGGCATGACCGCCGAGACCGCCTCCGACTATCTCGAAAAGATCATCCAACTGCGTTTCGAACTGCCGCCCATCCTTGAAAAACAGATGGGCGAATTTTTGGAGAAACAAAAAGAGGAAAAGAAACTGGCCGCGGAATCGCTTGAAAGTTGGGAGACCATCGTGGCGGGAGCGGAGATCAACCCGCGCAAAGTCAAGACCTTTCTCAACGATCTCAACCTGGCGTGGGCACTGCTGGTCAATTCGGGACAGGCCGCGGACGTGGAGCGCGCCGACTTCACCCGCTGGCAGGTGTTGATGCGCGCCGCGCCTGACTCGCTCAAGGAACAGATCTACGAAGTCTTTTATGACGAAGATTTGCGTTTCAAATTTGTACAGAACTTGCTTGGCTGGGCAAACGGAGATGCCGAGGCCGCTAAAGTCATCGAGGAATTCGAATTTAGCAGGAGCGGCAAGAGCGCCCGTCTCAAGCGCACATTACAAAAAATCGGCGCCTTTACGCCGCGCTTTGATCCCAAAACGCTGGACGCCTTCATCCACCTCGTCGCGCCGCCCAAACCGTCCGAACCCGAGAAAGTTCCCGCTGAAGTGAAACAAGCGCCTGAAAAAGAGTTGCTGGAAGTGGGCGAAGAAGTTTTTGCCGAGAAAGCCGCGCGCGGCAAAGTCCCCGCAGGGGGCGAAGCCAAATCCGAAAAAGGCGCGCGCCGCGAAACCGTGCCCGCCCGCGCGGGCGCGCAGGAATGGGGCGGGCTGAAATTTGTGCCAGTGCCAGCAGGCAAATTCCTGATGGGTTCGCGCGACGACAACAAACTTGCTTATGACGATGAGAAGCCGCAACACACGGTCGAAATTCCCCGCGATTACTGGATTGGGCAATTCCCCGTCACCAACGAGCAATACGATTTATTCGTGCAAGCCCAAAACGGCAAGCATCCGGTGAGCAATTGGCAAAAGAAGAAAGACCATCCCGTGGTCAATGTATCCTGGAACGACGCGCAGACGTATTGCCAATGGCTGAACGGGCAAATTCAGAATTCTGAATTCAAAATTCTGAATTTGGAAATTCGCCTGCCCACCGAAGCCGAATGGGAAAAGGCCGCGCGCGGCGAGTTTGGCTTCGAGTGGCCGTGGGGCAATGAGTTCGACAAGAACAAATGCAACTCAAGCGAAGGAGGTAAAAAAGGAACCACTCCTGTCGGCGCGTACTCGCCCGCAGGCGACAGCCCCTACGGCGCGGCGGATATGGTTGGCAATGTTTGGGAGTGGACGCAAAGCCTTTGGAAGGGTTACCCGTATAATGTGAGTGATGGGCGCGAGGATATTAAAGCAGGCGGCGGCCGCGTGGTGCGCGGCGGCTCGTTCCTCAACACCTCTAGGGTCGCCCGCTGTGCGTCCCGCTACAGGTTCAATCCTGCTTTCCGGCTCCCCCGATCAGGGTTTTCGTGTGGTGGTCGCTCCCATCTCTCTCTAACTCTGGATTCTGAATCTCTGGTTTCTGAACTCTGAGGGTGGGGGTTTGGGTGAGGGCTTGCCC
>JACAET010000021.1 GCA_013388685.1 Chloroflexota bacterium | reverse complement strand
TGTTCGTGCAGGCTGTTGAACGTCTCCCAAATCCATTGGTGACGGTGAATATAGAAATCGTCCGCGCTCAGGAATTGGGCGATGTCATAATACACTTCGGGATTAATAAAGACCGCCCCGACAACGGCTTCCTCGGCTTCCCGGCTGTGCGGCACTGCCGTTGCTGTTGCGGGGGCGGTGAGTTCTTCGTTGGAAAGATGGTCGGTCATTTTTTCTTTTTGGGGTCGCCGGGAGACTCTTCGTCCGGTGTATCGTCGTCATTGAGCTGATCGAGGTTGAGTTTTCCGAGGAAATCTTCAAACACCGATAAACGCTCGGTTCCTTCCTCAGACAAGGGAGCCGGCTCGCTTCGAACGGGCTTTTCGCCGCCTTCGGGCAGATTCTCATCGGGCAGAATGCCCGCTTCATCCATCACCGCGGGATGCACGAAGATCGGCACATGGGCGCGCACCGACAGAGCGATGGCGTCGGAGGGACGCGAGTCGATATGCACTTCCTTTCCGTTCAGATCGGCGACAATGCTTCCATAAAAAATGTTATTCTGCAGTTTCACAATCTCGATCCGCGTGACACGCGCGTTGAACGCGTTGAAAACGTTCTTGAGCAAATCGTGCGTGAGCGGCCGGCTCATTTCGACTTCCTGCAACGCGACGGTGATCGCCTCCGCCTCGTACGGACCCACCCATATGGGCAGGTAACGTTCCGAATTTTTTTGTTTCAACATGACAAGACGCTGAGGGGTCATCAAATGCACCCGAACGCTGTCAATTTGAACTTCGATCATTTCAGGCATGAAAACTCCATTCGGTGATGTCTTATTTTAGCATAATCACCGGAGTACCGCGCAAGGTACGCGGACATTGGAAAACATCCGCCTGTGCGGCAAATGCAAGGGAGATTGCGCCGCAAACAGGGCGAGTTGCCAGATTGTTCAAACGAGGCTATAATGTCCCCCTGCCAATCGGGGCGTGGCGCAGCCCGGCTAGCGCGCTTGCATGGGGTGCAAGAGGTCGGAGGTTCAAATCCTCTCGCCCCGACAGATGGACATAAGTCCAGGAAAACCGCTATATCGTCCAGATATGGCGGTTTTTCTTATGCCCAAAACGAAAAATAGTGTTTCATGGACGCTTGCATCGGTCGAATTGAGAGACGCTTACACGGATTTCATGCTATCCCGTCAAGCCGTGAACGCCGCACAAACCACCCTTGATTTTTACAGATACACAGCCGGCATTTTCCTTGAGTGGATCGAGGAGCGCGGGGTAACCTCCCCAATGGAAGTAACCGCCCGCTATGTTAGGGAGTACATTGCAGAACTTGCAGGACGCGGCGCGGCGGATAGCACAGTTTGGGGACATGCCAGAGCGATAAAAACAATGCTCCGCTTTTGGCACAATGAAGGATATATACCCTCGCCTGTTAAGTACGACTTGCCCAAAATGGGGAAGAAACGACTGCCTGTTTTGGATGCGGATCAACTCATGCAGGTCGTCCAGGCGTGTGACGTTCGAGATCGTGCGATTGTGCTATTCATGGCTGACAGCGGGCTTAGACGTGCGGAGGTATGCGCGTTGAATTGGGGGGATGTGGACATTCAAAGCGGGCTTGTGAAGGTCAAGCAGGGCAAGGGACGAAAGGATCGGAGCGCCGTAGTCGGCGCAACCGCCCGCCGTGCATTACTGGCTTATAGACGGACCATCGAAAAACGTGCCGACAGTGATCCATTGTTTCAGGCTAAAGGCGGGACACGGTTCACAGGTAGCGGATTACCTACAGTGTTTCGGAGGTTGTCCAGGGGGACCGGGATCCACGTCACACCCCACGCCCTGAGACGGACGTTTGTGATCCTGTCCCTTAGAGCCGACATGAATTTACTAGCGTTACAAAGCCTTTTGGGGCATGAAGATCTATCTATGGTGAAACACTACGCTCAAATGGTGGATGATGACCTGCTTAGAGAACACAGCAAACATTCCCCCGTTGACCGTCTCAAAGGCTAAACGCTTTTCTGGATAATCTCATAGACCCTGAAACAAAAGACCCGCCTTACTTGGCGGGCTTTTTTGTTTTGGGTAGATCGTCGTCAGGGGAGTACTCGAGCAGGTCCCCCGGTTGACACTCGAAATACTGACATAGTTTTTCAAGAGTAATCGTGTCAAACCGTCTCACTCTTTGCGAAGTGTAGTCAGTCAAAACGCTTAGAGAAATACCCGCTTCTTCTGCGACTGTGCGATAGGACAATTTGCGCCCCTCACGATACTCTTTTTCAGAGATAAGAATTTTCAACTTGTTTTTTATAGCCATGTCCAACATATTGTAACCGTGCCTTTCTGTTTGCAGTAGTCTAACAATGTTCTTCTTTTTAGTATTATTATAACGCGTTTCGGACTTGAATGTACCGCGAAAAGCGGTACAATATGGGGGTATTCCGAAAGGACCTAGCCTATGCAAACAGCCCTAACCACAACCTCCCCGCTTGACCTGTCCGCCCTTGACCGCGCCGACCTGCAACCATCCACGAAAGCCAGGTACAGGCATGAGATCGAAGTCATGCACGCGGCGGGCGTGAACCCATCCAACTATACCGCTCTCCAACAGTACGCCGATGGACTTAAGTCATCCCGCAAGCAGTTTTTGAAGTCCGCCTTACGTCTCATGGTCCAGGGGATCGAGCAGGACATGAAAGCCAATGCAACCCCGCAGAACCTGAAACAGACACAAGCCGCCCTGCTACGCCTGGACGCGATGAAGAACGCGGTCCAGGTCAATAAGCCCAAAGGTACGAAGGCGCACACCTGGCTGTCTCAAAAGCAGGTAGTACACATTACGAGCCTATGCGGTGACACTCTCGAAGGTAAGCGGGATTGGATCGTCCTGGGCTTGCTCCTGGGTGCGGGCTTGCGTCGTGATGAACTGGTCAACCTGACATTCGACGCGGTGAAACAACAGCCGACCAAAAGCGGGAAAATGCGGACGGTGATCGAAGTCACAGGCAAGGGTGACAAAAGCCGCGTCATTCCCATTCAGGACAAGTTAGCCGACCGCCTGAAAGAATGGCGTGAGATCGCCGGCGGCGGATATATCGCCCGGTCCCTCGGGCGAAAGCAGGAACTCGGGGAAAGCCTGAGCGCGGTAGCCGTTTTCCATCTGGTCAACAAGTACGGGCGGAAGATCGGCATGGATGAACTCGCCCCGCATGATCTCCGCCGGACCTTCGCGCAATTGGGCTATGAGGCAGGTATTCCCCTTACTCAAATTTCAACCCTGCTAGGTCATTCGTCAGTTGCCACAACCCAACGGTATTTGAATTTGGCGCTTGACCTTGAAAGCACGGCAAGCGATTTTATTAATTTGGCGTGAGGTAACTATGAACGCACTCACCATACCAGGCGCGAAGGTCTTGACGTGTAAGCAGATCGTTTGCCGCGACCGGTACCACGTCCATAACTCCCCAATTCAAAACATGCTTGCCCTTGATGTGAACGGGCATTATGTCGAAGTCACCCAGGACGGTGAAACTTTCAATGCCCGTATAGACGGTGGTCCGGCGCGTTTCAACTTGACCGCCGACCAGGTAAATCAATTCATACAGGAGAACACCCAATGAACACAAACATTCTCGAGAAAATCTTTCGGACCCTGAGCGACACGATCAATGGCGCGGAGCGTTCTTTGCTTGACCTGCTGTCGGCTATCGTGCCGTACACGACCGCAAGCATCCCGGCTTATTTGACCTACACCCACACGTATGAGTACATGGATTTTCCCGTCAATATCGCCTGGCTTGCCGCCTTTACGGTTGAAGTCCTGGGTGTGACCGCTGTCTCTACTTCCATTCGTTTCTGGCAATGGAACACGACCCACAGCAACAAAGCCGACCGCGCCCCGTTCGTCCTGGCTGTCTCTACCTACCTGTTTTACATCGTGGTTGTGCTGTCTGTGAATGTGATCCTCGAAGTATATGCCGGGGTCCGCGCCCCTGCTGTCATTTGGGCGATTGGCTTGTTTAGCCTGTTGTCCATTCCCTCGGGTGTGCTCATTTCGGTCCGGGCGCAATTCGGGGAAATGCTGGAAGATAAGAGGCTGAAAGCCGAACAGCGCCGGCAGGAACGCCAGCAGATCCGCCGACCGTGGACGCCGCAAGCCACGCCCACCATGAGCGCCGACACGGACGGACCGGGAACACTGGAGGAACAGCCACAGCGCGGCGGATTGTTTCGCCGTGGGAAACAGCGTTCGTGAGTGGCGAATTTGCCCCATCTGTGACCGCCATTTTCGCGCCCGAAAAAACCATGTCAGAGACAACAAAAACTACTGCTCAAAACGGTGCAAAAATACCGCCAAAAAACGCCGTCAACGTGGACACGTGGGGGGTACAGGATGGTGAAAAATGACGGTTTACGTTGCGATTTTTCAGGATGAAGAAAAGCGGGTTGTCATTGAGTTTCAACCCCTGTTGAACAGCCCTGAATTTGAGCGGTTTTTCGATGGTATCGAGATTGCGTCAATGGACATCCAATACCGCCCGCGTTCGCCCTGGGAGGTCCGTCAACAGGAGCGCCGCGAACACGGACAACGCAAGCGCGGGATCGTGCTGTCGGCTGAGGAAGAACACGCCGAAGCCATGATGCCGACAGCGCGACGGGAGCAGGTGCAATTGAAAATGCCTGAATTTTGAAATGTTGAAGATTGACCCCTTCTCAAAACAGAACATCTGTGCTACACTCTGCCCTGTAGCCCGACTGAGACATTGACTTCCGGGGCAGAAGACCGCAAGGTCTTTTGCCCCGGAATTTTTATTTAACCGCCCTCGAAAAAGAACCGCCCTGTGGCTAGGGCGGCGGGGACGGTGACACGATAGGAGCGTGTCATGTGTAACAATAATATCACACTGGCAGGGAGGATCGAAGTCAAACGGACCAAAAAGGGGGTGCGGTTTTACGCCTTCAATCACACTCGTGGGAGGCGTCTTCACATCGGCACGTTGAAGGGAGCGACCTACGAAAAGGTGTCTGTGATCCTTCGCCAGCCCGAGCCGTCACTAGCATTATCACAAACAGAATTGAAAGCCGTCCAGGATGAGGGCGGGAAGTTTATCCGTTTCATTGTGGACGGGAAGACTTACGCAATCTCTACCGCCGACTTCGCCCGCCATGCTGAGAGGTATTACAACCCCGGCTATGGTCCACAATGGCGCGTCGGCTTGCGGCATTTTGAGTTTTCAAACACGACCGCAAAGCGTAATTCCATCACTGACAACCCGGTCACTTATCGGCAGTCGGGCTTATTCCAATGAACACAATGTTTCGCCTTCGTTGTGACTTGGCAATCCGCCTTTACTGTTTGCGCTTGTATGTTCGCAACCGCCTTTTGTTTTTGTGGGTGATGCGTCTCTATCCGTTGCGGTTACGCTTCTGCAACTTTTTTTCGTATTGGCGTCGGCGGTTGACTATCGTTTTATTTGGATAAGTCTATGAACGCGAACGAATTACAGTTACAGGAAATGGTAAGGCTTGAAACGTCACCCAGGGTTTTGAGTGATGTTCAACAAACCGCGCTTGATTTATACGAACGCGGGTTCAATGTCATCCCATTGAAGCGGCACGAAAAGAAGCCATTTATCCTTAAGCCGTACTTCACAGCCCGCTTGCATCATTGCGACGTGACCTGCAAACACAAGGGGCAGGAAGACATCACTGAGTTATTCAAGCGTCACAATATTGGCGTAATCATGGGGCGCACGTCTGGAAACCTGCTAGCGTTGGACTGTGATAGTCAACAGTCATTCAAGCAGATCGGGCAGGAATTGACCGCCCGCGCCATTCCATTTTGGGCGATTACTGGAAGCAGGGGAGGGGCATACCTGTTACGGATCCTCGAAGGGGAAGCGGCGAACCAGAGCAAGAGCAACGTCAAAGACGTTCAAGTTTGGGGTAACCTTCATCTGGTAGTCATGCCGCCCTCCATTCATCCATCGGGCATCCTGTACCAGTGGGCAACCCCGGAGCCGCGCTTTTGTTTACCTCCGCGTGAGACCATCCCGGCGGTGAGCATCGCCGTCCTTGAATGGTTGGGGGTGACACTTGCTCGTAAAGCCCGCCGGCAATGGCAGGAACCGGAGTTATTCGGACTTCCACAATGGGCGGCGGTATTGTCCTACGACAACCGTGAGACATTCGGCAGGGAGTTATCCGAAGGCGAGCGTAATACCAGGTTATTCGCCCTTGCCTGTGACATGAAAGCGAACGGACGCGAATATCACGAAGCCGAAACAGTGATACTGGATGCGGCGCGGCGGGCTGGATTGCCCGATGACGAAGCCTCGGTCCTTGTGAAACACGCTTACAGCAAAGATCGTACTATACCGAAGGTCTTCCGCGAAGAAGAGGAGAAGTCGAAGAACGCTAACAGCAAGGATCAGGAGCCGGCGCGGAAAGTGCGTATCTGGCAACGCGCCAAAGACTTCGCCGGATCCTTCGATTGGCGCGGGACGTTCGGGCGTAAAGCCAATACCCGGCGAGCGGTGTACCTTGCCTGTGTAGAACGTTCCAGGCTTGACGGGCGTGAGACGTGGCGGGCGACCATTCGGGAACTTGCAGAACTCGCCAATATGAACAAGGACACCATCCCAACAGCCTTGCAGGACCTTGTCACAGCCAAACTCATTCAACGTGTAAAGACCGATGAACGCATCGGGGTTTATCGTTTCGTGGGGTTGTCCAAATTCCGTACACTATACACAACGGGTAGTTGTAGTGTACGGAATTTGGACAACCCAAAAACACAGGCTGAGCAGGACGTTTTCGGGAAATTGGGGCTTGTGGCGTGGCATGTCTGGAAGTATCTCCTAGACAATCCTTCCAGGAACGCCGGCGAGATCGCCACCGGAACAGGCTTGCCCCGTTCGTCTGTCTACTCCGCCCTGAAACGCTTGCAGTCGGCAGGACTGGCAACACGCGCCGGAGATGGGCTTATCTATGGCGAGCCTCGAACGGATGCCAGTTTGCAGAGCATGTCTCTATTCTGGAACAACGGTTCGAGCAAGAGCGCATCCCGCAAAGAAGCCCACAGGATCGAGCGTGAAAGGCATGTAAACAGGTTAACCCGTTGGCATATTTCGAGGTACTCATGAATTACCAGGAAGAAAAAGAACCTATCCTATTCAAAGCACGCACAACAGCAGGAGCGTACTACCTGCAAGGTTTTTCCGATGGTTACCACAACCGCCCGCGCGTAAAACATCGTTCAAAGCGGGCGCAAGAAGCCTATACAAAGGGCTATGACCAGGGCGAACGGTCCCGCAATTCAGAGAGGAGCATATGAGCAAGCGCAAGAAACCAGTGATCGGTGAGGATGTCCCGGATGAGAACCTCCGACAGTTAGCCGTGAGCGTCTGTTTACATGCTGTGGATGAAGCCAAAGACAAAGACCCGCTTGTCTCACTTGATGCGATACTTTGGTTGACCGGTGAGAACTTCGGTTTTTGGGCGGACGCGGCGGGTATCCCATTCGCGGACCCGTTCGAAGAATTGACAAGTGGACGGGTAGGAAAAGCCAAAACCAACAAGTGGACGGGCTGGAAAAGCCGAAACCAAAGCGAAAGGGAAACGCAATGAGTAGCGAAATCTTGAAACTCTTTGAAGGACTGACGAAAGAACAAGCCCAGGAACTACGCCGTCGGATCATTCCAGTTTTGGAGCAGGTCCGCGCGGAGATCGTTTTATCAAACCAAACTGAAAGGAACACAGGAAACATGAACACAGAATACTTGAAAGACCATCTTGAAAAGGTCAAGCAGGACAACCAGAAGCGGATCGACCACTTGACCGCACAGATCGAAGCTCGCAAGGGGAAGGGGCTGGAATTTGCCGACCTCGAGAAGGAACTTGCCCAGGTTAAAACCACAGCCACCCGGAGCGAAGCATTAGCAGAGCGTCGGCTCGCGGATGCTGAAAAAGCCGCCCAGGAGCGAGCGGACGCTGAGAACGCAAAGCGGACAAGCAAAGCGGCGGAGATCGACGCGAAACGCAAGCAATCCGCCTTGCGGGTGTGGATCGCCCAGGGCGGGGACCCGAAAGAGTTTGAGAACGCCTGGACGGGGATCCGGGCGGAGTTGTTGAAGTCGGCAGTAGTCCAGGGGACAGCCGACCGCGAGAAACGCACTACCATCGTCGGCACGTCGCTGTAGCGTTTCTATGGAGTTATTCGAATAAGCCTGTAGGGTGTCCGCTTATGACTGATAATGTCACTCCCCGGCAACAGATCGCCATTACAGCCCTGTTGACCGGATCCAACCTCGAGCAAGCCGCAGAAGTCGCGAACGTCTCCCCGCGGACGCTTTACCGCTGGATGCGTGATGACGCTTTTGCCAAAGCCTTAGACCAGGCGCAAGCCAACCTGTTACGTCAAGCCTCCCGCAAACTATCGAACTTGCTTAATGAGAGTGTGGACGGGTTAGGGAATTTGCTAAAGACCGCGAACCTTCCCCCGATGGAGCGCTTACGGATTATCCAAACAATCCTACAGGCTTTTCCGAAACTCCATGAGACAGTCACCCTTGAAGACCGCTTAGATCGTCTCGAGAAGGAATTAGAACAATGAGCAAAGCCCGCCTTAAGTATGTCGAAATGCAAGCCCGGCTACGTGCCGCGAGCAACCGACCAAGTAAGACCCTCGAGCGTTTCCGGTCCGCCTGGGATCGCGGCAAGGTCTTATGCCATGATGGGAAAGAGCGCACAGTCGAGGAATGGTTAGCGTATCTTCCCGCCGATCTGGGTGAGAAGATGCGCGAAGCCCTAGCCGACAGCGATAACAAGTAATCATCCTGGGGGCGAGTGGGTCCCGTCCGTGTGTCCAGTAACCCCGCGCTGGATACCCGGGCGGGACCTTTGCATTAGTGGGGCGGGGTGTCTCTATCCGGTTGTCAGGATAAGCCGACAGCGGGTAAATCCCCTAATCACTTATTGAAAGAGACATATCAGTAACTATCAAACCACAGGAAAGCCCAGGACAAAACGGGCATACTGCAAGCCCTGACGGACCGTAGAGGTCAACAGAGCCACGCCACGCGGCAAACTCAAAAGGAAAATCCGCCGACTGTGAAAAACCTTGACGGGTCCCGCGTTCGCGTTGAAAATAGAACCGCTTTACCAGTCTAGTTTTATGGCGTTATGGCGATAATTCCAAAGGGTAAGAGTGATCGGTTTCCCGGCTTGCATGGGGTGCAAGAGGTCGGAGGTTCAAATCCTCTCGCCCCGACAAAGCAAGACATCACAAGGCTTTACCTTGTGATGTCTTTTTTTAAGCGTCTCAGACCGTCAACTGGCGTGGAAGATTCCCAGTTCCCCCGAGGGGACGTAGCCGGGAAAGACCGCCGCCGGATCGGCGTTGCCCAAACGCCGGGCAAGCAGTTCGCTCAACACCTGGCGATAATCGGTGGTGACGGCAAGGTCGGCGTGATCGTATAACTGATCGTTGCGCAAACCGGGCCACGCGCCGTACACCCGTCCACCGTTGACTCCGCCGCCCAGCGCGAACATGACATTGCCATGACCGTGGTCGGTGCCATAATCCTCGTTCTGCACGAGGCGCCGCCCAAACTCGCTGATGACAACAACGGACAGACGATCGGTATAGCCCGAATCGAGATCGAGATAGAAATTGGAAAGCCCCGCCGCAAGGTTACCGAGCAGTTCGGCAATGTATCCGCCGTTTCCATCGTTCTCATATTCATGCGTATCCCAGCCGCCATAGTCCACTGTGGCGACGCGCAGGCCGGCGTCCAGTTTGATCATGCGGGCAACCGTTTTGAGTTGATGGCTCAATTCGTCGTCGTTGTACGACGCGCCGTTGGCGGGCTTATAGTCCTGTTCCACCAGCGGGTGGACGATGTCGAGGGATTGAAGTGTCCGCATCCCGGCGCGGTGCAAAAGCGTATCGCCATTGTACATTTGGCGCAAAGCCGCCTGCTGGGATTGCGCGAGACCGTTATCCCATTGCGAGAAGTCGCCGGGATCGTTCAAGTTCACAGTCGGGACGTAATTCAGCAGGGACGATGGCGCGCCGGATGTGGAAAGGGCGGGCAAAATGGCAGATGTTCCTGTGCCTTGCAGGTAACGGGTGATCCAGCCGGAGGCGGCATTCTTGGAACCGGGCGTACCGAGTTCGATGTATTCCATCGCGTCGAAATGACTGCGCGTGTCATAATCCAATCCTACTGCGTGGATGACTGCCATGTTGCCTTGTTGATAAAGTTCATGGAGAGGGGCAAGCGCGGGGTGGAATCCGAAGCGGTCGTCCAGCCGGAGTAAATTGGTAATCTGAATGTCGGGGCGGGCGTTCTCATAGTAGCCGCGGTCGTCGCCCTCCATCGGCGGGACGACGTTGAGCGCGTCCCAGCCGCCGCGCAGAAAAACGACCACCAGCGTGTCGGCAGGGCTGTCCGATTGCGCGAAGGCAACGTTCGTAAGCCGCGCGCCAGCCAGACCGGCAATGGCGGCGGAACATCCTTGCAGAAAATTGCGTCGTGAAAGTCTTGGTGCGGGCATAGATTCTCCCTCGCCTCTCCCTTTCCCCAAGGAAAAGAAAAGGCGGACAATTATTTCCACTGAAAATCGGGACTCATCAGAATCACTTCGACCATGGCGGGCAAAATCCAGTCAATATGATCCTGCGGCAGTTCGTCCCGCGGATCATACTCTTGCGCCATGACCGCGATCACCGCCTGCCGATCCGGGCCGGACAGGGGACGATTGAGGATGCGGGGAATCCAATAATCGGCAAGGGCTTCGGCGGTGCGGAGTTGCGCGGGCGTCTGCCCCAGGATGTCGGTGCGGATGACGCGTTTCTGTTCCTCGTCGTCCATCCAGTTTTCCGCGATGGCAACGGCAAAGTTCCAGCGATACAGTAACGACATGGAATTCGCCCACGCCTCCTTCACATCGGGGTAGCCGTCCGGCGGGCGCCGCTCGAACAAGGCTTGCCCCATCATCGAACACATCCAAGGGATGCCGCCGGGCAATCTGGTGAAGTCTGTGTTGAGGGCGCGCATCATCGAGATGGCGGCTTCGATGGGACGTTTGATCTTGGCTCCCCAGGTCTGCTTGAATTCGGGCGAGAGCAGAATGGTCTCCACCACGCGTTTCAATTGATCGGGCTCGTTGCGGTACTCCAGGAAGACGGAGGCGGCCGCCTCCACGACGGACTCAGGCGGAACGTCCGCGATGAAGCGGCGGGCAAGTTTGCGCGCAATGAAGCGCGCCGTGCCGGGATGATTCGCCAGCAGGTCCAGCACGTCGCGCCCGTCCTGCATATCCGGCTGGTCGGCGGGAATATAACGTCCCAAAATCAGTTTGTTGAAACGGTCATGCCAGGGTTTGTAATACAGAAAACGTCCGGTCTTCTCGACGCCGTCTTCGTATTCGTAAATGTCGTCGTCCACACGCCAGCCGGTAAAGGCGCGCGCGGCTTCGTAGACGTCGTTATCCACGTAGCCGATGGCGATGCCGTTGGCGTCCTTGGGGATGGTGTTCGGGTCGCGCACGCCGAAGTAATTCTCCGCCCCCAGTGTGTGCAGTTCGAAGAGTTCGCGCGCAAAGTTTTCGTTCGGACCTGCGTCGGAAGAGTTGTTTTGATTCAGGTAATACAACATGGAAGGATGAGTCGCCACCGCTTCGAGCATCTGACGGAAGTTGCCGAGCATGTGCTTCCGCAATACGTCGCGATGGTACGAAACCAAAAGCGGCACGCCCTCATCCTGCCAGAAGTAGACGTTGAAATGATTGTGCCAGAAATCAGCCAGCACTTCGACGAGTTGCTTTTTGCTGTAGACCGCGCGCAGAAAGGTCGCATCCACAAGCTCACGGGCGGGTTGGCTGTACCACTCCCAGTACGTATCGTCGTTCGAGTCATAGGGATTGTTGGCAATATGGTCGTAATACAATTCCTCATGCGTTTTGTGCAACGTTTCGAAGCCTGCCGCGGCGTAACGCGCTTCGAATTCGCTGTCGTCGATCGAATCCGGGGCGAGTTGTTGCGCCACATAGACGCGCAATCGTTCCTCGTCCGTCGAGCCCAAGGCATTGAACACTTCCAGATCGCCCGGGCGCGGACCGTATGCCAGGCGGTTCAATGCAATGATGCCCAATGGGACGGACGGAAGAATCGGATCGGGCGGCGCGCCCGTCATATCCACAGGAAGGGGAGCCGCCCGCGTCGGGTCCGCAGCCGGAACCTGCTTCGGCGCGCAGGCGGTCACCACTGCCGAAGCGCCGGCGAACGCGCCCATTAACTTCAAAAAATCCCTGCGATTGATTCGGGTCTGCTGTCGAACCATGTTGTCTCCTCGAGTGAGATGGGAATGTATCAAATCTATTTTCCCCTCGCAATCACCCATCGGTTTCAGGCGGCAGGTCATCACTCCAAGTGGAACGCAAAGTCTCCGTCACCGGCATGGAAATGTTTCGCTCCATCCGGCACAACACCGCCAAACACCTCCCCGAACGCCTTCACCACCTCCGTTTTGACCCGTTCCATCGAAGGCGGTTGGGGGAACAAATCTGCCAGCGAGACAACGGGTTCCTCCTGCAACCCGCAGGCGATGATGCCGTTCCAGTATTCCATATCGGGGTTTACATTCAGGGCAAAGCCGTGACGCGAGATGCCGCGCGCATCCACTTTGACGCCGATTGCCGCAATTTTGGCGGGCTTTTTACGGTCTTCGGGTGAACAGCGCGGACAGCGCGAATGCACATCGGCTTGAATCCACACGCCGGTGAGTCCCTGCCGCTGACCGGAGACCACCCCCAGCCGTGCCAGTGCGGTGATGATGACATTCTCCAGAGTACGCACGTAACCGACGTAATCTGCATGGGGAATGCGCATCGCCCCCCCCTCTTTCTCTCCCCCTATTTTCTGTGAAGTTGAGGGGAGACGGAGAGGAGTGAGCGGAATTAACGGATACCCCACCAACTGCCCCGGTCCATGATAGGTCACGTCGCCGCCACGGTCCACCCAATGGATGGCAATGCCCATTTCGCGGAGTTGCGCCTCGCCCCATAACAGGTTTTCCAGTTTGCCGCGCCGCCCAAAGGTGTACATGTGCGGATGTTCCAGCAGTAACAGGGTGGGGGCGCGTTTGTTTTCTGCGATCTCTGCCGCATATTGATTCTGCAACTCCCGGGCGGTCTCGTATTCGATGATGCCCAGGTCTTCCACAACAAAATTCATAGGCGTTCTGAGGTCAAAGGTCTAGGGTCCGATGTCCTTGAAGATGCGCCGGTACAGATCAGATTCGAGCAAGTTGTTGGGATCACAGCGCTGTTTGAGTTTCTTGAATTTGGCAATGACTCCCTCGCCGAGGAAGGCGCGGGCGGTCTCTGCAGAAGTTTCACTGTTTTTGGCAAAATAAAAACGCCCGCCCGCCTCCAGGACGATGCGGTCGAAATCCTTCAGCAGGGTTCCCAGTGTTGCGCGGTTGCCGTCGGACACTTTGAAATCCATGGCAAGGGAAAAGCCGTCCACGGCGTGGGTGAGCAGGAATTTGTCGGGGCGGTGACGCTTGGTGACGCCGAGGTAGGACGGGGTCCCGCGCCGATGCGAGAGTACCAGCATCTCCCGCCAGGCGTTTTCGGCGGTTTCCTTCGGCAAAAAGGATTGATATTGAATCAGCCCGCCGCGCCCGAACGAACGCTCCCAATCGGGCACATAATCCAGCAGAAAGTGAAATCCGGCATGCGACTGGCGAAAGGTATGGTCGCGCAGAGCGGTCATATATTTTGCCGCATTGATCAACCGCACGCCGAAATTGTTCAGGAAGGGGTTCATGAAGTAATGCAGCAACGCCTTGGGCATCACGCCGAACAAGCGGTCAGGCAGGTGCTGGTAGGTAAGTTTCATGGTTTCCTGCGCCTGCGCGTCCTCTCCTTCGCGCAGGTTTCGCCCGGCATGGATCTGCCCGCGCCCCAGGCTCCTTCCTCTCGCTGTGGTATCGAGCCACCCGACGATGTAATCGTGATCGGGGGCATGTTCGAGCAGGCTGTCCAACTGGTGCTTGAGGTTTTTCACATGCCAGGCGTCCACCTCGATCAGTCCGGAGTAGATGCGTTTCATCTGCAAGGTCATCGTGGTGAAGACACCGAGCATCCCCAGCCCGCCGATCATGGCATAGAACAGGTCGGCATTTTTTTGGGGGGAGCAGGTGACCCGCGCGCCGGTGGGAAGTATGGCGGTGAATTCGGTCACATGTTCGCCGATGGTGCCGACGCGAAAGTTGTTCTTGCCGTGGATGTTTGCCCCCAGACAGCCGCCCAGCGTGGTCTTCATGGTGCCGGAAACGACGGGGGGCCACCAGCCGTCGGGTTCGACGCGCTTCCACAGGTCTTCGAGGGTGACACCCGCCTCGCATCGGACCACGCCGGAGGCGGGATCCCAGTCCAGGATTCGATCCATGCCGGTCATATCGAGGACGATGTTGCCGCCGTTGAGGGAGGCGTCGTTGTAACTGATGCCGGTGCCGCGCGCGGTGACGGTCAGCCCGAGGCGTTTGGCGAGTTGAAAGGCTTCGTGGATGTCTTCCGTGTTCGTAGCCCTGATTCGATAACAGGAGGATGTGAGCGAATGTCCAAAGTTTTCGAGTTGAGTGAATGTTTCGTAGAGGTTCATGGAGGTTCGAGCTTTGGAAGCTTCGGGGTTCCCCGACACTACCAAAGTCTCCTTCTAAAAAGTTAATCGTCTGAAGATGAAAGAAGGCGTATGTTGAATAGCCAGCATGATCCAGCGCCAGAGAGAAGCGGTGTAGATGACCTGCTTGCGTTTCGTCATGGCTTTGAAAATATCTTCAGCCGCTTTTTCAGGTTCGATGACGAAAGGAGTGGCGCCTTGCGCGGCTTTGAGCATTTCTGTGTTCATGAAACCGGGTTTGACGGTGAGCACATGCACACCGCGCCTGGTCAACCGGTTGCGCAGGGCTTCGAGATAGGTTGCCAGTCCCGCCTTGGACGTGTTATATCCGGGGTTCCCCACACGTCCCCGGTCGCCCGCCACCGAACCGATGCCCACAATCTGACCCGCGCCCGCCGCCTGAAACATCTCCGCCACGGGCGTCAGCCATGCCATCGCGCCGATGAGGTTGACTTCGACCATCAGGCGGTCGTTTTCAAAGTTGTAGCGGTCTATGCCGCCGGGCGGCAGGTTGATCCCCGCCGCATAGATGACGAAATCCAAGCCGCCCAAATCGGCGACAATTTTTCGGAGCAGGTCTGGGACTTTGTCGTAATCGCAGACATCATGCGGATATGCCAGGGCGTAGCCGCCCTTTGCATTGATTTGACGGCAAAGGGCATCCAGCTTATCCTTGCTGCGTGCAACCAGCGCCAGCGAGGTTTCTTGCCCGGCGAGTTTTTTGGCAAGCGCCGCGCCCAGCCCGCCGGAAGCGCCGATGATGAGTCCGCATCGGCGCGGGGTCAGAGGTGTTCGATGAGCAGGTTTCGGGGAGTCCGACACGAGTATCCTCCAAAGAAATTCACGCTTTATTGTAACCCATCTAATGCTGTAACGTGCGTGTAATACAGCATCACCGCGGGTGTTGCTATAATGACCCCGAAGTTCATTGAAATTGTGCGGGCATGTTTGAAGCCGCGGCACGCATGATTGGAAATGTATGAAAGAACAGGCATTGCAAATTCTGGCAGAAGCCCGCAAACGGCTCGATACCGCGCAGGTCTCTTTGGCGGAACGGGAGACTCTTTTGAAACTCATTGAGGTGCTGATTGAGGCTGTTGAGCGATTTTCTCAAGATCAAAAAGAAATGACCAGCCTTGCCCAGGCGGTGGTTGACCATCACGTCCTGCTGACATTGCTCAAACAACAGGCGGAGGAGTTGAACGCGCTGAAAAAATTGAGCATCACGCTGACCTCCAGCCTCGATCTGTCGGATGTACTCGACACGTTGGTATCGGAAGCGCTGCAACTCATTCCCAACGCTCAAGATGTTCACATCTTTCTCTATGCCGACGGAAAACTTTCCTTTGGGGCGGCGCTGGATTCCACCGGCAACAAAAATACCGTCTGGTCGAAGCCGCGGGAAAATGGGTTGACGTACACGGTGGCGCGTAGCGGCGAGACGATCATCGTGGAGGATATGCAAAATCACCCCCTGTATGCGAACGTCCCCTCCAATTGGCGCGGCTCCATCCTTGGCATCCCTCTGAAAACGGATGATAAAGTCGTAGGCGTGATGAATCTGGCTCGTTCGAACGTGGGAGGCTTCACCACCTCGGAACTGAGACTGTTGAGCCTGCTGGCGGATCAAGCCGCCGTCGCCATCTCCAACGCCCACCTGCACCAGATCATCAGCCGGCAGGCATACAGCGATACGCTGACGGGTCTTCCCAACCGCCGCGCCTTGGATGAACGGCTCGAAGAGGAAATCCTCGCCGCCCGCCGCAGCAATTATTCCTTTGCAGTTGTCATGATGGACCTGGACGGATTCAAAGCCGTGAACGACACCTACGGTCATGCCATCGGGGACGATGTCCTGCGGCTGGTCTTCAATCAAATGGCACGCGGCGTTCGCTCCACCGATTTTCTCGCGCGCTATGGCGGCGACGAATTGACTCTCATTCTTACACAGTCCGACATATCATCCGCCCGGATCGTGACAGAGAAGATCGTCGAAGGCATGAAGAGACTCAAATACATCCTGCCCGACAAAAAACGCCTCAGGCTGAGTATTTCCGGCGGCATTGCCATCTACCCCGTCCATGCCCGCACCGCCGCCGACCTGCTACGCGCGGCCGATGCCGCCCTCTACCAGGCAAAAAAATACAACCGCGGCACCTTTCAAATCGCACGCGGCATGACCGGTCCCATTACTTCCCAAAATATTATTGCCGAATAGCCTCTCTTCCTTCTCCTTCCGGCGGGGGTTATAATCATCGAACATTTCAGACCCTAAAGGTCTTTCGAAAGCCTTTAGGGTCTTCTTTCCGGAGGCGGCCGCATGCATCGCAAAATCAAAATCATCCTCAACCCCATGGCAGACATGGGCAACGCCTGGCGCATCGCCCGCGACCTGCGTTCCATCACCGAAGAACACGGCGGCATGGACTGGAGCGGAACCGTCTACCCCGGTCACGCCATCCAGCTGGCAAAACAGGCAGGCGAGCAGGGCTACGAACTCGTCATTGCCATGGGCGGCGACGGCACCGTCCACGAAGTGATGAACGGACTCATGCAAATCCCCGCAGAACGCCGCCCCATCCTCGGCGTCGTCCCCGCCGGCTCCGGCAACGATTTCGGTCACGGCATTGGCGCTCCCACAGACGCAGCCAAAGCCCTCCATCGCGCCATTCACGGCGAACCCTCCACCGTTGACCTGGGACTGATGACCGCAGAAGACGGACGCAGGGAATACTTCGATAACACCCTCGGCATCGGCTTCGGCGCCATCGTCACCATCCGCTCGCACCGCCTGCCCCTCCTGCGCGGCTTCCTCATGTACCTCACCGCCGTCCTCCAAACCATTTTGCTCGACCACAACCCCATCCACATGCAAATCGAAGTGGACGGCAAGCGCGTGGAAGAGAACATCATCTACCTCATCCTATGCAACGGACCGCGCGAAGGCGGCGGCTTCCTCATCGCACCCGAAGCCAGAATAGACGACGGCCTCCTCGACTACGCCATGATTACCAACGTCAGCCGCCTCAAAATGCTGCGCATCGTCCCCGAAGTGATGAAAGGCACACACGGCCGCTTCAAAGAAGTCACCATCTCCACCTGCAAAAAATTCACCCTCACCGCCGACCGCCCCCTCTACATTCACGCCGACGGCGAAATCTTCTCCGGTCCCGGCACCGATCTCCACAAGGTCTCCTTCGAAATCGTCCCCAACGCCCTCAAGGTCATTCGCGGCTCATAATCAACTCTTCACCAAAGCGCCCATTCGGCGATCTCTACCGACGCATTTGCGCGTTGCGAAGAGCCACCTTGCGCGTGGTGTTTGTGTCAATGACCAATTACAATTATCCGCAGTAATTGGTAACCCTCATGCCCGACCTCTTCCACTCCCTCCTCAAACAGGACATCGGACATCTCCGCATCATTGCCGAACTTTGGGGACTTGAACTGACCTCCCCCCAAGCCGAGGGCGCCCTGGAAGAACTTTGCGCCTCCCTCCTCGACCCGAACCTGCTCGCCGAAATCCGAGCCTCTCTCCCGCCCGAAGCCGCCTCTGCCCTCACTGCCCTCGCCCATGCCGGCGGACGCCTCCCCTGGCAAACCTTCACCCGCCGCTTCGGCGACATCCGCCAGGCTGGCGCAGCCAAACGCGACCGCGAAAAGCCTTACCTCCACCCCGTCTCCCCCGCCGAAACCCTTTACTACCGCGGCTTGCTCGCCCGCGCCTTCTTCGACACCCAAAAAGGACCGCAAGAATTCGCCTACATCCCCGACGACCTGCTCCAACTCATGCAAACAGAAGAAGAGCAACCCAGCCAGCCTCCCGCCTCCAATTCCGAGCCGCTTGGGCGCCCCGCCTCCCCCGGCGAACGCGGACGCGAACTTCCCGCCGGCGATACCCTCCTCAATGACGCCGTCACCCTGCTTGCCGCGCTTCGCATCGGCATCGAACCGCCCCCTACCAAAATCCCTCAACTCATCCTGCGCGCTTTTCTACAAACGGCGCGCATCCTCAATCACCAGGGAACACCCCAACCCGAAGCCGTCAAACAGTTTTTGGCAGCCCCCCGCCCTCAGGCGCTTCACCTCCTCCAGGAAGCCTGGCAGACAAGCGAAACCTTCAACGAACTTAAACTCATGCCCGGCATTATCTGTGAAGGCGAATGGAGCAACCAGCCGCTCGAAACGCGCGAATTCCTGCTCGACCTGCTCGGCGAAATCCCCGAAGGCAAATGGTGGAGCCTGAACGCCTTCATCCGTGACATCAAACAAAAATACGCCGACTTCCAACGCCCCGCCGGCGATTACGACTCCTGGTTCATCAAGCGCGCCGCCGACGGCATGTACCTGCGCGGCTTTGCCCACTGGGACGAGGTGGACGGCGCCCTGCTTCGATTCTTCCTCTGCGGCGTCCTGCACTGGCTGGGGCTGGTGGATTTGTCGGCGGCGGAGAGCGCGACAGAACCGACAGCCTTCAAAATCAAGCCGCAACCCGAAAGCCAAAGTCCCGACGTTCACCCTTCGACCTTTGAAGAAAACGGAAAGATCACAGTCTCTTCAAACGGCAGGATCAGCATCGAGCGGACGGCTCCCCGTGTGGTGCGTTATCAAATCTCGCGCTTTTGCGAGTGGGACGACCCAAAGGACGATGTGTATCGTTACCATATCACCGTCCACTCCCTGAACAAAGCCAGAGAGCAGGGACTCAAAGCCGAACATCTGCTGGCGCTGCTCGTCAAACACACCGACAACAAAGTCCCGCCGCCGCTGGTCAAAGCCCTCAAACGCTGGGAGGCGCACGGCACAGAGGCTCGGATGGAGACTCAAGTCGTTTTGCGGGTGAGCAGGCCCGAGGTCCTGGAAGAGATGCGCAAATCGAAGGCGGCAAAATTTCTGGGCGAGATGTTGAGTCCCACGGCGGTCATCGTCAAAAGCGGAGCCATCCAAAAAGTGATGGAAGCGCTGGCAGAACTGGGCTTGCTGGTGGAGGTCGAGGAAAAATAAACGGTTGTCACCGGCGAAATGTGACAATCGTTTTTGGTGAAGTCAATATAATGAAAAAGGCTTACGCGCCCGGCGCGGTGACGGCGTGAGAGAACGCCTCATCTGCGTGAAAAGAGAAGGCCCATACCTACAAAAAGGAGTCTCCATGTCGAAACTCGATTGGCTCACACAGGAAATCGAAGGTTTGAAAGAGCAGGGCTTGTACAACCGCATTCGCACGATTGGCTCGGCGCAGGGCGCGCGGCTGATCGTGGACGGTAAGAACGTGCTCAACTTTTGCTCGAACAATTATCTTGGGCTGGCGAATCATCCCAAACTGGTGCAAGCCGCCGGCGAGGCGATGAAGAAGTACGGCGTTGGTCCGGCTGCAGTGCGTTCGATTGCAGGGACGACCGACCTGCACGTGCATCTCGAAGAGCGCCTCGCCAAATTCAAAGGCGCGCAGGATGTCATCACCTTTCAATCGGGCTTCACGGCGAATCTTGGAACCATTTCTGCGCTGGTGGGCAAGGAGGATGTGATTTTTTCCGACCGTCTGAACCACGCTTCGATTATTGACGGCTGCCGCCTCTCCGGCGCGAAGATTGTCGCCTACGAACATAACGACCCCGGCGCGCTGGAGGATGCCATCAAAGAACACGCTTCGAACTTCCGCCGCGCTTTGATCGTCACCGACGGCGTTTTCAGCATGGACGGCGACATTGCCCCTCTGCCCGAACTGTACGAAGTTGCCAAAAAGTACGACATCCTGTTCATGGTGGATGACGCGCACGGTGAAGGCGTGCTGGGCAAAGGCGGTCGCGGCATTGTGGATCACTTCGGTTTGCACGGTAAAGTGGATATCGAAGTCGGGACCATGTCCAAGGCGTTTGGCGTGGTCGGCGGGATGGTGGCAGGCGATAAGAAAATCATCGAGTGGTTGAGACAGCGCGGGCGCCCCTTCCTGTTCTCTTCCGCCGTCACTGCGCCCGATGCAGCGGCGTGCCTGGCAGCGGTTGACCTGCTGGAAGAATCCACCGAATTGGTGGATAAACTGTGGGATAACGCCAACTATTTCAAGGCTGAGATGAAGAAACTCGGCTTCGATACCGGCGTCAGTCAGACGCCCATTACGCCGGTCATGCTTGGCGAGGCGCCGCTGGCACAGCAGTTCAGCCGTGAGTTGTTCGAGGAGGGCGTGTTTGCCATGGCAATCGGGTATCCCACTGTGCCGAAGGGCAAGGCGCGCATTCGGGTGATGATTTCCGCTTCGCACGACCGCGATGACCTCGGTCAGGGTTTGGAGGCGTTCGCAAAGGTGGGGAAGAGGCTGGGAATTCTTGCCCATTGATGTTCACAATATCAACCCCAAGAAGATTTCCTATATAGACCGCATGCAAAAATGCGCAAGAGCGCGCACCATACACGTTGCGTAAGAGACGTTCTCTAACATTACAGCGCAAAGTTCGACGCTAGAGAGCGTCTCTTACGCTTCGGCATAGGCGGATGTTCTTTCTAACGTCTCCGTCGGCGTAAGAGAACGCCGACGGTGCCCATGAATTTCTACAAGTCATCTCAAACATGTCACCCTGAGTGCAGCGAAGGGTCTCTACTGCCAAAAACAAGAGACTCTTGGGTCGCAACAACCGTTCCCTCAGCGTGACAGGGTAGTTTTGAGACAAGTTCTACTTCCTTGCCAGCACAATGGACATGGCGCCGTCGGCGGAGGTGATGGTCAGGGTATCGCCCTCGAGAACAAAACCTGCCGTCTGCCAGAAGACAGCCAGCGTGCCGGCTTCCTGCTCCGCTACGGCTTCGCAGAACATCATTGTGGACATGACCGGACCAAAGGCGATCCTATCGCCTTTCACGTCATACTCACCGCCGAAGCCATTACAACCGACATTGCCGCTCATCTGTCCATCCTTGAATTCGATGGACGTTTCCACATCGGGTGCGGCGGAGATTTGCCCTGCAGTCGGTCCATAAGTGACCAGCCGCCACTGCCCCTCGATGGAAGATTCGCCTTCGGCGCAAGCGGTCAGAACCAAGACCACCAACAAACCCAAAACCGGTATTTTCTTCATTCGCTTCTCTCCATATCCGTAGACCGCGCAATCGCAGACTACGCGTTTTTGTAACGCACTGGTTTTCCTGTTTCTTCCCATTGACGCCTGCGAAGGAAAAAAGTTCCCAGCCGTGAATTTGTTGTACAATGGAATCGTTCCGCTCCACCCCATTGACAGCGAGGCATTTCTCACATCGCATGGCGCGAATCTTCATCTCGTACTCACGAAAGAACAAAGGGTTCTGCCAACGCCTTACAGAAGCCCTGGAGGAACGCGGCTTCGATTTTTGGGTGGATTGGGAGGATATTCCGCCCACCGTGGATTGGATGAAAGAAATCGAAAAAAGCATCGAGGAAGCGGAAACCTTTCTTGCCATTGTCACCGCGGACTGGATGGCATCGAGAATATGCAGAAACGAACTGGATATCGCCGTGAAGAATGGCAAGCGGCTGATTCCGGTCGTCCCGGAGGAAATCGTCTGGAACGATGTCCCCTCCTCGTTGGCTCAACTCAATTTTATTTTCTTCACGGAAGAGTTCAAGTTTGACGTCCAGATGGGTCTGCTGACCACCGCGCTGGAGACCGATTACGACTGGCTGAAAATCCACAGCCGTTTACAAGTCAAGGCGTTGGAATGGGAACGCGGCGGCAAGGACGATGGCTTCCTCCTGCGCAGCAGGGATTTGGAAAATGCGGAAAAACAAGTTCTAGTCCATGCGACCAAAAACCCGCCGCCGACCGATCTTCAGGGCGAATACATTCTGAAAAGCAGGCAAGCAACAAACAGGCAAAACCGCATCAGAACGGTCAGTCTGGTATCCGCCATCGCGGTTTTGCTGGGTATTATCGGCGCGCTGGTTTACCCATCGATTGCGGAGTTTTTTGCCATCAGACAGGCGCGGGGTGAACTAATACCACTCCATGGCGGCAGTTTCTACATGGGCGCCACCGACCCGGTGGTGATCGCCGCCGGCGAAAGGAAGGCGTGGCTTGCCTCCCTGCCCACGTTCTACCTGGAAAAGTACGAGGTTACCAACCGCCAATACGGTCTGTGCGTGAAGCATGGGGGTTGCACGCCTCCTCCCGACCTCGAATATTTTCAGGAAAAACCGGATTATCCCGTTTTGGGTGTGGACGTTTATCAGGCGGCATTCTATTGCGCCTGGATTGGGCGTCGGTTACCGAAAGAATTGGAATGGATTCGTGCTGCGCGCGGTCTCGATGATCCCCGCTATTGGCCCTGGGGAGACGCGCCTCCCACAAGCGAATTGGCGAACCTGCCTTTTGAAAACACCGTCACGCCCGCTCCACAGCCCGTCACAACTTACGCCGCTCATCCAAGTCAGGAGGGTGTCGTCAATCTGGTGGGAAACGCCCTGGAATGGACGTCCTCCTATTATCAGCCCGGTTATTATTCCGGTAGCGAGGATTACAACGATACCCTCTTCTGGAATGGACGGAACGAAACCTATGACGGCAATCAAATCTTCATCCGGCTGGGAGGCGGCTGGGAGAGACCGACCGCATACATCGCCGAGGTCGCTCCGTTGCCGGGTTTCAACACCGACGCCAATACAGGCTTTCGGTGCGCTGCGGATTGACCCCCTTCTTACTGTGTCATCTTAAACCAGCTATTCCAATCCGATTTGTTGACCGACCATTGCGAACCGTCGCTGACCCTGGTGACGATGGTATGCGTGAAGAGTACGGGAGTGCCGGGCGTATACGCCCTTCTCTGCGCGCTCCAGGCGTTGCTGTTCCAATCCACTGGTTTGACCCAATATGTCAAACCGCTTTCAAGCAGTTGGATGTCGCCGGGGGAGTGATAATCCACGTTATAGAAGGAAAGCGCCAGCAATTCACGATAATTCTTGGGGACGCGTCGACCGTTTTCGCTCTTAAACAGAAAATCGTCGGTTTGCTCAGGCGCCTTGACCTTGAGAACATGACCGATGAAATACCTGATCTCGTCCAGACGGGTCTGTTGGTTGTCGGATTGGGTCTCAAGCCCCTCCAAATCAACCGGCATGGAATCGACCTTCTTCGACCACATTTGCAGATAATGTTTGACCAAATTTTCCAACGCATCCAAGCCTTTTCGCAAGTCGTCCGGCGAGACGTACTGCGACTGGGTCGCGCCTGCAAGCCGATCGGCATCGAAACGGGAAGCGGCAAGCACGAGCGTAACAAAGTTGAAAATCTGCCTCGCGGCAAACTTCACGATTTTGTCTTCCTCCTCCCTCTCCTTCTTCTCCTGATCGGTCGCCTCGGAGAAAGTCTCCTCGCTTTCAGCATGCCCGGCAGGGATTGGAAAACCCGCCAGTGTGAGCATTTCCCTTGCCACCGCAAGCCGAATACGTTTCGGCGGGTGACGTTCGTCTTCCTTATCGTACCGGTTGAGAATGTCTGCAAAATATTTCAGAAACCAGTAGCGGAACGTAAGAACGCTAAACGCGTCCTCGAACAACTCCTTGACCCAGTCCATGCTCCAGCCTTTTTTCTTCATCGACTCGTAATTGACAAATCTGTCTTTCCTTCGCGGAGTTAAACGCAGGCTGATTTGTTCGAATTGATGATCGAAACTGCCCAGGTCCTTAAAGTCCGGGTGGGGTTTGGAAAACAAATCCTCCAGGTATTGTTTGCTTCCTGCAACGTCGTTCGTAAGCACCGAGAGCAAATTCTTCCTTTTCGCCCTGGGTAGAGTTTGATAGTAAGTATGGATCTCCAGCAGCTTATCGCGAATCGCCGAAAGTCTGGCGCTTTTTCCCAACTCGTGCACCTGGTAACCCGCCAACTCATGCCAAAAGATGCTCCAATCCCAGCGGGCACCCAGACTGTAGATGGGCACGGTAAGAATGGCAAGGTTGTTCAAATAGGCAAAGAAGAAAAGCGCGAATTCCCTGCCGGGAACGACGATAATCTGCTTATCCTGAATTCCAACCGAATAAGCCGCCAGTTTGACGACAAGTCTCAATTCTTCCACCGGATCCGTCTGGCTCGCAATGGAAATCGTATACAAACGCTGCCACTCGTCTCGAAGTTTGTCCAGCGCATCTTGCAAAAGGGATGGGAAGCGGTCAATGAGTCTTTTCTTTTCATCGCCGAACAAAGCAGCCGTCTCGGCGAGCGCTGCTCGGGCGGCTTCGTTTCCATCGAGCGTGCTGCCACCTGCAGATTCGAGAAGGGCTCGAATCTGCCTTTGCAGATCGTCTTTTTCCCTGATTTCTTCTAACAGGGAAAGTTCGAACTGCAAATAGTATTTTTTCGCCAAATCCTTGTAGGCAGCAAGCAGAGCGTTCAGGTCCGCGTCTTTTACGGTAGTTCGAACTTCATCCACATATTCGAGCAGGCGATTAAAGGAAAGTTGGACGCTTCTGTGCGAACCGATCAGGAATTCATCCTTCAACGCGAGCAGCCATTCATCCATTGCAACGGGCTGTTCCGTTCCATCGTGTTCTTTTTGACCGAACATAGACATGCCATCCTCCCGGCTTTCTAAACGAGCGAACTTCCCGAATCGGGTACCGCGCTACATTGTGAAGAATTCGGGAAACATCTCCGCGGCTTTCCCCTCTTTCGTGACCGTCAACCATCGCGCTACAGACCGCCCGAGTCCAAAATCACTATACACTCCCCCAACGCCATTGTCAACTTATTTTAAGGTGTGGCAATACTTCGGTTAAAGCGGAGGCGGTTGAACAGCGTAATTCCCGCCGCGGCGGAAACGTTCAGCGATTCGACCTTGGGGCTGATCGGAATCTGCACCCGCATCGTAGCCATCGCTTCGATCTCGGGGGAACACCCCTCCTTTTCGGAGCCAAAGACGATCAACAAACGCTGGGGGATGGACGCGATTTCCTCCACGCTTCTTTCCGCGCCCATGGCAGTGACGAGCAAAATCTCATTGGCGGTTTTGCAATAGTCGAGGAAGTTTGCCGTCGAAGCGGTCATGATGGGCAGGGAAAACAGGTAGCCGCGGCTGGCGCGGATGAGGCGGCGGTCATACAGATCAAGGGGATCCATGTTCAACAGTATCAAACCGCCCAAATCCAGCGCCAGCGAGGTGCGGATAATGTTGCCGATATTGCCGGAAATGCTCAAATCTTCCAGAACGACGATGTCCTTTTTGATGGATTTCAACAAATCCAGTCCTTTCGGCTTCGGCATTTCAGCAATGGCAAAAATGCGCGAAATCTTATCGTTCTCGAAGATTTTCTTGGTCGTCCGTTTTGCCACCTCGTGGATGGTGGCGCCGGGCGTCAGTTTGTTTCGCAGTTCATCGGAGATGACTTCCTCTCCGGCAAAATAAAGCGTTTCGACTTCTATACCCGCCTCGAGCGCCTGCAGAATATTCTCTTCATCGTCAATCAGGATACGGTTCAGTTCGCGCCTGCCGTCGCGGTGCAGCAACTGGCGGATGGGTCCTGCCAGCGGATGGTTAAGCGAGTCGATCAGGAAGGGATTGTAGGGCTCAGTGGTCATGAATGGATATTATGCCGGTATAGGATAGATGTCAAGCGGGCATGGCGGGGTAAAATAACATCATGAAGATAATCTTCTCAGATGAATACCTCCTCGTTCTCGACAAACCCGCCGGGCTTCCCGTTCTACCCGACGGCTGGGAGAAGGACGCGCCGTATCTGGTCAAAAGGCTTGAAGATGAGGTTGGAAAGATATGGATCGTCCACCGGCTGGACAAAACTACCAGCGGCGTGATGGTCTTTGCGCGAAGCGCCGAGGCGCACCGCGCCCTCAGCCTGCAATTCGAAAACCGCAAAGCGGAAAAAACCTATCATGCCATTCTGGAGGCCCCCCCCCAGTGGGACGAAAAGACCGCAAAATTCCCCCTGCGGACGAACATCGGCAAGAAACATCGCACCGTTGCAGATTCTCGAAACGGGAAACCGTCCGAGACGAGATTCAAGATTCTCAAGCGATACCAATCCTCGGCGTTGGTCGAAGCGCAGCCGATGACGGAAAGAACGCATCAGATTCGCGTCCATGCGTATGCGTTGGGACATCCGCTTTTGGGAGACATCCTGTACGGCGCCTCTGAAACGGGCCTGATTTCACGCCCTGCATTGCACGCGTATTCGCTCACAGTCACCCATCCCGCCACGCAGGAACGGCTCACGTTCAAAGTGGAACACCCTGAGGATTTTGTCAGCGCGTTGAAACGTTTGGACGTTTGAAACGCCTGCGCTTGTATGGTATCCTTCGCCCGATGATTCCCAGCCTGCCTCTTCTGAAAATCCTGCCGATCGAATCGCTGATCCTGCACGAAGACCACGACATGCAGCGAACCCTGCCGCTGGTGGAAAGACTGCGCGCCCAGGGTATCATTCGCAACCCGCCCATCGTGATGCCGCTCAACGACGGCACAAACCGGCACATGGTGCTGGATGGCGCCAACCGGGTCACCTCTCTGCGGGAAATGGAGTTTCCCCATATCGTGGCGCAGGTGGTGGAAGCCAGCAACCCGCACGTGAATTTGCAAACCTGGAATCACGTCGTCTGGGGCATGAGCGTAAAAACACTGGCGGCATCCCTTCGCAAAGTGAAGAACATCGAGCTTGTCAAGGTGGACACGAGAAAATCGCTGGACGCTCCGAAATACGTACCCATGCAAGTGCGGTTTCCCGACGGCAGTTTTTTCATCATGAAAGAAACGCCAAGCGATCTTGCCACTCACATCCAGACCATGCACAATGTCGTCAACGCCTATAAAACGCGCGCCTCGCTCGATCGCACCAGCCAGACCCTGATTGACACCTTCAAAAAGATCTATCCCGATCTCACCGCGTTGGTGATCTTCCCTCATTTCAAGATCAAAACTGTGCTCAAACTGGCGAGCCAGAACATTCTCCTGCCCACCGGCATCACGCGTTTCACGGTCTCGCCGCGCGCCCTGCACCTGAACTATCCCCTGCACGAGTTATCCAGCGCCAAACCGCTGGAATACAAACAGGCATACCTGGATCAATGGATCGAGGAACGTGTGAAGAAGAAAGGCGTCAGGCTGTATTCCGAAGCGACGTTCCTTTTCGATGAATAAGACGCCCCCCTTACCCATTCGACATTTGGTGACTAGCACATGACCATGGAATTCTTTTTTCCCGAAGACAACTTGAACCGGTCCACTCCCGAAGAAACAAAGATTACATCGCTCTCCGCCGCCCCCTATCCGGATGGGAGGCGCCTGCGAGTCAACATCGAAATGACCCCCTTCCAAAAACGTCCCCATCTCGAGGTCGCGCTCCATGACGGTCACGGGGATGAAGTTGCTTCGACGACGGTGGTGGAACCGCTGACCTGGAAGATCGAGTTCACCATGCACCTGCGCGGCGAACGAGTCAACCCCTATACCCTGGAGGCATTGCTCTACTATCCCGACGGACCCTCCCGGGAACCGCAGGCAATCACATTCGACGTCAACCCGCCTCCCCCCTCGCCGGAACCTGATCCTGCCCCATCAGCCTGATTCATGTTCAAACAGTCTTCGCGCACTACACTTATTTTGTTCCTCCTTGCGGTCATGGTCCTTGCCGCCTGTGCGCCGCGGCAATCCGCAACGCCCGCGCCTGCGCCCCCCCTTGAACCCTCCGCCACCGAAGAAATACCCCACACGCAAACGACTCCTGCGGAGGAGATCGTTCTGGTTTCCATCGAAGAGGACGGTCACTCGCATCTGTTTGCCTACATCCCCGGCGTCATGTCCCTTACCCGTCTGACCAACGGAGATTGGGACGATATCACCCCTTCCGTTCATCCCGGCGGGCAGGGCATTGCCTTTGCATCGAATCGCTTCGGTCAATGGGACCTCTACCGCATGGACTTTGCCACCGGTGACTTGACTCGACTGACAAACACTCCCGAATACGAAGCCGCACCTTCATGGTCGCCAGACGGGTCGTTCATCGCCTACGAAACCTACCTCGACGACAACCTCGAAATCGTCGTCGGTCCCGCCGAAGCGCCGGCGGAGAACGCCATTCGGCTGACTGCCTCGCCCGGCGCCGACCATTCCCCGGCATGGTCGCCCGGCGGACGTCAGATCGTATTCGTATCGGACGGAGAAATCATCCTTGCCGACCTGGATCGAACAGGTGAAGCCCGTTTCAAAAACCTGAGCAACACACCGCTTGCATATGAAGCGCATCCGGTCTGGTCGCCGGATGGGAGCAAACTTGCCTGGGCGGCGCAATCGCAAAACATTGGGCGGAGCGGCATCTACCTGTGGAACGCGGTCACACAACTTCCCGCCGAATGGTTCGGCGACGGAAACCTGCCCGCCTGGGGCGCCCTCAGCGACCAGATCACCTCCACCGTTGCCGCGCCCAACACAGGCTTCATCATCACGTATGCACTGGACGGCACCATCCTTCAGCCGCTGACCCCTTTCCCTTATCAAGTCAACGGCATGGTTCGCGCGAACCTGAGCCTGCCAAACCCCATGCCAAAGACCTTTAACGACGCCGCCTATCATACCCCCGCCCCTCTCTGGGCGGCAAACGGAGCGCCCATCCAGGAGGGCGCTTCGGGCAGATGGTCCCTAAAAGACCTCCCGGACGTTCAAGCGCCTTATCCGCAACTTCACGACCTCGCCGATGAAGCCTTCAACGCATTGCGGATGCGGGTGATCGAAGAGGCGGGCTGGGATGCCCTCGCCAGCCTGGAAAACGCCTTCGTCCCGCTCACCTCCGATCTCGATCCCGGCTTCGCAACCGACTGGCTATACACGGGACGCGCCTTCGCCATCAACTCGCTCATGACCAACGCCGGATGGATGGTCGCCGTGCGTGAAGATTTCGGCGCACAAACCTACTGGCGTTTATATCTGCGCGCCCAATTGCAGGACGGTTCGCAGGGTATGCCGCTACACAATCCGCCCTGGGATTTGCGCGCCCGCTACAACCTGGATCCGCAGACCTATGAACAGGGAGGCACCTACAGCGATGTGCCACCCGGTTACTGGGTGGATATGACTGCCCTCGCTCTGCAATACGGGTGGGAGCGGGTGCCCGCCCTCCCGAATTGGCGCACGTTCTTTGCCGGAGCGCGCTTCACCGAATTTACCCTGACCGACGGTCTCGACTGGTATTCCGCCATGCTGCAACTCTATCCGCCCGATGTGCTCGTGACACCCACACGCTTGCTCCCCCCCACGCTCACCCCCACGCGTACGCCGACCAACACCCCCACGCCCACCAACACGCGCACACCGCGCCCCACACGCACACCCACTGCCACCCGGACACCCTCGATTACCCCCACGCCGCCAAACACATTGACCCCCTCACCGACCCCGCCGACGGTGGTGCCATGAGAGGCAAATTCATCCGTCCGTTTGTCCTATCCATCCTGCTCCTCACCGCCTGTGCGCCAGACTCCACCGCCAAGGGCGGAGCGGATCAAATTCCAACGGCGGTGATTGCCGGAGAAACAGCAACTCCGCTTCTGGCGGAGTCCGCTGCGGGGATGATATCCGAACCGACGCCGCGTCCCACCGTGGAACCGTTCCGCTTCGTCCTGCCCACCCCGGGAGCCGAACCGGTTTCGGGATGGCGTCCGCCTCTCTATCCTGTACCGTGGGCTGTTTCGGCATACGATCACTTTTACTTCATCCGACCCATCGCGGCGGACAACGTCAATTGGCCCCTTGCCGAGTATCGTTACGGCGGCGTTTTCATCGAAGGCGTGGTGCATACCGGGGTAGATATTGACGCGGCGGAAGGCGCGCCCATCCTTGCCGCGGGACCGGGTACCGTCATTTCGGCAGGCTGGGGATTGTATTCCGGCGCGGCGGATAATTTGAATGACCCTTACGGTCAGGCGGTGGTGATTAAACACGAGTTTGGCTACAAAGGACGAACGTTGTACACAGTCTATGCCCATATGAGCGAGGTGATTGCCATCGCCGGGCAACACGTGGAAACCGGCGATGTGATCGGCTTGGTCGGCAAAACAGGCGCGACAACCGGTCCGCACCTGCATTTTGAAGTCAGATTAGGCGAGAACTCGTTCTTCAATACCTTCAACCCCGAACTGTGGACGGCTCCACCGCAGGGCTGGGGCGTATTGGTGGGACGGATCAGCGGCGAAAAAGGGGAGTTGTTGAACTTTTACCCGCTCGAAGTGAGACCGGAACCTTCCGGCGTGCCTTTACGTAGAGCGTTGACGTACGCCTTCGGCGCGGTCAACCCTGACCCGTATTATCAGGAAAACCTTGTCCTGAGCGACTTGCCGGCGGGTATTTACAAACTCACGCTCAATTACCAGGAAAAGGATATCCAAACTTGGGTGGAAATCTTCCCCGGGCAGGTGACGTACTTCACCTTCACCGACAAGAAAGGCTTTCAGGTCGTCCCGCCGCCCGAACCCAACCTGGACTTTCTGCCCGTTACACCGACGCCCACCCCCACCCTCACGCCGCGTCCCTGACACCTTGACGAACAGAACATCTGTGCTATACTCCCCCCTACACTTGAAACTGACTTGCAGATGAGTATTTGGAGAAACCCCATGCCCCCTCGAAAATCAAAAGCAACCGCCGCAACAGAAGAACAATCCTTCACAAGCGATAACGGCGCCAAGCGCGCCGTGCTCGAAAAAGCCGTAGGCGACATCCTCAAACGCTACGGCGACGGCTCCATCGTGCGCCTGGGTGAAGCGCAGCACATGCAGACGGAAACCTTCCCCACCGGCTCGCTCTCGCTCGATATTGCCCTGGGCGTGGGCGGCGTCCCGCGCGGGCGCATCACCGAAATCTACGGTCCCGAATCCTCCGGCAAGACCACCATCTGCCAGCACATCATCGCCGAAGCGCAAAAGATGGGAGGCGTTGCCGCCTTCATAGACATGGAACACGCCCTCGACCCGGTCTACGCGGCGCGCTGCGGCGTGGACATTGACAACCTGCTCGTCTCTCAGCCCGACACCGGCGAACAAGCGCTCGAAATCACCGAAACCCTCGTCCGCTCCGGCGGCATTGACGTCATCGTCATCGATTCAGTCGCCGCGCTCGTTCCCCGCTCTGAAATCGAAGGCGACATGGGCGACGCCACCATGGGCGTGCAGGCAAGGCTCATGAGCCAGGCGCTCCGAAAACTCTCCGGCGCCATCAACCAGACCAAAACCGCCGTCATCTTCACCAACCAACTGCGCCAAAAAATCGGCGTCATGTTTGGCAACCCCGAAACCACCACCGGCGGTCAGGCGCTCAAATTCTACGCCTCCGTCCGCCTGGACGTGCGCCGCATTCAGGCAATCAAAATGGGCGAAGAAGTCATCGGCAACCGCACCCGCGTCAAAGTCGTCAAAAACAAAGTTGCGCCTCCCTTCCGCACCGCCGAATTCGACATCATGTTCAACGAAGGCATCTCAAAGGCAGGCGATGTCCTCGATCTGGCAACCAAGTTCGAGGTCATCCAGAAGCGCGGCGCCTTCTTCTCCTACGGCGACATCCGCATCGGTCAGGGGCGCGAAAACGCCAAAGAATACCTCCGTCAAAACCCCGACCTGATGAGCGAAATCGAAGCCATCATCCGCCAAAAAGCCATGAGCGGCGAAATCGCCCTCCCGCTGGATATTGGCGGAGGCGACGCCAGCCTCGACGACGAAGCATAACGACCGATCTGTAAACTCTAGAGACACGGAGTTCTAAATCTCCGTGTCTCCGTGGTTTAATACAGATATGACCCTCCGCTTCTTCCTCCGCCTGAGCCTGCTTCCCCTCTTGGGCATTTGCTTCGCCTCAGCCTGCTCCCCCCTCTCCACCCCCACACCCTTTATCCCGCCGACCAACCCTCCCCCCCTCATCCAACCGACGCTCATCATCCACCCCACCCCCACTGCATCGCCGCCGGTACAGGTCATCCCCCTGCCCACCATCATCCCCACACTCGACCAGTCAAACTGCACAAATAACCTCACCTACATCGAAGACCTCACCATTCCCGACAACTCCTTCATTCCCTTTGGCGCGGCAATTGACAAACAATGGCTGGTCACCAACAGCGGCACCTGCCACTGGACTTCAGACTACCGCCTGCGGCGCGTGGGCGGAGCCGCCCTCGGCGCCCCCGATGAAATCGCGCTCTATCCAGCCAAAGCAGGCACACAGGCAGTCATCCAAATCCTCTTCACGGCCCCGTTTGAGGAGGGCACTTACGAATCCGCCTGGCAGGCATTCGACCCGAACGGTCAACCCTTCGGCGACCCGATCTACATTCGGATACTGGTTTCACCTTAGTATCACAACGCAAGGTTAGGCGGACGTATAGAGAACGTCCGCTGCGCCAAAGCGTAAGAAACGCTCTCTAGCCTCAGACTTTGCGCTGTAATGTTCGAGAGCGTTTTGAACAATTCGTTTACCCACAGATGAATTAGTCAGACCTTCCGCCAAAATCAGCGTTCATCCGTGTTTACCTGTGGCGAAATTCGACCTAACAAAACACTCTTCCACCTCAAACAAATGCACAAGTATAATCACCCCATGCGACAAGGAACCTTCGAAAAAGAAATCTTCATCCGCGCCGACGCGGCGACCGTCATCCGCACCATCGCCGATTACAGCCAGCACCACAAAATCCACCCGCTCATCGTCAAGGTGGAACGCGCCACAGATGCCCCGCCCGGCGTGCGCCGTTACTTCATCACCGACAGCCTCAAGTGGGGACCCTTCAAATTCAAAATCAAATACCGCGCCGACATCCTCGCCGTCACCGAAGACACCGTCCATACCGAGGCATATCAGTCGCCGGGCACCCGCGTCACCAACCTCACCAAAGTCACCCCAAAAGATGACGGCGTCATCCTGCACGAAACCATCACCCTCCAAGCGCCCGACCTGCTCTTCACTTACGCGTTTCAGCAGGCAAACACCGCCCACGAGGAAATGCTCCAACGCATCAAAAAGTTCGTCGAAAGCAAGTGACAGTCATCAGGCTGTCACTTCATTTTTTCAGGAGGCAAAATGACCTACATCACACTGACGGCCACACAGGAAGAGCGGGGCATCCGGATTTTGCTCACCGCCGCGCCCGAAGAAATCAGCCCCGGCGCTCCGGGCAGGGAAGTCGGCGACATCCGTTTTAACCCCGCCGACCAGACTGCCACCCTCTCCATCGGCAACAAAAACAAGGTCACCCTCGAGACCTTCCGCCGGGCGGGAGGCGCGCTTGCCAAATGGATTACCAAAAACAAAGTGACCGAAGCCGCCATCGCTCCCGCCTCCTTTGTGGACTTCGAATTTGCCCCTGCTCACATCGCCTTTGCCCTCGCGGAAGGCGTGCTCCTCGGCTCCTTCCGCTTCGACAAGCACAAAACCAAAAAAGACGAACCAACCCCTGCCACCATCTGCTTCCTCGACGAGTCGCTCGGACCCACCCTGGAGCGTGCCGCAGTCATCTGCGAAGCCACCAACCTTACCCGCGCCTGGGCGCATGAACCCGCCAACATCATCAACCCTATCACCCTGGCAGAACAAGTCCAGGAACTCGCGAAGGAAGTTGGGCTGAAATGCACCGTCCTAGACGACAAGCAACTTGCGGAGATGGGTGCGGGAGCCATCGTCGCGGTGGGACAGGGGTCCGCCAACCCGTCGCGCCTGATCGTTTTGGAGCACCAGCTGTCCGTTAAGCGTGAAGCGCAGCCCGTCGCGTTGGTTGGCAAAGCCATCACCTTCGACACCGGCGGATATTCCATCAAAACCACATCCGGTATGGTCGGCATGAAGTACGACAAATGCGGCGCTATGGCAGTGTTGGGCACGATGGTCGCCGCCGCAAAATTGAACATCGAAACGCCGCTGGTGGGAATCCTGGCGGCTTCCGAAAACATGATCTCGCAGGCTGCCTACCGCCCCAACGACATCCTCAAAACACTCTCAGGCAAGACCGTCGAAATCATCAGCACGGATGCCGAAGGGCGGCTGGTATTGTGTGACGCCCTTGCTTACGCGCAAAAGAACTTCAACCCGCGCGCCCTGATTGACCTGGCAACCCTGACCGGCGGCATCGTCACTGCGCTTGGCTCGAACCGTGCCGGCTTGTTCGCCAATCACGACGAACTAGCGCACGCGCTGTTCAATGCCGGTGAAGCGACTCACGAACGCCTATGGCGCATGCCCCTCGACGAAGAATACTTCGACATGATCAAGAGCGACGACGCTGACATGAAAAACTCGGCGGGCGTCCCCAAGGCATCCCCCATTATCGGCGCCACCTTCCTCAAGCAATTCGTGAACGACGCCACCCCCTGGGCACACATTGACATCGCCGGCGTCTCTGACTGGGACAAGGAAATGCCCTACTGCCCCAAGGGAGCCAGCGGGTTTGGCGTGAGATTGCTGGTGGAGTATTTATGCCAGCTGGTTTGAACCAAATTTCACCCGCCAAAAGACACTATTCCTGATAGAATAGCAAAAACCGAAAGCCCTCTCGGGCTTTTTCCATGAAAGCAGGTACCACCTCCTCATGCACTACAACTTTCGCCTGTTCTGGCGCACCTTCTACCGCTCCTTCTTCGATGCAAAAAACACCCCCGCCCGCCTCACGAAAAAACGTCTCACCTTTCTGATCCTGTTCTACATCGTCTGGATTCCCGGCTCACTCATCCACTGGCTCTGCTTCTGGCTCGACGACCTTCTCTTCCCCGCTTACAAAAACCAGCCCATCGAAAAACCGCTCTTCATCCTCGGCAACCTGCGCAGCGGCTCCACCTTCCTCCACCGCCTGCTCTCGCGCGACTCAGGAACCTTTACCAGCCTCACCACCTGGGACATCTACCTGACCCCCTCCGTCACACAAAAGAAAATCACACAGTTCGTCTCCCGCCTCGACAAAAAATACCTTGGCGGCTTTCTGCACCGCCTCCTCTACGCCTTCGACCGCGCCACGCTCGGCAAAATCAAAATCCACCCCGTTTCCTTCTTCCAGCCCGAAGAGGACGAAAACATCCACCTGCACATCTGGGACGGCTACTTCGTCACCTTCCTCTTCCCCTTCATGGACGAGTTCCCCAACTACCAGCACTTCGACGAAGCCCTCAGCCCCGAACACAAGCGCCGCATCATGACCTTCTACAAATCCATGCTTCAGCGGCATTTGTACGCCGTCGGCGGCAAAAAACACTTCGTGGCAAAAAACCCCGCCTTCAGCCCCAAAATCGAAACGCTGGTCGAATTCTTTCCTGATGCACGCATCATCTACCTTGCCCGCAACCCGCTCGACATGCTCCCCTCCACCATCTCATGGATCAACTACGCCAGGAGGCAATTCACCGACCCCCAAGAGACCTGGCTCTACATTGACGAAATCCTGGACATGACACAGCACTGGTACCGCTCCCCCCTCCGCTACCTCGACTCGCATCCCTCCCCCCGACACCTGATTCTCAACTACGACGACCTGATCCAACGCCCGGAGGCGGTTCTGCGCGCCTTCTACGAGCAATTCGGCTACCCCGACAAACCCGGACTCGAACTCCTCGTGGACGAAGCCGTGAAAGAGACCCTCACCTTTCGCAGTGACCATTCCTACTCGTACGAAGAAATGGGCTTCACGCGGGAACAAATCGTCGAGTTATACGCCGACATCTTCGAACGCTTTGGCTTCGACAAGCGTGAACACGAAAGGGCTCAGGCCAAAAGCGCTCAAATCCCCGCGGCAGATTGAGTGTCATCCTGGCAATTAAAACTCCCTCAACAAACTCCCGCACCCATACACCTTATCCATAATCCCATTATCGCGCAGCGCCATCCAATACGTTGCCGCGTTGATTGCAATGACAGGTTTGCCCAGCCAGCGTTCGGCTTCGTCGGCGAGACTGACCATGCTCAGGTTCGTTCCCACCTGCACCAGCGCATCGGCGTCTTTGTTGACTTCGATTAATGCGTTGCGAAGTTCATCCTGTGAGACGTTGGCAATCGCAATCGCGGTGGGACAGCGAAAGCCCCTGATGGCAGTCACGTCGAAGCCGAGATCGCTGAAGAAGCGCGTCACGTTCTTATCGCCAATGGGTTGGTAGGGAGTCACCACGCCGATTTTCTTTGCGCCGAATAATTTCAGGGCGCGTTCGCAGGCTTCGGCGCCCGTCGCCACTTTCAGCCCGCCCGCCCAATCAGAGATCATCCTGGTAAATTTGCGGTTGCCTTCCACACCGTCCCAAAACGTTTCGGCGCTCATGCCCATCACCATATAGTCGGGTTCGGCGGTCATCACACGCTCGACGGCGTATTGAATTTCCACGCGGATTTGTTCGAGCAGGCGCACAAAGGCTTCGTCGCTATC
>JACAET010000049.1 GCA_013388685.1 Chloroflexota bacterium | reverse complement strand
GGGGCGGTCTTTATTAATCCCGAAGTGTATTATGACATCGCCCAATTCCTGAGCGCGGACGATTTCTATATTCACCGTCACCAATGGATTTGGGAGACGTTCAACAGCCTGCACGAACAGCGCATCCCCATTGACCTGTTGACGGTTTCGAACGAATTGGAGCGGCGCGGTCAGTTGAGCGAGATCGGCGGTCCCGCCTATCTGACGTCGCTGGTCAACCAGGTGCCGTCGTCGCTCAACGCCGAGTCCTACGGGCGCATTGTGGAGGGTTACTCCATCCGCCGCAAGATGCTCAACGCCGCCAACCGGATTGCCTCGATCGCCTATAACGAAAAAACGAGCATTAACGACGTGATGGACGAGGCGGAGAAGGCGGTCTTCAACGTCAGCGAGCGACGGCTCAAACACGACCTGCAGCCGATCAAAGATGTTCTCAGCGATTACTACGACCGCATTGACGACCTCGCCAAACGGTCCGATGACATCGTTGGCGTGCCGACCGGTTTCATTGACCTCGACAAAATGCTGACCGGTCTTCAACCCTCCGACCTGCTGATCATTGCTGGACGACCCGGTCAGGGCAAGACGGGTTTTCTGCTTTCGGTGGCAAAGAATGCGGGACTTACCCATAAAAAGCATGTGGCTATTTTCTCGCTCGAAATGTCCAACGAGCAGGTGGTCCAGCGCCTGATTGCGCAGGAGACGGGAATCGACTCGCAGCGTCTGCGTACGGGGAAACTGCAGGAAAACGAGTGGCCCCTGTTCACCCACGCCATCGAAGTATTCGGCGATACGCACATCTATCTCGACGACACGCCCGCCATCACCCCGCTGCAACTGCGCACCAAATGCCGCCGCCTGCACATGGAATTCGGTCTCGATCTGGTCATTGTGGATTATTTGCAGTTGATGGGCGGCGATACCCGCACCGACAACCGCGTGCAGGAGGTTTCGTATATCTCGCGCAATCTGAAGGTGTTGGCGCGTGAATTGAACGTGCCTGTGCTTGCCGCCGCGCAGTTATCGCGCGCCGTCGAACAACGCTCGGACAAACGTCCGGTGCTGTCGGATCTTCGCGAAAGCGGCAGTCTCGAACAGGATGCCGACATTGTGATGTTTATTTATCGCCCCGACCAATATGAGAAGGACACGGTCAAGCAGAATGTGGCGGAGATCATCGTGGCGAAGCACCGAAACGGTCCGGTGGGGAGCGTGGAACTGGTCTTCCGCGGGGCGCTGGCAAAGTTCGAGAACGCGGCGACGCGGGTGTTCAAGCCGAATGAGTAGCCCTCCCCCCACCCTCTCCCAACCGGAGGGGCGGTTGCAATGAACAAATTCAAAGGCTTTACCGATTCCGAGACTTTCACCCAACTCCCCGATGGGTTCTTTCATTCGCTGCTGAAAGACATCAAAGATGCGGACGAGTTGAAGGTCACGCTATACGTTCTTTGGCGCGCGGCGCATACGGACGGTCCGTTTTGGGCGTTGACGAAGATGGATTTCGAGGTGGGAACCTTGGGGTTGAGCGCGGAGGGCATCCAATCCGGGCTGGAAAAAGCGGTCAAACGCGGAAGCCTGCTCAAGGTCCGGAAAGAGGCGATGGTTTACTTTCTGTTGAATTCTCCGAGAGGCAGAGCGGCTGCCCAGGCGGTTGCAAGCGGAAAGTGGGATCCGTCCAAGAGCCAATCCGCGCCGCCGTTGGAGCGCCCCAACGTGTTCAGGTTGTACGAAGAGAACATCGGTCCGCTCACGCCGTTGATTGCCGATACGCTGAAGGACGCGGAGGGGTTGTATCCCGCCGAATGGATCGCCGAGGCGGTCGAACTGGCGGTGAAGAATAACAAGCGCAACTGGAAGTATTGTGAAGCGATCTTAAAGCGTTGGAAAGAAGAAGGAACGCATGGACAAAAGACTCGGCAAGACTCTGGAAAAAGTTCAGAGCGATACACAAAGAGCAAGTTCGAGGAATATCTCGAGCGGGATTAATCCTGCGCCTTTGCTGGGCAAAGAGGATTGCCCGCACTGCGGCGGCGTGGGTTTTTTGCGCGTGGACGTGCCGGTGGGACACGAGCGATTCGGGCGGCTTGAACCGTGTGTTTGCCGCGCCCACGAGATTGCGGAAAACGCGCGCAAACGCTTGTATGAAATGAGCAACCTCGAGCGGCTCAGCCACTTGACGTTCGAGAATTTCAACACTTCGGGCAATCCCAAGGCGGAATTTGTCTCGCCGCAGGAGGTTGCCAGCCTGCGCGTCGCTTTCGACGCCTCGGAGGAGTTCGCGAAACGATTGAGCGGGTGGCTTCTGCTGGAAGGCGCCTACGGATGCGGTAAAACGCATCTTGCCGCCGCCATCGCCAACCATGCCGTGCAAACGGGCGTGCCGACCCTGTTCATCACCGTGCCAGACCTTCTGGATTCTCTCCGCTTCGCGTACAACGACCCCGAAACGACTTTCGAAGCGCGCTTCGAGGATATTCGTAACGCCAGGCTGCTGGTCATGGACGATTTTGGCACGCAGAACGCCACCCCTTGGGCGCAGGAAAAGCTCTTTCAGATTATCAACTACCGCTATATCAATAAACTTCCCACCGTCATTACGACCAATCTGATCCTGGACGAGATCGAGAGCCGCATCCGTTCGCGGTTGCAGGACGCGGAATTCGTGAAATACGTCCGCATCAGCGCGCCGGATTACCGCCGTCCCACCGAAACGAGCAATCCGGGCATTTCGATGTTATCCCTGCCCCACATCAAGGAGATGTCTTTCGGGAATTTCGAAACGCGCGACGACGAAATCGGTCAGGATATCGTGACGACCATCGTCCGCGAGAAGCAGGATCGTTTCGGAAAGCCGTTCAAAGACAAGGAGATCATCCGCGAGAAGGTCACGCCTCAACATGTCAAACGTCTGCACGAGGCGCTGGATACGGCGGTGCGGTTCGCGGAAACTCCGCACGGCTGGCTGGTCCTGCTGGGACAGTCCTATTGCGGGAAGACCCACCTGGCGGCGGCGATCGGCAATTACCGTCAGTTGGGCGGCGGACAGGCAATCCTGGTTGAGGTTGCCACTCTGCTGGATTATCTCAAGTCCACCTTCCGCCCCAACTCGGACGTGACCTTTGACCGTCGTTTCTATGAAATCAGCACCACGCCTCTGCTTTTGCTCGACGATCTGAAGGAAAGCGGCATCAGTTCGGTGTGGGCGGAGGATAAACTGTACCAGATTCTCAATCATCGTTACTATGCCAATATGCCGACGGTCATTACCTCCACGCTCGACCCGGAGAGTTTTGCGAAGAGTTATCCCGGCCTGTGGAACAGGATTTTGGATGCGAGCAAATGTCAGGTCTGCGTGATTGATATGCCCCCTTATCGGCGAATGACAAAGGCAAAGAAGCCTGCCGCGAGGAAAAATCCGAAGGGATAATTTCGGTCGGCGCGCGTCTCTTCGCATTCTCTCAACCAAACAATTCCTGCAATATCGCTTTGGCTTTCATCACCGCCCGCGCCCGATGGCTGAGGCGGTTTTTTTCGTCCATGCTGAGTTCTGCCATGGTCTTCCCCAACTCCGGCAGGAGGAAAATGGGGTCGTAGCCGAAACCGCCGGTGCCGCGTTCGTCGGGGATGATCTCGCCTTCGCAGAAGCCGTGGGTAATTTGGAATTGACGATCGGGTGTTGCAATGGCAATCGTGGCATGGAAGCGGGCAGTCCATGGGCGGGGAAAGGGAGAAAGTTTGTCGAGCAGGTATTTGCGCCGTTCGCCGTCTGAGAGTTTGTTGCTATCAGGAGAGCCGTAGCGGGCGGAGTATAAACCTGGCGCGCCGCCAAGGGCATCCACTTCGAGGCCGGAGTCGTCGGCGAGGGAGGTCAACCCGCTGGCGGCGGCGAAGGCGAGGGCTTTTTTTGCGGCGTTCTCGGCGTAGGTGGCGCCGTCTTCGAGGATGTCGAGGGTTAACGCGATCTGGGCGGGGGAGAAGAGTTCGATGTTCAGGTCTGCGAGGAGTGCCTGAAATTCGGCAAGTTTGCCCTGGTTGTTGGTGGCGATGAGGAGCTGGTTCATGATGATTTTTCCACAAAGGTCACGAAGAAACACGAAGGGACTACTCTGAATTTGCCCTTTTGGTAATCTGCTCGATTGCCCATTGCGCGTGTTCACGGATCAGGGGTTCTTCGTCGGTGAGGGCGTTTTGCAGGACGGGCAGGTGGTGCATGTCTCCGGTGTTGCCGAGGACGACGGCAATGTTGCGGAGGTAGCCGCGCCGCCTGGCGCGCTGGATTGGGGTGTGCTTGAAGCGTTGGTTAAAGGCTTGGGGCGTGAGGGTCAGTTCTTCGGTCGGGGAGGGAGGCGGGGCATTCGGCTCGAAGGCAGGGTCGCCTTCGGCGGCGAATCGGTTCCAGGGGCAGACCATCTGGCAGATGTCGCAGCCGAATGCCCAATTTCCGATTTTTTCCCGCAGTTCGAGGGGGATGTCGTCTTTGAGTTCGATGGTGAGGTAGGAGATGCATTTGCGCGCGTCGAGGGTGCGGTCGGGCAGGATGCAGGCGGTGGGGCAAGCCTGGATGCAGCGCGTGCAGGAGCCGCAGTGGTCGGTAAGGAAGGGCGGGTCGGGTGCGAGTTCGAGGTCGAGCAGGATTTCGGAGAGCAGGAAGTAGGAGCCGTGTTTGGGGTGGATGAGGCAGGTGTTTTTGCCGATCCAGCCGAGACCGGCGCGTTGGGCAAGGTCGCGTTCAAGGAGGGGACCGCTGTCGGTGTACCAGCGGTTCTTTACTGGACCTCTGACCTGCTCTTCGATGAATTGGACGAGTTCTTTCATCCGGGCGGGGAGGACGTCGTGATAGTCAAGTCCGCGGGCGTAGGCGGCGACCCTCACCCCGACCTCACCCCCGTCCCCTCTCCTGAAAGGAGAGGTGGGAGTGTATGGCGTTGCCAAAACAAGGATGGATTTGCATTCGGGGAGAATTTGGCGCGGGTCGGCGCGGCGCTGGCGGGAGCGTTCGCTGGCGAGGTAGTGCATCGCGCCATGATGCCCCTGGGCGAGCCAGTTTTCGAATGTGGCGTAGTGAGGGGGCGGGTCGGGAAGCGTCACGCCAGTCAGGACGAATCCCAACTGGCGTGCTTTGTTTTTGATGGCTTGTTTGAGGTCTTGCGTCACGAAATTATTGGACGATGATTTTGACGTAGATGGTTTCAGGGAAGGTGACGCCCTGCGGGTTTCGCATGGTCCATGCGCTCAGGTATTCTCCTGCGACTGTGGGCGCTTTGAATTGCACAGAAAGTTCCACTTCCTGTCCGGGTTGAACGACTTCGGTCAGGGCAATGAATTGTCCTGACATCCTGTCGGAATACCCTGCATAGACCAGAACATATCCTGCGCCCCACGGGCATGCGCCGGTGTTCTTGACGCGCCAAGTCTTGACGAAGTCCTGCCCCGGCGCCATGATGGTGTTATCTGGAATGTTGACGTCCACTGTCAGAACATCGTACCCCAGGCTGTCGCAGAGCACGATTTCCGTCCCTGCCGCGTTGGTGATCACCGCTACCGGCGGAACGGTTGCGGTTGGCGTATCCTCCGGTTCGGTCGTGGCGGTTTCGGTGGGGAGGGGCGGCGGGGTGGGGGTGAACGCCGCCGCGGTGAGCGTGAAACGCGCCTCCACCGTGCTGGCGGCGGAGGTTCGCACCGCGGCAACGTCCGGCGTGGGTTCGGCAGGGGTGGGAGATGCTCCGCAGGCGGAGAGGAACAGTGCGGCAAACAGCAGAAATGCAAGAGGTTTAGAGTTCATGGTGGTCTCTTTTATTTACAACCGGAACTTTTTTCCTTGACTTCGACATAGACAGATACAATCGTCCCGAAAAAATAGCCTGAATCGTCGCGCATGCGCCAGTGTCCTTCGTATTTGCCGGGGGTGCAGGGAGTGGTCAGTAGAATGGGAATATTGATGGCAGAGCCGCCCGGAACGAAGTCCTTGCTGTTTTCGAATTCGAAGTTGTAGGGGTCAAGATCGGGATTGCTGCCGCCGATGTACACGAGCGCGTAGCCCTCATCCCAGGTGCAGGCGCCGGTGTTGCGAATTTTCCAAATTTTTTCGAAGTTTATTCCACCTTTGATGACGGTCCCATCCGGGATGGTCACATCGCCTTCGAAGGCGCTGTTGTTGCAGGCGTCTCCGAGCGATTGTGTCGCGGCGGGGGAGGAGGGAAGCTGGGTCAACACCGGCAGAGGCGTCACGCCGCCCGGGGCTGCCGGGGTGCTCTGAAACGAGATGGTGGGGAGGGCGCCGCCGGAGGTATCGAAGGTCGGAAGCGCCAGAGTCGGGAGTTCCTGCGGCGTGTCTGTCGGGACAGGGGTGTTGGTTGCCGGCGGTACGGCAAGCGCCGTCTGCGTGAATTGCGCGGAAAACTGAGCGACGGTCGTACCGACAATGGCGGTATTGATGGCGTTGACATCCAACGTGGGGGATGGCGCCGCGCCCACATTGCACGAGGCGAGGAGTAATGTGGCGGTCAGCATGAGGAGCAGCATGCGCCGCGGGGGGTTGTGAAAGAACATAAGGGGTGCCTCCATTTCATTTGGGTGATTGTCGCTTCGTTCGCCTGCTCGCAAAAAACGCGTCGGTGGGGTTCTCATGAAACCGATAACGAGCAGGCGCAGTTGGCAAAATTTCGTGAAGTCCCGAAAATTGTTTTCGGGAACCGCAACCGTACCGCGGTTCCCATCTCATTATACTGCAAGGCGGTCTGTACAAAACCGCGCGCCACCCGGCAGGTACAAACGTACCGTATCAGGGCGCGGTGGTGGGCGTTTCAGTGGGCGTCTCTGTGGGTGTGGGAGATGGCGTAAAGGTCGCCGTAGGCGTGAATGTCAGGGTGGGCGTGGGCGTCTGTGAAGGAGTCGCAGTGACCGTAGGGGAAGGTGTCGGGCTGGGGGTTGCCGTGGGCGGTTTGTCGCTCTGGGTTGTGATGCGCGGATTGATCCACAGACCGTAATCTTCATGGGAGGATCCGTTGGCAAGAGTGGTCAGCAGAAATCTGACTTTTTTGCCGCTTAGGAAACTCAAGTCGAGATCCACTGCATAATACTCGCCTTCATAGACTTCCTGCCACTGCCCAAGGAGTTTGAGCGGTTCCTGCCCGATCTGATACTCGAGTTTGAAGGTCATATTGCAATCGTTGGCTTTGTACAGGCATCCGATCAATGCCCTGAAGCGGTCTCCCGTTCGGATATTGACGGCGGGATACCTGCCTGTGATCCATCCGTTTTTGATCATTTGCGGGTGGGTAAGCAGACCGGCGCCGCGTACTTTTCCGTCTTCCATTTTGGGGTCGGCAATCACGATGGCGAACCCGTCGCTCGAGTTGTTCACGCCCGGACAGGGCAGGTCCTTATCTTTGTTGTGCCAGTCGGCTTCGCACAGATTCGCGGCAAAATCATAGCCCGTCACGGTGTAACCGCTGACTATCACATCCACATAGATGTCCGCTTCGCCGCCCGCCCCAAAGCCGAACAGAACCCCGGACGCGTTGCGAAGTTTCCAATAGCCTCGATACCGTCCATCCTGATTGGGCGCAGTCAACTGGATGGAAACATCCACGCTTCCGCCCGGACCGACGCCTTCCGGCAGGGCGACAGCGTTCTTCCCTCCGAACTTTTCTCCTCTCACGAAGACCAGTTCATAGGCGGTGGTCCACGTACAGGTTCCGACGTTCTTGATGCGCCACGTTTTTGTGAAGGTATTCCCGCGCCCGACGGAAGAGCCGTCGGGAAAGGTGATGTCAGCCACGAATGCCGCCGCGTCGCATTTTGTGATGGTCTGCAGCGGCGGCACAAGCGTATAGGTTGCAAAGGCGGTTGGGCTGTCGGTGGGAATGGACAGAGTGGGGGAGGATGTGGGCGTTTTTTCCGCAGCCGCCCCCTGTGTGGACAGAACATCCAACGTCTGTGCGGCGGCTGTGTATAACGAATCGAGGGTCGCCGCAGGTTGAGGCGCCTGTGGGGTGAAAATACTGCACGCAAGGACAACGCCCAGCGCCGGGATCGCGGCAAGAAGAAGAGCAAATCGCCTGAAAGACATTCGAGCCTCCATGGTTTCCGTCTCGTGGAGTAGGACGTTTACAGAGGCTTTCAGGTTCCACTTTGGGTTTCGTTCGAATGTTGTCAAAGCGTAATCTGATATGTCCGTTTTATGGGCAATTGTTGAGGATCGTCACCTTGTCATATTCCTGATATTTGGGCGCGACCACGACGATCTGCATCCAGCGCGGGTTGGGACTGTCGCCTCTGCCGATCATCCATTCGCGTTGGACGGTCCGGCTTTCGGCTTTTTTGAATTCGAGCAATTTGACGCCGCTTTCGTTCCCGTCGCTTTGATCCCAGTAATATTCGATTTCGGTCGGACCGTTCACGGTGATGGTGGCATACACCGTGTAGCGGACGTTCGCCGGGCATCCTTCGACCGGGTTGCGGACAAGTTGATAATCCACCCGGGTGACCCCGTATTTCGGTTTGCTGGAGACGCCAATCTGAACGTAAAATGGGGCGCTCGCCGGACCCGCCCCGAAGAACTCGTTCCAGGAGGTTTTCAGGCGCCAGTAGCCGGTGGCGGTTCCTTCCGTCGAGGGGGCCTGCAGGTAGATGGTGATGTTAAGGATTTCACCGGGTTCGATGACATCGGGCAGCGGGTAGGCATCCAATCCGCTCATGCGCTCGCCGCTTGAAAAAACCAGGCTGTACGATTGCGTCCAGATGCACGTTCCGGTATTGAGCAGGCTCCAGGTTTTCCAAAAGAATTCTCCAGGCTGGTACAACGTGTTGTCGGGCGGATCCTCGCCAACCAGGCTGGCGGAGGCGACACAACCCGGGTTGGACGTCAACGGCGCCTGTGTATCCGTTGGCAGGATCGCTTCAGGCGTGGCAGGAAGCGGCAGGGTGGGCGGTGCAGGCGTCGGCGTGGGAAGAACCGCCGGTTGTGTCAGGGAGGTTTGCGCCTGTACGGTCTGCGCGACGGCGGTGGCGATCTCCGTTTCGTTTTGCTCCGAGGGAACGGCGCACGAAGTGGCGATCCCAAGGCAGAGCAGTAGGGGGATGATCCTGATTTTGTAAGGCTGCATTCGTTACCTTTCGTTTTCTTGCGGGCGTTATTGTCGCTGGGAGAGCCTGTTTGCTTTTACCGGCGTTCTGGTATACAGCGAAAACGCCCGACGCATACCGCCGGGCGTCATTCCCATTCAGGGCGAGGGAGGCAGCGCAATTTGCGGTTTCACCCAGACTGCCCAGTCTTGTGCGGAGGATCCGTTCGCCAGAACTGCCAGAATGAACTCGACGGTTTTGCCCTTGAGCGGCGTCAGGTCAACTTCAATGGATCGCATGACGCCGTCGCAGGTTTCCGTCCATTCTCCCAGCGGCGTGACGGGTCCGCCGCCTTCCCGATAATTCAATTGGAATTTGGCGTTGCCCGCGCCGCAGGTGCCGTCGGCAAGGGCGAGGAAACCGATCTTGGCGGTGAAGCGTTCGCCTTGTACCACCGTATAGGCGGGGAAGCGACCCGAAATCACGCCGTCGTTTACGAATTGAGGATGCGTTTCAAGGATTTTTGTGGTGATGGTGCCGTCTTCCAGTTTTTGGTTGTCCTTGTACATGGCAAAGCCGTTGGCGTCGGAATCGGGTCCGCCAAATGTCAGGCTGCCCGCGCCGCTGACCCATGTGGCTGAGGTCGCCCGGCTATGAAAGTCGAATCCCGAACTGATCACGCCGACCTTGATGTCTACAAAAAAGGATTTGCCTTGATGACCGTTCAAAATCGGAATCAGCACGCCTGAAGGGGTGCGGATGCGCCAATACCCGCGGTAGGAACCGTTGGTTGCCGGGGCGGTCAGGTTGACGGAGAGGTCCACCTCCTGCCCGGGCGCCACCGTTCCGATGGTTGTGGGGGACGTGCCGTTCATGGCTTCGCCGCTGTCGAAGACGAGCGAATATCCCGACCAGGTGCAGGTGCCGGCATTGCGAATGCGCCAGGTTTTGGTGAAGGTGGCGCCGGGCGCGAAGGTCGTTCCGTCCGGAATCGTCACGTCTTTGACGAACTGTCCCAAATCGCAAAGAGGCGTGGGGGAGGCGGCAGAGGTGTTCGTCACGGGCGGCAGGGTGGGCAGGACGACCGCGGTGTTGGTCGGTTGCGGAGGGGGCAGGGTGGGGGTATTGAACGGAGCAGATGTGGCGGTTTGGTTCACTTGCGCCTGTACGGTCAGCGCCGCCTGGGTGAAAATGGCGTTGGGTTCCTGTGTTTGCGGCGCGCGGGCAGGCAGATTGCAGGATGCCAGAGACGCTGAAAGCAACGCGCTCAAGATAAATAGTTTTTGAATCATTTTGGACATGTCTTCTCCTCGAAAACCAATGGAATAATTTTACATCATGCAGGACGTACTTGCATTCCCCTTTGTTCCTAAGAAAGTGTTTTGAAATTCGTTCTAAACCACAGATGAACACAGATGAACACAGATAAATAAGATTTCACGGTTGCTTTCTCAAAAATCAGTATCCATCTGTGCGTATCTATGGTGAATGTTGAGTTTCAAAACGCTCTCTAAGCCGATCTGCCAGACGTTCGATCCCTGGAGGATCATGGAGCGAATCGAAAGCGGGAGCCCGTTTCCCGACTCCCGCTCCGCTTCTTTCCTGACCTCAAGCCGTTTCGTGGACCCCAGCCATCCACAAGCCCAATTGCTCGCGGGTGGCGTCCTTGCGGTCCACCTCCGCCACGATCTGGCCACGATACATCACCACGATGCGGTCTGAGAGCGACATGATCTCATCCAACTCGGCGGAGATCAGCAGGACAGCCACGCCGCGATCGCGCATGGCAATGATTTCCTTGTGGATGTATTCGATGGAGCCTACGTCCAGCCCGCGGGTGGGTTGCGAGGCGACGACCAATTTTACCGGGCGGCTCAATTCGCGCGCCACGATCACCTTTTGCTGGTTCCCGCCGGAAAGTTTCCCGGTCGCAACGAAAGCGGACGGCGTACGCACATCATATTCCTTGATCAATCGGGCGGCATTGGCGTCCACCAGATTCTGCTGGATGATGACTCCTTTCGAAAAACGCGGCTGGTAATAATCGCACAGCATCATGTTATCTGCCACGCTGTAGGAAAGGACAAGCCCGTGTCGCTGGCGGTCTTCCGGGATGTTTGCCAAGCCCGCTTCGGTGATCACGCGCGGCGGTTTGCCGGTCAGGTCTTTGCCTGCAAGGAAGAAGCGGCCGCTCTCGATGTGTCGCAATCCAGTGAGCGCCTCTGCCAGTTCTGTCTGACCGTTGCCCTGCACGCCGGCGATGCCCACCACTTCTCCGGCGCGTACTTCGAATGAAACGCCGCGCACAGCGTGCAGCCCGCGCATGTCTTTGACGTGCAGGTCAACCACCGTCAAGACCGTTTCGGCCGGTTTGGCGGGTCCTTTTTGCACGGTGAGGATGACCTCGCGCCCGACCATCATTTCCGCCAGGCTTTGCTCGGTGCTTTCCTGGGGGGTGGTGGTTCCGACCACGCGCCCTGATCGCATCACCGTAATGCGGTCGGCGACCTTCAGCACTTCCTTGAGTTTGTGGGTGATGAAGATGATGGAGACTCCCTGAGCGGTCAGTTCATGCATGATGCGGAAAAGGTCTTCCGCCTCCTGCGGCGTAAGCACTGCGGTCGGTTCATCGAGGATGAGGATGTTCGCCTTGCGATACAGGGCTTTGACGATCTCGACGCGCTGTTGAATGCCCACGGGCAGATCGCCGACGATCGCCTCCGGATCAACATCCAGTCCGTATTGATGCGAGAGATCCCGCACTTTTTGCGCCACTTCCCTGCGGTCCAGTTTGACGAGTGGATTCTCGTTCGATGCGGCGCGGTGATCTGTTTCTGCGCCGAGCATGATGTTTTCCGTCACCGTGAAGACCGGGATGAGCATGAAGTGCTGATGCACCATGCCGATGCCGTGTTTGATGGCGTCCTTCGGCGAGTGGAGTTCCATGATCTTCCCCTCCACGCGCACTTCTCCTGCGTCCGCTTTGTACAGCCCGTAGAGTACGTTCATCAACGTGGATTTACCGGCGCCGTTCTCACCCAGCAGGGCATGGATCTCGCCCTTGTGCAGGTCGAAATCCACCTTGTCGTTCGCCAGAACGCCGGGGAATCTTTTGGTGATGCCTTTTGCTTCGAGGACGACTTCTTTGTTGGTCATGTTATTTCTCGTACGGCACGCCATCGGCGGCAGGCGGAGTGGTGCGGCCGATGATGCCGGTCAGGATGATCATGGTCAGGATATAGGGGATCAACCCCACCACGTACGATTGTTGCAGGATGGCAAGTTGAGGCGGGATGACATCGCGGAACAATTGCATATTGATGTTCAATGCCTGCGAGGCGCCGAAGACGAGCGCGGCGGTCCAGGCGCCGATGGGAGTCCAGTTGCCGAAGATCATGGCGGCTAACGAGATGAAGCCGCGTCCGTTCGTCAGCAACGGCTCAAAGGATGGCACCGATTCGATGGTGAAGTACGCGCCCGCCAGCCCCGCCAGCCCGCCGCCAATAATGACGCTTGCGTAACGCATTTTGAAAACGTTGATGCCGACTGTGTCCGCGGCTTTGGGGTGTTCGCCCACGGCGCGGGCGCGCAGCCCCCAGCGTGTGTAGAAGAGGATGTAATGTGCAATGAAAACGAGCAGAATGGCGCTGATGGCGACCGGCTTCTGGTCGAAGACCTTGTTGATCGAAGTCACCACCTGAAGGCATTCGGCTGAATGGCAAAGCGGCGAAAATATTTCCGTGACGGGAACGTGGAGGGTGGGGAGGACGCCCGGCGAGTTCGGCACGTTGCCTCCGAATACGCTCCCCCTGCCGAAGAACAACTGGCGGTTCAGGAAGCCCGTCAGACCGACCGCCAGGATATTGATGACGGTGCCGCCGATGATCTGGTCCACTTTATACGTGATGGATAGCACGGCGAGCAGGAGGCCCATCAACATGCCGGAAAGGATGGCGAACAGCACGCCGGTCCAGATGCTGACGCCGACCGGAAACCCGAACACATGGAACATATAGATGGCGGAGAGCCAGCCGAAGAAGGCGGAGGAAAGCATCATCCCTTCGATGCCGATGTTGACGACGCCTGCGCGTTCACAAAAAACTCCAGCCAGCGCGCCGAGCGTCAACGGTGTTGCGACCGCGATGGTCGTCGCCATCATACTGGTGATGATCACGATGGGCGGCGATTTAACCTGCCCGATGAATACGACCAGTCCGAACAGCACGATAATGATGAGCAGGATGAAACCAAAACGTCTCAGGTCCATAAGTTCTCCTTAGCCGCCCCAGCCGCGCGTAAGCACCACGCGTTCGCCTTTGGTTTTGATCCCATAGAGGTAGCGAATGATGGCGTCTGCGGCAACGAACAACAGGATGAGCGCCTGAAGCACGGAAATAAGGTCCACAGGCAGTTGCGTGAGGAACTGCATGCGTGTCGCCCCGTTGCGCATGGCGGCGAACAGGATGGATGCAAGCACAACGCCCAACGGGTGCGATTTTCCGAGCAGGGCAATGGCGATGGCGTCGAAGCCATAGCCGATCGAAAAACCGAGTTCATGGCGGAAGTTCAGTCCGGTCACTTCCAGCGCGCCCGCCATGCCCGCCAGCAGACCGGAGAGCGTCATGGTCACGATGATGGTCCGTTTGACGTTGATGCCGGCATATTTTGCCGCATCCGGGTTTGCGCCGACCATGCGGATCTCGAACCCCAACGTGGTCTTGTTAAGGAGCCACCAGATGACGAACGCAGTCAACAATGCCAGGACGAATCCCCAGTGGACCCGGAGACCCTCGAAGATCTCAGGCATGCGGGCGCTTTCAGCGATGAGCGGTGTGCGGGCGATGACATTGTTTGGATCCCTGTCCTTCATGGGACCGTTCAAGAGGTACGAGATCGTGTTCAAAGCGATGTAGTTCATCATGATGGTGTTGATGACTTCATGCCCCCCGGTATATGCCTTGAGGAAACCCACGATTGCCGCCCAAAAAGCGCCTCCCGCCACGCCGACGAGGATCGTCAACGGCAGGTGAATAATGGCGGGAAGATCGAACCCAAGCCAGTCCGGAAGGGCGTAACCGATCAACGCGGAGACGGTCGCTCCCAAAGCCAGTTGTCCCTCCGCTCCGATGTTGAACAACCCACCCTTGAAAGCGAGCGCAACCGCCAGCCCCGCAAAAATATAGGGCGTTGCCCAAACCGCCGTTTCGCTCAGGGCTTTGGCGGAACCGAACGAGCCTTGGATCAGACCGTAATATGCCAGGAAAGGATTGCCTCTTACAACGGCAATGATGATCCCGCCCAAAACAACTGCGGTAAGGATGGCAAGGAAGGGGACGAGCATGGCATCCAATGCCGAGCGTAGAAAACCCTTGGAGGGCAAATCCGATGATGTATCTGCCTGCATGAGGTCTCCGGTAGAACTGTAATGATTTCACGAATTATATCATCTGCCAGTGTCGTTTCATCAATTTGCTATTGAACTCCCATTCTGATGTTACGCCGTTTGCCATTGCGCGGCATTCGTGTCGCTTGAAAATGCAAGACCATGATCTCGCGCAACCGCGTAAGATGCCTTCCCATGAATCGAAAAAGGGAAGGAGAGTCAACTCCTTCCCTTTTTCGATTGCTTTCTGCTAGTGACTAGGGTTTGACAGGGGGAACGTTGGTCTTGATCGAGCCGTCGAGCAGACCGGCGTTGATCTTTTCCATTTCCGCTTTCACGTTGGCGGGAACCTCACTGTCGAGATCGTGGAACGGAGCGTACCCGGCGGCGCCAAAGTAGTTACCGACTGGGAAGTTGCCCTCTTTGGCGGCTTTGATCAGGTCGAAGACGCCCGGAGTGATGAGTTTCATGGCGCTGGAGAGCATGCGCGGGGCGGCTTCGGGCAGGGTCAGGTACTGGTCGGTGTCCACGCCGATGGCATACGCGCCAGCCTGGGCGGCGGCAGTGATGGCGCCGTTGCCGGTAATGCCGCCACAGCCGAAGATCGCATCCGCGCCCTGATCCATCATGGATTTGGCGGTCGCCGCACCCCACTCGGGATCGGTGAAGGTCTTGTCGAATCCAACGTCGCTATGATACACAACGAACACCTCGGTAGTCGTGCCCATCATGCCATCGGCATACGCGGCGCCGGCTTTGTAGCCTTCACCAAAGCGCCAGACAGGCGGGACGACATCGGTACCGCACACGGCGCCGATCTTGTGGCTCTTGCTCATCATCGCGGCAAGCGCCCCCACGAGGAAGCCGGCATTATCTTCGGGGAAGTTCAAGCCAACCACGCCGGGGGTCTCAGCGGCTTGGAACTGATCCACACCGATGAACTTGACATTCGGATACAGGCCTGCGGCTTTGACAGTCGCCTCGCCCATACCGAAACCAACGGTCACAATGACATCGTAGTTCTCATCCGCGAAGGTGGCGATGTTCTTGTCGTAATCCTTCGAGTCGGCGGTCTCGATGTACTGGATTTTGGCGCCCAATTCCTTCTCGGCGCGCTGGACGCCTTCCCACGCAGACTGGTTGAAGGACTTGTCATTGATCTTGCCCACGTCCGTCACCAGACCCACGCAGAAAACGTCTTCGCTGGAGCAATCTGCTTCTGCCGGGGCACAGGCAGGCAGAAGCAATGCGGCGACCAAAAGCACCGCAAGTAGAGTGTACAACTTCTTCATACTTTTCTTCTCCTCTTTGTGTAAAGATGGTGAATATAGGGTTCTAACAAACCCTTTTCAACGTTAGTATACAATTACTTCAACCATTCGACAAGCCACGCGTGAAGGAACGTGACAAACATCCTTCCCGCGGCGGGACTTGCCGTCTCCTGCCCCGCCGTGGCTTGCTTCCACCGTCCTAGGCGGTCGCCTCCCCTCGGCGGACTCCCAGCATCATCACGAGCGCGATGGCAAAGAAGACCGGGGCAATCGCCATGATGATGTTGTAATTATTGTTGGTGAGTTCGATGGCGATGCCGTTCGAAATGGGTCCGACAATGGCTGACAGGGTCGAGAACAAATAATACAAACCGGTGTACGTGCCGATCTTTTCCGCTCCTGTAAGATCCACGATCATGGGCAGGGAGTTGATGTTGATGAACGCCCAGCCGATGCCGCCGAAGATGAGCAGGACGCCCGCCAGCGTCAACATGCGCGCCCCGCCCTCCACCACCGGAATACCGACCAACGGCAGCGGCGCGATTCCGGTGAGCAATGCCTCCGCCGGGGTGATGTACAGCAGGACCATCATCACGATGATGATCACCAAACCGATGGAGATCGTCATCCGCCGCCCGATCTTGCCGGCGATGAAGCCCGACGGAATGGCGAACAGGACGAAGAACAAGGGCAATACCGATAGCAGGGTTGCCCCCGTTCCCGCCGTCAGCCCCAGGTGCTTTTCGGCGTAGAGCGTGAAGAACGTTTCCACGGCGGAGAAGCCGATGAACCAGAAGAAGATTGCCAGCAGGATGCGAAGTCCGCTTTTTTCCTGTTCAAAGATGACTTCACGCGCCATGTAGAAAACGTAGAGATACACAAACCACGCGGCCAGAAAGATCAAACCCAGAATAAGATAGGGCGGCAAGCCGAATTCACTTCCAACCGTACGCAAGTCCGGGAAGGTCATGGAAAGCAATGCCACCACCGCCGCCACTGCGACCAGCCCGCTCATTGAAACAAGGAATTTCTCCCTAACGAACCCGAAGAAACCGGAAACGCTGTTCCTGTTTTCATCCGACTTTATTTCGTACTCCTTCGGCTCCTCGATGAAGAGATAAACGACCAGCGCGGCGAGGATCACAAGCGCGGATCCCAGCCAGAACGGGAAATTGGGACTCATGTCGAACAGGATCCCTCCCGTCTGCAGGGCGATGATCGTGCCAACGCCGCCCATGAAGTTGATGATGCCATTCGCCTGCGAACGAAACGCGGACGGCGTAATATCCGGCATGAGCGCAACGACGGGAGTGCGCCACAAGGCAGCGCTCAATAACAACGTGCTGGTGCAAGCCACGAAAAGCGGAAGAACAGCCGCAACCGGGATCAAGCCAAACGCGATGGCAGAGATCGGCGCGCCGACCAGGATGAACGGGATGCGGCGTCCCAGCGGCGTGCGAACCCGGTCGGACCATGCGCCGACGGGCGGCTGGATGAACAATGCCGCAATATTGTCGAGCGTCATAAAGAAACCGATCACGCCCGCCGAGATGTGAAATTTGTTTGCGAGAAAGATGGGGACGAAGGCGTTATACACCCCCCAAATCACGCTAACGCCAAAGAAGCCGAAGCCGAGCAGGAAGGTCTTGCCATAGTTGAGTCGCGATGTCATGGTGTCCTCCAGAGAAAATATTGCATGTTGCGTACTGCGTGTTGTGTGGTCGGAATAACGGAACGCGCAACATGTGTCATTCGAATCCGAGGCTCTTCAGGAACTTCAAATCTTCTTTTGTCAATTCCGCTTTTTCGAGCATGTCGGGTCGTTTGTTGAAAGTGCGTAATAAGGCTTGTTCTCTGCGCCACTTTTCGATCTTTGCGTGATCTCCCGAAAGCAGGACATCGGGAACTTTCCAACCTCTAAAATCAGATGGCTTGGTGTAGTGCGGATATTCCAGCAACCCCATGGAGTGTGAGTCGTCCTTTGCGCCGGTGGGGTCGCCCAATACGCCGGGGATGAGGCGCGCGACCGCGTCGATCAGGATCAACGCGGGGAGTTCGCCGCCGGTCAGCACGTAATCGCCGATGGAGATTTCATCGGTGACAAGGTGCTCGCGGACGCGTTCGTCCACGCCTTCGTAACGCCCGCACAGCAGGGCGATGCGTTCGTGACGGGTGAGTTCCTCGGCCATGCGCTGGTTGAAGACGCGTCCCTGCGGGGTGAGAAGAATGATGGGGATGTTTGGAACAGGGGTCGGCGGGGAGGGAAGCGAAGCCAGTCCCAGAACGGTTTCGACGGCTTCAAAGATGGGTTCTGGTTTTATCACCATGCCGCCTCCGCCGCCGTAGGGGGTGTCGTCGGTGATGTGGTGTTTGTCGTGCGTGTAGTCGCGGATGTTGTGAAGGTGGATGCCGATTAATCCCCGTTGGATGGCGCGCTTAAGTATGCTGGATTCAAGGTAAGGAGGGAAGACCTCGGGCAGAAGGGTAAAGACCTCGAACTGCATGGTGGAATTCTAGCATAGATAAGAGATAAATTAGAATCGGCTTGCGGGGCTTTGCGTGGGATGGTAATATGAATCACGATGTATTTGCCGAGAAGCAGTAAATGGAGTATGAACCGCCGCAGGCGGCGCCCCAATTATTTCAGTCTATTGATTTTGGCGCTGGTCGTGACGTTCGGATATTACTTTAATCAGGTTTACCTGCCTGCCCAGCCGAACCCGTTCGAACCGACACCCACGCCCACGCGTTCTCCCGAATCCTTTGTTTCGGAGGCGGAAGCGCTCTACGCGGAGGGAAAATTGCTTCCCGCCATCGAGGCTTATCAATTAGCCATCGCCGCTTCGCCGCAGGATTCTGCGTTGTATGTGGCGCTGGCGCGCGTGCAGGTGTTTGCCGGTCAATATGCCGAGGCGGAAAAGAACGCCAAAAACGCGATCCTGCTGAACCAGAACAACGCGTTGGCGTATGGAGTACATGCCTGGGCGCTGACCTTTCAAGAGGAGAGGAACGGTGAGGCGTTGGAATCGATTCAAGAGGCGCTGCGACTGGACCCGAACAACGCGCTGATCCATGCCTATTATGTGGAGGTGCTGGTCAATTCCGGTTTCGATTCCTACGTCAAAGCCGCGGAAGAATCGCGCGTAGCGCTGGCGCTCGACCCCAATCTCGTGGAGACGAGGCGGGCGCGGGCGTTGATCCTCGAGGCGACCGCCAACTACGAAGAAGCCATTGCCGAATATCAGGCGGCAATCAATATCAACCCCAATATTCCGGCGCTCTATATCGGGCTGGGACTCAACTATCGCATTCTCCAGGTGTACGACGAAGCCATCACCGCGTTTACGCGTGCCAATGCGCTGAACCCGGCGGATCCGTTCCCCGATTATTATATTTCCCGCACGTATGCGACCATTGGCGAATTCCAAAAGTCTCTGCAATATGCCGAGGCGGCGGTGCAGGACCGTCCCAATGACGCCGCCCTGCGAGGCAACCTGGGCGTGATGTACTATCGCAATTATGACTGGCCCGAAGCCATACAGCAATTGGGATATACCATCTACGGGGGGAAGACGGAGGAGGGCGTGGACATCGAGGGAATTCCACTCGTGAACGATCCGCGCGTGACGGAATATTATTTCACCTACGGTCTGGCGTTGGCGCGCACCAATCAATGCGGCGAGGCTTTACCGATTGCGCAAATGATTCAGGCGCGCGTCCCGGCGGATGAAACCGCACAGTTTGGCGCGAGCGAGATCATTCGCATTTGTTCGGAAAGCCTTTCAGATTGACATGAACCTCTATCCCCGCCGTCCTCTATTTGCACGCCGTCCCCAGTCGAACCTCTATCGCATGTTTTTGTGGGTGATCCTTATCCTTGCGTTCGCCTGGATGCTGCAACAGATGGACAAAGGTGAAATTCAACCCCTGTTCCTGGATACCCCGGTCCCGACGCGCGCCGCCGAATCGTACGCGCTGGAAGGCGACGCGTATTTCAGCGCCGGCAAACTGGATGCGGCGATTCTTGCCTACCAGGAAGCTGTGCGCGTGGACCCAGACAACGCCGCCACCTGGGCAAAACTGGCGCGCATCCAGACCTATTCCTCCGCATTCCTGATCGCCACCGAGCAAAGGCGAGTGCGTCTGCAAGAGGCGCTCGAATCGGCGCGCAAGGCGGTGGAACTTGCCCCCGACGACAGCACGGCGCATGCCATCCTTGCTTTTACGCTGGACTGGAATGCCGATGCCACCATCTACAAGGACGATCCTCAACAACTGCAGAAATACCTGGTGGAAGCCGAACAGGCGGCTGTCCGCGCACTGCAACTGGATAGCGCCAACGCCCTGGCGTTGGTCTTTTATGCGGAGGTCCTGCTCGATCAACAAAAATGGAGCCAGGCTGAGCAATATATGAATCAGGCTTCTCAGCGCGGGGACGCGCAAAATTTGATGGATTTTCACCGCGTCAATGCCTACCTGCTCGAGACGCTGGGGCAATATAACCTGGCAATCACGGAATACGATAAGGCGATTGCGCTGGAGCCCAACTTCACATTCCTGTACCGGCGCGCCGGGGCAAATTATCGTCGTCTTGCCTTCGAGATTCCCAACCCGGAGGCGGCGCGTCCCGTGTATGAGCAATCGCTGGAATATTTCGACAAAGCGGCAAAAATCAACGAACAAATCGGCGTAAAGGACCCGGGACCGTATCTATCCATTGCCAGCACCTATTCGCAGATGGGCGAGTTCTTTGCGGCGGCGCGCAACGCGCAAAAAGCGCTGGCGTTCGATCCCACCAACGCCAATATTTACGGTCAACTGGGCGTGATCTACTTTAAATCGAGGAATTACGAAGGTTCGATCTATTCCCTGAAGTGCGCAACCTACGGATGCTCCGGCAAGGATTCCTGCCTAGGGCGCGGCTTGGACGATTGTTACCCCAACCTGGGCGAAAACGAACAGGAAATTGCCGGAGCGCCGATCGACCCGAATACTATCGTCTATTACTATACCTACGGATCGGTGCTGGCGGCGCTCAGCCGTCCACGCGACAACAAATGCGGGGAGGCGATGCGCGTGTTCGAGGACGTGCGAACCGAACTCAACGCCAACCCCGATGCCTACGCGGACGGGTATCAAACCATCCTGAGCATTATTCAGGCAGGGGAAGCCATCTGCGAGGATCTGGCGTCCGGCGGCGCTTCGGTGTCCCCTGTCCCGGCAGAGGCGAATGAGACCGTCATGCCGGCTCCATGAGCGCAGACGCACTGTCCTTCTGTGTCAGAGAAATGTAAGAGTTCTTACACTCCCCTTGACTTGATCATTTGAACTGGGTAAGATTGGATTAGCACTCTGGGTAATCGAGTGCTAATTTCATGATTAGGCATTACGATTCAACAAACTAAATCCTAACAGGAGGCAGAAAGATGGCAAGTAAGTTGAAATTGAAACCCCTTGGCGGTCGCGTGATTGTGGAACCAATCGAGCAGGACGAGAAAACCGCCAGCGGCATCTACCTTCCCGAGACCGCGAAGGAGAAACCGCAGGAAGGCAAGGTCCTGGCGGCAGGTCCCGGCGATCGCGATGAAGACGGCAAACGCATCCCCATGGATGTCAACGTTGGGGATAAGGTGCTGTTTGCGAAATATTCCGGCACCGAGGTCAAGGTGGACGGCAAGAAACTGCTGATCCTGCGCGAAAGCGATATTCTGGCTGTGATCGAAGGCTAATCATTTCTGCGTAAGCAACGTTCGCAAACGTTGCCGCGCGCTGGAAGGCGCGCCCTACGCAATACTGGAGGAATAAAGAATGGCTGCTAAACAACTCGTATTTTCTGAAGATGCCCGCCGCAAACTCAAAAACGGCATGAACATTGTCGCGAACGCGGTGAGCGCCACACTGGGTCCCAAGGGCCGCAACGTGGCGGTGGATCGCAAATTCGGTTCCCCCACCATCACGCACGACGGGGTTTCCGTCGCGAAGGAAATCGAACTCGAGGATCCTTTTGAGAATATGGGCGCGCAACTGCTCAAAGAGGCTGCGTCCAAAACCAACGACATCGCCGGCGATGGCACCACCACCTCGACGGTGCTTGCCCACGCCATTGTCAACGAGGGGTTGAAAGCCCTCGAAGCCGGTTTCAACCCGATGCTGCTCAAGAACGGCATCATGATGGCGACCGAAAGCGTGGTGGATGAACTCCGCAAGATGGCGGTCAAAATTGACACCAAGGAGGAAATCGGTCACGTTGCCACCAATTCCGCCGCGGACGAAACCATCGGCAGCCTGATCGCCGATGTCATGGACAAGGTCGGCAAGGATGGTGTCATCACCGTCGAAGAGTCCAAGTCCATGCAGTTCGAGACCGAGTACGTCGAAGGTATGCAGTTCGATCGCGGTTACATTTCGCCCTATTTCATCACCAGCACCGACAAGATGGAAGCCGTCATCAACGAACCGTACGTACTGATCAACGAGAAAAAGATTTCCGCCGCGCAGGATATCGTCCCCATCCTCGAAAAACTCGTCCAGATCGGCAAGCGCGACCTGGTCATCATCGCCGAGGATATTGACGGCGAAGCCCTCGCCACCCTCGTTCTCAACAAACTGCGCGGCATGCTCAATGTGCTGGCTGTCAAAGCCCCCGGTTTCGGCGACCGCCGCAAAGCCATGCTGCAGGATATTGCCATCCTGACCGGCGGCACCGTCATCTCCGAGGAGACCGGCCGCAAACTCGAAACCGCCACCATTCAAGACCTGGGCAAAGCCGAAAAGGTCGTTGCCGACAAGGAAAATACTACCATCGTCGGCGGCAAGGGCAAGAAGAGCGACATCGAAGGACGCATCAAGGAAATCCGCGCCGAGATCGAAAAGAGTACCAGCGATTATGACCGTGAGAAGCTCCAGGAACGCCTTGCCAAGTTGAGCGGCGGGGTTGCCATCATTCGCGTGGGCGCGGCAACCGAAACCGAAATGAAGGAAAAGAAACACCGCGTCGAAGACGCCCTCTCCGCGGCACGCGCCGCTGTCGAAGAAGGCATCGTGCCCGGCGGTGAAATCTCCCTCATCAATGCCGCCTCCAAACTGGACAAGCTGGCGAAAGAAAACGGCGACTACGAAGAAGTCCGCGTCGGCATCAACATCGTCAAGAAAGCGCTCGAAGCCCCCATTCGCAAGCTCGCCGCCAACGCCGGACAGGACGGCTCCGTCATCATTGACACCGTGCGCCGCACCGCCGCCGAAAAGAAAAACAAGAACATCGGTTATAACGTACTCACCGGCAAATACGTGGACATGATCGAAGCCGGCGTCATTGACCCGGTCAAAGTGGTGCGCGGCGCGCTCGAAAACGCCGCCTCCATCGCCTCCATGATCCTGACCACCGACGTGCTCATCACCGACATGCCCGAAAAGGAAAAACCCGCTCCCGCCATGCCGCCCGGTGGAATGGACTACTAAACCTCCCTTACCCCAACCCCTCTCCCGAATTGGGAGAGGGGTTTTTAACGTATAATCGGGAACGATGATTCACGACCGCAACAAACTTATTGGATTATGCCTGACGCTCCTGCTCGGACTCTCCGCCTGCGCTTCTGTTCCCTCCCCCACACCTGCTTCAACCCCCACTGCCTCCTCCACGCCTGAGCCTCCCAGCCCCACGCCCGAACCGATGGCGTTGACGGTCAACGGAGAGGGGATCACGAAGGCGGAATTCGAATCCGAAGTGGCGCGTTACATTGCCGCGCACACCGCGCTGGGAAAACCCACGGATGAGACCGCCGCCCGAAACGCCGTCGCCGACGATTTCATCGCGCAACTTTTGCTGGCGCAAGCCGCGCGGGCAAACGGCTTCGTCCTCGATGATGCCGCCCTGCAGACGCGCATCGACTCGCTTGCCCCACAGGTGGGCGGCGCGGATGCGCTCTCGGCGTGGCTGCAAAATCACGGATACAGCGAACAGTCTTTTCGGTCCGCGCTGAGGCGTGCAGTGGAAGCGGCATGGATGCGTGACAGGATCGTCTTGAATATCGGCAGTACCGCCGAGCAGGTACACGTCCAACAAATTCTGCTCTATAATCGGGAAACGGCGCAAAACTTCCTGCTGCAATTGAACGGAGGCGCCGACTTCGATGAGCTGGCATTCAAGGCTGACCCGTTGACCCGCGGCGACCTGGGATGGGTGCCGCGCGGCTTTCTGCTCGACGAGCAAATCGAAAGCGCCGCGTTTTCCCTGCCGGTCGGGCAGTACAGCGATGTGATTGCAACCCGGGTGGGGTTTCACATCGTCAAGGTGCTGGCGCGAGACCCGGCGCGCCCGCTCTCGCCGGATGCCTACCTTGCTTTGCAGGAACGAACCTTGAGGCGCTGGGTCGAGGAGCAAAGGCAATTTGCGGATGTGGCGTTCGCGCCGAATTAGTCTGGTTGATGGAGTTGTTTCGATGAGAAAATCACAGTCGTCCATGGAGATCTGGGATATCCTCTCGATTGGGGTGCTGGTGTTGACCGCCTGTATCGTGGGATATTTTGTCCTGATCTTCTTCGACCCGAATTCGTCCCTGAACGTCCTGCCGCCGACCGGACCGCTTGCCAACACGCCGACGAATTCCCCCGCACCGATCAAACTCGAACCCACCTGGACCGCCAGCCCCACACTGGAGTTGACCCCCACCCGGACTCTGATTCCGACATGGACGCCGATCTTCACCTCCACGCCGTTCTCGCTTGTGCCTGCCACCCGAACGCCCAAACCATCCGCCACCCCCAAGGCGCCTTTTACCGCGATTTCCATTCAGCAAGTGGAAAGTACGTTGATCCATCCGGAAATTCCCTGCGGCAGTTGGGCGGGCGTGGGCGGGACGGTTGTGGACGCCAATAACAGCCCTGTCATCGGGTTTGCTGTCGTTCTGCGCGGTTCCCTGAACGGCAATCTTGTAGACCAGTTGACCGTGACCGGCATCAACAAGGAGTACGGTCCTTCGGGTTTCGAGTTCAAAATTGCCGACGCCCCGGTGGCATCCAACAAAACTCTGTCCATTCAATTGCTGGACCAGAGCGGAATTCCCCTTTCGGACGCGGTGAAATTCAGCACCTCTGCCGAGTGTTCCAAAAACCTGGTGATCGTGCGGTTCAAGAAGAACCAGTGAGTCGTCCGAGCCTGCAAGCGACTGCCATCCCGAGGATGACAGTCGCTTTTTTGTTTATACCGCCACATTCCAATGCGCGTACTTCTTGTTTTTTCCCCGCAGAATGTGTTCATACTCTTCGCGCAATCTCGCGGTGACGGGTCCCATGACGCCCGAACCGATGGGGCGGTGGTCCACTTTGGTCACAGCCGTGATCTGCGCGGCGGTGCCGGTCATGAACATTTCCTCCGCGATGAAGACCTCGGTGCGATCAATGGAACGTTCGCGCACCTCCAGCCCAAGTTCGTTGCGCGCCAGTTCGATCACGGATTTGCGCGTGATGCCCTCGAGGATGTTATCCGTCACCGGCGGTGTGACGAGAACGCCGTCGCGCACCATGAAGACGTTCATCGCCGAGCCTTCGGAGACGTGTCCATTTTGGTCCAGCACGAGCGCTTCGTCGAAGCCGGAGCGCAGGGCGTCGGTCTTGATCAGCGCCGAGTTGACGTATGCCCCCGCCACCTTGCCGCGCGCCGGGATGACGTTGTCGTCAATGCGCCGCCAGGAGGAGAAGGTCGCGTGCGCGTTGGTGTCGTTCTTGACGTACTTCTCGTACTTGATCACGAACATGCAGAACTCGTCTCTCAAATCGTGCAGTTTTACGCCGATGCCCAGGTCTGCTTTGTAAAAGGTGGGGCGCATGTAAATATCGCACCGCCAGTTGTCGGCGCGGAGCAACTCGAGCGTCAGTTCGATCAAACTTTCCTCATCGTACTCCGTCTTGACCGCCATCATCTTTGCCGAATGCAGTAAGCGGCGAAAATGGTCGTAGGGACGAAAAACGAAGAGACGCTGCATCTCTTCGTTCCAGTATCCGCGCAGACCGCCGAACACGGCTGTGCCGTATAAAAAGCCATGAGTGGCTATGTTGATGTTCGCCTCCGCCAGAGGCACGATCTTCCCCTCAAAGAACGCATGTTTCGAGAGATCCACCAGGACACCTCCAGTAAAAAGGATAGGACCAGCTCTTACATCGGGATTATACCTGATAGACCCGCATTGACTCGTTTGTGAGTCGGAACGATGCGTAACGTCAGCGATCGCGTGCCGGTCATGCGCCTGCCCCGACATTCGAACCCCTCGAGATTAGGCAGTATAATCCTGGCGATGATAAGCATCAGTGCGGGCATAACACTGGTTGTCGTTCTCATTGCGATTCTGGCACTACTTGCCGCGCGCGCGGGGATTCGTTCCATCCAATCCGCGCGTACGGTCGTTTTTTATCGCACACGCCGCGCCCGCATGGTCGCGGGTTGGCAGTGGCTGATTGCCTCATTTGCGTTTGCCGTCCTGGCGGCAGCCACGGCAATGGCGGGGCAGCCCGTTGCGGAGAGACTGTTTGCTCCCGCGCCCGCGTCCACCGTCACGCGCGAAGCGACGTCGCTCCCGCCTCAACCGGTACACACGAATACACCCCCCGCGTCACCCACTCTTGCTCCGACCGAACCTCCGCCTGCGACCGCCATTCCGCTTCAATCTCCTCTGGTGACTGATACGGTTCCTCCGACACCGTCCTTCACTCCGACCGTTCCCCCCACAGCGACGCCCGTTCCGCCTACCTCAACAAAGCAAATCAACGCCACCTTCACCTCCATTGCACGGACCCGGGAGGCGCAGGAGACCCTCGCCGCCCTGTCTTTTACGCCAACTGCTTCGAATACGCCCACCCTTACCGCGACCTTTACACCCACAGCCACATCCACTACCACTGCAACCCCGTCGCACACGCCCTCGTCCACCCCGACGAACACTTCGACTGCCACACCGACCTTGACCGCAACTCCTTCCTCGACGCCCACCGGCACATTTACGCCGAGCGCGACGGCAACGTTTACATCCACTTTTACACCGACAGCCACCGCTTCGATCACTCCTACACCCACCGTTACGCCCACGCGCACTCCCTCCTTTACGCCCACAGCCACACGGACGCGTTTCCCCACGGTCACGCCGCGCCC
>JACAET010000025.1 GCA_013388685.1 Chloroflexota bacterium | reverse complement strand
TTTGCGGCTTCAATCGAACTTGTCCCGCCGATGTAAGGCATATCGAGATAGGCGGCGATCATCGGTCCGATTTGACCGTCCAGGTCGTTGGAAGCCTGCACCCCCGCGAAGACCAAATCGGGCGACATGCCTTTGATGGCTTCCGCCAGCCATTTGGCTTGCATGTGCGAATCGGCGGCGGGGTCGTCGGCGGTGATTTTGACCACTTTGTCGGCGCCCTTTGCCAGCGCGAGATGAAGCGCATTGTCCAACTCGCCGATCAAATCCACACCGATCACGGTCACCGTCCCGCCGACGGCTTCCTTGATCAACACCGCCTGCTCGATGGAATGCTCGTCCCATTCGTTGAGGACGTAATCCACCGAGTCGAAATCCACGTTATTGCCTTTGACGGGCAGGTCATCGGCAATGCTGGGGATGTGTTTGATTGCGACAACAATGTTCATGAAGACTCCTGTTTAGATTTACTCGGTGGTCGAGTAGCCCCGAGTGCTCTTCAAGGGGCGTATCGAGACCACCAGTGACAGATATGCTTCTTTCAAGTTTGCTCTTCAATGTTGGTCTCGGTACGAACTTCGCTATCACTCAGTTCTACTCGACCAACGGTTACTTCTTTATTCTTTTCAAATTTCTTCTTCGCCAGCGCTGGCAACAATTCAGGAGTTCCTTTTATCAATGCTTCGCGCTTTGCTCGACTCCAATTTTGAACTTGCTTTTCTCTATTGAAGGCGTCTACTACTCGTTCGTATTCTTCACTGTACACAAGTTTTACAGGCAATCGTCTTGCTGTATATCTTGCGCCTTTGCCTTCTTGATGTTGTGCCAAACGAAGTTCCAGGTTTTTCGTTGATCCGACATAGTAAGAACCGTCCGCACATTGAAGAATATACATCCATGCCATATAAACTCTTGTTTCATCCTTACTCGGTGGTCGAGCTATCAACGTTGGTCGAGTAGACGAGTGTTCTTCTCGCTCGTATCGAGACCAAATCCATACAGAGACCACCATTAACAAAAATAACACCTGCTACAAGATTTCTCCTATAAACTGATGGTCTCGGTACAGCGGCGGAGACGAGATAACTTGCACAGGTAAATTACCTCCCGCCGCCTACTCGACCATCGAGTCACTCACCACGCATAGACTTGTCTAAAAGCTCCAAAATATCCAGCACGCCGACATGCTCATTGCCCGTGGACTTGACCGCGTCTTCGAAGCGCGAGACTTCAAACGGGCAGGCAACAGCCAGCACGTCCGCGCCTGTGGAGGCGGCTTCCATGGCGCGTTTTTCGGAGAGGCGCATGGTGGTGTGTTTGGCGGTGAACGAGTCCATCCACATCCCGCCGCCGCCCCCGCCGCAGCAATACCCGTTCTCGCGGTTGCGTCCCATCTCGACCAGTTCCACGCCAGGGATGGCTTGCAGCAGTTTGCGCGGCGCCTCATATTCGCCGTTGTGCCGCCCCAGATAGCACGGATCGTGATAGGTGATCTTCTTATTGACGGGATGTTTGAGCAGCGGCTTGAGTTGATCGAGATGACGCGCAAGGAAGGTGGTGTAGTGAACGACGGGGCGCTCGAAACCATACTTCGGGTACACGTTCTTGAAGGCGTTCAATTCATGCGGACCCGTGACCACCATTTCCTTCCACTCGTATTTGTTGAAAGTTGCGATGTTGTACTCGGTCATCATCTCGAACAGACCCTTCTCGCCAGCGAGTCGCTGCGAGTCGGCGTCGTCTTTTTCTTCCTTGCCGAGAATGGCGAAATCAATTCCCAGCGCGGTGAAGATGCGCGCCGCCGCTGACGCCGCATCAATGCCGCGCGGATGATAGGACGGATACGAACCGACATACCACAGCACATCCACAGGGCGGCTCAAATCCTTGATAATCGGCACAGGGACGCCCGCGTTTTGAATCCACGCGTCGCGTTTGCGCTGGGGCTGACCGAGCGGGTTGCCCGATTTGGCGGTGTTCTCGAATGCCTGTTGTAATTCGGGCGGCACGAACTTGCCGTCCAAAATTGCCTGCTCGCGCGCGGCGGGCATGATCTTGACCATGTTCACTTCTTTGGGGCAGACGCGCAGGCAGTTGGCGCAGGTGGTGCAAAGCCATAATTCGGGCGCTTCGGTCAAATCCATGCCTGTTTGGGCGTAGCGGTACAACTTGCGCGGACCGTAATTCCCGACCACATCCACAGGGCAGACGGCGACGCACTTGGCGCACTGATAACAATTCGCAAACGACTCGCCGCCTGGGATGTCTGCGATCTTTTCGATCAGTTCGGGTGTGTACTCGAAGATCGTCCGCTGTTCGAACATGCGGTTCCAGTGACCCGAAACGTCAATGCCGTCCACAACGATATTTTCTTTTTCGATCGCTTTTGCTTTTTCGTATTTAGCCATGAAGGATGGTCTCCTGTTGTAACGTAATTCCTAATGCCTAATTCCTAAATTAAGAATTACAAATTAGGGATTAGGAATGTTTCGTTTTTAGTAAACCTAACAGCCGTCTCGCCATATTCGGCAGGGATGGCAGCAACTCGTTGAAGTCGCGGCTCAAACGCCAGCTTGTTGTGCCGTACATGTACACGGCGTAGGCGCACGCCAGAAACGCGCTGTTGGCAAACGGAGCGCGCTTCTCATCGCTCGCCAACTCGTCCGTCCACAAGCCTGTGCCTTCCGCGAACTTCATGCTCATCGCATTGACCGCGCCCACGCGGGCGTATCCATCCGCGAGATTGTCCGCCAGCAGGTTGTGAGCGCTGCCCGCCAGCAACGGCAGAATGCCCGTGCCTGTGGTCGGGTCCCACAGCCAGCGAGTCCACAGCCAGTGTTGGGAAGGGAAGGTGTTGTGTAAAAGTCCAGTGGCGAGTTCGAGCGCGAGTCTCGTATCGAGTGCGTTCAACTTTTCAACGAAGGCGGCCACCCGCACAGGCGCGGGCGCGTCGCCATGTAGTAATTGATCGAAGATGACGTAATCACTTTGAGAAAAGGTATTGGTAATTGCGCGTGCGTTCGCTTTGGTGTGCGCGACAGCGGAAGCGATGTCGGCGAAGGAAGAGGCAAATTTGGCGGAAGCAGGCTCAAGGTCAAGAAAGAGGCGGGCGTGACGTTCCGCCAGTTCGTCTGCTATCGCAATCACATCCTCAGGCGAGACCTGCGCCAGCGCTTCCTGCAAATTGGCTTGCAGTTCGGGGTCGTCGGGTCCCGTCTTTTGTTTGATGATGTGGCTCTGTCTTTGTGGCAATGTCATTTGTTATCTCGTTGGTCGAGTAGGCGGCGGGGTCTCGATACGGGTTTCGGTACGCTTCGCTACTCAACCCTACTCGACCGCCGCCGTATCGAGACCTACGCCCTCACTAACGCCATCGCCCGCGCCGCCGCGAGACCCGCCGACGAAATCGAATCGTTCAAATCCGCAGGACCCGCCGCCGCGCCCGCGACGAAAATGCCTGGCACAGATGTTGCCACCGTATCGAGACCGCCTTCGCCGCCCGCTTCGATGAAGCCGTATTTGTTTTGCTTCACGCCCAGCAGCTGCGCGATGGCGCGCGTGCCTGCGCTCGGCTCCATGCCAACGGACAAGACAACCATGTCCATCGTCACTTCCATCGGGCGGCTCATCGTCGTGTCTTCGCCGCGAATGAGCAACTGATCGCCCTTCTTCAGCACTTCGCTGATGACGCCCTTGACGTAATTGACTTTGTGCTGCTCCTGCGCCTTCCAGTAAATTTCATTTTCCCAATAGCCGTACATGCGCATGTCAATGTAAAAAATCATCACCTTGCTGTCGGGCAGCTGCTCGCGCAACTCAATCGCCTGTTTGCTGGCAATGCCGCAGCACACCTTCGAGCAATATTCGTTTCCGATCTGTCGGTCGCGCGAACCCACGCATTGAATGAACGCGATCTTCTTCGGCGGCTGTCCGTTCGACGGGCGCACGACGTTGTGTTCCTTCAACATCTTTTCGAGATCGGTCAGCGTGATGACATCGGGGAACGAGTAGTAGTTGTAGTATTGCGTGGCGCGGCCTGGATCGAAATGCTGGAAGCCTGTGGCGATGATGATGGAACCGACGTTGAGGGATTCGGCGACCCCGCCCGCTTCAATCTGGACCTCGAAATTGCCCGCGCTCCCAGACATTCCCTTCACTTCGGCTTGGTACTTCACCTGCACGCGCGGGTGGTTCGTGACCGACGCCGCCAGTTCCGCCATCGCTTCCGACGCGTCGCGCCAGTGATGGGTGAGTTTGGCGTAGTTCTCGCGGTCGGGCGTGCCGCCAAGACGTTCGCGCTTTTCGAGCAGAATGACCTCCCCGCCCAGTTCCGCCGCAGACCGAGCCGCTTCCAACCCTGCAGGTCCGCCGCCGATGACTAACACTTTGTTGGATGACATTGATGTTCCTCCGAATAATTTTGCGTAGATTGGCGTTCTCTAACGCCAACGTGGACGCTAGAGAGCGTCCACTACGCAAATTGTGTTTATGCCGTCAATTGGATTGGCTTATCCGCGTCTTCCCACGTAATGCCAGACTTCTGCCCAGAACGAATCAATTCAAGGTCGCCCTGGAATTCGTCCCAATATTTCTGCCAGTCAATGCCGAGTTTCTCCAGGAACGGACGCCAATCCGTCGAGTGCCAGTGAAACTGCACCACGCGGAAGGGATGGGCTCCCATCGCCAGAGCCGCAACCTGCGCGTCTGAAAGAACGGGGATTCCCACCTTGCGGTCATGCGCCTTCGCGGCGAATTGACTCTTATCCAGCGTGGTCACACAGCCCGTGTCGTGAGTCACGGTCAGGTCGGGGTTGACTTCGTTCTTCATCGTCTCGATCTTGCGCAGCACCGCGAACGAACGGGTGAAATCGCGCTGCACCAGCACATGACGGAAGCCGAAGCCGCAGCAGTCGAACCAGGTCGAGTAATCCGCGACGTTGATGCCGAGCGATTCGAGCAGGGCGGTGACAACCGCCGTGCGCTGTCCGCCGTAGATTTCGGGGTCGTAGATGGCGTCTTCGGCGACGATTTTGTAGTAATGGCAGGCGGGGTGAACGGTGGCGGTGATCATGCTCATGTCCACGAGTTGACGCTCCTTGAAGCGCTCGCGCATGGCATACACCCATTCGCTGTAATGGACGATCTCTTCGGGGATGACGAGCGGTTTGCCCATCTTATCCAGAATGCGGCGGACTTCGTCGCGCAGTTCCTTGTGATGGACGAGCTGCTCGCGGATTTCCTTGTAATGTCCGAAGGATGTGCCGCAGTGGATCAACGGAAAGTAGCCCGTCTCATACGCCGCCGCAAAGTTGCGGCTCATCACGGCGGCTTGTCCCACCGCGTTGGATGCGGCGGAGGCGTAGTAGTTCCAGCCTGTGCAGGAGGTCTGGTCGGTGGGGTCGTGGTAATCGAGATTGAACTGGCGGTGCAGCCAGAGGATGGACGAAGCGTAGCCTGGGATATGCCCGCAGTGACCGCAGGATTTGTGATGCCAGGTATGCTCGATCGGAATCTTTTTCTTGCGTCCGTATTTGGTGGGAAACTCGACGTAATCGCCTTTGATTCGCTGAAGAACAATCTCGCCCTTCGCTTCGAGTTCGAGCAGGCATTCGTGCATATCGTCGGTCGGCGCAGCGGACGCGTCGCGCACGACGGGATGTGATTTGCGTTCCAGGATTTGTTCGACGGTTGTTGTCATGGATTCTCCAATTCATTCTTGGCGTAGCGGACGTTCTCTAACGTCCGCCCGTCGGCGTAAGAGAACGCCGACTACGCGTCTTCCAACTCTTCCTGCATCACCTCAACCAACAGGTCGTACAAACTCTCATCCAGTTCCTTGATGATGTCCATGTTGCCAGACTCAAACCAGATGGTATAGAGTTCGAGCAGGGTCTTGCGTTCGACACGCCAGGCGACATCGGTCAGCCCGCGAATCGAATCCATCGGAATCGCCTTGCGCCAGACGTGCATGTTCTGCGAGAAGTTCTGCACCCACGGACCCCAATCGGGGAAGAAATCGGGCTGGAGCATATCGGGCGAGACCTGGTTGCCTTTGAGCATCACCTTGTAGATGACGCGGCTGTAGCCTTGCAGGGCGTCCTTCGATTCCTGCAATCCGTTTTTGAGCGAGACTTCGCGCAGGATGGTGATCAAACCGCCAGGGTTGTTCTGGCGTGGACAGCGCACGCACGAGAAACATTGCGCGCAGTTCCAGATGTCTTCCGTGAGGATGTCGTAGATGCGCTCGACATCTTCGCGCGCCATCGCCTGCGCAATCACGCGCGGACTGAAGTCATAGAAGCGAGCCGAAGGGCAGGCAGAAACGCAAATGCCGCACTCGTAACATCCGTAGAGGAAGTCATGGTAGCGCACATCGTTTTTGACTTCGAGAAAGAGCCGTTCCTTTTCCTCGTAAGTCGCTTCGGGATGACGGTTTGCCGCCTTGCCAGGGTTCCAGTTTTCTTGTGTGGTGGGCATGTGCCTCCTGATTCATTCACCGCAGATGAACACGGATGAACGGGATAAGGTTGATGAATGTTTATTAACCATCTGTGTCAATCTGTGTTCATCTGTGGTTCAAAATCCAATCACCGCGTCCGCGTCGCAAGCCATGTCGTTGAACGCCGCGCCGCCGATCATTTCCACGCCTTCGATCATGTCGTCCATGGTGTAACCGTGCAGATCGAGCGAAGGCTGGCAGACGAGCAGGCGCACGCCTATCTCAACCGCCTGGTCAATGAAGAACTTCAGTTCCCTGCCGTTGCCGCCCTTGCGCGGAATGACGATCTTCTCGCCGTTGCCCTTCGCCACGCACTGCGGACCGTTCATCGTGAAATAAATGGCGACTTCGTTGTCCATCGCCGCGGCGGCGGTGGCAAGAAAAAACGGCGTTGCCGTTCTTTCGGGGTCTTTCTCTCCATGCGTTTGGATGTAGAGAATCTTTTTTACCTCAGGGTCGTTGGTCTTCCACACGCTCATACTGCCCTCTCCAAAATATATCTTCAGCGCTTCATAACAGTGCGTATTTAGCGGTCTCTATATGCTGACAAAGAACGCACACTACACACGATTTCTTTGAAACAAAGGCATGCCGCCCGCACGCACATTAGAGAATGCGCTCTACGCGTCTTGCGCTATTGTTTCATGCGTTTGATCTTGCTATATAAACAACTGCACGTCCGCGTCCGCGGCGTATTCGAGGAAGGTGGCCGCGCCGCCGATCTCGCATTCCTTGATGAAGTCCTCGCGCTTGAAGCCGAAGACATCCATCGTCATCTGACAGCCGATCATGCGGACATCCAGGTCAATTGCCATCTGGCGCAGTTCTTCAATGGAGGCGACGCCTTTGTTCTCGAAAGTCTGTTTCATCAAGGTAGTCGCAAGCGCGTTGAAACCAGGCACGTTTGCCATGATGAGTTGCGGAATGGGCCAGTTGATATTCTGAAAGCCTTCGGGACCAAACGGCATTTTCATCGGCATGGCAGGGTTGCCCACCGGGGTCACGGCGGCGGTTAGTTTGGGCTTGAGCAGGGTGAGACCGTAGAAGGTAAAGAAAACACCCACCTCCCATCCCATGGCGCCTGCGGCGGTGGCAAGGATGAAGGGTGGGTATGCCCAGTCTAAGGTCCCTTTGGAAGCGATCAGCGCGAGTCGCTTCGGGGCGTTCGGGTCGGATTTGGACATGTCAGCCTCCAGTCTATTTCGAACGTCGGATATAAAAAACGAACTTACCGTCTTCCTGCGTGGAGCGGAGCAATTCGTTCCCCGTCTGGCGGCTCCACGCTTCCATATCGGGCGGCGCGCCGGGGTCGGTGGCGATCATTTTCAACACCTGTCCCACTTCGAGCGTCTTGATCGCCTTCGACGTTTTGACGACGGGCATCGGGCAAAGCATGCCGCTGCAATCGAGAACCTGATCTTCCTTTAGTACATCCATCTGTGCCTCCTTTGAGCGACTCCTATCATACTGAATTCCCATCCTGCCGACCATTCCCTCCGCAGGGGATTTTGCCTCCCCCGCGCGGGGGATGAGCGTACAAGCCACGCTTTCTTGCGCTATGCGACGTTACACTTGCCCTGGCGGGCAGTGCCAGGGGAGAACGTCGCTACGCGCTTTTATACAGCGGAGATTGGGAATATAATTCGCCTCATGCTCTCCAAATTGGAGCGTCTCTTCGAGTCGAGCCGCATCTTCCCGTTTCTGGTGGCATTTCGCTGGGCGGCGCTTCTTCCCCCGCTGTTGATTCTGCCGCAGGAACGCAGTCTCTTTCTGCCTCCATTGTGGACCTTCCTGCTGGTCTTCCTTGCCAACGCGGTGATTTCCATTTTCAACCGTCCGCTCAACCGCCTGGTGACCGAACGCCCGCTGGTGATGGGAATTGACCTGCTTTTCTGCGCGGGCATCCTGGCGGTCAGCGGCGGCTCGAACAGCCCCTACTATCTCTACGCGCTCAGTCCGCTCTTGGCTGGCGCGTTTTTCTTTCAAATGCGCGGCGCGCTCGCAACCGCGTCCTCCTTCACGCTTCTGTATCTTCTGGCGGATTTCGCCGCGCATCGGTTGAACAGCCTGCCGCCTTCCGAAAACACCGCCCTCATCATGCAGTTGGCGGGCATCTGGCTGTTGCCCATCCTGCTGGCGTATCCCTCGATATTGATCAAGGAAATCAACCGCGCCCGCGACGAACTCTCGGCGGCGCGCGATGAACTGGCGGAAAAACATGAAAATCTTGCCGCGGCTCACAAACAACTGCGCGTCATCCACGACCTGACCGTGCTCCTGCAAGCCGCGCCCGACCTCATCTCGGTGCAGCAGCGCGTGCTCGGTGCAGTGACCACAGGCTTGGGCTTTCGCAGGGCAATCGTCGGTGTGGTGGACCCCGCCCGCGCGGAAATGGGCGGCTGGATGTTGTATCCCGTCAATTCGTCCTTTCCCGACGCCGCCCCGCTTCCCTTGCAGCCCGAAAGCGGCGCGCTCTTCCAGGCGCTTCTCGACCGCAAAATCTTCACCACCTCTTCCGACGATGTCCTCGTCGCCCACCCCGTGCTGAACTCGTGGCTGAAGACCTGTCAGTGGTACGTCTATCCGCTCTCCCTGCGTGAACATGCGGTGGGAATCTTGATGGTGGAACTGGAAAAAGGGAAGGAATTGACACGCCAGCGCGAGGAAGTCATTAGGATGGTGGCGAATCAAGCCGCCCTGGCGCTTGGCACCACCATCCTGTGCATTGACCGCGCCCGACGCCTCGCCGTCGAAACCGAACGCAACCGCATCGCCCGCGACATCCACGACACGGTGGCGCAATCGCTCTTTGGCATCGTCTATTCCCTCGACGCCTGCATCTCCATGCTCCCCGCCCAGGCGGACGAAGTCAAGCGCGAACTGACCGACCTGCGCGCCCTCGCCAGCAGCGCCCACGACGAAGTGCGCCGCTCCATCTTCGACCTGTGGCCCTCCGCGCTGACCCTCGAACTTTTCCAGGCTGACCTGCGGAACTACGTTACCAGTTGCTGCCGCCCGCGTCCCTTTGAAATCGTCTTCGACCACAACGGCGATTTCGACCATCTGCCTGCGGGCTTGCGCCGCACGCTCTACCGCCTGGCGCAGGAGGCGCTGGCAAATTCCGCGCGGCATTCGGGCGCGGACACCGCCAAACTTTGTCTCACGGTATCGGACGGTGAAGTCTACCTGGTGGTAACGGATAAGGGACGGGGCTTCGATCCTGAGGCGGCTTTGTCGCGAAGCGTCAACCGTGAGCATTTTGGCTTGCACGGCATTCAGGAACGCGCCCGCGCCCTGGGCGGCGATTGCGAAATCCACAGCCAGCCCGGCGCAGGCGCGCGCATCATGATCAACCTGCCCATCAACGGACATCATGTCTGATCCCATCCGCATCCTCATCGTGGACGACCATGCCGTGGTCCGCAAAGGGTTGGCGATGGTCCTTCGTCAGGAACCAGATTTCGAGGTCGTGGGCGAAGCGCAGAACGGACGTGAAGGCTTGGAAGCCGCAGCGCGCCTCCAGCCTGATCTTGTCCTGCTGGATTTGGTCATGCCCGAAATGGACGGTCAGGCAATGGCGCTGACATTACGGCGCGCCCATCCCCACATCAAAATCATGATGCTGACCGGCACCGAAGTGGACGACCGCGTGTTCGATTTGATTGCGGCGGGCGTCGAGGGCTATGTGCTGAAGAACATCGAGCCCGCCGAATTGGTGGGGGCGATCCGCTCGGTGATGCGCGGCGAGGCGTACCTCCATCCCGATGTGATGAGAAAGGTTATGAGGCGAATTCAGCCGCAAAGCACGCCGCCCGTTTCGCTGACGCCGCGCGAGCACGAAATTCTCGAATGGATGGCGACGCCGAACACCTACAAGCAGATCGCCGCGCAATTGAGCATTGGCGAAGAAACCGTGCGCAGCCACGCCAAGAGCATTCTGGAAAAATTGAAACAGCCCAACCGCGCCCAGGCGGTGTTGACAGCCTTAAAAATGGGACTGATCCGCCTGAACAAGCCCTGAATTCTCCACCTCCAATGGATATTCGGGCGCACGCCTGCGGTAAAGACGGGGAAAACGCCGGTTTCGCCCGGTTTTCAACCAGCCTCGCCGCAAGCCGCCAGATAATCATCGAGCACCCCTCTCACCTTCAGCGCGACCACCTGGGCGGCAGTCAGACCGGTCTCCCCCACAAACTGACTCAACAGCGAATACGGCAGAATGCCGTCACCCAGATTCATCATCAATCGTTCCAATGCGTTCCGCACCGCCGGCTGAACCCAATAATATCGCACGCGGTCGCTCAGGCTGTATTTGCGTTTGAACGCCTGCTCGCGCTCATCGCCGCGGTAATACTTCTTCCAATGTTCGGGATGCTTCACCATCACATCGTCCAAAACCTGAACGATGTTCGAGCGTTCGTCCTTTGCAATCAACTCGTTCTCCATCATCGCCAGCGCAAAGACCGCCTCGCGGAAGGCAAACGTCAACGCGGGACCAACCTTGAGAATTGCAAAATGATCGCGCACCAGATTCTTCAACGCCTCCCGCGTCTGATAATCGGTGGAATGCGCTTCATAAATCATCGGTTGTGTTTCGATGAATTTCGACAACGCCTGCGCGGCTGGGGGATGGTAGGGCAGGATAAACTCATCGCCAAATTCCACGCCCGCCTGTACCACCACTCCCACGACTCGCTCCCACGATTCCGCCAAGCCCGCCCTCAAAAACGCCCCGCGCGTGACCTCGAGGCTCTGCTTCACATCTTCCACCTTCGTCACACCGACGCCTTCTTCGTGCATTGTTGCGCCGCCAGGCATGGGAACTTCAGTGCCGATAATGTAACGCAATCTGCCCTCCCCTCCAGCCCCTCTCCCAGTGGAAGAGGGGAGCATTTGCTCCGCCGCTTTTGCCAGCCTTGCCGCGCGTTGCGCTATCACGTCAACGCTCAATGCCCCCGCAGGATCGTCAGCCAGTCTCATACTGCAATCGAGATGAATCTTCGTGAAGCCCGCTCCCACGTATTGACGGATCATCTCCTCCGCTTTTTGCATGGCAGATTCGGCGGGTTCGTTCTGCCAGACGTTCGGTCCCAGGTGATCGCCGCCCAAAATAATTTTCTCAAACGGAAAGTTGACTTGCTCCGCAATCCCGCGCACAAACGCGACAAAATCCTTCGGCGTCATGCCGGTATATCCGCCGAATTGATTCACTTGATTGCATGTTGCTTCAATCAGAGGAGAAACCCTAAAATTCTCAGAGACCCTTAGGGTTTGTTTGATGACAAACGGATGCGCCGAACAAACAGAAGTGATTCCCCTCGCCTCCCCCCGTTTTTGCGCCGCGACAACTTCATCCAGATACATGCTTCATCGCCTCTTCGAGGGTCGGTTGACCGTTCGTGCCGCCTGCTTGTTGTGTGGAGAGCGCGCCGCACACGCACGCCAGCCGCAGGGACTTTTCCAAATCCCAGTGGCGCAAATATCCGTAGATGAACCCCGCATCGAACGAGTCGCCGGCGCCGACGGTATCCACCACGTTTACGGGAATACTTTCAACGCGGACGTTCTGACTCCGCGAGATTCCCAACGCCCCATCCTTTCCCAACTTAATCGCCGCCGCTTCCACCTTTGACGTTAGCCTGCTCGCTGCTTCTTCGACATTCCCTGCGCCTGTGAGCGACTTCGCTTCGGCTTCGTTCGGGAGGAAGACATTCGTCACGGCGAGCAGATCGTCGAATCCGCGCCATGCTCCGGAAGGGTCATAATTGGTATCGAGGGAAGTGGTCAATCCCAGCGAACGGGCGCGTTGGAATAATGAAGGCAAATCGGGCTGGAGTTTGGTTTGGAGAAAGTAACTTGCCACGTGCAGGTGGCGCGCCTGGCGCAGCAAACCGTCCGTGACGTCAGAGGCTCGGAGTTCGGGGATCAAGCCAGGATGAGTCAGAATCGCCCTGTCACCCTGAGCGGAGGGTTGGTTGAGGATGACACTGAGTCCGGTTTGTCCATCCTTGCGAACCATCACATGACTCACCTCCACATTTCTTTTTTGCATTTCAGCGAGCATGAAGCGGCCGAAGACATCATCGCCGCACACGCCGATGAAACCCACCCTGAGCCCCAGCCGCGCCGCGCCACAGGCAAAGATGGCGGAGGAGGAACCGATGGCGAGCGTTGCCGTATCAACGATTTTTTCGACCTGACCAAACTCAGGAACGACATTGCCGGTGAGGATGAGGTCGGGGTTGATTTCGCCAGCGACGAGGATGTCGTATGGAGTTTCGGGTTTCATGTTTCAGGTTTCAAGTGACGGCGGACGACCGACCGTAGACCGCGTTATCGTCTGCCGTCAGCGGTCGGCGGTCAATAGGTCTTGTACCAATCGAACGGCGCGGCGGCTTGGTAGAAATCGGTATAGGGTTTGGCGAGCGCATGACATAACGAGGTGAGCCGCGAGAGACGGTACTTGGCGGTGGTACGCAGGAAGTTGATGCGTTCATCGCCGTTCATTGTGACCGCTTCCTGCCAGACTGCGCGACCGACAGCGACACCACTGGCGCCCGCATTGCAGGCAACAGTCGCCTGACGAAGATAGGTTTCGTAATTGACAGCCGCCGAAAGAAGTATCCATGGCGCGTTGGAAGCGGAGGAGATTTCCCTGCAGGCGTCCGTCCATTTGGATTCGTCGGGTTCATCGAGGTCGAGGGGAAACTCGGCTTTCAGTATATCCACGTCGAGCGGAGTGAGGCGTCTGGCGGTTTCGACCACGACATGACGTTTTTCTTCGGAGGAGAGTTTTTTGTTTTCCTCCAGCGAGTACGAAAGCGGTTCGAGCATGAGGACCAAATCCTGCCTGATACACTCTTCGGCAATGGTTGCAGTAAAGTCTTCTATCTCTCCGGCGGTGGGAGAATCGGGATGATAATAGACCAGCAATTTGACCGCGGAGGCGCCCATGCGTTTGGCTTTTTCGACGCTCCAGCCTGGGATGATTTGCGCTTTGCGGGCGGTCGCTTCGCCGGTATAGCCCGTGGATTCCAGCGCCACAACCAAGCCGACATTGGGGATGGCGCGTGAGGCGATGGCTTGCGCGGCGGAAACTTCGGGGTCGAGCAGAACAGCCGTCGCCCGATGCGCGAGCGCCCGGGTGATTTCCAGTTTGAAGCGGCTGAGTTCGGCGTCATCCCCAAAAGCGGGATTCGCTTTGCGCAAATTTTGGCGGTGATCGAGAGCGAGAGCGGTTATGGTGCCGCGTTTGGAGGAGATTTGTTGCAGTCCGCGCAGTTTGCCGATGGTGAGAGGTTTCATGAGTCAGGTTCCAAGTTTCAGGTTCAAGGTTTTAGGTTGAAGGTTGAAAAATTCTCCCTCACCCCTGCCCTCTCCCAGAGGTGGAGGGGTTCATCATTGATATTCGGGGAGCATGTCGCCGTGGGCTGTGATGAGTTCATCCACGAGAGACCAGATTTCGTCGAGGCTGAGTTCGGCGGCGGTGTGCGGGTCGAGCATGGCGGCGTGGTAAATGTGTTCACGTTTACGGGTGAGGGCGGCTTCGACGACGAGCGATTGCACGTTGATGTTGGTCTGCTGGAGGGCGGCGAGGTGCGGGGGCATCATGCCAATTTTGGTCGGTTGAATTCCGTTCTTATCCACAAGACAGGGGACTTCGACGCAACATCCCTGGGGCAGGTTGTCAATGAGTCCGTGATTGGGAACGTTGCCATAGACGACGCGCGGCGCGCCCGTTTCGAGCGAGTGGATGATGAGCGAGCCGTATTCCTGACTGCGCTCGTAGGATTCGTTCAGTTCGCCGCGTTCGAGGGCGGCTTTGTCGGCTTCCCATTCGGCGATTTGAAGTTCACAGCGGGTGATGTATTCGTCGAGAGGAATCTCATATTGCTCGATGAGGTCGGGGCGGTCGCGTTTGATGAACCACGGGACGTATTCGCTGAAATGTTCGCTGGACTCGGTGACGAAATAGCCCGTGCGCTTGAAGACTTCATAGCGGACATGGTTGGCAAGGTTGCGGTAGCCGCGCGCGTAGGATTTGGCTTCTGCGACTTCGCGAATCTTTGGGTACAGATCTTCGCCGTTCCGTTCGAATCTGAGATAGAACGCCATGTGGTTGATGCCCGCGCAGAGATAGTTGATTTCGGTGATGGGTACGCCGATGTCTTCGGCGAGGACTTCGGCCGTGCCTTGCACGCTGTGGCACAAGCCGACGGTCTTGATTTTGCTGGCGCGGTGAATCGCCCAGGTGTTCATCGCCATCGGGTTGACATATTGCAGGAAGGTCACATCGGGGCAGACCTCTTCCATGTCTTTGCAGATGTCGAGGAAAACGGGGATGGTGCGCAGTCCGCGCATGATGCCGCCGATGCCGAGCGTATCGGCAATGGTCTGGCGGATGCTATATTTCTTGGGAATCTCGAAGTCAATGACGGTGCTGGGTTTGTAGCCGCCGATCTGGAACATGCTGATGGCATAATCCGCGCCATCGAGGGCGGCGCGGCGGTCGAGGGTGGCTTCGATTTTCGGTTTTGCGCCGAAGAATTCCGCGACCCTGTGGGCGACGATTTCGGATGTCCGCAGGCGTTCGGGGTCAATGTCCATCAGGCTGATGGTGGACTCGGCCAGTTCGGGGAAGCTCAAAATATCGCCGAGCAGGTTCTTGGCGAAGACGGTGCTGCCTGCGCCGATGAAGGTGATTTTGGGCATGGGGGGCTCCTTGTTTTCAGTTTTCAAGTTCCAAGTTTCAGGTTTCAAGTGCCAAGTGTCAAGTGTCGGGGGGCAGGCGTCAGGGAGACGGGGAAGTCCCGACCGACCATTCTTCCACCGTCATGAAGCCGGTGCGTTTGTAACTGCCTGTCACGGATGCGTCCACTTCGACTGTGCCGAGGATGTTGCAGCCTGTGGATTCATCCCAGACGCCTTCGTTTGCAAATTGAACAGCGTAGAGCGGATTCGCTTGCAGAGTCTCCGCTTCATCGGGAAGCCAAAGCGCGAGTTGATATTCGCCTTCATCCATTTTGTAGGGCAGGCGGATGGAGGCGGTGAACGAGGAAGCGCCTGGCTGCCACGCGCGCGGGTCGAGTTCGAGTTGGACTGTGAATTCGCCCTCACCCCTCGCCCCCTTCGACAGGCTCAGGGCATCGCCTCTCCCAGCGGGAGAAGGGGATAGGACAACGAACAACGGACGCGGGTTCATCAGGGAGGCAAATCCGCTGTTGGTGATGTTCACCATCAGGTTGAGCAAACCGCCTGGGCGCGCTTGTTCGTTGAAGTCTGCGGAGATCAACGCGAGGCGATAGCCGAGGCGGTTCGTGATTTCTGCGAGACAGCCGCCTGTTTCCCAAGAGCGGAGAATGCCTTTGTGATACGCTTCGTTGAGGGCGGAGAAGTGCAGGAGTTCCATTTCTCGAATGGCATTCGCACATTCCGAGCGCGGTGGGAAAGGGGCGCAGGTTTCGCCAGACATCGGCGTAAAACGAGTGAGTTCGGCAAGATATGCCTGGTCGCGCGCGATGGTGTTGACGCCGTCCCGTTCGTAGGTGCCAACGTCGGTCTCGCTGGAGAGAAAACAATCGTTATGATGCGCGACCTGCGCTTGGGCGGCATCCAGCGGGTCGGGGTACATCTCGATGATGTTGGCGGGGTAGCGCACTTGCACGTAGCGGTTGGGGATGGCGGCGAGCAGGGCGTTGAGGATGTCGCGCTTGTCGGCGAGGTTGTCGAGTCCGTTCGTGGAGGTGTGCCACTCGCCCCACGCGCCGATGAAGCCCGCTTCGAGCCATGCAATCACGTCGGCGTTCTTTTGCAGGAGCGGGGTCAACTGCTCGATGTGCCGCAGAATTTGGGATTTGGAGGCGTCCGGCTCCGAGTCGGGATACGGTCCCTCATTATAAGCAAAGCGGACGATGGCTTTGACGCCCGCTTCTCGGATATCGTCGAAGTTGGTCTGCAGTCCGTTCAGCAGTTCCTCAGGGAGGTCGGATTCGCGGTAGTCGTCGAGGCGGATGTTGAGATGAACCAGGGTGTTGCCCGTGATGCGCACGGAACTGAATCCCGCTGGGCCGGGGAGTTCGTACGGGGTGAAGAAGCCGCGCTCGGGGTTGAGGAGGGGGGCGTCAGAGTAGACGTAGGTATGGGAAACAGAATCAGGTTCGGGCGAGGAAGAGGCGGGTGCACATCCGAAGAGGAAAGAGGAAAGGAGGAAGAGGGTCAAAAGGAGTTTCAAGTTCCAGAGCCTGCCCTGAGCTGGTCGAAGGGTTTCAAGTTTCATGTTCATTTGAACGCGCTTTGTGTCGCCTGGTCCACGATCCAGCGCTGGAGGAAGATATAGACGAAGAAGATGGGCAGAAGCGTGAGGATGGAGGCGGCGAGGATGAGCCCCTGGTTGGAGGAATGCTGTGTTTGGAACCAGACCACGAGCAGGGGAATGGTGCGTTTTTCGGGCGAGGTGAGGACGATGAGGGGCCAGAGATAATCGTTCCAGGTTGCCATGAAGGTGAAAATGCCGAGCGAGGCAAGCGGAGGTCCCATTTGCGGGAGGACGATGCGGCTGTAGATGCCGAATTCGGTGGCGCCATCTATGCGGGCGGCGTCCATCAGTTCGCCAGGCATGGATTCGATGAACTGTTTCATCATGAAGATGCCGTAGGCGTCCACCATCGAGGGGATGATGAGCGCCCAGAGCGAGTCGATCAGCCCCAGTTTGACGACCAACAGGTAGTTGGGAATCATGACCACCTGGAAGGGAATCATGATCTGGATGAGGATGACGCCGAAGGCAAGGTTTTTGCCCCTGAAGTGATATTTGGCAAAGATGTATCCCGCATAGGAACTGGTGAAGAGCGTGATGCCGACGCGCATCAGCGAGACGAAGACGCTGTTCATCACGTTGCGTTCGATGGGGATGCGCTCGTCCGTGAGGATGGTGATGTAGTGTTTGAGGGTCGGTTCCTGGGGGAAGAAATCGGGCGGGGTCTTGCGGAGTTCGGCTTCGTTTTTGAGGGAGGAGACCATGATGTAGAAGAACGGCAATAACGTGGCAACCAATCCGAGGAGGAGGACGGCGTAGGCGCCTGATTTGCCGAGAAGCCAGAGGGGTGAGCGTTTCGTTTTAGGCATGTGTCGCTCCGAAATGACGGCGGACGATTGACCGCAGACTGCGCTCTATCGTGTGCCGTCGGCGGTCCTTAGTATTCCCATTCCGTTCTCAAGATGCGGAATTGAATCACGGTCAGCGTCAGAATGATAATGAACAACACCATGGACATCGCCGAGGCGAGACCGAGGTTGTTGGCAAAACGGAAGGCGTTTTCGTAGATGGAAAGCAGCATCGTCTGCGTCTGGTTTTTGGGTCCGCCGCGCGTGAGGAGTTGGAAGATGACGAACACTTGCAGGGAGGAGATCACGGTCAGCACACTGGTCAGCAACACGGTCCGACGGAGAAGCGGGACGACCACGAGCCAGAATTCCTGCCAGACGTTGGCGCCGTCCACGCGGGCGGCTTCGCGCAGGGTTTTGGGAATTCCCTGCAGGGCGGCGACGAAGATGACGAGGTTGTAGCCGAAGTCCTGCCAGACATGCGCCACGACCACGCAGATCATCGCCAGCGGAACGCCGAAGTAAATCGTGTTCGGGTCCTGGAGCCACGATTTCGGCGGGACAAGCCCAATGGATTTGAAGATGATGCTGAGCAAGCCCCAACCCGGCGCGTACATGTATGCCCAGATGATGACGAGCGCGACCGAGGAGGAAATGGTGGGCAGAAAATAGATGGCGCGGAAGAGGGTCTTGAATCTTTCGTTGACGGTTTCGAGAATCACCGCCAGCGGAAGCGTGATGAGCAGGTTGAGCGGGAGAACGAGCGCGGTGAAGAGGAAGGTGTTTTTGACGGCGAGACGAAACACTTCGGCGGGCTTGCTTGTGCCTGTGAAGAGTTCGATATAGTTGTCGATTCCAACGAATGGGTTCGCGCCTCCAAGCCCAAGAAACCAACTTCCTTCACGAATGGGCGTGTAACTGAAGAAACTCATCACCATGGCGAAGACGATGGGGAACAGCGTGAACAATCCCATGTAAAACAGGATGGGCGTGAGACTCGTATACGCGAAACGGCGCTGTTTCGCCGTGAGTTTGCCTCCCTCACTGCCGCCTTCCTGTTTGAAGAGGGATGAAAACACTGTCATGGGTTTCTCCAGATTTTTTACCACGGAGACGCTACGTCACGGAGTTTGAATTGGACTTACGCAGGATCGTTTGTTTCTTCATCCGTTGACCGCCGATAGCAGACCGCGCGATCGGCGGTCAAATTTGGGGGGGGGGTGCGTCAGTCCCGTTTAATTTTTTTCTCCGTGTCTCCGCGTCTCCGTGGTTCAATTGACGAACAGACTAACGAACCCGAAGGCTGGCTGACTACTGTGCCGCGTCCACCATGGCGTTTGCCGCTTCATGGATGTTATTCGCGGCTTCCTCCGCCGTAAGATTGCCCTGGATGGCATCGAGGATGGTCGGGTAGACGATCTCATACGCCAGTTGATCGGGGTCGGTCAGGTTGCCCTGATACGCGCCCGCGTCCAGGATCGGCAGGACCGCCGCGGCAAATGGGACGGCTTCCACATACTTCGGATCAGCCGCAACCGATTTCATGCCCGGGATGGTGGCAGACTTGGTGTTGAAGAACAACACATTCGCCTCGTCCGCGCCGAGAAAGGCGGCGAGTTTCCAGGCAATATCGGGATGCTGGGTGTTCTTGCCCACCACATACCCCCAGCCGCCCACCGAGACGAATTTATGTTCCGAGCCCATCATGGGAGGCAGTGTAACATAGTCGAACACCAGATCGGGATACGCCAGTTTCGCATCGCCCGCATACCACGAACCCAGCACGCCGATGGCGTTGTGACCCTGCGCGAACGAATCGCCCACCCACTCGCTATCGGCGTTGAAGATGATGGGATCCACGATGCCGTCCTTTTGCGCCATATCCATCAGTTTCTGGATGGTTGCAACCGCTTCGGGCGAGTTGAAGTTGAAGTGTTTGCCGTCTTCGGCGAAGTAAGTGCCGCCCTGCTCCAAAATGCCTGCAAGGAAGTAGGTGAACAATTGATCGCTGTTGGTGTAGTGCATGCCCGCCACGGTCATCACGCCGTCGGAGCCCACCTGCGTCAACTTCTTCGCATCGGCAACGACTTCATCCCAATTGTTCCATTTGGGCGGGTACGGCACGCCAGCCGCTTCGAACAAGGCGGGATTCACATACGCGCCGCCGTATTCGAGATTGTATTCCGCAGGAAAACCGTACAATTTGCCGTCGCAGGTCTGACCGCCGAGCGGCGCATCGAAGAAGATTTCCTTTGCCTGAGCGAGCGTCATCACATCCGCAGGCACTTCCAGCAGCTGACCGCCCGAAGCATAACGGCAGGTATATCCGCCTGGAATCAAAATCACATCGGCGGTATTGCCCGCAGGCAGCGAAGTCTGAATCGTCTGAATGAACACATCCCACGGGAAGGTCTCATACTTGATGGTCACATTCGGGTTTTGCGCCATGAACTCATCGAACTTCGCCTGATTGGCTTCGTTGAAGGCGGGCGCCTGATGCCCCCAGAATCGAATCTCGATCTTCTCGGCGGCTGCGGGCGCATCGGTCGCGGCGGGTTGCGTCGCGCCGGAACCGCCCCCGCATGCGGCAAGCAACAGGCTCGCCATCACAAAAACGAACAGGGACTTTTTCATGCTTCTCTCCTTTTGGTTTTTCCCTCTCCCGATGGGAAAGGGTTGGGGCGAGGGTTAAAAATCCAATTTCACGACCGCCGTCAAATTGTTCGGACGGTCGGGATTCAACCCTTTCGCCAACGAACGATAAAACGCCATCAACTGCAAAACGGGAAGATACAGGACGCCGCGCACCTCCTCGGGAAGACTGGATTCGAAACACACATCCGCTTCTTTCTCACCGATACCTGCTGCGGTCCCCCCAAGCATTTTCATCTCTGCCAGCACCTTCGCTTCGTGCCGACGGTTGACCGCCGACAACAGACCGCAGACGAGGGTGGATGCTCCAACCATGGACATCGGTCCGTGGCGAAACTCCAAAAAATGGAATGGCTCGCTGTGGGTCAGCGTCATCTCTTTCATTTTGAGGCTCACTTCGCAGGCGAGACCGTATCGAATCCCCGAACCGAGAAAATAAAATCTATCGAAACCCAAATTCCCGCCAAGAGATTTCGCCCACGCCTCATATTTACCAATGACCAATTTTCCAATTCTTGGCAACTCCTTCATCGCTTCTACAAAATCATTCCTCCCCGCCATTTTTGCGCATAAGGCAGTAGCCGCCACATACATCGAAGCGAACGAACGGGTCTGCGCAACGGATTGTTCCTGTCCTTTGTCGATCACGAAATTGAAGTTTGCCATGCGCGAAAGGATTTCTTCGCAGTTGGTGATGACCGCGACATCCCCGCGTTTTTCCGCTTTGAATTTCTCCACCGCTTTGACGGTTTCGGTCGTCGTCCCCGAACGGCTGACGGCGACCAGCAAGTACCGCGAACTTCCAGTTTGTGCCAAAACAGTTTTTGAATTCAACAACAACTCCCCGCCAGGGACAGCCCGCGCCGAGCGCCCCGTCAACTGCTGGTATAAAGCCGCCGCCGCCAGCGCGAGATAATAGGTCGAGCCGCAGCCGGTGAACAGGACCCGGTCGTAGTCCTCAGCCCGAGGGAGGGAAGAGGCGTTCACCACCTCCAATGCCTGCGCCCACGCCTCTGTTTGCGATTGGATTTCGTTGTAGGTGTGGTGGTTGGTTGGTTGCATAGGTGATGGATCCGTGTCCTGACCGTTGACCGCTGACCATTGCACGCAGCAAAATCTCGGTCGGCGGTCGGTCGCCTGCGGTCAAATTTTCAAAACCTTCATGGCATTCTCTCGATACACTTTCTTCAACACCTCCTCGGGCAGATACAAGCCGCACACATACCAGCGTCCCTGCCCCGGCACTTCACTGGTGTTGTAATTGAAATACTCATCGTCGGTTTCCAGAAAGCGATAATACAGACGGTACGCGTCCAGATCGGGGCTCATATCCGAACCGAATAAAATACGATCCTGATACTGAATAAAAAATTTCCGCGCGGTATAGGGCTGTCTTCCCAGCTCGCCCAAGCGCGCGGAAATGTCAATGTAATAGTTCGGGCACTCGTCCAGCATCTGCCCCACCCAACTCAAATTCTCGCCGTAACACCCCACGTGCGCGCCGATGAACGTCGTATTCGCGTGCCGTTTCACCAGATTCCTGAATCCGGTCATGATCTCCATAAACGGCGGAAACGGCGGACTGGTGAACGCCCAATCGGAATGCTTGCCCAACTCCTCCCAGCGTTCGTTCGTCTCGTCAACCGGGTCGAAGAACGCCACCGGGTCGGCGACGTGAATCAAGACCGGCAAGCCCAACTCGCCCGCCGCTTCCCAAATGGGGACAAGGCGCGCATCGTCCACTTTGACCAATTGCCCTTTGTCGTCTTTGACGTGCAGACCGAACGGCTTCCAGATCTTCAAGCCCTGCGCGCCCGCCTCCTTCTGGACCTTGAGCCTGCCCGCCGCCCATTCAGGGAACGCGTCGCCCATGCTTTCCCACTTCGACCAATCCACCCCGCCAAAGATTTGAAACCGTTCAGGCGCGCCTTCCTTGAAATGTTTCAAGTGCGCATACAAAACCTCTTCGCCCCAACCGCCGTCCAAATCCACGTAATGAGTCACGCCCGCCTCATCGAGCAAATCAAGGAGTTCGTTCAACGGTTTCGTATCCCACCCGCCGCCGAATGGACTGCCGAGATGATTGTGCGCGTCGACGACGGAGAACTTCGGCTTGTTCACCAAAGTTGTTTTGGTCACGAGTTTTGATTGCGGACGAAAATCTTTGAGAAGCATGGTTTCCTTTTTTGACCTCAGAGAGTATTTTTAAAATCCTATTTTGTTCTCTCCATGTGCGTAGGATGCGCTCTCTAGCGCATCCAGCGACGTTAGAGAACATCGCTTACGCGCAAAGCAAGTAATTTTAAAAAACATTCTCTCAGATCATAGACCGCTAACCGCTTCATACGGTCTGTCGTCCATGGTCTGCGGTCAACCTTCACGTAATCACAACTTGAATCCCCTGTTTCTTCAACACCTGCACAAACTTCTTATCCGCCTTGGAATCGGTGACAAATATATTCATCACGTCCAGCGGCGCAAGCAAAACCGTCGAAACCCGGTTCACCTTCGTATGGTCGGCAACGATGATGACCTCCCGTCCGATTTTGAGGATGGCGCGGTCGGTGAGCGTTTCCTGCAAATAGTCGTTGGTGAGTCCGTGTTCGAGACTGATGCCGCGCGTGCCCATCACCACTTTATCCACGCGGACTTCAGCCAGGGCTTGCTCGGTGATGTGACCGATGAAAGAAAGCTCGCTGTCGCGCAGCATCCCGCCCAACGAAATGACCGTGATCTCCCTGAGTCCCGCCAGCGCATTCAACACTGGCAGGGAATTGGTGATCACGGTCAGCCGCTTGCGGTCGCGCAGGTTTTTCGCCACCTCGAGCACGGTTGTGCCGGAGCCGAGAAAAACGGATTCGTTATCGGCGATCAAGCCCGCCGTCACAGACCCGATGCGGGCTTTTTCATCCGCCTGCTCGCTCTCACGTTCGAGAATCGGCAACTCGGGCGGAGCCTGCTCAACGGCAATCGCGCCGCCGTGAACTCTCTGCACCTTCCCCTCGGAGGCAAGCGATTCAAGGTCGCGCCGCGCTGTCGCCTCGCTAATGGAGAACTGTTCGACGATCTCGCTCACGCTGAGACGCCCCTGTTTCGAGAGCAGGGAAAGGATCTGTTTCTGCCGTTCGGGGGTGGGCGTAAAATCAGTCATAATCGCTCAAAAATCAATCATAAACAATCATAACACGTTTGGAAGAAATTGCAAGGGATGATTCAAGCTTTCCATTCCCAGCACTGCGAGAGTCGTCTTTTCAATACGCTCTGTTATCGAGTTCAAATGATACAATGACCGCCGAAAGGCTCCGCCCCTTCTCAGACACGCATGACAAACCTGAACCTCATCGACCGCATCTCGACCATGTACCGCGCAACCTTCGGCGACCTCCCCGCTCATATTGTCCGTGCGCCGGGGCGCGTCAACCTGCTCGGCGAGCATGTGGATTACAATGATGGATTCGTCCTGCCCGCCGCAATTGACCGCGCCACCTATCTCGCCTTCTCCTCCGTGAATGCGCGTCATTCCACGCTTGCGGCTGTGGACTTCGACCAGCAAGCCTCCTTCTCCGCCGATTCCGTTCCGACCAAAACCCAAGCCGACTCCTCGCCCCTGCCCGAGTGGGCGCTCTACCCTGCGGGCGTGATGTGGGCGCTGATGGAGGAAGGGCTGCCCGTCCCTTCCATGAACGCGGTCTTCGGCTCCGATGTGCCGCGCGGCTCGGGCCTGAGTTCCTCCGCCTCGGTGGAAATGGCGTTCGTGCTCGCCTGGCAGACCCTCGGCGGCTGGAACCTGCCGCCCCTGCGGCGCGCCCTGCTCGGTCAAAAAGCCGAGAATCGTTATGTCGGCGTCAACTGCGGCATCATGGATCAGTTCGCCTCCGCCTGCGGTGTGGAAAACCGACTGCTTCTGCTCGACTGCCGCTCGCTCGAATGGAAGACCATCCCTTTGCCAGAGGCTGTGTCCATCGTCATTGCCGATACCACCATACGCCGCAAACTAACCAGCGGTGAGTACAACAAACGCCGCGCCGCGTGCGAAGAGGCGGGGCGCTTGCTCAAACAGGATTTGCCGAATATTCAATCGCTGAGAGACGTCAGCGTGGAACAATTCAACCGGCTGGCTGATAAACTCCCACCCGAGATAGAAAAGAGAGCGCGTCACGTGGTGGAGGAGATCGGGAGGACGAGGCAGGCAAAGGCGTTGTTGGAGGCGGGCGATGTCCGGAACTTTGGCAGGCTGATGAACGAATGTCACGTCAGTTTGCGCGATCTGTACGAAGTCTCGTGTCCCGAATTGAACGTGATGGTAAACATCGCGCAAACGCTCGAGGGCTGTTACGGGGCGCGTCTCACAGGGGCGGGCTTCGGCGGATGCACCGTGAATCTGGTCGCCAGAGAACATGCCCCCGCGTTTGCCCAAGAACTTGCCCGCCGATACGAATCACAAACCGGCTTGCATCCCGAAATCTACATCACCCGCGCCTCCAAGGGGGTGGAGTTACTCAAATAAGTTTTAGCGCAATATCGCCCTGCGCACATCTCTTGAAGCCGCCCGGATCTTGGGTAAGATGCTTGTATGTCTGGAACCGACAACATCATGTAAAATATCTTCATGCTCGCCCGAATATTTTCCTGCGCCGTGGTCGGACTCGATGGCGTGATTGTCGAAGTCGAGGTGGATTACACCAGCGGCCTGCCCGGCATGACCATCGTCGGTCTGCCGGATGCGGCGGTGCAAGAAAGCCGCGAGCGCGTCCAGACGGCCATTCGCAACGCCGGTCTGGAATTTCCCCGTAAACGGGTGGTGGTCAATCTCGCCCCTGCCTCGGTCCGCAAGGAGGGTCCCGCGTATGATTTGCCCATTGCGCTGGGGGTGATTGTGCTTTCGGGTTATTTACCGCATCACGCCGTCAAGAATATGCTGGTGGTGGGTGAACTCTCCCTCGACGGGCTGGTGCGTCACACGCGCGGTGTGCTGCCCATGGCGGCGACGGCGCGGGCGCAGGGGTATCAAAGGATGGTCGTGGCGGAGGTGGACGCGGCGGAAGCGGCTCTCATCCCCGACCTTGAAGTCATTCCGGTAAAAACACTCGCAGCCCTCTTCGACCATCTATCGGGTCGCAAACCGATCCCGCCTTATGTGCCTTCCAAAGATGAACCTGCGCCTGCGTTCGTGCCGACCGATTTTGCGGAAATCAAGGGACAGGAACACGTCAAGCGCGCCCTGGAGGTTGCGGCGGCCGGAGGTCACAATTGTCTTCTCATCGGCTCGCCGGGTTCGGGCAAGACCCTGTTGGCGCGCGCGTTGCCCGGTATTCTGCCGGAGATGACGCTGGAGGAATCGTTGGAGGTCACGAGGATTTATTCCATTGCCGATCAGCTTCCGCCTGGCATGCCGCTGATCCGTCACCGCCCCTTTCGCGCGCCGCATCACACGATCAGCCACGCCGGTCTGGTGGGGGGCGGCAACATTCCTCAACCCGGCGAGATTTCACTGGCGCACCGCGGCGTGTTATTTCTCGATGAGTTTCTCGAGTTTGGCACCCGCGTTCTGGAAGTCATGCGCCAGCCAATGGAGGACAAAGTGGTGACCATCAGCCGCGCCCAGGGCTCGCTGACTTTCAACGCCAACTTTCAATTAATCAGCGCGACCAATCCCTGTCCTTGCGGCTGGTATGGCGATCCCGTGAAGCCTTGCACCTGCGCGCCTTCCGTAGTGACGAAGTACCAGAAGCGGCTTTCGGGTCCCCTGCTCGACCGGATTGACATTCACATCGAGGTGCCGCGTGTGGATTACGAGAAACTTTCCAGCGACCGGCTCGGTGAACCGTCGGCGGTCATTCGACAGAGGGTGGAGACTGCGCGCCAGCGGCAAAGGGAACGTTTCGCCGCTCCGGTTCATTCGGATGGCTCACAAGCGTATACCATTACTTGCAATGCCGACATGCGCATCACAGAAATTCGTAAATTCTGTAAATTGGATGAAGCCAGCGAAAGGCTTATGCGTTCGGCGATGACCCAGATGAACCTGTCGGCGCGCGCCTATCATCGCATCCTCAAACTGGCGCGCACCATCGCAGACATGGCGGGAAGCGAGGACATCCAATCCGCGCATCTGGCGGAGGCGCTGCAATACCGCCCCAGGCTGATGCACAACATGATGTGAGCGGCAGCGGTTCTGACACCTACATCTTCTGGAAGAACAACAACACACCCTTCGGCGCAGACCAGGAGGCGTACGTCACCCTCTCCCAGCTGGACGGAAACAGCCCGGAGCACAGCCTCCTGCTCAAGTCGCAGAGCAATGACTCGTATGGCAACGGCGTGATCGAAGTGCTGTACGATGCAAACAACGGGCTCGTCCAGGTCTGGACCTACGCCCTCTCCAACGGCTGGGTGCAGCACGGCGCCGACATCCCCGTCACCTTCGCCAACGGCGACCAATTCGGCGCGCGCCAAAGCCAACGGCGACGTCGAAGTCTACAAAAACGGCTCCCTGATCGCCCCCGCAACGTGAGCTCATGGCAATACTACGCTGACGGCGGCTACATCGGCTTGTGGTTTGTGAATGCCACCGACGCCCTGCTCGATGACTTTGGCGGCGGAAACGTGACCTCCGCTCCCTCCCCGACCCCAGCCGCTTCTGCCACGCCCACCCACACCGCAACGCCTCACACTCCGACCGCAACTGCTTCGCCCACACCAACCTTACCCTCCACCCCGACCGCGACAAAAACCCCAACGCAGACCCCCTCCGCGACCGTTACGCCAAGCTCGACTGCTTCTCCAACCTTCACTCCGACGCCGACCTTCACACCCACACCTACAGCGCCCCCACCTTCCCTCACCGAGGCATCCTTCCTCTACGACGGCGACGGACACCGCGTCGCACAGACGATTAACGGCGTGACCACCTACTTCGTGGGCAACTACTATATCATCCCCGTAGCGGGACGAATTGACAGGTTCTCAGGTCACGAAGTATTATGGAGTTTATCCTGAGCCTGTCGAAGGACCGGGCGACTCGCATTGCGACACCTGCACTTGCGCCAGGTGCAAGTGTGCGCAAATCCACCATTCCCCAATCCATGACCGTCGAATACTTCCTCGGCGACCATCCTTCGCCTCCGCTCAGGACAAGTCTGGGAAGCACGAGCCTCACCACTGACGCCAACGGAGCCAAGGTCTCAGAGATGCGCTACAAGCCCTGCCCCCTTCGTTACACTTCAGGGGTGCTGCGCAAGGGTGAAGTCCGCTACACCTGGACCTCCGCTCCCGCCGCCACGCCTGCTTACCAACTGCCGAACTACACCTTTACAGGTCAGTATGCGTATATGGACGACCCGACGACGACGGCGGTCACAGAGGGATTCGGGTTGTAACAGACACAACTGTACTCGATTTGCCCATTTCACTGACCTGATTTTGGCGAAGGTATCGAGAGGGATCAAAACAAAAAATCCTCCGCCGGGAGGATTTTCCAGTGAGCGCGCAGAGATTCGAACTCTGAACCAATGGCTTAAAAGGCCACTGCTCTGCCATTGAGCTACGCGCCCCTGTTCACGAAACAAAGCGGAGGGCATTCTATCACGGTAAATATTCATCGTCAACGTAAGAGGCTTGCCAGACAAGGCGTCCACCTCTACTGGAGGTAACAATGACAGGCGTATTACATGTTGACGAAGGCACGTTTCAAAGCGAAGTGATGGATGCGACCGAGCCCGTGCTGGTGGATTTCAGCGCGGTCTGGTGCCAACCCTGCAAAATGCTCGATCCTGTCGTCGAACAACTGGCTGGCGAGTGGGCTGGCAGGGTCAAGGTCGTGAAAATCGATGCAGACGAGAATCCCAATCTCGTCATGAAATTCGGCGTGATGGGAATACCCACCCTGCTGTTCATGAAGGGTGGCGAGGTCAAGGAACGCGTAACCGGCTTCATGCCCAGGGAAAAACTGATTGCAAAATTCGACCCACACTTCAATCAATGAATCCCGGCTCCGCGCGGCGCCATCTTCATAGCGTGTTGTTGCGTAAGGTGCGGTGTCTAACCTTTTCGCATCAACGTATCGAGTTCGTCAAAATTCACCCGGGAGGTCAGGTCGAGGCTGAGAGGAGAAACGGAGACCCAGCGTTTCTTTCGCAACACGAACACATCGGTGTCTTCCGGTTCGGCGTCCAGCATGCCCGCTTCACGATAACCGACCAGACCCGGCTCATCCCACGACTTTCTCTTCGGCGCAATCGGCTCGTAATACCTCTGACGCGAAACGCGGGTTAATTGCCAGGGGGTATCAAAATTCGCATTCCAGGGCACGTCTACTTTCAACAGATCCACATCGGGGGGAAATTTCCTTTCGAGCGCCAGGCGGGCAAATCGTTTTGCAAAATCCGCCGCGACCGTAAAATTCACCTCGTTGGAATAGGAAAGGTGATATTTCGAATCGGTTTCCAGGGAAACAGCCAAAGCGGGAATGCCCAGCGAAGCGGCCTCCATCGCCGCTCCCACCGTACCGGAGATGGTCACACCCGAAGCGACATTTTCCCCATAATTGATGCCCGAAACGACCAGATCCGGTTTGAATTTCAGGACTTCCAAGATGCCATACAAGACCGCTTGAGCGGGACTTCCCCCGATCGCATACACGTTCCATGCCTGACCGTTGACCTGTACCTGTTCCAGCCGGATGATCCCATCCGAGGTATTCGGCAGACTGCGTCCCATGCCCGAGGATTGGTCGCGCGGGGCGGCGACGGTAACAAACCCAATGTCCGAGAGAGAAGCGGCGGCGGCCCACAAGCCGGGCGAACGAATCCCATCGTCGTTTGTCAGGAGGATTTGCGGTTTGGAATGTGACATATTGCTTTATTTCGAATAAAAAGGAGCGGTTAAACCGCTCCCGTCTTGATTCTGGCGCCCTCGGCGCGACTCGAACACGCGACCTATTGCTCCGCAAGCAAGCGCTCTAATCCACTGAGCTACGAGGGCATGCAGGGAGCTATTCTATCGCGGTTACAGGGCAGGGTCAAGGATTTGCCGCCGAGGGAGGCAGTTTTCGAACCGACCATGACAGCCGTGTACCGACGCAACCACAGCCATCGAAATCCGTAAAGTTCATGGAACAAAAATCGAGATTCATCGTCTTGTATAAGAACTTTTCAAGTTTGAAATCTCATCCCTTTTCAGACCATCAACAGTACTGTTAGGGGATACAACCTTCGCAATAAATCAAGGTTAATGAGTGTAGATCCATAAGAAAGGAGGCGCCCGTATGTTTGTCGTTGCTGTCGTAATCTGTTTGCTCGTGTTCGCCGTCATTGCCGGCGCGGACCTGCTCGTCGCGCACCTGAATTCCGACGAGCTGAGCAACATGGGTGTCGAGAGGAAACCATGATAGAGGACACCCACATTCCATAAGCCCGATGCTGAAGAACATCACAGCATCGGGCGTTTTTTTATCCCGCGAACATTGTGAAGGCGCCGGGGAAACCGGGACGACAGTTCCATGATTGTAAGATCGGGAACAAGAACGGGAGGAGAAACAAAACGACGCACAAAATCAACCGCCTGGTTGATTTCCAGGCGGGAGTTGCACACAGGGACGAATGTCAACAAGGTATAATTACAATGTCGAATTGCCGCAAGGAGATTCATGGACATCCAGCCTCTTCACACGAAAATCGAGAAGACCATCCAGACCTCGTACGGTGTGGTGGTGATGGAACATTACTCCGGCTTTCCGCGCGGCGAGTCCAACATTTACTGTGTCGCTCCTGGCGGCAAAATCTTGTGGTTTGCCGAAAAACCCGACCCGTACACGCTCTTCTCCCGCCTGCGCTTCAACGAGGACGGCTGGACGCTTTCCACGTACACCGTCCACGGTCATGCCTGTGACCTGGATCTGGAAACCGGCAAAATCCTGAGCAAAACCAGCATCCAATAACGTGTGAACGTTTTCACGTTCGAACCTGCCAACGAACATGCAACCTTCTCTCGGATTCGTCGTCGCCTTCCTGCTCTTCAGCCTGTTATTTTTTTCCAATTCGTACAAACTCTGGTTCAAAACGGATGAATACTACCGATCCGTGTACGAAAGCCTGACCAGGGAACCGTCCATTTACCCTTTTAGAGACTTTTTCCTCACGCGGCTGGAGAATAAACAAAGATGGATCCTCTGGCAAAAGATATTCAGCCTATTCGGGGCGGCGGCGGTTCTAGCCGTGGATGTGTTGGTGGTGGCGGCTTTTGTGAGTGGTAAAAAATAATGGACACTCCGGGTAATGAAACAGGGACACAGAAAAAATCTGCATTTCCCGCATTTACACCGCGCTGGCGTTCGGTAGCAGTCTCGGCATCCGCATGTGTCAATCTGATGCGTATCCCGAACCGACAAGAATAGGGCTTGGGCGTCATTGACGTTCTCCTCTGGCGCTTGCCCGCCATTGCGAAGCATCCCCGAAGCGGAGCGGAGCGGGAGGGCAGGTGTAACGTCAATTGCATAGCCTGCGCGTTAGAAAACGCGCTCTACGCAAGGTTTTGCGTAAGGTTTAATGAATAGAGATAAACAAAACTTGTTTGCCAGGACTATTGCAACTTCACGGAGGTAGCCTTGAAAATCATCGCATGCATCAAACAAGTCCCGGACTCGGAGGCGAAGGTACGCGCCGAGGGCGGGCAGGTGACGTGGGGGGACGCGCCGCTGGTCATTAACCCGTTCGACGAATACGCCGTCGAAGGCGCGCTTCAGCAGAAGGAAGCGCACGGAGGGACGGTCACGGCGCTGTGCATCGGACCCGAATCGGCAAGGGAGGCGCTCAAGCATGCCCTCGCCATGGGCGCAGACGAAGCCGTCCTCGTCTCGGACCCTGCGCTGAATGAAATCGACTCGCTCGGGGCGGCGCGTGTCCTTGCGGCGGCAATCCAAAAGATCGGCGGCGCCGACATGGTCGTCTTCGGGCGGCAGACGCTCGACAACGGCTCGGGTCTCACCACCGCGCAGGTGGCGAGAGTCCTCGGTCTGCCCCTGCTTGGGCTGGCGGGTCAGATCAAGGTCCAGGATGGAAGCGTGACCATCGAGCGGGTGGTGGAGGAGGGCAGGGTCACTCTCAGCGCAAAGATGCCCGTCGTGTTGAGCGTCGTCCAAAGTATTGGCGAGCCGCGTTATCCGTCGTTCATGGGCATCCGCAAAGCGTCGAAGGCGAACATTCCCGTCTGGTCGTTGGCTGATCTGGGCATCGAAGCGCCCGCCGCGGTGGTGAAGCGCATCGAGTTGATGAACCCGCCTGTGAACGAAGTCAAAATCGAGATGATTACGGGTGAGACGCCCGAGGAAATCGCCAAAGCGCTGGTGGATAAAATCATTGCGGAGAAGGTGCTATGAAGACCTTTGTGTACATTGACCATTTCAAGGGTGAAATTCAGCCTGCCTCGTGGGAGGCGATTGGGCTGGGCAAGACATTTGGCACGGTGAGCGCGGTGGTGTTTGGCTCGGGTGTGGATGCGGTGGCGAAGGCGGCGTTCGAATATGGCGCCGACGAGGTCTTTGTGGCAGACGACCCGGCACTGGAAGATTTCCGCGCCGAGACGTATGCTTCTACTCTTTCGGCGCTCGCTTCTTCTCAAAGCCCGGACCTGATTCTGTTCCCCATTACTGCCCGCACCCGCGAACTTGCCGCTATGTCGGCAGTGGATTTGAATACAGGCGTGCTGACCGACATCTTTGCGCTCGAGGCAGCAGACGGCACGCTGGTGGCGACGCGCCCTATCTACGAGGGCAAGGTGCTGGAGAAGGCGGTTTGTTCTGCCAAACCGGTGATGGCGAGCATCCGCCCGCGTTTCTTCCCCAAGCCGCCGAGGGATGAGAGCCGCTCCGGGACGCCGATCAGGGTGGAGGTCAGGGGTGATGTGCTGACGAAGGTGGAGGGTTACTCCGCTTCGGAGAGTGCGGTCAATTTGGGCGATGCACCGGTTATCGTTTCCGGTGGGCGCGGCGTCTCGAACAACCCTTCCCTCGTCCCGCCTGCAGGCATGGATGAAAAACAAGCCGAGATCTGGCGCGCTCAGCAGGGGTTTGCCTTGCTCGGCGAACTTGCGGCGGTGCTTGGCGGCGCCGTGGGCGCTTCGCGCGCCGCCGTGGACGGGGGATACATCCCCTATTCGCATCAGGTCGGGCAGACGGGCAAGGTCGTCACGCCTGATTTGTACATCGCGTGCGGCATCTCCGGCGCGATTCAGCATCTGGTGGGGATGCGCAACTCGAAAGTGGTTGTCGCCATCAACAAAGACTCCGATGCCCCCATCTTTACGCAGGCGCGGTATGGGGTGGTGGGCGACTTGTTCCAGATTGTGCCGGCGCTGACCGCAGAGTTCAAGAAGAGACTGGGGAAGTAAAAGAAGGCAGTTTGGTAAGTGAAAGACCTCCTCGCTGAAAAGGCGGGGAGGTCTTTTGTTGAAGTCTAGTGGTGGTGACTTGCCGTCCCAAAGGCATGTTCATAAATCAACAGGGCGTAATATTTCCATGCAAAGGCAGGACGGTAATCCACGGCGGCGCCTGTATTGTTCGATGACGATCCGCTGTTAAGCGTTTGCTCGAGGAAGGTGAGCATCTCATTCCACGCTTCCGCCTGTGCGCCGCCTGCTTGAATGCCCTCGGCGTCCTGCACGAAGGCGTGCGGCTGACCGTCATACACCGTGATTTGATGCGGGATGCCTGCCGCTTCCAGTCCCTTTTCGAAGGCTGTCACCTGCGTCAGCGGGATGGATTGATCGGCGCTGCCGAAAATTCCCAGCACAGGACCCGGCAGATTTGCCAGGACAGCCGGGTCGGTCTCGGGAGAGCCGTAAAAGATAACCGTTGCCGCCAGCCGGTTGTTGTGCAGGCTGTAAGTCAGCGATGTACGCCCGCCGTAGCAAAATCCTGCAATGGCGATGCGGTTGATGGCTGTATCAGGCTGCGTCTCCAGCCACGCATAGACGGAGTCCAGGTCGGCGTTGATATTCTCCTGCCTGGCGGTAATGACCTGATAGATGGCGCGCGGAATCCAGGCGGTGGTCGAACCGCGGAAGGTATCCGGCGCAACGACCAGATATCCATCCTGCGCCAGCAAATCCGCCTTGCTCACGATAGACTCATTCAAGCCGAAGAACTCGTGGATCATAATTACTGCCGGGAACGGCCCCTCGCCTTCGGGCTTTGCCACATAGGCGCGGACGTCCGGTTCGCCGTTCACGCCGGGAATAACGGTGTTGGTCACTGCATCCAGGCGTCCGCCGTCCAACAGCGCATCCACAGCGACGGAGAAGACCAAAAACAGCGCCAGCCCGCCGAGCAAGCTCAGAAAGCCCACTAAAATTCTCTTGATGATTTTCATTTGTACCTCCGCAGAGTAGATGCAAAGTCCCCCCTGGTTTTTACTTTCAAATCCTATCCGGTAAAGGAAGAGAGCCTTATGCCGTTTTCGGTTTTACCAGCCACCCGCCAATGAGTGCCGCAAAAATCACGAACACCAGCACGCCCAGCCCGCCGCAAATACCGGCGGCTGTAAAAGAGGCGGCAATTCCCTTCAACCCCACCTCTTCATTCGGGAAAAAACCCTTTGAGAACCGTCACTGTAGGTACACGTCAATTCCGTGTAATGACCTGTACCGCGATTTGGGCTGCTGGTGGTCGGTTGACCGAAGCCATAGTCACGGTACGAATAGCGCACCGCCTCGGGGCAAAGGACGTAAGCCGTAAGCCGGTCAAAGAGGGGCGGAGTGGCGGTGATCATTGCTCTGCCAAAGGGATAAGGAAAAATAATAAGCTTCCTCCGATCAACAGCGCAAGAAATGCGCCAATGCACGAACCCTGCCAGCGTTTTATGGGCAACTCCTTCAAAATAGGATAAATCACATCGAAATTATAGCCATTAAAACAAAACGCGCGGAGGTAAATTCCGCGCGAGGCAAAGCCGGCAGGCATCCCCTTCAGGCCGATGCCATCAATTCCTGCTGGTAGAATGCCGGCAACAGGCTCTGATACGAGCGTAACGACTGGCGGATCTGCATGCGCGCGCGCGCCAGGCGGCTTTTCACCGTTCCCACCGGCACCCGCGCCGTCTGCGCCGCTTCCTCATAAGACATACCTTCCATGTCCACCAGCATGACCATCAAACGGTAATCGGGCGTCAGAGATTTGATGCAGCGATGCAGCGCCCTCTGCAACTCGGACATTTCGGCTCTTTCCTCTGGACCTTTGGCGGGGTCCCGCATCCATTGCGGGGACTCAATCTCCTCGCCTTCCGTGGTGAACTGTTCCAACGGCAATCCCAGGTGGCGTTTGCCGCGCCGCAGTTCATCGTAACTGGCGTTGATCGTCACCCGCGCCAGCCAGCTCTTGAAATTCCCGCCGCGGAACGAGCGGATGTTCTGGAAGGCATGGATGACTGCCTCCTGGACGGCGTCTTCCGCCAGATATTCATCGTGGACGATGCGCAGGGCGATGCGGTAGAGCATATCCTGATACGGTTGGACAAGCACGTTGAAAGCGTCCAAATCACCCCGCTGTGCCGAAAGGATGAGGGAGGTCTCGGAAGGTTTCATACCTCCATCTTACTTCCCCGCTGTTACAAGCCCGTCGCGAAGATGTTACAGTTCTGTAACACGCGAACCCACCCCCCAGCCCCGCCTCCCGCAGAAAGAGGTTATCTTCTGGGCAGCCTGAGCGTGAAAACCGTGCCGCGCGGGTCAGTCTGACTGGAACGCACCCCCACGCCGCCGCCGTGCAAAGCCGCAATGCGGTTGACGAGCGCCAGCCCCAGCCCGCTGCCCTCCGTGCTGCGGGCGTTCGAGCCGCGATACAACTCCTCGAAGATTTTCGGCAGGTCTTCGGGCGGGATGCCCGGTCCCGTATCTGCCACTTCGATGATGATTGCCCGCCCATCCTCCAGTAAGCGGACTTCGATCGAATCGTTCTCCGACGTGAACTTGAGCGCGTTTTCGACGAGGTTATACACCGCCAGCAGCAGAAGATCCGGGTCGCCGGTGATAAGCGGAAACGGCGAGGGGACTTTGGGAATCAACAGGTTGATTTCGCGCTTCTCGTACGCCGGGTTGACGCGTGCGGCGGTCGCCACGTCCTCCAGCAGTTCGGGGACGTTGACGGGATAGCGCTCAATGGTGCGTTCTTCCAGTTCCGATAGCTTGCGCAGGTCGGTCAACAGGCGAATGAGACGCCCCACAGCGCGATTGGCGTTCCCCACCGCCTGCAGACGCTCCTCCTCCGTCTTCCCTTCTTTGAGATTCACCAGCGCCGCCCGCAGACCCGTGAGCGGATTTTTGATCTCGTGGTCGAGCCGACGCATGAAGTCCCGGCGATTCTCGCGTTCCTTTTGCAGGTAATCGGCGTACAGCGTTTGTGTCTGTGCGATGTGACGCCTGTCCCACCAGCGGAGGGATAGAATCAACAAGGTCGCAAAGAAGCCGAAAAGGAACCCAACAAGCCAGGGGTTTCGAATGCTCATGCCAAACACGATTCCGGAAAAGCCCATATCAATGGAAATCAGGAAGGGGAAGTTGACCGGCAGAAGGAACCTGGCAAGAAAGGCAACGATCAAACCGCCCCCCATGGGAAGCCCAACCCACACCAGCCAGTTGCGCAATGCTCTCAGTGTAAACAAATCATCCCTCCCCGCGCACAGTCGCAATAAAACGATAGCCTTCGCCCGAAATGGTTTCGATGAAACGCGGCTCGGCGGGATCGTCATTCAGGGCGCGGCGCAGTTCGGCGACGCGCGTATCCACGGTGCGGGTGCCGGCGGGATATTCCCATCCCCACACCACTTCCAGCAGGTGGTCGCGGGAAACGGCTTCGTTGGGGTGGGTCATCAGGTGTTCGAGGACTGCCAGTGCCTTGGGGGTGAGTTCGAGTGGTTTGCCGTCGAGCGCGGCGCGGCGGGCGCGCCGATCGAGGACGAGGTTCTCGGCGGTCAACAACCAGGCGGTGGAGAGGGACCGTTCGCCGGGGCGGGCGCGCCTCAGCACAGCCCGCACCCGCGCCAGCAGTTCGTGCGGGTCGAAGGGTTTGTTGAGGTAGTCGTCGGCGCCTTCTTCGAGGGCGAGCGCGCGTTCGGAGGCTTCACCCACCTGGGTGAGTAGAATGGTTGGAGTCCACAGCCCGGCTTTACGCAGGCGGCGCAGGGTTTCGCGCCCGTCCATGCGGGGCATGAGCACGTCGAGGATGATGAGGTCGGGGCGGTGTTTTTGGGCTTTGTCGAGGGCGCTTGCACCGTCGGAGACGACCAGCACATGGAAGCCGGCGCGCTCGAGGAAGGGCGCGAGGCTGTCTGCGATGGTGGGGTCGTCGTCGGCGAGGAGGAGGGTGGGGCGGTCGTGAGACATGGAATTTTCCCTCACCCACGCCCTCTCCCGGCGGGAGGGGCGGTAAAGTGAGAGAAAAGCCTGGTCGGGCGGACCAGGCTTTCGGTCAGGGTGGAAGCGGGCGTCAGCCGGTCCAGTCGAAGGTGTTGATGATAAGGTCGAATACTGCCGCCTCAGCCGCTTTGTTGAACTCCGGCGGCGGGGTGGTAAAGTTGCCGGGATTGAGCGAGTGCAGCACGAAGGTCAAACTTACGCAGTTGTTGTTCGACATGCTGGAGTAGGCAACGTAGTCGTAGAGGTTGCCCGCCGCAGCGCCCGTACCGGACTCTTTGAGAAACTGTATGCCGTTGATGGTGACGGTTTGGGAGGCGGCTGGCGTTCCACCGATATCCGGCGATTTGCAGGTAGCGGCGTTTTCCAGGATGCTCAGGTCGAGATATTTTTCGGACAAGGTAGTCCCTGAGACAATGGGGAAGTTAAAGCGGGCATGAATATCCGATTGATTGGAGAGGGTTGTTTCTTTGGGATATTTGAATTCGAAGCCGTATTTTTCGCTGAAGTATTTCTCCCAGCCGCTGGTGGGGTTCGAGGTAGGCGAGGGGGTGATGGTCGTCGAGGAACCGCCTTCGGCTCGGAAGATGCGGGGACCGACCCACAGGGCGCGGTCGCCGGTGGGCGAACCCGCCGCGATGGTGGTCAGGATGAATTTGACGTCCTTGCCCGCCAGCGGTGTCAAATCAACATCTACATTGTACACTCCGCCTTCATGCCGCTCCAGGAACGGACCCCAGAAGGTTTTGATGGGGTCGGAGCCGGTCTGGTAGTCGAGGCGGAAGACGACGTAGCAATTGGTCGCTCCATAGGCGCAGTTGATGGTGGACTGGAAGCGGTCGCCGCTTTGGACTTTGAAGGGAGGGTAGATGCCCTGGAGGTAGCCATCCTGCTTGTTTTGCGGGAAGGTGATAAGCCCCTGACGCGGGTCGGTTGTCCCGTTTTCGAGTTTGGGGGTGGTGACTTTGAGGACGAAGCCTTTGGCGTCGCCGTCGGCGCCGGGGCAGGGGAGGGCGCCGGTCTGTGCGCCGCTGAACCAGGAGGCGGCGCAGGCGTTGGCGGCAAAGTCATAGGCGGTGCCAGTCAGCGGTGTGGGGGTGACGGGCGGCGTGACGGTCGGTCCGCCCGGGGTGGGGCTGGCAGTGGCGGGGGCGGGGGTGACGGTTGGTCCGCCGGTCACTTTGATTTCGACCCACCAGGGTTTGTTGGCTTGCGCGCCGATGCCGAAGAGGGCGCCGGAGGCGTTTTTGAACATCCAGTAGCCGCGGTAGGTGCCGGGCGAGGCGGGGGCAACAAGATTGATGGAAATGTCCACGGTCTCGCCGACGGCTACGTCTTTGGTGAAGGCGGCGGAGGAGGCTCCGCTCATTTTTTCGCCGCTGAAGAAGACGAGCTGGTAGGTGTCCTTCTTCCAGGCGCAGGTGCCGACGTTCTTGAGCCGCCAGGTCTTGGTGAAGTGGGCGCCAGGCTGGACGACGGTGCCATCGGGGAAGTTGACATCGGCGACGAATTGCACTTTGTCACAAGCCGAAGGCGGGACGGTGGGGGTGAGGGGGGCGGGCGTTTTGCTTGGTGTGGCGGTGGGAGGCGTGCCGGTCACGGTGGGCGGTGGGGGAACGATTCCCTTGCGCGTAATGACGGGGTTGCCCCACAGGGCGCGGTCATCGGCGGGTGAACCGCTGGCGGAAATGTAGAGGATGAATTTGACCTCCTGCCCTGCCAGCGGCGCGAGGCTGATGTTGGCGTTATAGGTCAGCCCTTCGAAGCGTTCGCGAAAGGTCCAGAAGGTTTTGATGGTGTTGCCGACTTTGTAATCGAGACGGTAGGTGACGTAGCAGGAGGTCGCGCCGAATTCACAGCCGACGGTGGTCTGGAAGGTATCGCCGGGGTCCACTTTGTAGGCGGGGTATTCTGCCTGGATGAAGCCGTTGGTGATGTTTTGCGGGGCAAAGAGCAGGCTGGGTTTGGAAAGTTCGACGCCGCTTTCGAACTTGGGCTTATCTTTGAGCAATGCAAAGCCTTTGGCGTCGCCGTCGGTGCCGGGGAAGGTGAGTCCGCCGGCGCCGCTCGACCAGACGGCGTTCTTTGCGCTGGCGGCGAAGTCGAATACGACGCTGCCGCCGGGAGCGGAACTGGTGACGTTGATTTCGACCCACCAGGATTTGTTGGCGGCGGCGCCGATTCCGAAGAGGACGCCGGAGGCGTTTTTGAACTTCCAGTAGCCGATGTAACGCCCGGCGGCGGTGGGGGCGGTCATGTCCACGCTGAGGTCAATGGTCTGACCGGGTTTCACTTCGGAGGGGAATTTGACCGAGGCGGGCGCGCCCATCTGCGCGCCGGAGTCGAACACCAGCGAGTAGGAGGTGGTCCATGTGCAGGTGCCGATGTTCTTCAAACGCCAGGTTTTCTTGAAGGCGGCGCCGGGGTCGAATTTCGTGCCGTCGGGTACGGTTACGTCGGTGACGAATTGGGCCTGGTCACAGGTGGCAGCCGAGGCGCTCGAAGGCAGCGTCAACGCGGGGAGCAGTGAAACCACAAGCGCAGCCAGCAGCATGCCGGAGGTGATTTTCATTCGTGAAGTCATTGCATTCTCCTCTTTCCATCTGTCGTAAATGGACGTGAAAAACGAGCCAAAAGTTCCGCAGAATGGAGTATAACGTTTCTTGAGTGATTGTTCAACGTCATAATCATGACTCTTTTTCCTTATACCCATAATACCCATACGGGCATTCTCAGTATTTCACGAAAGCGCCTAATTGGCGCTGCCGAAGGCGTCTAACGCCAGTTTTGCGCTAGAGAGCGCACACGACGCGAGGTTTTCGTGATCGACTGACTATATAATGGGAGTATGCCGCGTACGATTCTGCACCTCGACCTGGATGCCTTCTTCTGCGCTGTAGAGGAGATTCAAACCCCTTCTTTGCGCGGCAAGGCATTTGCCGTGGGCGGCAAGCCGAATGAGCGCGGCGTGGTCGCTTCGTGTTCGTATGCGGCGCGGAGAATGGGCGTGCGGAGCGCCATGCCGATGAGCCGCGCCGTGCGTCTGTGCCCGGGGTTGACTATCGTTCCCGGGCGGCACCGGCTGTATGGTGAAGTCTCTCAAAAGGTGATGGATATTCTTCACGAGCAGAGCGGGCTGGTGGAACAGATTTCGATTGACGAAGCCTTTCTCGATATTTCGGACGTTCGGGACGACCCCGAACGCTTCGCCCGCGAACTGCAAGCCCGCATCCGCGACGAGTTGCATTTGCCCTGCTCGATCGGGATCGCCTCGAACAAACTCGTGGCGAAGATCGCCACCGAAGTGGGTAAAGCCGCCGCTCTTCAGCGGATCAAAGCACAGGGGTTGGCGGAGCCTCCCAACGCGGTGACCGTTGTCCCGTATGGAGAGGAAGCGGCTTTTCTATCCCCGTTGCCCGCCGAAATGCTGTGGGGCGTCGGTCCGAAAACATCCCAGCGATTGTCGGAATGGGGCATCCACACGATTGGCGATATTGCAAAGTGGCCCGAGGGTGAGTTGGTGCGCCTGTTTGGAGAGAATGGGCGCGATCTGGCGCGTCATGCAAAGGGCATTGACGACCGTCCAATCGTGACGCAGCGTGAGACGAAGTCGGTCAGTCAGGAGACGACGTTTGCGGTGGATATGACGAGCGATAAGACGCTGGAAAAGACTCTGCGCGAGCAGTCGGCGGAGGTGGCGCGGCAGTTGCGCCGCGAACACCTGGCGGGCAGGACAATCAAGTTGAAGATTCGCTGGCCCGATTTCACGACGCTGACACGTCAGACGACCCTGTCCAACCCCACCGACCTGGAGGAGGAGATCGCGAAGACTGCGCTGTCGTTGATGCGGCAGGTGCGTAAGCCCAATCAAGCGGTACGGTTGATTGGTGTGGGCGTAAGCGGCTTGGGAGCGCCCATCCGTCAATTGGGGTTGTGGGACCTGGACAGTGAGAAGTCGCGCAAGTTGCAATCGGCGCTGGATGCCTTGCAGGAGAAGTATGGGCGGGAGGTCATCCAGCGCGGCGGTGATGTGTGAGGTGAAACGATGAGTGTGAAGACAGCGACCCTTCAAATCCATACCCGCGGCGATGCAGATATTCACGATATCACCGAGCGAGTTGCCGCGGTGGTTTCGCAAAGCGGACTGAGAGCGGGCACGGTGACGGTGTTTTGCCCGTCCTCCACCAGCGCGCTGACGACCCTCGAGTACGAAAGCGGGGCGTTGAGCGATCTGCGGAGGCTGTTCGATGAGATTGTTCCGCAAAACCGCGAATATGCCCACAACGCCCGCTGGCACGATGGCAACGGGCACAGCCACATCCGCGCCGCTCTGCTTGGTCCATCGCTGACGGTTCCGTTCGTGGAGGGACAATTGACTCTGGGAACGTGGCAGCAGGTCATTTACGTGGATTTCGACAACAAACCAAGACGAAGGGAATTGATCGTGCAGGTGATTGGCGAATAATCGGGTTTGCAACTTCTTTCATCCCCCTGCGTATGTCCCTGTAGAAATCATCGAAAGGAGCGCAGACATGAACACCGAATACAAGCAACTGACCCGCAGTACGTCCAACCGCATGATCGCGGGCGTGTGCGCGGGCTTGGGCGAATACCTCGGCATTGACCCGACCATCGTCCGTTTGTTGACCCTGCTGGCATTCTTCACCGGCTTCGGCGGGATCGCCCTGGTTTATCTGATCATGGCGCTGGTCGTTCCCGAACAGACGACCGTACAGCCGCAGTAAAAGCAGAGACGACTCGGACGGGTCGTCTCATTTTTTCTTTGGGCGGGGTGCGGCTTTGGGCTTTATATCGGCAATCAATTCGCCCAGTTGATCCGCCTGGTCGAAATATAACGTTTTGACCAAATGGTTTTGGGCTTCCCTCAATTCACGTACAGGATTCTTCCCCAGAAACCGTTTCGTTTCTGCAAATTTACGGTTGGCATATGCCATGCGGCTGTTTTTCTTGGCCCTGTAATGCGCCAGCAAACCGAACAGGTCGGCAACGAATTCAACCGGCAGAGGCGCAGGCTGCCGGAGCGCCAGCGAGGTGAGTTTATCCAGCGCGGCGACCGCCACAAAATCATGTCCCGCCTGGGCGGCGCAGATCCCGATTTCGAACAACGCCTGACTGACTTCCGTAAGCATATGCGGTCTTGCCAGCGCAAATTCGAGCGCGTCCACATAGGAGAGAATGACGTTATCCCCTTCCACCGATTGGAAGTTGACAATCAGGGTTCTTCCCAGACGACTGATGGCGTGAACGGCGCGCCGGTCGTCGTCGTCCGCCTCTGTGGATGAGTTTGCCGCAAGGATGGCGGAAAGTATCTCCTCGGCGATCTTGTAGTTGTACAAATCCTTCGCCTCGGGATTGGACCCCAGCATGTGAACCAATTCCTCGATGAGCGCCTCGAACGAATCCCCTTTGTACCTTGGGTCGGACAGCACGTCTTTGACGATTTTCATGAAAGCGGTGATTACCATCTCCCGTTCCTGACCGGCTTCACAATGCTTGCCCAGGCTTGCCAGATCGGTGAAGGTGCCGCCGCTGACGCGCATCCTCTTCTGCGACTCGGTCAGAACATCACGCGTGAGTCGTTCAACGATCTTTTCCCTGCGCCCGTACTGCTCGGGAATTTGCTGGGAAATGACCCAGGCGAGATAGAAGAGGGAGCCGAACACGATCACCCAGATCAACTGACTCACCGTGTCCTGCAGAGTTGGCTCAAGCCGCAACAAATTAACAAACAGGATTTCCGCCACGATGCCGATGCCGATGATCCAAAGCGCTCTCCTCAAAAAATTGCGGACGTCAAGACGTCCGTTTTTTAGAACCGCGCGGCGCTCGGTAGAGGAGATCAATTGCAAGATCAAGGCGGGGATGCCGACCAAAAAGATCAACAGGGTCAACAGCCCATCGAAGGGAATTTGCATCCGAATCTCCTCATCCCCTGTCGGAAGCCTGTTCCTGCAAAATTCTCATGATGATGTCTATGAGGATGGTATCCGCGAGACCGGCGGTTTTATGCTGAAACACCCGGATGCCCAGTTCATCGAGCCGGGCGTGCAGATCGGCGTCGTTTTCCACGGTGAACACGCCAACATGATACTGCCTGACCCACGCGGGAGGCGTAAAAGGGAATTTGGCACGCCCGTTGAACATCCAGTTTGCCAGTTCCAACCCCAGGCGGGCGTCCGCCTTATCTTCGCCCCTGTCTTGATAGACCCTGATCCAGTAATCGTCAATTCCGGGCGGCAGGCGCATATCCAGGATGATCGCGTCATACACCTGGGATTGCAAATAGCGGACTGCGCTCGTGGCATCCTCGGCAAGATTCATGTGATAATCGCCGCTGATGTAAATTGGACCGGTAAGGTTGCGCAATTCCAAACGCGCGCTGTCCTCCACCCATAATACTTTCGTCTTCTCCGTCTTCACCACAGCACCTCCCATCCGTTATTTTGCGCCATCCGCCAGAGGCAGGATCATCGTGACCTTTGTAAGAAAAGGTTGACTGTAATACTGCGCGCTTTTCTCATCCTGCAAACCGCGAAAAGCGGGATGGCTCTCCACCTCCACGCGCCCGCCGTGCGCCTCCGCCACCCGGCGCGCGTCCGTCAAGCCGATGCCGGTCCCCAGGCGGCCGCGATCCTTCGATAACTCTCCGCGATACCCCAGTTCGAAGACCTTTCCCCGTTCGATCTCCTCCCGTTTGATCGGCACACCCCAGTTCTCGAACTCGATATGCACCTGCTTCTCTCTGACAAAGGTGCGCACAGAAACCCAGGCGGGTTTCGTTCGCTCGGGATCGCGGCGCCAGGAATACTTGATGGCGTTGTGCAGCAAATTCGACAATGCGCGCAGCAAGTCCCTTTCGTTCCCCATGATGAACAGTTCTCCCACATCCCTGCGGTCAATGTCGATCTTCAAACTGCGGGCGTACTCCGCCATGCGCTTGGCGCATTCGTCAATCAGCGATTTGACGTTCAAATGCCTGAAGGGTATTTGCTCGCGTTTATCCGTTGTGACAAACTCGCGCAGGCTGTGGATGGTGTAATCCATCTGAATGACCGCCGCGCGCGTTTCGAGGACTTCCACAAGATTGGCGAACCTTTCCAACTGCCAGGCTGTGTTTTGCACTTCGCGCACCGTCTCGCGCGCCAGATTGCCCGGCACGATCGCCGCATGGATGCGCCCGATGTCGTTTGCCAGTTTCCTCAATGTGGCGGGAAAGGATTCCGGAGTGGGGATTCGTTCCTTATACTCGCGCAAAAACGAGACATACCCCTGCAGTTTTTTCCAATCGGCGGCGGTCAACGCCTGAAGGCGTCGTTGTTCGTCTGCGCTTCGCATCAGTCTTTCGATGGCGTTCGCCAGCAGGTTGGCATACTCCGTCAACGCGGTTTCCACCTCCTGGGCGTGAGGAACCGACATGTCGCGATAGGGTTTCGGTTCGAACGCCTCGATGACGGCATCCAGAGTCTGCTTGACCATGACAAGCGTGGTGGTATTCGCATGCAGAATACGACCGATATCGAATCGTAATTCGTCAACCCGTTCGCGTAATTCCTGCTCGTGCCGCCGGGATTCGTAGGATTGTGTGATATCCACCATACATCCCACAAAGCCGATGACCTGTCCCTCGGCATCTTGCAGGATTTTGCAATAATCTTCCACAAACAAATCCTTGCCTGCCACCTTCAAGCGCAAGATTCCGCGGTCCACATGTTTTCCCTCCGCCGCAAGCCGCTTCGCCTCGGCGATTGCCGCATCACGATCAGCCGGGTTGGCATAATACTGCAAAATGTTTGCATCCAACCGCCCTTCCAGCGGCAGTTTCAACATCTCGCGTACGATCCGATTGGCGACAATGAACCGCCCATCCAGGGAGGTCATATAAACCCCGATGGGCAGTTCGCGGAAGTCGAAGTTCGTAAACTGTTCAAGCAATGGAGGGGTATTTGACATAAATCCGACCCAGCATCAAAGCCATATGAAATCGGTTACATATACCAGTATAGGACTATTTTTGACCTTGTCAAGCCGAAACAGATTGGTCTTATCGTTTTTCCTCCCACCCAAACCCGTTGGCGAAACAGAACCGAAAAGTCCATCCGGGTGGACAAGAATTCATGTTATGCCCCCTCATCTCTATTCGTCGAAAGATCAGGAGGAAGAAGAAGAATACGCGGTTTCAAGGAAAACCGTGACATCCGTCATTACCCCTGTTACGCAGTACAGCATCTCGCCTTTTCGGGCAATTTGGCGGCGTGGGATAAGGATCAAATCATCCGCATTGAACGCCTGCATGTGCGTACCGTGCAAGGAGCGCGTACACACAGATTTTTTCGAACGTTTGCAACAGAGCCACGTTGGAACAAAAAGCGGACGAGTTTCCTCGTCCGCTTTCTATTCTGTAACCCGCTTGCTTTTCTAACATTCCGAGTAGCCGCAGGCATAGCACTTGCGGCAACCCTCCTCGTTGACCACGGCGGCTTCGCCGCACTCGGGGCACAAGTCGCCGATGCGCATTTTTTGCGTCAACGCTTCTTCTTCGATGGTCTTGTGACTGCCGCCGTTGGTCTTTTCTTCCAGCACGGGCAGGGCGCCTGCTTTTTCGCGCAGGTACATGTCGAAGACCTGACCGATGCCGTCGGGCAGAGAGCGGACGCGGTTGGGTCCCAGCCCCAGCGAGCGCCCGCCGCCGATGCCCATCAACTGACGCACCACTTCGCGCAGACGGTCGGTCGGTTTGATGGGCGAGGTCATGCGCAGAATGTAGGAGATGAGACGCCCGATTGCCTCGGAGACGGCGGCGGTTTCTGAGCCAGCCTTGGCGGTGTTGATGAATGCTTCGAAGGGTTGCTCGCCGCCGTTTTCGTTGATGGTCACGAATGCCTTGCCGACGGGGGTTTCGATGCTGTAGGTCTTGCCGGTCAGCGCGCGGGGGCGCGGCTTCTTCGGGTCGTGGAAGAAGGCGGGGGCGAGTTCCGGCTTGGCGGCAGGGGCAGGCTGAGGCGGAGTCTGAGGCGCCTCTTTCTTTTCAGCGGTGGCTTTCGTCTCCAGCACCACTTTTTCGCGCGAGCCGGTCACGTACACGGTAATCCCCTTGCAGCCGAGTTCCCAGGCGAGCATGTAGGCGGTGGCAACGTCTTCCACTGTGGCGCCTTCGGGGAAGTTGATGGTCTTCGAGAGGGAGTTGTCCACAAACGCCTGCAACGCGCCCTGCATGCGGACATGCTCTTCGGCGGTGACGTCGCCGGAGACGACGAAGGTGTCGCGGATGCGCTGGGGCAGTTCCATGATGTGCTGGCAGGTGCCTTCGCGCATGACCTGCTCGACGATTTCCTGCCGCTTCTCCTCGCCAAGACCGAGTTTTTTGAGCGCCTCGTCGAAGCGCGGGCTGGCGTAGGTGAGTTGGAGGTCTTTGCCGTTGTCGTTGACGTGGCGAATGTAGGCGAGAGCGAAGACGGGTTCACAGCCGTAGCCTTCACAGCCTGCGACGGTGGCGATGGTGCCGGTTGGCGCGACGGTGGTCTGCGCGGCGTTGCGGATGCCGTGCTGGCGGATGCCTTCCACCACCGCTTCCCACTGGACCTCGGGTCTGCCCCAGTTATGCTCGTACCTGATCAAACTCTGAGGCGGAGCCCAGGTCATGTTGTTCATGTCGTAGAGGGAGCCTTCGATGGCGGGGAAGGGTCCGCGCTCCTTGGCGAGTTCGATGCTGGTGAGCATGGCGTGGTAGCGGACGAATTCCATGACTTGCGCGCCGAACTCCTGCCCTTCCTTCGAGCCGTAGCGCACGCCGACATGGTACATCAGGTCTGCAAGCCCCATGATGCCCAGCCCGATGCGGCGGGCGCGGTGGGCGGCTTCCTTCAGTTGCGGCACGGCGGGAACGTAGGCATTGGCTTCGACGACATCGTCGAGGAAGCGGGTGGCGGTGACGACGCTCTGGCGGAGCAGTTCCCAATCCACTGTGCCGTCGGGTCTGCAGTGTTCGTTGAGGTTGACCGAGCCGAGACAGCAGTTTTCGTAAGGTCCGAGCCATTGCTCGCCGCATGGATTTGTCGCCTCGAGCGGATACAGGTGCGGGACGGGGTTGCTGCGGTTGGCGGCATCCAGGAAGAGCACACCCGGCTCGCCGTTGTGATGCGCTTGTTTGACGATTTTGTCGAAAATATCGCGCGCCCGCACTTTACCATAGGTATTGATTCTGACGCCTGCGGCTTCCGCCTGTTCGAGTGTGCCGTTGAAGCCTTTGGCTTTGGCGTCTTTCGGGTCGGGGAAGCGCAGTTCCCATTCCTTGTCTTCTTTGACGGCGCGCATGAAGGCGTCGGTGATGCCGACGGAGATGTTGAAGTTGGTGATGGAGTTTTCGTCCGTCTTGCAGGTGATGAATTCTTCCACATCGGGATGGTCCACGCGCAGAACAGCCATGTTGGCGCCGCGCCTTGTTCCGCCCTGCGCAATTTCGCCAAACGCATGGTCGTAGACGCGCAGAAAACCGACCGGTCCCGTTGCCTGGCCGGCGGAGGTGTGCACCATGGCTCCCTTGGGGCGCAGGCGCGAGAAGGAGAAGCCGTTGCCGCCGCCGGTTTGCTGGATGAGCGCGGCGTCGCGCAGGGTTTGAAAGATGCCCGCAGAATCGCGTCCCATATCGTCGGTGATGGGGAGGACAAAACAGGCCGCCAGTTGTCCCAGCGGCGTACCAGCGCCGGTAAAGGTCGGGGAATTGGGAAAGAATTTTTTGCTGGAAAGCAAATGATAATACTCAACCGTACGCACAAGAACATCTGCCCCCCATTGCTCCTCCACTCTGGCAATGTGATAGGCAACGCGCCAGAACATCTCTTCGACAGTTTCTACGGGTTTGCCATCCTCCCCGCGGCGGACATAACGCCGCATCAACACTTGACGGGCATTGTCGGTCAACTGCGCTTTGGGCAGTCCATCCGGCATGGGCGGCGTGGGAAGCAGCCCATGTTTTGATTGGTCGGTTTTGGTGGCGGTTTTGCCTGCCATGATATACACTCCTCTAAATGGTTTTGAGAAATTGCCTGAAAAAACTGATCGTCTGCGGATACCGAGAGAGGGCATCCTACACTATCGAGGAAGATGAAAAGGTTTTTCGGACATTTTTTGAGACAAAAAGCGGCAGTGACCTCCTCCCCGCCCTGGGAGGAAGAGTCACTGCCGGTGAATTAGCCTTCGAGCAGACGGTTGATTTCGTCACGCACAGAGTGGAGGTCGTCCAGCCCCAGGTACACGATGGCATAGCGGATGTATGCCACCTGGTCGGTCTCTTTCAAGACCTGCATAACCAGATCGCCCACCACGCGGGAGGAGACTTCCGCCTTGCCCATCGTCTGTAACTGTGCCTCCACCTGCCCGATCATGCGTTCGATATCTGCGGCGGAAACGGGGCGTTTCGCACAGGAAATGCGGATGCCCCTCGCCATTTTTTCGCGGTCGAACTCTTCGCGGGTGCCATCCTGCTTGATGATGAGCGGCGTCGCCAGGATGGGACGCTCGTAGGTGCTGAAGCGCTGACCGCAGTTAAAGCACTCGCGGCGACGACGTATTCCGCCGTGGCTGTCGTGAGAGGTATCGAGTACTTTAGAGTCGTGATGCTGGCAGTACGGGCACCGCATGAGGAAAAGATTTACTCCGTTTTTAGAACATTTGTGTCCGCCATCTGTGGGCGTTGGCGCACTGCATCCCCGTACATCTGGCTGTTTGTGGAGGGCATTGTAGCACGGAGGCGCGCCTGCCTCAAGAGGACGCAAGGGGGATTTATCTTAAAATATCCGCGCAAGTGTGACAACGCGTCCTTTCAAACATATTCGAGGACGTTAGAGAACGTCCCTTACGCGTATTAGAGGTACGCGTCCACACGCGCCTCCCGTTTGAGATCCGGAAGGACGTCCCCTACGCTTTCGGCACAGCGAATTCTATGTGTTCTGGTCGAGCCGGCGCAGGAAGTCCAGGACAAGGGCGTTGAATTCCTCCGCGTTCGATTGGTGCGGCACATGCCCGGCAAGGAGAGGTTCGCCTTGGGCATGGGGCATGGCATTCACCATCTTTGGGAAGGAGGCGGGCGCCAGAGTCTGGTCATGGTCACCCCACACCACGAGAGTCGGTATGGAGAGAGACGGCAGGTAGTCTGTGAGGTCGGAGATGACGTTTGGGATGTTGTAAACGCCCGGCGCGGTGCGGGTGTAGTCGAAGGCGGTTTGGGCGCGGATGTGTTCGGGCAGGGCGTGCAGGGCGCCGGCGCTGTGTCCCATGGCGCGGCTGGTGATGTCTATGATGATGCGGAACATCCATTGAGGGGTGCGTTGGGCAATGATGCCTCGCAGGTTGCGGTTGCTGTAGGAGCGGCGCAGGAGAGGAGGAAGCTGCAGGCGTGAGTAAAAGGGGCTGACGAGGATCAAGCCGCGGGTCCGGGCAGAGAAGCGGCGGGCGTATTCCAGCGCCAGGTATCCGCCCAGGGAATGTCCAATGAGAACGGCAGGCTCGGTCAGGCGCAGGGAGGTGATCCAGCGCAGGAAGTGTTCGAACAGCCATTCGATGTGGTAGGCGCGCGAGGCGGGCTTGGGACTGTCGCCGTGACCGAGCAGGTCGAGGGCGTAGGAGGCGTATCCGTTTTTGGTGAGTTCGGGGATGAGGTCGTTCCAGTCGTGCAGGGAGGCGGCGATGCCGTGAATCATGACGACAGGTTTGCCGTTCCCCTGTTGAATGAAGTTTGCCGTTGTAGGGAGGACGAGTTCATTTGTCGTACTTTTCATATCGTCTGACTAACTCTCTTCTCAAAACTTTGCCGATGAAGGTGCGCGGGAACTCGTCGAGGAAGAAAACGAAGCGCGGAACGAGGTAGGCGGGCAGGCGGCGTTTACAGTAGGCAATGACAGCGGTGGGCGAGGGAGCGTCTTTGCCGGCGATGATAAAGGCAAAGGGATGCCCAGCCACTGCGGTAACCGCCACTTCCTTGACCTGTGGAATTTCGTAGATGACTTCTTCCACGTCGCGCGGGAAGGCAGGCTTTTTGACTTTGGTGGGATACCACATATCGGCTTTGCGGGCAATGATGCGGACATAGCCGTCTTCATCTGCCTGGGCGATGTCGCCTGTGAGGAGCCATCCATCTTCGGTGAGAACTTCTGCGGTCGCTTGGGGATTTCTCCAATACCCCATCATGACTTGAGGACCGCGCACTGCCAGTTCGCCAATTTGCCCGGCTTTGACTTCTTTATTGCGGCGCGTCAAATCTACGATACGGCTTTCGGTGGAGGGAAGGGGGATTCCGATAGTGCCAACTTTGCGGTTGCCATTGAGTGGGTTGGCATGTGTGACGGGGGAGGCTTCGGTCAAGCCGTAGCCTTCGATCAGTTTGCCTTTGGTCAATTTCTCGAAGGCTTCCTGCACTTCCACCGGTAAAGGCGCAGAGCCGCTGATGCAGGCTTTGATGGATTGGATGCCATACTTGCGCACGCCGCGGAAGTTGTTGATGGCAACGAACATGTTCGGTGAGCCGGGGAAGATGGTGGGTTTGTATTTTTTGATGGTTTTCAACACATCGAGCGTTTGAAACTGCGTTTTCAGAATCATCGCCGCACCCACCGAAACCGGGACGCTCATGGCAGTCGTCAGACCGTAACTGTGAAAGATCGGTACGACACATAAAAATCGTTCGCGCCCTTCCACCGCATCCGGCAGCCAATGGCGGGTTTGCAGGGCGTTCGCCACCAGATTGCGGTGCGATAACATCACGCCTTTCGATTGGGCAGTGGTTCCGCCCGTATATTGGATGACGGCAAGGTCTTCCGGCACCACGTCCACGGTGGGCGACTTGGGACTGTTGCCGCCCAAAAAATCACCCCAGCGGACGGCGTTGCGAAGTCCATAGGCACGGTTGCGCCAGTGCGAAAGCAGATACTTCGGCAGGGAAAGATACTCTGCCGGATCGGTCAGGACGATATGAGGGATACCACAGGCATCCTGGATTTGCTTTGCCAGCCCCGCCCACATCGAAAGCGTCACCAGGGCACTCGGCTCCGAATCCCGTACCTGTCGCACAATCTCCTCCGGTTCGATGACCGGCGGCACAAAGACCGCCACCGCCCCTGCTTTCATCGTTCCAAAGAAGCCAATCGCCATTTGCGGCACGTTCGGTAACAGCAACACCACCCGCGCCCCCTTCCCCACTCCCAGCGAAATCAGCGCGTTGGCAAAACGGTTCGCCTCACGGTTCAGGCGGCGATACGACATGCGGCTCCCCTCGAAATAAATCGCCGGGCGGGAGGGAAACCGCCGCACGGCTGAACGCAGCAGATGATGAAGCGGGATGTTCGGCACGCCCACCGTGTATGGCACGCCCGCTTCATAATGTTCCAGCCACGGACGTTCCCGGCGCAGGGCATCACGTCCGCCTTTTTTCTTTTTAGGAGCGCTATCTGATTCGCGCCACGAACGTTGACTTTCGCCAGAGAGGAATCGCTCAATCGAACGGTTCACCGCCTCCCGCCGCTCCAGCATGACCATGTGACCGGACACGCCAATATCCGCCTCTTCCGCTCCCGGAATGGATTCGGTCACCTTCTCGAACAATGGTCGCTCAAACACCAGATCGCGGTGGCCGCGAATCACCAGCGTCGGCACTTCGAGTTGGACAAACCGTTCCCACCCCCGCCAGCGGGACATGTTCTCGCTGTAAAACCTCTTGAGGGCGTGCGGCGGCGCATGCAGCCAGGAGCGCGTGAAAGAACCAATCAATCTCAACAGCCAGACCGGCAAACTCAACCCCAGCCGAAAGAACGGATTGAGTTTGAACTCGCCTGCCGTTGCAATCAGAATCAATCGCTCGATGCGCTCGGGATGTTTCAGCGCGTATTCGGTAACAATTGCCCCGCCGAAGGAATGCCCCACCAGCACAATCCTTCCCTTGACCTTCAACAGCGTCAGCGCCGTTTCCAGATCCTCGACCATCTGAGACATCTCATAACCGCGCCCCGGTTTGTCGGAGAGACCATGCCCGCGCAGGTCCAGGGCAATGACGCGGTTCTCCACCGTAAATTCCTGCAGTTGATACTGCCACTGCTCCGCCTTACCGCCAAAGCCATGCAGGAAAACGAACGTTCGCTGAGGGCGATCCGGTGCAACATCAATCGCCGAAAGCCTCACCAACGGATTTGTCGAAACGCGAACTTCATGCCGGTAGAGGTCGAGGTCTATGTCCATGTAAAGAGTGTACAGGAGGTGACACTAATTGTCAATTTTGTTATACTGTCAAAATCATGGGAAACAAACTCTGCCCCAAGATCATCCTCGAAGGCACGCGGCTGACCTTCAAAACCGAGATCGCCTTCGAACTCAACGAACACCCGCGCATCGTGGGACCGCGCAAGTATCGCTATCACTCGCCGCTGATCTCGGCGGAGTGGTGTTCGTTCACCAATTATCCCTGGGGGCGTGGACCGATCAACTTCGAGCCGCAGGAGGAAGCGCTGGCCATGGAAGTGTATGCCGCCTGGGCAAGAATGTTCGAACTGCAACAATACTATTCCTGGATCGTGGACCGTTTCCACATCTCCACACAGGCATATCAGAAGCGAACCCATGCCAAAGAGTACGATTTCCGCTGGCTGGAGGAACGACTCCTGCCGCTGAATTTCCGCATCGTGTTTTGCACCCGCTCTCCGGAGAGTTTCGAAGCGGCGCGGGAGGAGAGATTGAAGGTTTCGGGCAACCCATCCCAATACAACGACTTGAATCTCTTCCTCCGCGAGCAGGAATTGATGCGGGAACTGGTTGCCAGATCCCTGTTGCCGAGCCTGACTCTGGATGTTTCGGAGAACGACATCCCCGCCGCAGTCGAACGGGTCGCGGACTGGCTCGAACAAACCAACGGTTTGTATATGCCCGATCAGGTGAAGTATGAACTTCGATAAACTGGTCGAATCCATCATCCAGGAGGCAATGGAGCGCGGCGAGTTCGACAACCTGCCCGGCAAAGGCAAGCCCATTGACCTGAGTGCCTATTTCGACACGCCGGAGGATATGCGTATGGCGTATTCGGTGCTGAAAAACGCCGGGATGACCTCGCGCGAGGTCGAATTACTGAAGGAAATCGGCGAACTGAGCCAAATCCGCGCCGCGGCGCTCGACGACAAAAGGAGGCGAGAACTTCACAAGGAAATCGAGAAGAGACAGATCGAGTTCAGTTTGATGATGGAAAGACAAAGACGTCGGCGTAAGCAAAAATAGTTCGAGTAGAGACAGGCAAAGGCGGGCAATGAAGCGTACGGGGCTCAACGTCCCGTGAGGTCCTGCGCGTCAGGCGTGGTCCTTCCCCGCCTCCTCCGAAACATCCTGTCGGCAGTCATGGCAAACCCTCGCACAACGGAGTTGGATATGAAAGTCCATTCGTACAACAAAGAAGCATGGAACAAACAAGTGGAAACGGGCAATCGTTGGACTCAACCTGTCAGCCCGGAGACGATCGCAAAGGCACGGCAGGGAGAGTTCAGCATCGTGCTTACGGAAAATATTCCCGTACCGAAACACTGGTTTCCCACACTGGCGGGGGCGGATGTGTTATGCCTTGCGTCGGGCGGCGGGCAGCAGGGACCCATCCTTGCCGCGGCGGGTGCACGGGTAACCGTCTTCGACAATTCGCCCAGCCAGTTGAAGCAGGATCGTTTCGTGGCGGAACGAGAGGGGCTGACCTTGAAAACCATCGAAGGCGATGCGGCGGATCTTTCCCCGCTGGAGGCTGAATCCTTCGACATGATTTTCAATCCCTGCTCGACCGTATTCATGGAGGACGTGCGCGCCGTCTGGCGGGAATGTCATCGCGTGCTGCGTCCCGGCGGCATCCTCATGACCGGTTCGATGAACCCGGTGCATTACATCTTTGACCTGTTCAAGATGGATGAGGGCATTCTCGAGGTCGCCCATGCCATTCCCTACTCCGACCTGACGAGCCTGCCGAAGGAGGACCTGGACGAGCAACTCGAAAAGGGACTGCCCATCGAATTCGGTCATTCGCTGACCGACCTGCTGGGCGGGCAATTGGACGCCGGATTCGTCATCACCGATCTGTACGAGGATTACATGCTGGAATCGCCCCTGCACAATTATCATCCCAGTTTTATCGCAACCCGCGCGATCAAACGATGAGGAGAGACGATCGACTCTGGGGCTTGTGTATCCCTCGAACGCTGAGGAGAACATGGCGGCTCAAAATTTGCTGAAAGACATATGGAGGATACAATGCTTGCAACGGACATCCGATAGGCATGAGAGGCGCATTCTCCAACCCATCCTTCGCCCCTGAGACCATCCCTATGACCAAAGGAGAAAAGATGTATACGACCGACCAATACGAGGGAATCATTGCCGAGACCGTACCCCTCCCCGGCGCAAACGGCGACTGGATCAACGCCTTCTTTGCCCGTCCGCTTGGCAGGGGTCCCTTCCCCGGGCTGGTGCTGGCACACCACATGCCCGGGTGGGACGAATGGTACCGCGAAACAACCTTCAAGTTTGCGCTTCACGGTTACGCGACCCTCACGCCCAACCTGTACTTTCGCGCCGGGCATGGCGCGCCGGAAGATGTTGCCGCCAAAGTCCGCGCGGACGGCGGCGTGCCGGATGAGCAGGCAGTGGGCGACCTGGCAGGCACCATGACCTACCTGCGCTCGCTCCCGTACATCAACGGCAAAGTGGGCATCTTTGGAACCTGTTCCGGCGGGAGGCACGCCTATCTCGCCGCCTGCCGCGTGCAGGGCTTTGATGCCATCGTGGACTGCTGGGGCGGCAACGTGGTCATGCCGCCCGAAGCGTTGAACGAAAAACGCCCTGTCGCGCCGATTGACTACACCAAAGACCTGTCCTGCCCCATCCTGGGCTTGTTTGGCAACGACGATACCAGCCCCAGCCCGGAACAGGTGGACCAGCACGAAGCCGAATTGAAAAAATACGGCAAAGACTACGAATTTCACCGCTACGACGGCGCCGGGCATGGCTTCTTTTACTACATCTACAAAGCCTACCGCCAGGAGCAAGCCATGGACGGCTGGAAGAAGGTCTTCGCGTTTCTGGAAAAACACCTGCAAAAACCTGTGTAGTTTACACTCTCTATGCGATGCGTTCTTGCGCATTTACACGAGGAGCTTTCATGTGCACCATGATCGTGGAAAAAGTAAAAATCGAAGGGAGCGGCAAAGGGACGAACGGCTGGTTCAAACTGGAGGGCGCCAACGTCTCCTACGACCATCCCTTCGACGCCCCCTACGAACACGCCCTCAACATTGACTTCGTCAACGAAGCGCTCGGACCTTCCGCCCGTGTGGCTGTCGAATTGAGCGAAGCGGCGGCAAGGGAGTTGATCAGAACCATCCAGGCGGTGCTGGACAAGGCAGGCGAAGGCGGTCATCTCGACAGCCAGAGACATCATCACTGATTCAAACGTCCCGAAGGTTTTCAACATCAACCTTCGGGACGTTTGATCAATACGGAAGATCGCTTCACGGCTCCCACTGGAAATGGATCAACGAAAAGAGATGCGGCTTTCCGCCGGAAAATTCGACCCCAACCAGCCAGGTGCGCCAGTCCAGCCCACCGTAAGTTTCGCTTCCCGGTTTGTGAACGGCATAAAAATTGATGTTGGCATATTCGGGGGGCCAGGGATCAAGGGAAAATGTCGCCAGGTCCAGGGGATCGTTGCAGTGAAGTTGATAATCCGAACCGAAGACCTCGATCAATTTGGGCAAAACGACCTGCGAGAACGAACCGAGCGTATCTTCGCCGCTTCCCGGCGCGGGACCCCAATTGACCTGAAACGCGCTGTCGAAAAGGAATTTTGCCTGTTCGCGGTTATAGTTGACCAGCGTCCCATACCGCCAGAAGCGCACATCCATTCCATGCGCGGGGCTGGGCAGGGCAGACAGAGCGCTTCCGTTCGAATTCAACACCGCCATGCGCAGGTCGTTCAGCAGGGAGGTGACCTGCATGTTCGCGCAAAAAGCGGAGGCGGCAACGTACTCGGTCAGAAAATTGGAGTTGACCCAGCCGGTTCCTCCGCCGGGTTTTTGCACCTCCACCCAAAGCGCATCGCCAACCCTTGCAGAGGGACCCGTGCGAATCACCTCTCTGGAGGTTGGGGTAAAACTGCCCACCACCGGCTGACTCACCCCGGCAGCGGAACGAATATTGAGCACATCGCCGGGTTGTACAAGGATGACGGCGTAAGGTCCGGAGGGTGAACCGGGTGTAACTTGTAAAACCGGCGCGGAGGTCAAGACAACCGTTGGAGGAAAGATATCCGAAGTCGGAGACGGACTTGCCGGAGGGACGGTTTCGGTCGGCGCGGAGGTCGGAGGCGGAGACGTGACAGTGGCAGGGATGACGGCCGGCATGGTGACGGTCACCGGCGGGTTGAATGAAAATGAAACGGCGCAACCGAGCGAGGCGAAAGCAAGCGTCAATGGCAATAGGATTAAAGCGGATTTTCTTTCGAACATTTTGTACCTCGTAACTTAATCGCGACCCCCACCAAGGTGGTACGCGTGGAAACAGGTTTGATTTATAATGAACCGCACCGGTCTTTGCAGAAAAAGTCCTTTTCTTTATAACGATTGAACACGACGAATGGTTCCGTCTGCTCCAACACTCCGGGCAGATCCTTTCACCCAAGGAGAATATCATGTTGAATGAAATCAGCGCGAACCGCGAAACAAGATACGGCATGCCTGCCGCCGACCAGATCGTGGTCAACCGGCATTACACACTCGGCTATTCTTATTACTTCCGGCAGGCAAAATGGGCATTGGAAATCATAGACCCGGATCGCTCGGAGGATGTGGACCGTTTCGACAACTTCCGCCCGGATCTGCGTATTCCCGAACTGTTCCGCGCCGACCTGGCGGACTACGAAGGCTCCGGCTTCGACAGGGGTCACCTTGTGGCAAGCGCCAACCAGGCGGAAACCGAGATACAAAACAGCGAAACGTTCCTGCTCTCGAATATGTCGCCGCAGGTGCCATCCTTCAATCGGGGCATCTGGAAAAACCTGGAGGATGCCGTACGCGAACTGGACGCCCAGAAAAGCGTGCTGGAAACCTATGTAATCTGCGGACCGATCTTCAACTTCGATGTGCCGGTCTTGACCATCAAACCCAAGGGCAACAAAGGCGTCACGCTTCCCATCCCGCACGCCTTCTTCAAATCCGTGCTGACGGAGGACAACAAAGGCAGGCTTCACATGTGGTCTTTCATGATCCCAAACGAAGCGTCGGACAAGCCCTTGGAGGAGTTTCTCGTCCCGACCAAAAAGGTGGAGCGCTATTCGGGTCTCGACCTGTGGCACAAACTTGTGGGCAGCGAGATCGAAAAGGAAAAAACCAAAATCCGCCCGATGTGGAAGTTCTAATGCCCTTCCGCAACGAGGCGGGCTCGCGCGCGTCCCCGTCACAAAACGAAGAAATCCCCTGTGAATCACGGCAGACCCAATCGCCGGATTCCGAATAAAAGGAGCAGGCAATGACAATCAAGGCAATCGTCGAACTGCACGCCAGGCGAGGGAAACGGGAGCAACTCATCCAGGCGCTGGAGGAATTGCACAAAGCCCAAACAAACACTCCCGGTTTCATCGGCTATGAACGTTACGAGATGATTGACGATCCCGAAAAACTGATCGAGATCGTGGAGTGGGAAACCCGCGAAGCGCGCCAAGCCTGGCTGGAAAAAAGCACCGGTACGGGAGAGTTAAACCGCGTGGTGGCTACACTCAGAAAGTCGTACACCGCGATCACGGTCAGGCGAATTCAATAACCCAACCGGGCAAAGATTTGCGGCGGGCGTGTCGAAGGTCGCATTCCCGACAAGATTCTTCGGAGAATTCCCCGGCTGGGTTACAGAATGCAAACAGACCACGGCAGGCGTAAACGAATGAAACAAACAGCCCATGTCCGTTTTCGACGCGCCGCGATAATCTCGCTTGCCGGTCTCGTGCTCATTGGGTGCGGCGCCCCATACGCCCCCCCAGCCGCCACGACAACGCCGCCGACATCCGCGCCGCGTCCTACACTCGCCGGCGAAAAAATTGATGTGGGCGGCTACAACCTGTATCTCGATTGCAAAGGCGAAGGAAGCCCAACGGTCATCCTCGAATCCGGGCTGGAAGGGGATGTTACCACGTGGAAAGACGTTCATCCCGAAGCGGCGAAAATGACGCGCGTCTGCCGGTACGACCGAGCCGGTCTCGCGCACAGCGATTACGGTCCCACGCCGCGCAATGCCGAACTGACCGCCCAGGATCTGCACACCCTGCTCGACCTGGCGGACATCGCCCCCCCCTACATTCTCGTCGGGCACTCCTTCGGCGGACTCCTGATCCGCCGTTACGCCTTCGACTTCCCCGGCGAGGTGACCGGCATGATCTTCGTGGATGCGCTTCATGAAGACTGGTGGGAAGAAGCCCTCGCCCTCCTGCCGCCCGCCTCTCCCGACGACCCAGCCCGCCTCGCCTCCTTCCGCCTTTACCTCACCGAAGGCTGGCGCGACCCCTCCGGCAACTTCGAAGCCATGGATATCCCCGCCGTGGTCGAACAGGTTCGCGAAACGGGCAGCCTCGGCAACCTGCCCGTCACCGTCCTCACCGCGGAAAATTTCACCGTCCTCCACCCGGGTCTCCCCGCCGACCTGGAAACCGCACTCGCCAACCTGTTCCAGGAACAGCAAACCCGCCTGGCGGCGCTTTCCACCCATGGCAAACAGATCATCGTGCCGGCGACGGGGCACAACATTCCAAGGCAGAATCCGATCGTCGTCGTGGAGGCGATCCGTGAAATGATCGAGGGACGGTGAAAGGTCCGGGCGCGGCGTCCAAAATATGTTTTAATGTTCGCACAGGTAAAACTCCATGAGCGATACGACCATCATCATTATCAGTATTCTTGCTTTCTTCCTCATTCTGTTCGGCGGGACGGCATGGTTGATTTTCGTCTACTTCCCCAACAAGACCCTCGCCGTCGCGAAGGAATTGGCGGCAACGGTCAGGAATACATTCGGGCTGACCCCGCAGGTGACCATCAATCAGAAAATCATCTACAAGCGCACCCATGAAATTCTGCAACTGGCGATGATCGAGCAGGATTTCGACGTGGAATACGAAACCAGTGACACCCTGTTAGGAAGCGTGAAACGCATCCATTTGCGCGGCGCGTATCGCGCCAAAATCGGTTTCGACCTGCAAAAAGGGTTCAACATCGAGGTCCATCGCGGCAGTTTCTTCAAACCGGGGCAGATCGTCCTGCAACTGCCGCGCGCCGAGATCCTTTCCGTCGAACCGCTGGACATCGAAAAAAACACGTTTTCGGGATTGATCAACTGGGTGACGAACAAAGACATCGAAAACGCCTTGCAGGAACTCGCGGCGCTGGCGCAGAACAAAGCGTCCAAACTCGATATGCTCGCAGACGCCGAAAAGCGCATCGAGAACCGCCTGAACGATGCCCTGTTGCCGAGACTGGTCAACGATCGCTTCACCCATGTTGTAAAATTTCTCGAAGCGCCCGGAAAAAGCGTGTCCATTCAAGATGACGCTCCGAAACTGACACCGGGATGACGAAGCCTCACAAACGAAACCCTTAAACCACTGACGGAGGAGGAGCACGATGTCCAATGAAGTGTTCTCGGCATTGATCGGCGCATTGGTCGGTGCGTTCATGACCGGCATCTTTAGCTGGTGGATCCAAAAAGTCGAACAAAACCGCAACAAGCGGGAGGAATTGCGGAACATCGTCATGCAACTCATCGAACTGCGCGACAGGTTCAACAACGAAGTATCCGCCCTGCCGGATGCGGGAAAAAGAGAGACGGCTTCCATCTCACTCAATAACAAGCGGCAGATCTATTTGGAGGCGGCGATCAACATCACGGAACAACTCCCCAGCCAGATCGCATCCTCCGAATACACCTTTTTGGCTTTTGAATTCTCTGCGGATTCCAACTTCAAACAGGCGGAGAAGTTCTATCAAAAAGCGGTGCGCGCCGCGAGATTTCCCCTCGCCCGGATCGTCGCGTTGAGAGCCATGGCTGTTTTCTATTTTGCACAGAGTCCGCTCCGCAACTTTGAATTGGGAAGGAAATATTTCAAAGAGGCAATTGACCTGCTCCCCAACCCATCAGACGCTTACTCCATTTACACGCAGGGATACAGTTATGAAACCTGGGGATTGCAGGAACTTGCCAATGGCTTCGAACTGGAGGGAAGATCCAAAATAGACAGTGCCCGCAAATACTACCTCGACCTGCCCAAAAACTACCCGCTCAGGGCTTCCGCTTTGGAGGTGTTGGAATCGAAAGTCCGGCAGGCGGTTGGAGGTTCATCCCCGGTTTCGAACCCGGGCGCCGATCCCTCCGGGCATTCCGCAACCCAGTAAACCGCTGGGGCGATCATGATCCGGCAGAGCCGGGCACAGACCGACTCACAAAAAATCATCAAGGTCGCGGAAGGATAACACCGTAAAACAAAAACGTCCAACGCCAGCCGCGTTACATTGAAAACATCGTGCAGAAGGCAGCATAGCCCTCGAATGTCCGCATCGTTTCTCCGCTCCGTATATCAAAGCCTGCCAAAACGCCGCCCCGGCATCTTGTTTTCAGGCAACATCTCCCGCCCGGAGATCGCGCTGACGTTCGACGACGGTCCACATCCGCGTGATACACCGCGGGTTTTGGACGTGCTGGCACGACACAACGTCTGCGCGACATTCTTTCTGATCGGGATGAGCGCCGAACAATATCCGCAACTGGTGAGACAAATCCACCAAGGCAGACATCAACTCGCTTTGCACTGCTATCGTCATCTCCCCTTCCCGCTGGAAAGCGCCTCGACTCTTAAGGGACAGCTGGATCACTCTCGAATCGCCATTGCCCGCGCCTGCGGCATCTCCCCCGAAACGATTCGGCACGTCCGTCCGCCGTACGGATTCTTCACTGCAAAGACCCTGTCTCTGCTGGAAGAATGGGGATACCGCCTCGTGTTGTGGGATAACATGCCCCTGCATTTCCTCCAGCCCGCCCGGCGGACCATTGCCCAAATCCTCGAGCGCACCGCTCCCGGCTCGGTCATCGTCCTGCACGACGGCAAAGGACATGGCGCAAAGGTCGCGCACATTCTCGAAATTGTCCTTCCGCGACTCAAGGCGAAGGGATTTGAGTTTGTTACAATTGAGCAGATGCAGTCATCAAGTCCAGGAGGAGGCGCAGAATGAAAGACGGAAAATGTATCAAATGCGGCGCAGAGACGGTTCACATGCAGGAGAACGGCATCGGCGGCTTGTACGGTCTGGATGTGTTCGACGGCAGATCGAGCGAAAAAGGTAAAGCGCTCACCTATGCCTGCGTCACATGCGGATACTTCGAGAATTACATCATTGACCCGAAGAAGGTCAAAACGATCTCGGAGAAATGGAAGAAGGTTTAATCAATGCAGATTACCAGCATCAACGTCGGCAGGGAACGGCAACAACAAAGAAAAGAGTATATCGAAACCACAGGCATCTACAAAATGCCTGTGGACGGTCCCGTTGAGATCAAGTCGCTGGGTATCGAAGACGACGCCATCTGCGACAAGAAGAATCACGGCGGACCCGACCAGGCGCTCTACCTCTACGGCGGCGCAGACTATGCCTGGTGGGAAGAAGAACTGGGGCAAAAACTCGCCCCCGGCACCTTCGGCGAAAATCTGACCATCGGCGAGCTCGAAAGCGCGGCGTTCAACGTCGGTGATTACCTGCACATCGGCGAAGTGATTTTGCAAGTCACCGCGCCGCGCATCCCGTGCGGCACCTTCGCCACGCGCATGGGCGATCCGCAGTGGGTGAAGAAGTTTCGCGCGGCGGAGCGTCCCGGTTTGTATGTCCGCGTCATCAGGGAAGGGGTAATCAAAGCGGGCGATTCCGTCACCGTCGAAAAATACGCAGGCGAAACAATCTCCATCGTGGAAATGTACCGCGAGCATTACAACAAGGACAAAAGCGAAGCCTCCCTGCGCCGCCATCTCAACGCACCCATTGCTCTTCGGGCACGGAAAGACCTGGAAGAAGAACTTCAGACATGGACTGTAAAAGGGTAAACGGGAAGCAAAAACAGGACTGCCGCCTCATGGGCGGCAGTCTAATTTTATATTGCCTGTAACAGCGCTTTGACCTGCTGTAAAGCAGACTGAGCATCTTTGAAATGGATGCCCTGCATGCCAATCTTTTTGCAGGCTTCGATGTTTCCGATGAAATCGTCCACAAACACCGCTTCTTTTGCCTTGACCTGAGCCTGCTCCAACGCAATGTGATAGATCTTCGGGTCGGGCTTTGCCACCCCCACCTCCGCCGAGATGACCATGTGGTGGAAGGCGTCGTCGAACTTTTCGCGCACGATGTAATCGCGCAGCCCGCTCCAGGCGTTGCTGATGAGACCCGTTTTGACCTTCGGTTTGAGTGAACGCAGGAAATCGAGCAGTTCGCGGTCAATCACGTCGCCTGCGAAAAACTCATCGCGGATGCGTTCGTATTTGGAGGCGGGAAGTTTGAGGGTTTTCATCACGCTGCGCCAGTGTTCTTCTTCGGTAATCTCACCGATGGAGGCGCGGGAGGCGGAGGCGCCGCCGAAGACGATCTTTTCGATGTCGTCATACTCCATGCCGAGGCGTTCGGCAAGGCGCTGACGGGGGGCTTGAAATTCGGTGCGGACGATGACTCCGCCCAGGTCGAAGAAGACGGCTTTGATGGTCATTTGCTTTTGGGGGCGGTTGCCCTTGGTTGTTTGGCAGGTTTCTCTGCCGCAGGTTTTTCCTTTGCGGGCTTCTCTGCCGTCGTCTTTTTCTTTGCCGGTTTTTCTTTGGCAGGCTTTTCGGGGGCGGGAGGCGGCTGTGCCGGTTTGCCAGCCCGTTTTCGATGCTCAGGCCTGGCAGCGGCTTGGGGAAGAGGAGCAGGTTCGGGCGCGGGAAGAGGCGCTTCTTTTTGAGGGTGGGCTGTCATTTCCTGTTCCAGTTCTTTGAGGGCTTCGCGCCAGTTGGGCATGGTCATTTCCAGTTTTTGCCTGGGGACCGGTGTGGCGCGACGGCAGCGAGGGCAGTGTGCGTCGTAATGATTGAGGTTCCTGGCGTATATTTCCTGCAGGGCGTCCAGTTTTTCAAGGCGCCCGAGGGTGAAGGGGGTTTGGCAGTAGGAACAACGCAGGTTCATGTCAGTCTCCTTTGTTGACCGTCCCGAAGGATATGCCTTCGGGACGATTTGTTTGTTAAAGTGATTGTACACTGATTTCTTTGCCGGCTCTGATCTCTTTTTCGAACTGATCGAAGGTGCGATGGACGTGCATGCCGGCGGCTTCGTAGAGCCGCAAGGCGCCGGTCAGACTTTCCGCATCCACACCGAGACCTGCCATGCGTTTGCCGCGCCGATAGAGTTCGCCAAAGGAGTGGTGAAGCAAGGCAAGACCAATGCCACGCTTGCGCCAAGGGCGGCGGACACCGAGTGTGCTGACCCAGCCAATATCGGGATTTTCGAAGGACTGTTCGCGGCACAGGCTGACGCCGGCGATTTCATCTCCGTCCATGGCGAGGAACCAGAGGGCAGGGTCGAAGTTTTCATCGGCGGTCATGAAGTGTTTGAAGCGCGCAAAGCCTTCTTCAAAGGGAGCGTCCACATGCCCAAAGTGGTCGCGGAAAGATTCGTCTGTGGCGCGGTAAACGGCTTCGAGGTCGGTTTCGGGGTTGCAGGTGCAGATGGTGATGCCGGCGGGGAGTTGTGGGGCAGGAGGCGGCGCGTCCATGTTGATGCGCATGGTGTAGAAACTGCGAATATGGCGGTAGCCCGTGTCTTCGAATAATTTGCGGGCGGAAGTTGCTTCGCGGGGTATCCCAACGCGAGGCGCAAAACGCAGATCAGGGGCGAGTTCATCTAGGGCTTTCATGGCGCGCGCTTCCGCCCAGGCGAGCAGGGATGCGCCAATGCCGCGGCCTTCATAGCGCGTGTCCACGCGTCCCCAGATCCACGGGTGAACAGGCGGTTTGCTGGTCGTCCACACCTCGATGTAACCGACCAATTCGCCCTGAGGCGAAAAGACCAGGCGGATGTCCTCCGCGGGGTCAAACCCCGGCGAGACCCATTCGGTACGCAGCACCGCCGCGTCCGACAGGTCATCCTCGTGGATGACCTCCTGCGACCAGCGGTTGAACAAAGTCAACGCCCTGTCCACATCTTCCAGAGCAGCGCCGCGGGCGGTGAAGCCCTCGGGCAGAGCCACCGTCTGGGGCAGATCTAATTTTGCTTTCATTTCATTCTCCTTCTTGTTGTTGCATCCATTCTTCGCGCAGGATTCCCATGACGAGGATGTCCCAGCGCCTGCCTTCTTTATTCAATGCTCCGCGCATCCGTCCCTCATGGCGGAAGCCCGCCTTTTCATAGGAGCGGATAGCGCGCGGGTTGTACTCGAACACGGTCAGGGTGACGCGGTGTAAATTGACCTCCGTAAAAGCATACCGCAGGAGGACACGCATCACGTCGGTGCCATAGCCCCTGCCCCAGAACTCGCGCTCGCCGATCCCCAGCCCCACGAACGCGTCGCGGGCAGACCAGTTGTAGACATTCAGGTCAATATCGCCGAGCAGCTGGTTGTCGTCCAGTTTACGAATGCTGAACCAGTACTGACGGATGGAGTCCTCTTCCAATTCCTTTTCGAGCCAGGTTTGCGCGGCTTTCGAGGAGGTGAGCGAGGAAATGCCGCTATCCAGCAGGCGGCGAAATTCGGAGTCACGGCTCCAGCGGGCGAATGCCTTGCCTGCCTCCTCAGCGTCCATTGCGCTCAAGCGAACCAGGTTGCCTTTGTAAATGTCTCTCATACCTTCTCTCCACCTTGCATTGCCAGCCATTCCTCGCGCAGGATTCCCATCCACAGGGAATCGTGACGCCTGCCGGCACGCTGCACATCACCGCGCGTGCGTCCTTCCAGCCGAAAGCCAGCTTTCTCGTAAGAGCGCAGCGCGCGCGGGTTATAGTCCATCAAGCCGAGCGACACGCGATGCATATTCAACTCGGAAAAGGCATATTGCAGGCACAATTTCATCATATCGGTGCCATAGCCTTTGCCCCACACCTCGCGCTCGCCAATGCCGATACCCACCCAGGCTTCGCGGTGAACCAGGTCCACCCACAGGCTGAAGAAGCCGATCAATTTATCCTCCGCCAGGGTTCGGGCAGAGAAAACATAACGGCTTGGACTGAAACCTTCTTCCGTTCGTTTTTCGAACCAGTCCTTCAACCACTTTTCAGATACTACCATTGCCGGTTCGGCGTCCAGAAACCTGCGGTATTCCGAGTCTCTTTGCCAATGGACCTCGATTTTTGCACTGACTTCCGGATCTTCCGCCGTAAGGCGGACCAACTCTCCTCGAAACAGATTTCTCATCGCTTCCTCCTACGCCTGAGCCTGATTCGCCCATTCATCCTTCAACAAGCCGAAAACGAGCAGATCCCAGCGGCGACCGTCCCGTTCCAGCGCCTGGCGTCTGCGCACTTCTTGGGTAAAGCCGAACTTCTTCAACAGAGCAATCGCCGCCTCGTTATATTCCGGTACACGCGCCGTGACGCGGAACAGGTTCAACTCGGCGAAAGCAAACCTCAATAACATCTGCAGGGCTTGGGCGCCATAACCTTTGCGGCGGTCGTCTGCCGAGCCAATGCCAAGCTCGATCCAGCCGTTGCCGTTCGACCATTCGATGCGGTTGATCAGGGCTTTGCCGATCAGGCGGTCATCCTCACGAGCGCGGATGGCAAAATAGAAGAGGTTCTTTGCCTCCTCGATTTCCTTTTCGAGTTTTTCGTACCTCTTCTTTACCATCGCCGGCGACATAGGACGGGCTGGCTCAATATCATACAGGCGCACAAAATCGGAATCATGCGTCCATCTGGATTCGACCTGTGGGTCCTTTTCATAGTCAATGGAACCGAAGCGGATGTCGCGTCCTTCGAACAATTGGGTTTGAATATCGAACATAGTTTGCTCCATTTCTCCTCTCCTTGAAGGAGAGCGGGATAAAAAACAGCCACAGGCTTGCGCCCATGGCTGGCAGGATGAAAAAAAACAGCCACGGGCAAGTGCGCCGCGGCTGTCATTTACAAAATTGCGTGTAAATTAACGACAAGCAGGCGCACTACGACAAGGAACGAAACCAGAACCGCCTTTTTCCATGCGGAAAGGCTTCACGATGAGTGCTGCAGTGTTCATTGCCATTTTTAGTGCGTCTCCTTTCGTTGAATTTTTCTTACTAATTCGAGTGTAACATGCAGATTTATTTCCCGTCAAGTAAATGAGCAGCGGAAAGGTTTATTCGTATGGCTACCTGGAAAACCGATATTGACACGATCCCTCTCCACACGGTACTGATCGCCTCTGATCAAGCAGAGAACATTTCCGCGTTGGAAATGCTTTTTCAGCAAAGAAACTGCATTGTTCTTTCTGAAACAACCGTTGCCAACGCCCTGCAAACGGCTCGGCTGGTCGGTCCCTCGCTGATGCTCGTGGATATGAAACTCTCCAGGAGCAAACGAGAGTCCCTGTTGAAGGAATTACGCCTCGCCAGCCGCGGTCCCATCATCCTGCTGGCTTCCGCCAATACCATGGAGGAAGTTCTCGAAGCCAACCGGGCGGGTGCGGATGAATGTCTGATCAAGCCCGTCAACCCGGCGGTTTTAATCGTGAAGGCAATGGCTTGGCTGGGGCATGGTCAGCGCACGTCCATGCCGTTGAACTTCAACGTAACTGTTTAGAACACTACACCCCAGCAAAGCAGCCGGATCAGTGGATCCGGCTGCTTTGATTCCATGCAAGTTTGGGTTCGTAAATTGGGATACGGAAAATGCTGTTTTACGGATTGTGTAGCACAAGTGACTAACGTCAATTTGGGATAAGAACTTTCCCACCGCCGAGGCGCAAAGAATGTCGGGAAAATCGAAAATTCTCTGCTCTGCTGCAAACACCCTCAAAGTCGGCTGCTGCGAGCGAAGCGTACCCGAAGGGTAAGCAATCTCTCAGCCGGCGAGAGGATTGCTTCGCAATGACCTCCTTGCAACAGAGCATATCGGTATCCTGAACCGGGGTCTATTGGTCTGGGAGCGAGTTCAACGGGAGCGCAGTGAGGTTCTCACAATAGATCACCGCTGCCTGTTTATCGGTGTGATATTCGAAAACCCTCTCCCGGGCTTGCAAACGAATTAAGTAGCCGGGCGTCACTACCTGGAGATAGGACATGGAAGGGGAGGGGCATCCGAGGCTCGAATCGTTCCAAGACATTTCGAACGCCTCTTTGAATTGAATCTCATCGGACGGGATGGAGAAACGCTTTGACAGATCGTTGGAGGCAGCGGCAATCAATTTCTGAATCTGGGGATCGGTTGGAGCGGGCATGGGAATTTCTCCGTTGGGTAAATCAGGCTGAGGGGGTAAGAGAGGCGTAACCTCGACCAGTTGGGTGGGACGGGGGGATGTATCTTCGGATGGAGAGGCGGGTTCCCTCAAAGACGGCGGCATCTCCGGTTCATCCGGCGCCGAAATGCCTTGGGCACACCCCGTCAACACGAAAACCAGCAGGATGATAATCGTCAAAAACCTGTAGATTTTCATACAGTCTCCTTGGGTTTGAAATTTACACAATCTTCCGGCATTACTTTCATGACGACTATGCGGGGGTAAATGTTCCGGGCGCCTTCCCGGGGATATCCTCAATTCCTGGAACTGAACGGCTTTGATAGGTATCTTGCGCGATAAAAGCGTTTTCGAATGGGCAGACGGTAAGGTTCTCTTATGTTCCTACTATATGGGACTATCCCTTTTCTTACATTCCCTGACTACACTGGGGGCAATTCAACGATCAACTCCCAGGAGACAAGATATGACCTTCTATTTGCAAACTTACCCTTATGACCGCATCTACCGCCGCATGATCCGCCGCCAGGTTGACGACGACCGACGAGCGCTTGGCGTCAATATTCGCGAAGAGGAGGAAGCGTATGTGCTTTCCGCGCTCGTGCCGGGACTTAATGCCGAGGATTTGAACATCCAGGTGTTGGATGACGTTGTCCGCATCGAAGGCGCTTACCGGCAGGACGAAAAGCAATACCTGATACAGGAACTGCCCCGCGGCTCGTTTTACCGCACCCTGCGCCTGCCCGCCGCCCTGGACGCGGAACGCGTCGAGGCAAAGATTGCAGACGGTATCCTGACATTGATCCTGCCCAAAGCCGAATCTGCCAAGCCGAAGAAAATCAAGATCAAAGTCAAATAGCGGGCGCCTTCCTGCCATATTGAAGACCGCGTTCGGCGCGGTCTTTCTGTTTAATATCTCAATAACATCAAGCTACAAAATTCTTGCCGCGGATTTACCTTTTCGGGCATCGTGTCACCGATTTACATAAATTGAAAAAAACACCTTGACAATGATTTAGATTTAGATTATTATCTAATTAGATACTTATCTAAAACAGTCATTTGCCTAATGGTCAGTCTTATTCGAGGAGAGAGCAGCCATGACTACAAATCAGGTGATAGAAGAAATGACCCAGACATTTACCGAATACAACGGGCAAACCAGGCAAACGTCCTTCACCCGCCAGACCGGGCAAGTGCTGGTAGCGTTTGGGATTCTGTTCAAGCACGTCCCTCCTTTCAACGAAACCATTGACGAAAACACGGGCGAGACGCTCATTTCCATTGGAAGAAAACTTCTTTCCGAGTAAGCCCAGAAACGATAGGTAATTCATGGATACCTCGACTGACAAGCAACCCTTCTCCCCCGCCATCGAATGGGACTACGGCACAGCCTATGAGTTGTTCATCAGTCTGCACGTGCTGATCGAGCCGGAATATTTCGGCATCCGTCCGGCGTATGCGGCGGGCGTCCGCGCCCGCATCCCGCAGGCGGAGCGTAAACTGCTGGAAGATTTGTACTCCATCCTGGGTGTGCCGCTCAAGTGGATTCACTCTCTGCCGGCGCCCAAGGATGCCATCAGCGCACTGTGGGCGCTCAAGCAGGTTCAGCCTGCCGAGCGGATGATGCTGTTGTACGGCGTCAACGAACCCTATGAAAGCGATGGCTCGCCGGAGTCGGAAAGCCATAAAAGGTTCAAGGAAAGCCTGCGCCGGATTGCCGAATCAGGTTCATGGTCGAGGGAAGATGCGGATTTCTTCCAGAAGATGCTCAGCAAAAAGAATAAAGTGGTCAAGCGCGAGGCTGTTGAGTACGCGTTGGATTGGTGGAGCCGCCCGGCGGAATTGGGTGAGGCGTATCTGCAGGCGTTCCAGTCCTACTATCAGGCATTTTTCGAGGAGGAGGAAAAGCGGGTCGCACCTGTCTTGCAGTCTGCACTGGAACACGCCCGCGCGCTTTCTACCGTTGTGAACTTCGAGGAATTTTTCACCGAAATTACGCAGGGTTTGCAACGGGGGGATGAGTTTAACGCCTCGCGCTTCATCATTGCGCCCGCCTTTTGGATCACGCCGCTGGTCTTTTTTGAAAAGTTCGACAATGAGACCATATTGCTGGCGTTTGGCGCACGCCCGGCGGATATGTCTGTCATCCCCGGTGAGGTGGTGCCTGATGCGCTCGTCCGTTCGCTCAAGGCGCTCGCCGATCCGACGCGGTTGAAGATTCTGCGGTACCTGAGCAGCGAAAGCCTTACCCCTTCCGAAATTGCCCGCCGTCTGCAACTTCGTCCGCCCACAGTGACCCACCACCTGAAGGAATTACGCCTCGCCAGCCTGGTGGAACTTTCTCTTTTGCACGAGGAAAACCGCTACACCGTCCGCAAACAGGCGCTCGATGCCCTCTTTGGAAGCCTGCAATCCTTTTTGGAAAACACCTCAACAAACGAATGAACGCCTTCTTCTTTCGTCCGTTTCGCCTGATTGGCGACTACGCCTCCCACGTTCGCGCCTTCACGCCCAACGCGCGGCTGTATCTGCTCAACGTCATCCTGACCGGCGCAGTGATGGGCGGTTTTCGCCTGATTTTCAATTTTTACGTGTTGAGTCTCGGCTTCGACGAGGCTTTGCTGGGCAGTCTCATCACCGCCAGCAGTTTTGTGGCTCTGCTCGCCGCCCTGCCCATGGGTTACCTGGCAGACCTGCTCGGGCGCAAAGGGGCGCTGGTTCTCTCCGGTGCGCTTTTGAGCCTGTCCATTTTGGTGATGGCGCTCTGGCAAACCGAAACAGCCTTCTACTCGATGAACATTCTCTCCGGCATCGCCCAAAGTCTGGCGGGCGTGACCATGTCGCCCTTTTTGATGGAAAACAGCGGCGAAAAGGAGCGCACCTATCTCTTCAGTTTCGGTCAGGGTTTGCAGATGACGATGGCATCCGTCGGCAACTGGATCGGCGGTTACCTGCCCACCTGGATGGGACAGGCGCAGGGCGCATCGCCTACCAGCAGCCTGGCATACGGGAATGCGGTGCTGACCATCGGCATCGGCGCGGGGCTGGCGGTCTTGCCGCTTCTCTTTTTGCGGACCCCGAAACTGGGTCGCAGTCAACGTGCGGTTTTCGCCCCCTTTCAGTATGCCGCCCAACAACCCATCCTGTTGACGAAACTCATCCTACCCATGTTGTTGACTTCCCTCGGGGCGGGGCTGATCATGCCGTTCATGAACGTCTTTTTCCGCGTGGTACATCACCAGCCAGATCCGGTCATCGGGACGCTGTTCGCCTGGGGTTCGCTGGCAATGGGCGTCGGTCTGTTGATTGCGCCTCCGCTTGCCGAACGCACCGGCAAGATACAACTGGTGGTCATCTCACAGGCGCTCTCGATTCCCTTCCTCATCCTGCTGGGCTTTTCGCCGCTCTTCTGGGTCGGCGCGGCAACCTACTACATCCGCCTGGCGCTGATGAACATGAGTTCACCCGTGTATCAAACCTTCATCATGGAGCACGTGGACTCATCTGCGCGGGCGACCGTTGCCAGCCTGACCAGCATGGCATGGAATTTTGGCTGGGCGTTCAGCCCCACCATCAGCGGCTGGCTTCAGGTTCGCTACGGGTTTGGTCCGCCCTTCATTGGGACAATCATCCTCTACACGATTTCAGTAGTAATGTATTGGGTTTTCTTCTGGCGCGGACAGCCCAAGCCCGTCCCCGTACACGCCGCCACAGACTGAGCCATTACCGGAGCGGTATCCCCCTCCTTTTTTCCCCTTCCCCGGCGCGGGAAGGGGAAAAGATTTAATGGCAGAACCAACCTTCGGTCAGGAACCCGAAGCGCATGAGGTTCGGACTATAATAAGCGCGACAGCATCCGCCCCAATCAAAGGAGAGAGATATGCTTGTCATCATCAGCGACCTGCATCTGGGCGACGGCACAACTGCCGCGTCCATCCCTGCCAGCGCCTTTTATCTGTTCGCCAAACGCCTGCGCCAGGATGCCCACTTTGCCTCCCTGCGGCGGGGCAAATACCGCCCCATCGAAGAGCTGGATGTCATTCTGATGGGCGACATCATTGACCCGCTTCATTCGACGAAATGGCTGTTCCCGCCCCAAGGGCAGGAGCAATACATCGAGGTGAACGGGCAAAAACACATCCGCATCACCGAGGAAGGCGAACCCGGCTACATCCGCCCGTGGAGCGACCCTTCGCACCCGCTGTTTGCGCCCAAACTGCTCGAAGTGACGCGAGCCATCCTTGAACACAACCGCGAATCCCTCGATGTCATGCGCAAACTGGCAAACGGCGAATTCATAGAATTCGACCCTGCCACCGAAAACGGAGAGCGCAACGCCGCCAGCCAGACCAAGATCCCCCTCAAGGTGCGCTTTCATTACATGGTCGGCAATCACGACTGGTACTATCACCTCCCCGGCGACACCTTCGACCCCATCCGCCGGGAACTTATCGAAGCGATGGGCTTGAGCAACCCGCCCGGTCCCTTCCCCTACGACCTGCGGAAAATTGACCCCAGCCGCGAGTGGAAACAGGACGAAGCCCCCCAAATCGAGCGGCTCTTCAACGAATACAAAGTTTTTTGCCGCCACGGCGATTGTTTCGACTCTTTCAACTTCAACCCCCTGCTCGGGCGCGACCACGCCACCCTCGGCGACGCCTTCACCATGGAAGTCTGCAACCGCTACCCGGAGGAACTCAAACGCAGACCCGAGCTGAACCCCGAAATCGTGGACAACCTGCGCAACATCACCAACGTCCGCCCGGCGCTGGCAACCCCGCTGTGGATTTCGGGGCAGATCACCAGGCTCGCCCAGGAACACAGGATCACGGGCGTGAACGAACGCGAACTCAAAAAAGTCTGGGATGACCTTTCCGACAAATTCATCAACCTGAAATTCGTCCGCAGCAAGGACATCCCCTTCAAACTCGACATCGTGGATAAGATGCAGGCGGCGATCAAAATCTCCAAACTCATCTCCCTCGACACCCTCGACAAACTGATCTACAAACTGCAAAACAGAAGGCTGTTCGGCGGCGAGGGTTCCTTTACCCAATTCGCCCTGAACGAACCCGCCTTTCAGGATGACACGGCACGCTACATCCTCTACGGTCATACCCACCACCAGGAAACCGTCCCCCTCGATTACGACGAGCGCGGCGGCAATCAAATCTACTTCAATGCCGGCACCTGGCACACCTATTTCGACCTCGCCCGCAAAGACCCAACTGAAAAGAAATTCGTCCCCTACAAAGCCCTCAGTTACACCACCTTCTACCGGGACGACGAACACGATGAGCGTCACTTCGAAACCTGGACAGGCGCCTACGCATAACCCCGCATGCACCGTGACACGCGCAAGCACGATGTCCTCATCATCGGCGGAGGCCCCAGCGGACTCTCCACCGCCCTGCATGTCCAGCGGATCGCTCCGCATCTCACTTCCCGCATCCTGCTCCTCGAAAAGGAATATTATCCGCGCCTGAAACTCTGCGCCGGTGGACTCACCCTCGACGCCGAAATCCTGCTCGAACGTCTCGGGCTGGACGTGAACGAAGTCCCGCACGTCCTCGCCGACGAACTCCGCTTCGACTTCGAATCCAGCGGGCTGAGAATCCGCAACCCCAAACGGCACGCCCTGCGCGTCATCCGCCGCGATGAATTCGATCACTGGCTGGCAAAACAGGCACAAAGCCGAGGCATAGAAATTCGCCAGGGGGTGACGGTGAAAAACGTCCTTGCGCAGGCAGATGGCGTGATCGTGGAAACCGACCAGGGAACCTTGCATGCGCAAGTCGTCGTCGGCGCAGACGGCTCGAACGGCGTGACCCGCCGTTGTATCTTCCCAAGCGACCCGCTCCACACCGCAAGGGTGCTGGAGGTCTTGACCCCCACCCACCACTCCCCCATCCCGCCATCACGGAATGGGGGCGCATACTTCGAATTCTCCCCCGTGCCAGAGAACATTGCCGGCTACATTTGGGACTTCCCCACACAGGTCAAAGGCAAGCCAATGCGCTGTTGGGGCATCTACGATACCAACCTGCTGGCAAATGGCAAACGCCCGCCGCTCAAAGCGCCGCTTGCAAAAGAGATGATGCGCCTGGGCTTCAACCTGAACGACTACGAAATCAAGGGGCATCCCATCCGCTGGTTCAGCCCGGCGCATCGCCTGTCTGCGCCGAGGGTTTTGCTCGTGGGCGATGCCGCCGGCGCAGACCCGATCTTCGGCGAGGGCATCAGCATTGCGCTCGGATACGGCGCCCTCGCGGCGCGCGAAATCAGCGAGGCGTTTCAGCGTGGCGAATTTTCGTTTCGCAGTTTCAAGCGTCGGGTGGTGCGAAGCGCCCTCGGTCAAACGCTCCTCGCACGCTGGCTCATCGCCAACGTCATCTATTCGCTCAAGTGGCGCTGGTTCCAAATCCTGTTATGGCGGATGGTGAAACCGTTTGTTCTGCTCATCGCCTGGATGTTCGTTTTGAATTGGGGGAAACGGATGCCTACTCGCTGATCTTTCGCAGGAAACCCGGCGTGTTCAACTCGCGCTCGAGCAGGTAGGTGAAGTAACCCTGCATGAGACTTTCCGCCTCTTTCTGGACCTCGAGGCTGGGACGCGCGCGAGCGGCTTCGGCATAACTCGAACGCTGAAAGTGCCGCAGGTATTTGAGCGCTTCCACCGAGATGGGGTGCAGATGTTTCAACCCCTGCCCGCAGCGCGGACAGATGACGCCGCCCCCGCTGAATGAGAAGAACTGATCTTCAGGCTGGATGGCGCGCCCACAGTTGGCGCATTCGAAGAGTTGCGGGCGGAAGCCAGCCTGGTCGAGCAGGCGCATCTCGTAGTAGCGGATGACCAGCCAGGGGTCGTTGCCTGAGGCGAGGCGGGAGAGGGTGTCGGTGAGCAGGCGGAAGAGGTTGGGGTTTTCGATCTGGTCTTCGTAGGAGAAGCGGTCGAGCAGTTCGAGAACGTAGGCGGCATGCGCGGTAAGGGTCAGGTCGTCGCGCAAAGGCAGGTAGGCGTCCACTGTGTCGGCTTGGGTGACGATGAACAGGTCGCGTCCGTGGGCAAGTTGCAGTTTGACGTGGGTGAACGGCTCGATGTGACCCGCTTTGCGTGAGGCGATCTTGCGCGCGCCTTTGGCGATGGCGCGTGTTTTGCCGAGCTGGCGCGTGAAGAGGGTGAGCAGCCGGTCGGCTTCGCCGTAGTCACTGTGACGCAGCACAACGGCATCTACACGGAAGGAATGGAACTTGGGTTCGGGCATGGCAGCCGCCCTATGGTTTTAGTTTCTCCGGTGTGAATGCGCCCGGCAGCAGGTCGCGCACGGTGGTTTCCTGGAGGATGTTGCCCTGTCCATCGGCTAAGATGACGAGGGTATCCAGTCCAAACTCTGCCATGACCTGACGGCATCCGCCGCAGGGCGAGCCGCCGTTGTCGGTGACAAGCGTGATGACTTCGAAATCGGTCTCGCCTTCGGAAACGGCTTTGAAGATGGCAATCCGTTCGGCGCACATGGTCTGCGGGTAGGCGGCATTTTCCACGTTGACGCCGGTGAAGATGCGTCCCGAGCGTGTACGAAGGGAGGAGCCGACGGGGTAGTTGGAGTAGGGAGCATAGGCGTGCCGGCGGGCAGTGTTAGCAAGTTCAATGAGGGCTTGTTTTTCCTGTTTTGTGAGGGTCATGGGTTTCACCTGTCGGTGCGGGGAGGGCAAGGGTCAGGGGAGAACGTCTCTTCCGCAACGCGTATTGTGCGCTCTCTGACGCACCTTTGCAACAGCATGATCATCCTTTTTTCTTCCGCTCCAATTTTCGGATCGCGCGCGCCGGCATACCGACGACCAGCGTATCTTCCGGCACATCCTTCGTGACAACGGCACCCGCACCGGTGCGTGCGCCGTCGCCCAGGGTGAGGGGGGCAACCAGCATGGTATCCGAGCCGATGAACACATCCCTGCCAATGGTGGTGGGATGTTTTTTCTCGCCGTCGTAGTTGCAGGTGATTGTGCCGGCGCCGATGTTGGTGTTGGCGCCGATGACGGCGTTGCCGATGTAGGAGAAGTGACCCATTTTGACGCCTTCGTGCAGGACAGAGTCTTTGACTTCGCCAAAGTTGCCCATATGAACATGGCTTTTCAGGTGTGCGCCCTTCCGCAGGCGGGCAAAGGGACCTATATCCACTTCGTCTTCCAGCACCGCACCTTCCAGCACGGAGGCAAGGATTTTGCACCCGTTGCCGATGGTTGTATCGCGGATGATGGTGTTCGGTCCGATGACGTTCCGTTCGCCGATGACCGTATTGCCATGAATGAAGGTGTTGGGCATGAGGATCGTATCACGCCCGATCTTCACGCCGGCGTCAATGTAGGTGGAGGCAGGGTCCCTCATACTGACGCCGTTCAGCATGAGGTCGCGGTTGAGGCGCGCCCGCATGGCGGCTTCGGCTTCGCTGAGATGAACGCGAGTGTTGATGCCGATGGTTTCGATGAAATCATCATGCAAAACCGCCTGCACGGGCAGGTTATCCCGCACTGCAATTTCGACTACATCCGTCAGGTAATATTCGCCTTTCTTCGGGTTTTTCTCGATGCGCTTGAGCGCTTCCCACAGCCATTCGGCGTTGAAGCAGTACGCGCCGACGTTCAACTCCTTGATTTTCTGCTGTTCGGGCGTGGCGACATATTCCTCGACGATTGCCTGCACGGTCCCGTCGGGTTTTCGGACGATGCGCCCAAAGCCGCGCGGGTCGTCGGCGATGACGGTGAGCAGGCTCAACGGTCCGGGGTTGAGGCGCTGGGCATCCACAAGCCGCCGGAAGGTTTCGCCGCGCAGGAGGGGCATGTCGGCATACGTCAAAATGACCAGATCGGTTTTGCCCCTGAGGAGAGATTCTGCCTGCATGGCGGCGTGCGCCGTGCCGAGTTGCGGCTTCTGCAGAACGGTGCGGGCGGAATCGCCGAGGTACTCCGTCACCGCTCCCGCGCCGTGCCCCACCACGACGACAGGCGGTTCGGTGGCTGCCTCCTTCAGCGCCTCCAGCACATGCCAGATCATCGGCTTGCCGCACAGGGGATGCAGCACCTTGGGCAAATCCGATTTCATGCGGGTCCCCTGTCCCGCCGCGAGTAAGACTGCGGTGATTTTCATAACGTCTCCTGCTGCCCTCTCCTTTTTAGGAGAGGGTTGGGGTGAGGTTAACAAAAAACAGGCTCCCACATTGCGAAGCCTGTCTTGAAAATAAGCCCCGCAAAAGCGGGAATTTGCTGGGGCACCTGGATTCGAACCAAGATCCACGGCTCCAAAGGCCGGTGTGCTGCCATTGCACCATGCCCCAATGCGGACGATATTTTATCACAAGAAAGGGACTATTTCTTCTTCAGCCCGCCTGTACCCAGCGGACCTGTGGTTTTGATGGGCGCTTCACCGGGTTTCAATCCCAATTTTTGCGCTTCGGCGAAGGTAATGACATCGGGATTAATCGGAATATTGCCCGCTTTTTCGACGGCTTCTTCCCAAAAGGCATCCACATCCTGAGCGAGTTTTTTCTTGCTCGCCGCCGAAAGCAAGGCTTCCACATCCACTTCCGGTTCGGGAGCAGGCTGCGACGTCAATACAAACGGCGGGACAGGCAATTCCGCTTCCTCCTCAGGGGCGGCTGGTTCTGCGCCCGCTTCCATTGGCGCCACTCCAAGCGACTTCAAGATGTTCTCCAGGTCGCCGCGCACGAAGAGCATGCCATCCACCGTTTGCAGGATGCGGTTCGAATCGGCAAGTCCCCTCCCCGCCAGCAGGAGCGCGTGCGAACTATCCACGGGAATGAGGATCAGGTCATGGTCGCCGCCGCGGAACACGTGGAAGTTATCGAGATGTTCCTGGCGGATGATGCGCGAGACTTTGAACGCGGCGGAATAGATTCCCATCAGTGCCGCCAGCAGGGAGACCTCCATACTGCTGTCGTAGAGATCGCCCGCCCGCGCCAGGACGCGTCCGCGGTCATTGATGAGGAAGACCGCATCTGCCTTGATCTTCTGACGGAAACCGCCCAGCAATTCCGAAAGCGATTGTCGGGGTTCGTCATTTTCGCTGGATGACGCCATGGGGAAGATCGTGCGCACCAGACCAAGCCCGCGCTCCACGGCGTCCAGAAAATCGGCAAGCGGAATGGGCTTATCGAAGATGGCAAGCGCCCCGGCATGCAACATTTCGTCGCGCGCCCTGCGTTCCGTCATGCCGGAAATGAAGATGACCCGTAATTCCGGGTTGCGCGCCTTGATCTTGCGCATTAATTCCACACCGGAGATGCCCGGCAGGAGATAGTCCGCCACCAGCAAATCCACTTTGCGGCGAGACGCCTCAAGCAAAGCCTCCTCGCCGGAGGGCGCGTCCACGATGTCGAGCGCATGACCCAGCGACTGCAGGGTGGAATGGAGCAAGCGAACAATATCGCGCTGGTCGTCAACGAGAAGAATGCAAGGGTTTGGCATAAGTACAATCTGGTGCTCTCAAAGATTTCCCTCCGCCACCCAGCATGCCACCCAATGTTCCGGAGCAAGTTCCTTGAATTGCGGTTCTTCCTGGGAACATTTCTCCACCGCCGCCGGGCAGCGCGGATGAAAACGGCATCCCTTGGGAGGATTGAGCGGACTCGGCACATCGCCTTTGAGGATGATCCGTTGGCGCTTCATGCGCGGATTGGGGATGGGAATGGCGGACATCAATGCCTTGGTGTAAGGATGCAAAGGATTGCGGAATAATTCTTCGCGCGTAGTCAACTCGACCATCTTGCCGAGATACATCACCGCCACACGGTCGGAAACGTGCTCGACCACGGAAAGATTGTGCGCAATGAACAGGTAGGTGAGGCCGAATTCCTGCTGGAGGTCCTTGAGGATGTTCAAAACCTGCGACTGGATGGAAACGTCCAGCGCGGAAACCGGTTCGTCGCAGATGATGAAACTTGGGCGTAAGGCCAGGGCGCGGGCAATGCCTATGCGCTGGCGCTGTCCGCCGGAGAATTCGTGAGGATAGCGGCGGGCGTGGTAGTCTTCCAGCCCCACCCGCTTCATCGTCTCCCGCATGATTTCGTAGCGTTCCTTTGGTGTGCCCACCTTGTGAATATGCAAGCCCTCCATGATGGACTCGCCGATCGGCACGCGCGGGTCGAGCGAGGCGTAAGGGTCCTGGAAGATGATCTGCATTTCCCGGCGAATGGGTTTCAATCCGCCTGGCTTCATGGAAAATACATTCTGTCCGTTAAACATCACCGATCCGGAGGTCGGTTCGATCAGGCGGAGCATGGTACGTCCCACGGTGGTCTTTCCACACCCCGATTCTCCCACCAAGCCCAGCGTTTCGCCCTTTCGGACAAAGAAGGAGACGTCGTCCACCGCCTTTACGTGATTCACCACACGCTGAAGCAACCCGGCGCGTACGGGAAAATATTTGACCAGGTTTCTGACCTCCACGAGGATCTCCCCTTTACGGGTGTTATCGTTTGACATTTTGCGCGCTCCAATGTGGGGATGGTTAACCGGTTTTCAACGGAGGGATATGATTTTCCGCGCTCTGATACAACCAGCATCGCACCTTATGCCCGGCTTTGATCTCCTCCAATGCAGGTTCCCGCTCGGTGCAGATGGCGAGGTGATGTTTGAGGCGCGCCTGACAGCGCGGGGCAAAACGACAACCGGGCGGCAGATTCACCAGGTTGGGTACGGAACCGGGAATCACATCCAGCCGTTCCTTGATTTCGCCGAGGACGGGGATGGAACCGATCAAGCCTTGTGTGTAGGGGTGCAGGGGTTCGTCAAAGAGCGTGTTGACATCGGTTTGTTCGACAATTTCGCCCGCGTACATAACCGCCACGCGTTCCGCCATTTCCGCCACGACGCCCAGGTCATGCGTGATGAGGATGACGGAGGTGCCCATCTCCCCGCGCATGTCGCGGATCAGGTCGAGGATTTGCGCCTGGATGGTTACATCCAGCGCGGTGGTGGGCTCGTCTGCGATGAGAAGTTCGGGAACGCACGCCAGCGCCATGGCGATCATCACGCGCTGCGCCATGCCTCCCGATAGTTCATGCGGGTATGCTTCGACACGGCGTTCGGGGTCTGGCACGCCCACCATTTTGAGCAGGGAAATGGCGCGCTGCCATCCGGCTTCCTTGCCGAGGTCCTGATGGACATCGAGCACTTCCGCCAGCTGGTCGCCCACTTTGAAGACGGGGTTCAAGGCGGTTTGCGGCTGCTGGAAAATCATGGAAATGCGGTTGCCGCGTACTTTGATCATTTCCTCTTCGGGGAATTTGAGCAGGTCTTCGCCGTCCAAGAGGATTTCGCCGGCAACGATTTTGCCGGGTTTGGAGATGAGCCGCATGATGGACAGGGAGGTGACGCTCTTTCCGCATCCCGATTCGCCGACCAAGCCCAGCACCTCGCCGGGATAAACTTCAAAGTCCACGCCGTCCACCGCGCGCACAACGCCATCTTCGGTGTAGAAATATGTTTTAAGTCCTTTGACTTCCAACAGCGGTTTTCCGTTATTCATGGAGGGAGGCTCCCAGGTTCAGGAATGAGGGCATTATAGCAAAGATTTGTGCCGGCTTGCGATAAAACCGCCGGCGGGACGTGAGTGGAATGTCTTATCGGCAATCCGGTCCGTAATCGAAGGCTTCGATCGCCGCCAGGGTGTATTGGGAAGAGGGGTCGAGCGTAAAACCGCAAAGATCGTACCGCGTCGCGGCGACTCTGAGACGCATGTACAGCGGAATGGAGGGAAGTTCAAACGCGAAGTATTCCTGTGCGCGCTGGTGGGAGGTGTATTCCGGTTCGTTGGGCAGGGCTTGGCGCGCGCTTTCGCATGCCTGGTCGTATTCGGCGTCGGAGTAGCCGCTGATGTTGACTCCAACCCAGTTGTTGGAGGCGCTGGGGATCTGATCTGTGGCAAACCAATTGCACTGCGGTTCCAGCGTACTGACGCCGATGGCATATTGAGCCAGGTCGAATTGACGCCCGAAGAGCGGACCGGCCGGACCCTGGGCGTACAGGTCTGATGCGGTTTCGTAGACGACGCTCAACCCGATGCCGCATTCCGCCAGCGAAGCGGTTAGAATCTCGACGACCTGGCGTCTTTGGGTTGCCCACGTGGTGTAATAGTTCAGGACGAGAGGCGTTCCATTGGGAACTCTGGTGACGCCCAATGCCTGGCGCGGCGTGGCGGGGTTGTTATCGTGATCCACCCAGCCGACCTGTTCGAGGATGTCACGTCCTGCGACGGGGTTATATTCGTAGGTTTGCAGATTTCCGTTATGAATGGGATGGTTGTAGGAAAGGTAACTGTCGGGAACTCGCGAAAGACCAAAGAGGACGGTATCCACAACCCTTTGCCGGTCGAGACAATAGGCGACCGCCTTGCGAACGCGTACATCGCCGAACAGGTCGGGGCGGTCGGGGTTCAAACCGGCGGCACGGAAACCGTCGTCGTAGGAGGCGGGGCGAATGCCGAAGGCGAGCCATTCCATGGTATCCGTCTGGGCGGTAAGCAGACGCGCCTGTTTTTCCTTTTCCATTTGCCGGAGCAGGGGAACCTGCCCGTCCAGGTTGATGGATGGGTCGAGAATGTCACATTCACCGTTGATGAAGGCTGTCATGGCAACGACGGCGTCGGTCATGAAGAGGAAGGTCAGTTCGTCGAATTTGGGCAGCCCGCCTTCGGCGCGGAAGTAGTTCAGGTTTTTGATGAGCCGTATGTCTTCGCCGGGTTTCCAACTTTGAACGATATACGGTCCCCATCCGAGCGGCGCGCGCGTGGATACGTCCACCTCCAGAAGCTGGGCGGGTGAGAATGCGTTCCATTCATGCTGCGGCAGGGGCATCCAAAAGTTGGCGTAGTATTCGGGGTCAATGTAACCGGGCAATCCCCACCATTGTGTTGTGATTTCATCGGCGGCTTCATAGGTTTGGGTGCGTTCGATCAGGAATTTGTTTCCGGGCGTGGCGTCATTGGAGGCGAGGTCGAACGAGTAAATGGAATCCTGTGCGGTGAGCGGTTCTCCGTCGGACCACTTCAGTCCTTCGAGCAGGGTGAACGTGACCACCATCTGATCCATTTCGATGCGACTGGAGCCGTCGTAGGTGATGGCGCAGGAATCGCTTCGGCAACCGCTCGGGCGAATGCGCACGCCCGTATCGAGTGTAACCACTTCGCCGCCCGAGGCGACGACCCGATCGCCCGCGCCGACTGTGACTTGGCTGATCTGGGCGTCGCCGTCTTCAAGACGGGGGATTTTTTGCAGGATGACCGCTTCGTATTCGTAATCGGAAATGTCCATTGGTCCATCGTAGAGGGCGGAGAGGACGCTTCGAGCGGCGGCGTTCAAGTCGCCATAGGCATACAGGGTGGTCGGTTCCTCGCCCAGGCAGACAGTCAGGGAACGAGGCGCAGGAGTCGGGGAGGGGGAAGCGGGGGGTGGGGAAACGCTTGCGGGGGTGACAGGGACCATCGGAATTTCCGTCACGGACGGCCCGCAGGCGGAAAGAATCAAAACGAACGGCAAAAGAAGAATGAGAGGATGATGTCGCTTCATAGCCATGCTCCAAAAAAAGATAGGACTCAGGTATTCCCTGAATCCTATCCCATACTCCCAATTCGGGCAATGTTTATTGCGTGCCGCGCATGCGGGGATCGAGCGCATCACGCAGCCCGTCGCCGAGGAAGGTGAAGGCAAGCACGACAAGAGCGACACAAACGGCGGGGGCAAGCAACAGGAAAGGCTGGGAGTTGATGGCGGTCTGACCGTCCAGCATGAGCGCGCCCCAACTGGTGATGAAGAAATCCGCGCTGTTGGTGGATGGACGCAGTCCCACACCCAGGTATCCCAGGATGGCTTCGGTGATGATCAAACCGGGGATGCTGAACGCCGCCCATACGATCAGAGGACCGAGGCTGTTGGGCAGGATATGGCGAAGCATAATACGGGAATTCTTGACGCCAATGCAGCGCGCGGCTTCGATGAACTCTTTTTGCTTGATGGAGAGCACCTGCCCGCGTATGAGACGCGCCACGCCGACCCAGTTGACGATGGCAAGAGCGGCGAAAAGCAGAACCAGGCCGTTCATGAATTGCCCGATGAAACTGTCGCGCAGGGCGACCATGACGATGATGAAGAACAGCAGGTCGGGAAAGGCATATACCACGTCTGTCAGGCGCATCAACAGATTATCCGCCCATCCTCCCAAATAACCCGAGATCATCCCCACGGTGGTGCCGACCAACAGGATGATCAGGGTGGGCAGGAAGCCCACCACCATCGAAACGCGCGCCCCGTAGATCACGCGGCTGAGGACATCGCGACCCAGCGAATCGGTGCCAAGCAAAAATTCTGGTTCGGATTTGATGTTCGTGGTGCCTTTGTAAAACGGGGGAGGCAGATAACGTTTGCCGGCATTCAATTCGAGCGGATCTTTGGGCGCGATGACGGAGGCGAACACGGCCAGGAAAATGAAAAAGGCGATGATGAACATGCCCAGTACGGAGGCTTTATTGCGTATCAGGCGCGACCAGGCTTCCTGTCCGAGACTTTTGCTGGGGCGGAATATGTCGTTGAGATCAACCACACGGTTGGATGCGGGGGCTTGAGGGGTTGCCATGCGTTTTCCATGCTCCTATTCTTCGAGACGAATACGCGGGTCAATAAACACATAGATGATGTCCACGCTCAGGTTGGCGACCGCCACCAGCAAGGCATAGATGACTGTGGTGCCCATGATCATGGAGTAATCCCTTTGACCGATGGCTTGCACATAGGCGCGCCCCATTCCGGGAAAACTGAACATGGTTTCGATGATGAATGAACCGGTGACCAAACCCGCCAGCGCCGGACCGAGGATGGTGATGACGGGGATGAGGGCGTTCTTGAGCATGTGGATGAAAATGACCACGCGTTCCGCCAGTCCCTTGGCGCGCGCCGTGCGAACGTAGTCCTGCCGCATCACTTCCAGCATGGCTGAACGGGTCAGGCGGGCGGTGTACGCCATGGTGCCGAACCCGAGCACGATCATCGGCATGAACCAGTATTTGATTTGCGTCCAATCGTCCACTACGATGTCCACCCAGTGTAGCCAGGAGCCGAAGATGATGATGAGGAAGATCGCTAGCACAAAACTTGGGAAGGATATACCGCTGGTGGCGATGAACAGGGCGGTGTAGTCAATGAGGGTATTTTGTTTCAATGCGGCGAGAATGCCCAGCGGTATGCCGATGAATACCGCCATGCTGAGCGCCAGAACACCCAAACGCATCGAATAACCGAACCGGCTTTGCCAGAAATTCTTGCCTTCGGGTGGCGCAAACAGAATATCTTGCACCGTTCGCCCGCGCTGGCGGTAGGAAGGACCGAGATTGCCGCAGATCATGCCGCAGACCCATTCCTTGGTTTGGCTGTTGGTATCGCCAATGATGTAGGCGTAAAACTGCCGCCACATCGGCTTGTCCAACCCATAATAGGCGTTCAGCGACTTTTCGGTCGCCGCGTCCACCTGTCTGCGTTCCGGGTCTGTATCCCAGGGTCCTCCCGGCGCGCTGCGCATGATGATAAAAGTCACCGCAGAAACGGTAATCAGAACCGGGACGAGCCAAAGCAATCTTCGAACAAGATAGTTGACCATGGTAATCTCTTTCGAATTCGGTTTCTCGTGTCCATCTGAGGGGAACGAAGAATGGCAAGGATTCTTCGCTTCGCTCAGAGTAACAGGGAGGAAGGTGCGAGTGGGCTGGGGAGTTGCCTCCCCAGCCCAACTATCAAACCAAGAATATCCGGGACTACGGGATCATGGAAGTGTCAATGGTGATGGTCCACGGGGTGACGTCGCCGGGGAAGCCGGCATCCTGCGGGGTGGTCAGGTAACCCTTCACCCACGGCTTGACGAGATAGTGGTTGAGGGTGTTGTACCCGAAGGCGGCAGGAATGTCGTTGAGCAGAACCTGTTGCGCCTTGGCATAGAGTTCCATGCGCTTGGCGGGATCAACGGTCTGGTCGGCTTCGTCCACGAGCGCGTCGAACTCGGGATTGGCATAGCCCGGACGTGAGGCAAAGGTGGTGTTGGAGCGCCAGTACACGCTCAGCCAGTTCTGGGGATCGGGATAGTCCGCGCACCAACCGCCGCGGGAAAGAAGCGGGAAGGTGTTGGGATCCTTCTGCAGAGCGGTGGCTGTGGTCGGATCCACCGGGTCGAGCGCGATATCCACGCCGAGGATGTTCTTATAGTTCGCAACGATCCACTCGGAGCGCTGGCGGTTGCGGGGGGTGTCGCCGAAGTTCAGCTTGAGTCCGAGAGCGTTCAGTTTCTCGGGGGAATTGAAGGGTTCGGAAGCCTCGGAAAGAGCCTTCTTGGCGGCTTCGGGGTCGAAGCGCAGCGGCGAGTTGGGGTCATATCCAGGATATCCGGGCGGGATCCAGGTCCACGTCGGGAGGCTCAAGTTGCCGTCCACATCACGCGTCCAACCTTCGGCATCGAACGCCAGGGCAAAGGCTTCGCGAACCTTCTTGTCGGTGAAGGGATTGGGCTTATCGTACCAGGTGGGCTGGAGGTTGAACTGGATCTTGATGGTGCAGGAACCGGCGTAGGTCACATGCTGAGCCGAGAGATCCGGATCTGCTTCGATGACCGGAAGATCTTCCGCGGCGGAGCCGATCACATCGAATTCGTTATTGCGATAGGCTTCGAAGGCAACGGCAGAGTCGGTGATATAGCGAAATTCCAGTTTGTAGGTGGGAATGCCCGCGCCCGCGAAGTTGGGGTTCGGGACAAAGACAGACTTGACGAACGGATCCACGCTTTCCCAGATGAAGGGACCGTTACCGACCTGGAACTTGGAGCTGGTCCACCAGATCTCGCCGCCTTCAGCGATGTTCTCTTCCTTGGCAGGATAGCCGACCCAGATACCGGCGATGGTTGCGAAGTAGGGGGCGGGCTTCGAGAAGGTCAGCGTGAGCGTATCGCAGGCGGTGTCTTCGTAACCTTCGCATTCGGAACCGTCGGCATGCGAGGCTTTGACGCCCAAAGCGGCTTTGTATGCCTCGGGATCGTAATCCGCCGCGGAGGTGTCGGCTGCACGCCATTCGGGCGCGCCGACAATTTCATCGGTGATGGAGGCGTATTGACCGGCGGTGGCGGGGTCAATGTTGCGCTGGAAGGCAAATTCGAAGCGCTTGGCGTTCAGTACGGAACCATCGCTGTAAACCAGATTGGGTTTGAGTTTAAAGACCAACTGGGTGGCGTCATCGTTGAACTCCCAGGATTCAGCGGCGCCGGGAACGGTTTCGAGCTTCTCGTTCAACGTGGTCAAGCCCATGTACACCTTGTTCAGATGGGCGATTTCATTGACGAAGGAGGACTTCTGCGGGTCAATGATATCGGGATAGGTGCCAAGATTGACGCGCAGAACCGCTTCTTTTTCCGGCTCGCTGGGGGCAACTGTCACTTCGACCACCTGTGGGGTGCCTTCGACGATGACGGTCTGGACAACGGTCTGCGGTTCGGTGGATCCACCGCCGCAGGCGGTGAGCACCATGCTGGCGACAACCAGCAGGCTCAAGACAAGAAACATCTTACGCATACTTTCTTCTCCTCACAAATTTTGTTTATGTAGTGGTTGATACGATGGACAAACAGGCGTCTTTCTTTGGGCGGCTCGAACCACCTCCTTTCGATCGTGGACTTACGATGTCACCCTGAGCGGAAACGAAGAGGCTGGCGCATCAGCGGCAGGTTTCGTCGTTCCGCTCGGAATGGCATCACCCGGAAATCAAGAAACCAAATGACAAGCCACAAAATGCCCGGGTTTTACCTCACGAAACTCGGGTCGGCTTTCCGCGCAGAGGGATTGCGCGATCGGGCAGCGGGTCCGGAAGCGACACCCCGAGGGCGGGTTGGCAGGGGAGGGTACATCGCCCACCAAAATGGTGCGCTTACGATTAACCTCCGCCACCGGGTCGGGGATGGGTACGGCGGACAGCAATGCCTGCGAATACGGGTGCAACGGATTGAGATAGAGTTCGTCGCGCGACGTCAATTCCACCACAACTCCCAGGTACATCACGGCCACCCGGTTACTGATATGTCGGACCATCGAAAGGTCGTGAGCGATGAAAAGGTAGGTGAGTCCAAATTGTTCCTGGAGTTCCTCCAGCAGATTCACCACCTGAGCCTGAATGGAAACGTCCAACGCGGAAATCGGTTCGTCGCAGACGATGAACGAGGGCTGCAAAGCCAGGGCGCGTGCAATGCCGATGCGCTGGCGCTGGCCGCCCGAGAATTCGTGCGGGTAACGCGTGGAAAATGCCGGGTTCATGCGAACCAGTTCGAGCAATTGTTTGACGCGCTCATTGGCTTCGGATTCGCTGGCGAGGTTGTGAACCAGTAGAGGCTCGCGGATGATCTCGCCAACGGTCATTCTGGGATTCAGGCTTGCGTAGGGGTCCTGGAAGATCATTTGCATCTTCCGGCGCATCATCCGCAATTCCTCCCCTTTGAGCTTGGTCAGGTCAACGCCATCGAAATACACATTGCCGGAGGTTGGACGATACAATTGCAAGACTGCGCGTCCTGTGGTGGATTTGCCGCAACCGGATTCGCCCACCAGTCCCAGCGTTTCGCCGCGTTTCACGTCGAAGGAAATGCCATCCACCGCGCGAACCGCCCCGACCTGCCTTTGAAAGATACCCCGCATGATCGGAAAATGTTTTACCAGGTTGTCAACGCGAAGAAGAACATTGTTGTCGTTCATATTAGCGCGGCGTCCCTTTCTTCACGTCCACCCAACAGGCTACGCGGTGTTCGGGTCCAATGGATTCAAGGGTGGGGTTTTCATTCCAGCATCGTTCGATCGCCCACCCACAACGCGGCGCAAAGGGACAATGTACGGGTTTCTCCAGCAGCAGGGGAGGCACACCTTCAATGGAAAACAGGCGTTTATGTTCGGTTTCGTCCACGCGCGGCAGGCTTCCGATCAACCCGATGGTGTAGGGATGCGACGGGTTGGCATATAGTTCGTTCACGCGGGCTTCCTCGATGATGTAGCCGCCGTACATGACGATCACGCGCTGCGCCAAGCCTGCCACCACGCCGAGGTCGTGCGTGATCCAGATGATCGCCATGCCAAGTTCTTCGCGCAGGCGCTTGACGAGGTCGGTGATCTGTGCCTGGATGGTGACATCGAGTGCGGTGGTCGGTTCGTCGGCGATCAACAATTGCGGCGAGCAGGATAACGCCATGGCGATCATGACGCGCTGGCGCATACCGCCCGAAAACTGGTGAGGATAATCGGACAGTCTTTCTTTTGCCCTGGGAATGTTCACCATTTCCAGCAATTCAGCCGCGCGTTCTTCCGCCTGTTTTCGAGTCATGGCGAGGTGAAGCATCAGGGGTTCCGTCAATTGCCGCCCGACTGTCAGAACGGGATTGAGCGAGGTCATGGGGTCCTGAAAGACCATGCTGATCTGCGCGCCGCGGATATGCCGGAGTTCTTCAGCGGATAGTTTGAGGAGGTCCCGCCCGTCGAACATGGCGCTGCCGGAAACAATCTTTCCCGGAGGGGATGGGATCAACCCGAGAATGGAGAGCATGGTGACGCTTTTACCGCACCCGCTTTCGCCAACCACGCCCAGGGTTTCCCCCTCCATCAATTCGAATGACACACCATTTACCGCGTGGACAATGCCGTCGGGGGTTTTGAAAGTAGTTTCCAGCCCTCGTACATCAAGGATGGTATCGGGCATTATTTGAGATCCTTTGCGTGTGTGGGGTGTTGGATCATGCAGTTCAAGGGAACCGGGGAGGAATTATACCTAATTATATAGTTGAGTCAACGAGAGGGCGCGGGTGAGACCGTCGGAAATCGCTACATTCGACAAAAACCATACCAGGGTGTGGATTCGAAGAATACCGCAGAGGGGAGAGAAAAACAATTTTGCGGGGGAGGAATCGGCGGGAAAAGAGGCGAGCGAGGGATTCCTTCTTGGCAAAACCGCCCGGCAGTCATCATTTGCGCGGGCGATTGTAAGCAGTGGTTTGCGCCGTACAAGGTTTGAACTTTCGCAGTGAATTATGTTGAGGAGGCAAATTACGTCCAATTTTTCAAACCATCGGTGTCAGCCGCGTTGGGAAGCGGGTCAAGATTTGCAGGGAGGCGAGTTCGAATTTATTCTGCTTTCCAACAAGCCACCCAATGTCCGGGGGATTTTTCTTTGAATTCCGGTTCCTGCTGCGAGCAGATATCCACCGCAATCGGGCAGCGCGGGTGGAAGCGGCATCCTTTCGGCGGGTTGAGCGGGCTGGGCACATCCCCTTTGAGGATGATGCGTTCACGTTTGAGGGTGGGGTCGGGAATGGGGATCGCCGACATCAACGCCTTGGTATAAGGGTGCAGAGGGTTTCTGTAGAGTTCGTCACGATCGGCGAGTTCGACCACCTTGCCGAGATACATGACGGCGACGCGGTCAGAAATGTGTTCGACAACGCTCAAGTTGTGCGCGATGAAGAGATACGTCAAGCCCAGTTCCTGCTGAAGGTCTTTGAGAATGTTCAATACCTGTGACTGGATGGATACATCGAGGGCGGAGACGGGTTCGTCGCAAAGGATGAATTTGGGTTGTAACGCCAGGGCGCGCGCAATGCCGATGCGTTGGCGCTGTCCGCCGGAAAATTCGTGCGGATAACGGCGGGAATGATAATCTTCAAGACCGACCTTTTTGAGGTTATCGAGCATGATTTCGAAGCGTTCCTTGCGCGTGCCGATCTTGTGAATGTCGAGTCCCTGCATGACCGATTCGCCGATGGGCATACGCGGATCGAGCGAGGCGTACGGGTCCTGGAAGATGATTTGCATATGACGGCGGAGTTCCTTGAGTTCTCTGCCATTCATGGTGAATACGTTGCGTCCCTCGAAGAAGACTTCGCCCGCCGTGGGTTCGATGAGGCGAAGCATGGTGCGCCCGACGGTTGTTTTTCCGCAACCCGATTCGCCGACCAGTCCCACCGTTTCGCCTTCCTGGATGGAGAATGTCACTCCATCGACAGCCTGCACCTGCGCGACCACACGCTGTAATAACCCGGCGCGAACCGGGAAGTATTTGACGAGGTTTTTCACCTCGATCAGATTTTTTTTGCCGTCCGAAGTTCCGTTGCTCATTCAGTTGCTCCAGTTGCCAGTTGATACGTTTCCGCCAGTCACGCGGCATTATTTTCCATGTTCCTGATACAGCCAGCAGCGCACGAGATGCCCCTGTGTCGCATGGATCAGATCGGGTTCTTTTTCGGTGCAAATCGCAAGGTTGTTCTCGATACGCGCCCGGCAGCGGGAGGCGAAGCGGCAACCCGGGGGCATGTTAATCAGGTTGGGCACCGAGCCGGGGATTACATCCAGGCGCTCCTTGAGTTTCCCCAGGATCGGTATGGAGCCAATCAGCCCCTGTGTGTATGGATGAAGGGGTTCCTTGAAAAGGGTCCTGACGTCGGTCTGTTCGACGATCTGTCCCGCGTACATGACCGCGATACGTTCCGCCATTTCGGCGACCACTCCCAGGTCATGTGTGATGAGAATGATAGAGGTTCCGATGTTTTCTCGAAGGTTTCGCATCAGATCGAGAATCTGCGCTTGAATGGTCACATCCAGGGCGGTGGTGGGTTCATCGGCAATCAGAAGGTCGGGAACACAAGCCAGCGCCATGGCGATCATGACGCGTTGGGCTTGTCCGCCCGAAAGTTCGTGGGGATAGGCTTCGGCGCGCCGTTCGGGTTCCGGGATACCAACCATCTTCAATAGCTCGATGGCGCGTTTACGACCCGCCTCTTTGCCAAGGTCCTGGTGAATGTTGAGAACTTCACCGATTTGTTCGCCGGCGCGAAAGACCGGATTCAAAGCGGATTGCGGCTGTTGAAAGATCATGGAAATGCTGTTGCCGCGTACTTTGACCATTTCCGATTCGGGAATCTTGAGGAGATCGGTGCCGTTGAAAATCACTTCGCCTTCGACGATCTTTCCGGGTTGTCCAATGAGGCGCATGATGGAAAGGGACGTTACGCTCTTTCCACAGCCCGATTCTCCCACAATCCCGAGCACTTCACCGGGGTATACCTCGAAATCCACACCGTCCACGGCTTTCACCACGCCGGCTTCGGTGTAGAAGTAGGTGCGCAGATTTTTCACTTGAAGCAGAGGTTTCTTATTCTCAGCCACGGGTCGTCCATCTCCTGGGGGATGATTTCATTTCAAGGTTTGTTGCACAAGCCGTTACTTTCAATATAGGTCCTCACCGGCTCAAAGGATACAACATGAAAAGAGCCGCCGGAGGGTTTTCCATTTCTCAGCGCGAACATGATGTTCTGGTTCGAATAGCGTCCATCCAGGGGAATCAGCAACGATGTAAAGCCCGAAAAGAAGGGGCTTTGGGAGTGGATGCGCTGAGGTTCGTCGTAGAATAACTCCAAGATCATCATTTTTTCGGTTGACTGGTAATCCCGATAGGTTGGATCGGTCAGGTTCAATTCGTCCCATCGTTTGTCACCGGAAATTTGCCCGTTTACCATGCTGTAGATGGGCGCAAAATACTCCGAGTCTGATTGCAGGACCACATCTCGGCCGTAACAATTGATTTCGATCAGGGCTGGCACGGAATCGAATACGGGGTAAAACCACAGGGCATCTTTGGTGTACGCCATTACGCTAAAGTAAATCAGGAAGAGACTCGCCAGAACGATTGTGACGATAAAATTCATAACCGATGCGGTTCTTCCCGGACTGCGATCAGACACATGACTCACCGTTCGAATCTTTCTATTTGCCGATCACTGTAATCAAGACCCGCACATTATCGCTTTCGGGAATGGACTGTACGGTAACGGAGATGTTTTTGTCGGGTTTGGAACGCAGGAGTGTGATCGCACCTCCCAGGGGTTGTTCGGGGTTGTTCCCTTTCTTTTCCCATCCAAGCGTCAACAATTCAGAGCGGTAGAACTCGACAATCTCTTCGACCGTTCCCGGAACTTCATAGGTGATATAGGTGTTGCCTGCCGCAAATTTAAGGTTGAGGGCGCCTTCGGCAATCGGCACATCATCGGGAAGGGCATCCACATTCGCTTGAACAGTTGCCGTCGAAGCTGCGACCTGCTCATCGGTTTGGGCTTGCTCTCCGGGCTTTGCACAGCCGTAAACGCCCAGTAAAACCACAATCAGGATAAGGATCATTCTCTTTTTCATTTCTAAAACTCCAACAACAGAAGGATGTTATAACTTCAAACGAGGATCCAGGGCGTCGCGCAGACCATCGCCGATGTAATTGAACGACAGCGACGTGAGAAAGATGCACAACCCGGGGTAAAAAGCCAGCCAGGGCTGTTGCCACATGCGTTCCTGCACGTTCTGCAACATGTTGCCCCAGGTGGGAACCGGAGGAGTAATGCCAAACCCAAGGAAGGACAGAGCCGCCTCCAGTACGATCACACCGCCTAATCCCAGGGTGAGGTTTACAATCACGGGCGCCATGGCGTTGGGGATCATATGGCGGGCGATGATCGTCCAGCTATTGGCGCCAAGCGCGCGCGCCGCCTGGGCGAAGTCCTGTTCACGCAGACTCAGAACCATACCGCGCACCAGGCGGGTGGAACCAAGCCACCCAAACGCGATCAGCACCCCGGAAATAATGATTGCCTTCGACCATTCATCGGGAAGTCCGGGAATGGTTACGCCGCGCAGCATCGCTGAGAAAAACAGGAGCAGAGGGAGGGTCGGTAGAGTGAGCAGGAACTCGACGGTGCGCTGGATGAGCGAATCCACCCATTTGCCGAAATATCCCGAGGTTGCGCCGACCAAAACCCCGATGGTTTCGGATATGAAGTTGACCGTAACCGTTACAAACAGAGAGAGGCGCGCGGCATATAAAAGGCGGCTGAATACATCCCGCCCCAGTTCATCGGTACCGAGAATATGCTCTGCCGACGGGTTGGCATAGGAATTTCCCAGGTTTTGTTCGTAGGGGTCATAGGGAGCAATGAGCGGGGCAAAGAGCGCCATCAAGACGAACAGAAAGGCAACGATCATTCCCACCACCGCCAGTTTATGGCGCAAGAAACGCCTGAGAATAATCAAAAACCACGATTCTTCCTTGATGGTCGCAAGGGATTCGGATTGAAGTTCTGCGACTGCCATAAAAGTTTCTCCAGACGTTCTAACTGAATCGGATGCGCGGATCCACAATGGTGTAGAGAATATCGCCCAGCAGAGAGGCAATCACGACCAGCACGGCGCTGATGAACAGGAATGCCATGGCGACGGGATAGTCGTTTGCACCCAGCGCAAATACATACAGGAAGCCCATTCCGGGCCAGTTGAAGACCGTTTCGGTAATGGTGGCGCCGCCGAAGATGCCTGGTATTTGGAAGACCACGATCGTGATCAAAGGTATCAAGGCATTCCGCATGGCATGTTTGATGATGACCAATCGTTCACGCAGTCCCTTGGCTCGCGCCGTACGAACGTAATCCTGCCGCAGCACCTCCAGCATCGAGGAACGCATGAAGCGGCTCCATCCCGCCATGTACAGCAGCGACAAAACCAACGTAGGGAGAATGGCGTGAATGGCAATATCCATGGTGGAGCCCGCCTGTACATTCAACAGGGCGGCCAGGCTGCCAGCCTGCGGCGGGCGCACATAGGTTACATTTCCGGTCGGGAGGTACGGGAAGCCGAAAGCCTTATACAGCGGCGATTGGTTTCCCCCGAATAAGATGATCATCATCAGACCAAACCAGAATACCGGCATGGCGGTCCCAAAAAAGGAGAAGGAAGTGACCACATAATCCAGGCGTGAATACTGCTTCACCGCGGAAATGATGCCGATGGGGATGGCGATTGCAAGGGAAATGACCGTTGCAGAGATCATGAGGATCAGGGTATTTCTCAAACGGGAAGCCAGAACGGTGGAAACCGGCGAACCGCGAGCCACCTGCCAGGAAGTGCCAAAGTCGCCGCGCAAGACACCCTTGCTGCACGTGTTTTCCGCTGCGCGGCAGGTGGAGGTTTGTAAATCCGACCTTCCAATCGAATCGAACCAGTCCTCACCGGTCAGCCATGCCACATATCCCCAAAGCGGACCGCGGTGCAAGCCAAGATACTCGGCTATTCTTTGTATCTGTTCTTCGGTGAAACCCTGGTTTGCCCTGCCGCCCGCTCCCGCCAGTTTAAGTTCATCCAGCGGTCCTCCGGGCGCAAGCCACAACAAAAAGTAGATTGCCATGGAGGAAACAATCACCACCAGGGTCATTTGTATAAACCGACGGATCAAATAATTGGTCATTTGAACTCCTCACAACAAGACGGTCTGGAATCTCTGCCAATAATGCATTAATAAAAATGGAAAAAAAGCGTAATCAATTATCGAAGAGGGAGATGAAATGAATTGAATCGCAATAAAGAGATGAGAGGATGGCGGCGGTTTCTGCCGCCATCCTCTATTTCCTTGCTATCGTGTGCTCTTACTCACTGAAGTCGAAATTTTCGACGTTCCAGAATTCGCTGTTCGCGGTCGGATCCATCACGACGCCCACAACCTCGGGGCGGGTCACGACGATCTTGGCGCGGGCAAACAGAGGCAGGCTGGGCAGGAATTCGGTGAAGATCTTTTGCGCCTCAGCATGCTTGGCCGCTTTGGTCTCGGGATCGAGAGCCTGTGTTGCGGCATTGCACGCGGCGTCAAAATCGGCGTTCTGGAAGCCGACGTTGTTGCTGTTGCCCCAACCCAGTTCTTCGCTCGGCAACTGCGACGAGATATAGAGGGTGCAGGGGGGCTCGACGCCGGTCAACCAGGCGAATTCGCCCAGGTCATACTGGCGGCCAAAGACCAGACCGTCGGGACCATCGGCAAAGTATTCGCCGCCGTACAGTTCGATCTTGGTTTCGATGCCGCAGTTATCCTTGAGTTGTCCCTGAATAATCTGGGTCACTTTTTCGCGAAGCGCATTGCGGCGTGTGCTGTGAATGAAGGAAAGTTTGACGCCGGCGCCGTTATCCAGAATGCCGTCGCCGTCGGTGTCAGACCAGCCGAGGGACGCAAGAATCTCCTTGCCCTTGGCGGCATCGAACGGGTACAGCGTGACGTTTTCATCGCCGGCATAGAGCGGGTGATCGGAGGCGGTGTAGGTGTTCTGAACAACAGCCGCACCGTTGGTCGCGCCGTCCACCACCGCCTGGCGGTCGATACAATAGGCAATTGCCTGGCGGAATTCCTTCTTGGCAAACAGGCGTTCGCCATCCGAAGCCAGCAAAGTCGCGGCTGCGCCCTGGTAGGATTCAACCGGCGTGGTGTTGAAATCGAGGTGTTCGAACACGGTACCCGCCACCACCTGCGGAACCATCAGACCCTCGGCTTCGAACTGGCGGATCAGGGGCAGGGAGCCTTCGAAGGCGGCGTCCTGCGTACCAAAGTCACATTCGCCGGAAGCCAATTGGGCGATCAACTGGTTGGTATCCGGGATGAAGCGGTAGATCAGCGTATCAATCTTCGGCAAGCCTTCGCTGGCGCGCCAGTAGGTCGGATTCTTTTCGAGGGTGATGTGATCGCCGGCGACCCATTCAACCAGGCGGAACGGCCCGTAGGCGAGCGGATCGCGGTTGACTTCCTCATCCGCCAGCATTTCAGCCGGGGTCAGCGGGCGGGAACCCCCCTCGCCATAGACGTGCTTGGGCAAAGGCTGGATCATGCCATCCACAAAGTAGGTGCCGCTGGTGTAACCGGGCATGAAGTAATACTTGTAGGTGGACGCATCCACCACTTCGATTTTCTGGGTTTGAGTTTCCCAGAAATACTTGCTGGTGGGGGTATCGGGGGATTTGGCTACTTCAGCCGAGAAAAGGACATCGTCTGTGGTAACCGGTGTGCCGTCTTCCCAGGTCGCGCCGGCGGCAATGGTATGCTGGGTGATAATCTGAACGATGGGGTACTTCTTGCCATCTTCAACGGTCACTTCAACCGGATCGCCTTCCGCCTGGTTCATGGAAATGGTCATGCCGGCTTCAAGGACGACAGCGGCATCCTGAGCGGGATCATAGACCGTATCGCCAACGCCCACCTCGATGGTGGTCTTCTCTGCCGTATCATCGAACTTGGACAGGTTATACAGCACGGGCTGATATTCGTAGGTGCGCTGATCAAAGAGGCTGTCGTAGAGGGCGTCGAGCACAAAGGTCTTGACCAGAGCGGCTTCGCTAAAAGCATACAGCGTCTGCGGCTCCTGCGCCAAACACGCGACCATCACCTTGGGCTCGGGGGGAGCCGGGGGCTCGGTCGGTTGTGGCGCGGGGGCGGCGGGTTCTGCTGGCGCGGGAGCGGCGGGTTCCTCGGGGGCTTGTGTAGCGCCACCGCAAGCGGAAAGAATCATGCTCGCGGCAACGAGCAGACCCAATACCAGCATTAAACGGTTTCGTAACATGGTTTTTCTCCTCCAGAAATTTTTTTGGGAAACTGAACGAACTTACATAAACTGGCTCTTGATGTGTTTATTTGTCGCCGACCAATTCACCTCCTTTCAAATCACTGGTACTAGAGGGTGATACGAGGTGTGAGAATTATACCTAAATACCCACAAGCGTCAACACGAAGACGATGGAATCGCCCCATATATAGACAAATTTTGCAGAAAACAGTTCTCTAGAACTATATGAAACCATCCCCCGGCATGGATGCCGTGTCGGTCATCCACGAATATACGAGAATCGCATGTCTTCAAACGACGTGGTATCATCGCCCCATGGCAACGTCCAGCGCTCTTGCCCATCCCAACATTGCCTTCATCAAATATTGGGGAAACCGCGACAACGGTCTGCGGCTTCCCATGAACGGTTCGATTTCGATGAATCTCGACGGCTTGTTCACGCGCACGACGGTCAGTTTTCAGCCCTCCCTGCCTTTCGACGAACTCATCATCAACGGGCGCGAAGTGACCGGCGCCGCCTTGGATCGCGTTGCATATCTGCTCGACATCATTCGCGGCATGGCGGACATTCATGAACGCGCCGAAGTACTCACCGAAAACAACTTCCCCTCCGGCACGGGGATCGCCTCCTCCGCGTCGGCGTTTGCCGCGCTTGCCCTGGCGGGCAGCAAAGCCGCAGGGTTGGATTTGAACGAGCGCGAACTCTCGCGTCTCGCGCGACGCGGGTCGGGGTCTGCATCAAGATCAATTCCAGGCGGATTCGTGGAATGGGCAATGGGAACCTCGGACGAGGATTCCTTTGCCTTCTCCATCGCCAGCCCCGATCATTGGCGGCTTGCAGACTGTATTGCCATCGTCAGCGCCTCGCACAAACAGACCGGTTCCACCGAGGGGCACGCCCTCGCGCTGACAAGCCCGCTTCAGGCGGCGCGTGTGGCGGATGGTCCGCGCCGGCTCGAGATTTGCAGAAACGCCATCCTGAATCGCGATTTCGAACTGTTCGCCTCCATCGTGGAACTCGACTCGGACATGATGCACGCCGTGATGATGACCTCCACACCGGCGCTGCATTACTGGAAACCCGCTTCACTCGGTGTGATGAACGCCGTGCGTCAATGGAGAGGCGCAGGGCTTCCCGTCTGCTATACCGTGGATGCGGGACCGAATGTGCATGTCATGTGCCCCGAGTCCGAAATCCAGACGGTGGAAACCAAACTACGGGCAATTGACGGCGTCAGCGACGTGCTTGTCGCCCGCGCCGGTGGGGCGGCAAAGATCGTAACCAACGGAGAGTAGCGCAACAAAAACAACCCGCAGGGAGGAGAACGCCGGGGACGCAAAAGGGTATTCGCAGCAATCAGCCGACGCGAGAGAACATCTCTTGCACAATGCGTATGGCGCGCGCTTGCCAGAGGTCTATTGTTGAAGGGCGGCAAGGAGAGATTCAAGAGTGGCGTGTTCGCTTTGTCCGTGCGGGGTGGTGAGCCGCCAGCGACCCGGGTCCATCACGTCCACATGCACAGGGCGGCGAATGCCATTGTCATGTACTTCGTAGCCGATGCGTTCGAGGGCGCGCCAGGTCCAGGCGGCGGTGACGCCGTCTTTGTCGCCGTGCAGGCTGATGGGTCCGCAGACGGTCTGGTGGACTTTGAACGCGCCGCTGGCATGGTCGAAATCCACGCCTTCGCTTTGGAAGAGCCGCGCCACCGCGCCGTTGAGGGCAAGTTCTTCGGGAATGCCCGTCGTGAGGTTGCCGCTGGAGGCAAGCAGCCACAGGCGGTCGGCGATGCGCAGGGCAAGGTCAAGGTCGTGGGTGGAGAGCAGGATGGCACAGCCGGTCTCGCGGGCAAGGCGCTTGAGCAGTTGAAGCATGTCCACGCGGCGGGGAAGGTCAAGGAAGGCGGTGGGTTCGTCGAGGAGTAAAACGTTGGAACGCTGGAACGTTGGAACGTTGGAAGGTTGGTAATTGGAGATTGGTAATTGGGCTTTTGCCCTTCCCCCCAGTCCCTCTCCCGGCGGGAGAGGGGAGTCCGGGAGGATTTGAGCGAGGGCGCGGGCGATCATCACGCGTTGGCGTTCGCCGTCGCTCAATTCGTGGATGGGACGTTCCGCAAAGACGAGGGTGTCGGTCAGACGCATGGCGCGCTCGATTGCCGCTTCATCCCGGACCGTGAGCCTGCCCAGCCAATCGGTGTAGGGATGCCGCCCCAGCGAGACCAGCGCCCAGGCAGAGAGGTTGCCGGCATCCACGCGCCCGGTCAGGACGACGGCGAGGCGTTTCGCCAGTTCGAGGGAGGGCATGAGGTGCAGGTTCCCGCCGTCCAGCCAGACCGCGCCCGCCAGCGGTTTTTCCATCCCTGCCAGGGTGCGCAGCAGGGTGGATTTGCCGACTCCGTTCGGACCGATGAGGCAAGCCAGTTCGGCAGGACGCAGTTCGAGGTCCAGGTTCGAGGCGAGCGGGGTCTTGTATCCGATGGAGAGGGAGGAGGCAGTGAGCATGGGGTTGGTGGTTGGGAATTGGAGATTAGGAGGCGAAGGATTGGCGGAGTTGTTTTTGGCGCAAGATGACCCACAAGATAATCGGCACGCCGAAGAGGGACATGACGACGTTAAGCGGCAGGGTGTGCTGGCTGCCCGGCGACTGGGCGATGACATCCGCAATGAGGGCGAAGGCCGCGCCCATCAGCATGGAGGCGGGGAGCAGGGCGCGGTGGTCGGCGCTGTTGAGCAGGGAACGCGCCACGTGCGGCACAGCGACGCCGATGAACCAGATGGGTCCGCAAAAGGCGGTGGAGACGCCCGCCAGAAGCGAGGCGCTGACGATAATCCAGAAGCGGGCGCGGCGCACGTTGAGTCCGAGTGAACGGGCGTAGTCGTCGCCGAGCAGCAGGGCGTTGAGCGGTTTCATCATCACGAAGCCGAGCAGTAAACCGAGCAGTGCGGCGGGCGCGAAAACGCGCATCTGGCTCCAGGTCACGCCGCCGAAACTGCCCGCCGTCCACAGGCTGAAGACCAGCACGCGCTCCGGCTGGCTGAAGTAGATGAGCAGGGTAACCACCGCACTGGCGAGGTAGCCGAACATCAAGCCGACGACCAGCAGGGTGAGGGTGTTTTGCACGCGCCGCGAGAGGAGCAAGACCGCGCCCAGCACCATCCCCGCGCCGAGGCTGGCGGCAATGGCAAGCGTGAAATCGCCAAAGACGCCCAGCCCGGCAATGAAGGTCAGCGCGCCGCCCGCGCCTATTCCGAGAATGACCAGCGCCACGCCCAGACTCGCCCCGGAACTGACGCCCAGGATGAACGGGTCTGCCAGCGGGTTGCGGAAGAGGGTCTGCATCTGCAAGCCTGCCGTCGAGAGCGCCGCGCCGACGAGGACGGCGGTGATGGCTTTGGGGAGACGGAATTTGAAGAGGATGTCTGCCCAACTGGCTTTGTCGGGTTCGCCGCCCAGCAGGATGTGGGCGACCTGTTCGAGAGGAATTTCCACCGAGCCGAGGGTAAGGCTGAGGGCGAAGGCGAGCAGGAGGAGCAGCAGGAGAGCGAAGAACAGCCAGGGGCGGAGGGGAGGGCGGGGCATGGGGGAGGTTGGTGAGTGGTGATTGGTGATTGAGGATTGGAGGTCGAAAGTCAAAGGTCTGGTCAGAACGTCCCGAAGGGTGTATCGAAGAATTGTGTTTAGCCAATCAACCCTTCGGGACGGTGCATAACCGTTATTTCAACTGCCGATAGTACACCAACTCGTGGTCGGGCAGCAGGTCGGGGTGGAAGATTTTGATGAGGTCAGCCAGCACCAGTTCGGGGTGGGCGACGGCGCTTTCGTAATAGTCGTTGCCGCCGTTGGGCGAAGCCTTCGCATCGTTGTTCCAGACGCTGCCATTCTGGAAGGCGGCGAAATCGGCATAGCGGGCGTCCATGGCCTGGAGGTCGCCGAGCGAGCCGACAAAACCGACATTCAGCCAGAAGTCGGCATCCTTGGCTTTTTCAAAGACGGCTTCAAAGGCGAGGGGCAGACTGCCGGTGGAGGCCTCATCTGCCCAGAGGTAGGCGGCGCCCGCGTCGGTCAGGAAGGCGGCGGCAAAACTCTTTCCGCCGGGGACGTTCCAGGTTCCCTGGTAGGCGCTGGCGGTGAAGACGGTCGGTTTTTCGGTCAGGCTGGCGGTGAGCGCCTTCAGTTCGTTGTAGCGGGCGGCTTTTTCAGCGAAGAGGGCTTCGGCGCCAGCTTCTTTGTTGAAGAAGGCGGCGATGAACTTGCCCCATTCGGCGCGGCCAAGCGGGGAGGTATCCAGCCATTCGGCGTTGATTGCCACCTTCAGCCCGGCTTGAATCAGCACGGGGTGAGCGTCATATTCCGGCGCGCCGGAGCCGTAGGTCATAATCAAATCGGGTTTGATCTCGAGCGCCTTTTCCACATTCACAGCGGAGCCGTAGCCGAGCATGGTCAGTGTGTCTTCCTCCGCCATTTTCAGCACGGTGGGGTTGCTGACGTAGGTGGCGTCGTCCAAGCCGACGAGTCTATCGAGCACGCCGAGTTCGTCGAGGAAGGGCAGGTAGGAAGTGGACATGGTGACGATGCTCTTAACGGGGACTTCGATGATTTGCTCATCAAGGAAACCTTCGGGAGCGGGCGCGCCGCACTGGACGAGCGCATATTGCAGGGATTCCGCCGCGCCGGGCCAGGGGGTCTTGACGGTGAGGACTTTGTAAGAGTTGTGGTACTCAATCGAAAAGCCGTCGGTGTATTGCAGGCTGGCTTTTTCGGGGAAGTAATCCACCTCAGCGCTGAATTGACCTTCAGGGATGCAGCCGTCGGTGAGGTTGTGTTCGAGGGCAGCGACAACCGGTGCTTCGGGGGTGGGCGCTTCCGTCGGGACCTCGAGCGTGGGCTGCGGTTCGACGGCTTCTGTCGCAGGGGTGGCGGGAGCGCACGCCGCGAGCAGGGTGATGAGCAATGCCAAAATCAGTGTCTTGCGAAACATTTTATTTCTCCAGGATTTTATTTTGCGTGGGAGGCGTTCTCTAACGTCCCATTGGCGTTAGAGAACGCCAAGTACACAATGGGTGGAATCAAAATCCCCAGCGCAGGGCTGGGGAGGTAGGAGAGTCAATCCGGGCTGGACTTGTTCTCCACCTCCTTTCCGCGAGAAGTGGTTGAACCGACCAGGGCGGGCGACCTGACTTAGTTAGTCTTATAGTTAGGACTTCGCGTAATTGACGTTTTCTAACGTCGCTTACACACGCCGCGCGTTAGAGAACGCGCTCTACGCACTTTTGCGTAAGTCTTTTTGGGTAATGGAACTACTGTGCGGCTATGAGACTAACATCACAGTTGCGGGACAGCGCCGGATTTGCACCGGACTTCGCCGCTGACTGGTCGTCTTTAATTGTTTCTATTGTACGATGGGGTAACAGGTACGTCAATGCCGATGCGCCTCACGCGCAGAGAAAACACAAACATGAGGAGGAGGGTCGCCATATTCAGCGTGAGATTCCCCCCGCGCCCATAGACGATGATGGCAAGCGAAGGGACGAGATAACAAAAAGCCGCGACGATCTTGTCCATGCGGGAGGAGGCGCCAAGGGCGGCAAACGGGACGAGCAGTAAAATGAAATCGTAGTTGTAAAGATAGGGGCTGACCAACAAAGTAACCAGCAATACAGAAACGACCAAAATTTCGGGGGATTGCACCAGCCGTTTTCGAGCCGTCCACAACAGCGCCGCCAAGATGACCAGCAATCCCAGCGCGATTCCCGAAGCCTGCCTGAGCGAACCGTCGAACCACCAGCGCGAGACCAGCACCGGCACGCTGGCGCATTCCGAACAGGAGGTTACATTGCCTTCGCCCCGGTAATCGAACAGCATCTTCGGATAATTGACGAACCACAACGGGTCTGCAATCAGGCTGACGACAAAAAGCGCAAAACCTGCGACAACAATGGAACGCATCGCGCGGCGCCCCAACCTGCCGCCATGGAACCACAACCACCCCAACACCGAGAGCAACACCAACCCGCCGATGTGCGGCTTGAACGTGAGCAGGACGACGCCCAGCGCTATCCGTGAGGCATTCCCGTTTCGCAGGGAATGGATCAACAGCGCAATGCCCAGCAGGACAGGAAAGTCGTATTGTCCCACCGACAGCGCACCAAGCGTCGGCAAAAAAAACAAAGCCAGCGGGAAGGCAAGCAGGCGGGCGCGCCCGTTCCATCCGTCCGTCAGGACCCCTACCGACAGGAACAGCATGACGAGATTCAGTTGAAACCACAACGCCCCCGCCGACTGGATGGGAAGCAGTCCCAGATAGAAGGTGGCGAGCATGTACCACGGCGGATACGGAAAACGCGGCATGAAGAAATGTTCGGGCGGAATAGCCGAGCGAGCCAGCGCAAGCGCCTCCATGCGGGGGATGTCGTATACGCGTATCCCGTTGACCAGCGCCAGATCGGCAAAATACAAGGCGCTGAAATCCGAGCCGACAGGGAGGGAATGGGGAACCAGCACGGCAACAGCAAGCATGAAACCTGCAAGGACCAACACGATCAGCGAGAGGAGAAAGATGCGTTTCATGATTTTTCCAGCATTAAGCAATGAAACCGCAGGCGGTGAAACGGGTAAAGCAGATACCAGTAAAGGAAACCCGGCAACCCGCGCGGGTAAAAAAAGAGCGTGCAGGACAAATTTCCAATGCGGTCCCTTTGCCGTTCGATCCACATTTCGCCGAAGATGGAGCGGTGACTTTTCCTCCCCCCCGCCCCCTCTCCCGCTGACAGCGGAAGATCTTTGTAAAGAATAAAACATCCTTCGTGTTTGAGGAACTTCAAGCCGGGCTTACCGTCCACCCAGATACGTTCGATGTAGTCGGGATGCGTCTTCTGGAGGGCGTCCCTCACGGCGGCGTCGAATCCAATCAATCCGACTTCGGGAAAGACCTGCAGGGCTTCGGGATGTTTGACGATACTATCGGAGGACAAACCGCCAATCAAGGCATGGGCAATGGGATACGGAACCGGCGTCATCAACCCCACGCCGAACGCCATGAACCAGACGGGAATGCCGGGCAGCAGGAGCATGGCGCGCCGGAGTCCGCGCAGGCGGGCATAACGAAGCATCAATTCACGATAGGTGTAGATTTCGGGACCGCCGATTTCAAAGATGCCGCCGCGTCCGCCGGGATTGGTCAATGCCGCAAGCAGATAATCCACCACGTTCTGGATGGCAATCGGCTGGGATTTGTTCTCCAGCCACGACGGTCCGGGCACAAGGGGAAACAGCTCGGTCATGAAGCGAATCATTTCGAAAGAGATGCTTCCCGAACCGGCGATCACGCCGGCGCGGAATTCAGTGACCGGCACCCTGCCCTCACGCAAGACTTTGCCCGTCTCGATGCGCGAACGCATATGCGGCGCGAGATGTTGTTCGGGGTCGGCTAACCCGCCCAGATAGATGATATGTTCCACGCCCGCCCGCTCGGCGGCGGATGCGAAGGCGCGGGCAGACGCCACTTCCAGCGCGGTATAGCCGCGCCCATGGGACATGTTGTGCACCAGATAGTAGGCGGTATGGACACCTGCGAAGGCGTGCCGAAGAGTTTCGGGCGAGGCGACGTCCGCCCGGACAATTTCGATTTGGTCGAACCAGGCACGCCCTTTGAGTCGAAGCGGATCGCGCGCAAGGGCGCGGACGCGGTAGCCCGCATCCAACAGGCGCGGAATCAACCTGCTGGCAATATATCCCGTTGCGCCGGTGACGAGGATGAGAGAAGAGATCATGGACAGTGAAAGCGGATCAATGCGCCAATACCCTGGCGCGTGAAGCGAGCCTGCGCGTCAACCCGTCGAAAATGAAGCGATGGGGAAGCCACATGGCATACCAGTAGAGAAAACCCAACAGACCGTGCGGCGCAAAATAGGCGGTGACAGTAAAGAGGGTCTGGTCGCCTCGAGGTTCTGATTTAAATTCGAGCCACGCCTTACCGGGCAGTTTCATTTCGGCGCGCAGGCGCAGAAGGCGGTTTGTTTCCACCGCCTCGACGCGCCAAAAATCCAGCGATTCTCCGACTCGCACCTCATCGGGATGACGCCGTCCGCGCCGCAAGCCCACCCCGCCCACCGCCTTATCGAGCCAGCCGCGAATGCCCCAAGCCCAATCCATGTAGAGCCAGCCGCGCTCTCCGCCGATCCCCGTGTACGAACGAAAGACGCTCTCCGGTTCGAGATCGAGGAGCATTTGGCGCGTTTCGATAAACATGCCCTGCTCGACAGTGAACGTATAGGGCTTGAGATCCCCCGCCACGGTGACCAGCGCGTCGGACCAACTGGTTTCCACGTTGTCTCTCTGGATGCGTCCCAGCGCGAGGCGGACAGCCGTGCGAAAGTCCATCGGTTTGATCTGCGGGAAATATTTCCTCGCCGCTTCATCCCGGACGATGAGTTGGGCGCGTAACCCTTCGATCAACGGCAGCACCAGACGCCAATGGATGGGAGTGACCATATGCACCCAATACGCCGAAAGACGCGGCGCATGAAACGGCGTGCGGATGAGGAGGCGCGTGAGTCCGCGTTCCCTTGCGTATTCGAGCAACATCTCCGCATATGTGAGACGGGTGGGGCCGCCGATTTCGATCAACCGACCGGCGGATTCCGGCGCGTCCAGGGCGGCAATGAGATAGGCGAGCACGTCCCGTATCGCAATCGGCTGCGCATGCGAGAAGAACCACGCCGGGCAAATGAGCACCGGTTCACGTTCGGAGAGATAACGGATCATTTCGAACAAGACCGAACCGGAGCCGACAATCATGCCGGCGCGAAATTCCGTGACCGGAACGCCGCCATGACGGAGAATGTAACCCGTTTCGTGCCTTGCGCGCAAATAAGGGGAGAGATCGGATGCCGGGTCAACCAGTTCGCCAAGATAGATGATGCGTTCCACTTTCATTTGTTCGGCGGCATGAGCAAAATTGCGCGCCGCTCGCATATCGCGCTCTGCGCTGTCCTTGCCGCCCTGCCTGCCGTGGATGAGATAGTAGGCGACCGAAACGCCCTTCAATGCCTCGGTCAATGCGTCTTCGATGAGGGCGTCGCCGCCGAAGATCTCCACCTTATCCAGCCATGTTCGTCCGCGCAGGCGCGCCGGGTCGCGGACGAGGACGCGCACGCGATACCCGGCTTCGAGCAGGCGCGGCACGAGACGTCCGCCCACATAGCCGGTCGCGCCGGTGACGAGGATGAGTTTGCACGCAGACATTTTTATCGCCGGGATGCCTGAAATACGAAGCTACCTTTCTTTCGGGGTTCGAGAGTCTCCGCCTCTTCGAACATCAGGCTGAACAAAATGGGGTTCGATCGTTTCTAACGGAACACCAAATTCCTGATTTGAATTCTATCCTGTCCATCGAATTCCATGCTATGATAAACGACATTCATGCAGGCGGCGAATCCTCCTTCATCCCCCTGGGAACGATTGACTGCACAGCCTCCGCTGATGTGGTTTTCGCTTTTCTGTCTCGCGGGAATTGTGCTGGGAAAGTCGGTTTCACTTCCCTGGTGGGTGTGGGCGGTATTGGCTCTGGCGTTCATCGCCCTTGCCATCCTTGGACGCATCGCTCAGCGTTCCTCTTTTCTTCCCGGTTCGTTTTCGTTCGCCCCTGCATGGTTGAGAGCCAGCCTGCAACCTTTTCCCTTCCTTCTTGCCTCCGCCCTCCTGCTCGGCGCGGCGCGCTTCCAACTTTCCGTTCCCTCCTTCGACGCCTTTCACGCCGCCTTTTATAACGACCGGGAATACGACCTGCTCGTGACCGGTTTCCTCACCGAACCCGCCGACTATCGCGACTCCTACACCAACCTGCGCGTGCAGGTGGAAAAAGTAGACACCGGCGACGGCGATCTCGAAGTACATGGACTGGTGCTCGTTCGCGTCTCGAACAACCAGATCTTCGAATACGGTCAGAGGATCCGCCTGCGCGGCAGGTTGCAGACCCCTCCGGAGAACGAGGATTTTTCCTATCGCGAATATCTTGCCGCGCAAGGCATCCACTCTTACATGTCCTCCGCAAGCGTCACCATCCTTCCGGGATACGCGGGAAACCCGGTCTTCAGAGTACTCTACGCGTTCAAGGAAAGATCGCTCGAAAATATCCACCGCCTCTTCCCCGACCCGGAATCGTCCCTGCTGGCGGGCATCCTGCTGGGCGTGGATACGGGTCTCACCCGGGAACTGCAAGAGGCGTTCAAGAATACGGGCACGGCGCACATCATCGCCATTTCGGGCTTCAATATCAGCATCATTGCGGCGTTGTTCGTCGAATTTTTCAGCCGTTTTTTGGGCGAACGGCGCGGACGCTTGTTTGCCATTTTGGGAATCGCGCTGTACACCTTTCTGGTCGGCGCGGACGCGGCGGTGGTCCGCGCCGCCATCATGGGCACGCTGGCGCTGCTGGCGCGGCAGGTGGGACGCAGGCAGGTGGCGCTTAACACCCTGCTGGCGGTTGCGTTGATCATGTGTCTCGTAAATCCGCGCTACATCTGGGATGTCGGTTTTCAATTGTCGTTTTTCGCCACGCTGGGGCTTATCCTGTACGCCGAACCGTTTTCGGAATTTGCGAATCGAATCATCACCAGACGCCTTCCCGACTCCACGGGCGAGAAAGCCGCAAAATTGTTTTCCGAGTTCGTCCTGCTCACCCTTGCCGCGCAGTTAACCACCATCCCGATCATGGCATATCACTTCCAGCGTATTTCTCTCGTGTCGTTCATCGCCAACCCGTTCATCCTGCCTGCGCAACCGGCGGTGATGATCCTCGGCGGGCTGGCGGTGCTGTTGAGTCATGTCTGGTTCGCGCTTGGGCAACTCGCCGCGTGGGTTGCGTGGCCCTTCGTCGTGTATACCATCCGCGTCGTGGAATTGTTCGACCGCGTGCCGCACGGGACGCTCTTTCTTGGGGAGTTCTCGGGCTGGTTCGTGATTCTGTCCTACGCGACGCTTTTCTCGGCAACTTTCTTCATTTCGCAAGGCGGCGGTCTTGGCTGGTCCAATTTCAAAGACCGAATTCGCTCCCTGGGGCAGAAGGCAGGCTTGGTCGGCGCGGGAGGCGCCATGGTCCTTCTGTTGATCGCCCTCCTGCTGGTTTGGCGCGCGGCGGTCGCCATCCCCGACGGTCTCCTTCACGTGACATTCCTGGACATCGGATCGGCGGACGGCATCCTGATTCGAACGCCTTCGGGCAGGACGATCCTGATCAACGGCGGTGAAAGTGTCACCGCGCTGTCCGACGAACTGGGCAGGCGTATTTCCTCGTTCGACAGGCGGCTGGATTGGCTGATCGTCGCTTCGACAATCGAAGAACAGGTGGCGGCGTTGCCGCGCGTGCTGGAACGTTATCCGCCGGACAAGGCGTTATGGAGCGGCAATCGGCAGGCGTCCTTCTCCTCGCGCTTTCTGAACGAATACCTTTCACTGAAAGGTATTCCCATTACCGAGGCAAAAAAAGACCAGGTGCTCGACCTGGGCGACGGCGCAACCCTGACGGTGCTTTCGACGAGTCCGCGCGGGGCGGTGCTGTTGTTGGAATACGGAAATTTTCGGGCGATGCTGCCGGTGGGCATGAGTTTCGACGCGCTGGACGAATTGGGATATGGCGAAAATATCGCGCCGGTCAGCATATTGTTGCTGGCAGATTCGGGTTACGCCGCATCGAATCCGGAGGATTGGGTTGTAAATTTAAACCCGGAAGTGGTGGTGTTGAGCGTAGGCGCGGCGAATGAGAACGGACTGCCCGACGATGACACGCTCGAAATCGTAAAAGATTACGCCCTGCTGCGCACCGACTGGAATGGCTGGATCGAAATCGCCACAAACGGCGCGCAAATGTGGGTGAATGTGGAAAGAACAACGACACCCGCGCCCTGACCAGCCCGTTTGTTTTCGATCGGTCTGGTACCCCTCGGAGGAGAAAGATGAACGAATTGACCATTCGCGCGTCCAACGTACAGGGGAAATCATCCGTGACCATCCTGCACTTGAAAGGTCATCTTCACGGACCGACGGAAGCCGAACTGCTCGACCGCGCCCGCCAGGCGCACGAAGACGGAATCCGGTATCTGCTGCTCGACATGTCCGAGTTGGAGGTGCTTGCCAGCGCGGGGCTGCGCGCCATCCAGAACATCTTCAAGTTGTTCACCCCGCAAAGCGATATAGAATCAATGAAACAGCGCAGAAGCGAGCCTTACAAATCCCCATACCTGAAATTGGTCTGCCCGAACCCGCAACTCTACTACGTATTGAGCATCACAGGCTTTCTGCAGACCATTCCGATCTTCAACAACATCGAGGAGGCGATCGGCTCATTTGCCGGTTAGCGCATTCAACGCCGCGACGAACGCCGCGACCATTCTTTCGATATTGATCTCCTCCTTCACGATCCGATAGGATGCCTCTCCCATCCTCCGCAAACGCGCCGGATCCGAGAGGGCTTCTTGCATGGCAGAGAGCAGCGCGTCGAAGTCGTCCGGCTGGACCTGCCAGCCGTTTTCCGTGCGGACAAGGTCGTCCTGCGTCCCATCCCCCTTTGCAACAATGACAGGGAGGCCATGACTCATCGCCTGATGAACGGCAAGGCCTCCGGTTCCCGGCAGGACAAAGAGATCGGCTTGCGAAAAATATTCCCTGATCTCCTCCCCGCGCTTTTCCCCCGCAAACTCCGCTTCGGGAAAAATCTTCTCCGCAAGCGACTGCAACGCTCCACGTTCCGGTCCGTCGCCCACAATGACCAGACGCACGTTTTGAAGTCTGGCGCAGACGTGCAACAAGGCATCCACCCGTTTCCTTGCCTGCAACCTGCCGACAAAGAGGACGACAGGTCGAACGCCAAAGGAAGAAGGTCTGGACGGGAAAGGCTGGAGAGGCGCGTGCGCCACTGCATTATGCGCCAAAAAAATCCTCTCCTGCGGAAAACCGAGCGCGGCATACTCCCCCGCGCCGCGGCGGCTGTAGGCGATCATCGCATCGAACTGCCGGACGAAGTGTTTCCACAACACGCCGCCGCTGCCCGCCCCCAGCCCCCAGCCAAGAACCGGCTTCCCGCGGCGGCGCATCCACCGCACGGCGGCGGGTGTGGAAATGCAGCGCGGATTGGCTTCCACGATCAGGGCATCGGGGTTGACTTCCTGCAACCAGGTCAACAGCGCCTGTTGATGGCATAGGTAGAACGCGCCGCCAAAAAGATGGAGGTTTCTGCCCAATCGGTATTCGGCAGTGTGAAATTGGCTGGCGGTTGTGATGCCCTCCGACGGGCGCGGCAGACCGGCAAACAGACTCATCCCCCTATCGCAGGCAGAGGCGAGCAGGTCGAAGAAAGGGACGCGGTAGTGCGGAAGGACGCGTTGTTGCAGGGCGAGTTTGCCGGGAAAACGATTCATACGGGAATATGCGGCGCCTGCCAGGCGGGGGATTTATGTACGTGGACGACCTTCCAGGCGCCGTTCAACTTCACCATCACACGGCTCTCGTTATGGGAGACGACCTTCACGCCTTCAGGCGCGACAGCGCTGATCAAGAGTGTGAAACTGGCGATTGCAGTATCTCCGTATCGCTGGATGTGCAAATTCGAAAGATCGAATCGCACGGCATCGTTGCCCCGTCCCTCCGCGCCGAAAACCGCGCCGCGCTCGGCATTGGCTTTCATCATGAACTCATGAAAGGGCCGTCCGTCAATGCGGTGAGGCGTGACCCACCATTCATACAGCGTCAGATCCTCGGCGGTGGTCTCATGATAAGTTTGCACATCGTTGTCCCGAATGGCTTGCAAATGTTTTTTTAGAAATTCGACGATTTCATGGTCAGACATGGCAACTCCTAACCCAGCAAAACCTCCAGATATTTTTCTACCATTCGATCCAGCCCCAGGTTTTTCTCCGCCTGTTCACGCGCCGCTCTTCGAAAACGGGGCTGGTTACGCAAAATCTCGACCGCGGCATCTGCCAGCGAAGGAATATCGGGCGGCTCGATCTTCCAGGGATCGCCCCCATACGGCACCACGCGTCCCGAATCGCCCAGGACCAGTTCCTTCAACGCGCCGGTATCGAACGCCAACACCGGCAGACCGCATGCCAGAGCTTCGATGACGGAATTGGGACAGGCGGCGTTCAAGTCGGCGGAAAAGAGCAAATGCGCGGAACGGTCTATTTCGGGAATGCGCTCGCGCGGCACACTCCCCGTCCAGCGGATTGGAATTCGGGCGTTCGCCCCGACGCGCTGCCGATATTCATCCTCGATCCTGCCGACGACGATGAGTTCCGTCGGCAAGGTGTGCTTGTCCTGCAGGGTTTCTGCGAGACGGACCGCATTCTCGAGACCCATTTCGTACCCGCCGCCGAGGCTCCCCTCCACGAGCAGGAGTTTGTATCTGTCTTCGGCGGGGATGTCGTTCCGACCGGCGGAATACACCTTCAAATCTACGCCGTTATGGATGATGCACGCAGGGACACGCGCCGCGCTGTACCAATCCTCCCACCACCGGCGAGAAAATTCCGATTGATACACAAGCCGGGTCGCCATGCGGGCGCGAATGAACGACAAAATGAAATTGCCATATTCCGCGCGCAGGAAATGCCGGATACCCGTCTTTCGTTTTCTGTGCACCCAGTTGATGCCGTCGAGGCGTTGCACGATTCGCCGTCCGCGGGAATGCGCTCTCCACAGCGGGAGCAGATGTTTTGTCCCGGCGAGAACGAGGATGGCATCGGCGGGCGCGGAAAGGTCGTGAGTCACGTCCACACCGCGGGCGCGCAATCCCTCCTCCAGCTTGAGACGAAAAGAAGCAGGCCCGGCAAGTCCCTCCACGCGCGGAAAAATGCAGATTTGAGGCATGGGGGTATTATAGCCGTTTGTATCACAGCCGACTCTGTGGTTAAATAGCCCCGGAGGCAAGATGCAAACCGATCCTGAATTTGTGGCGTTCTTGAGAGAGTTTCCCACTTACCCCACCACCCATCTCATTGACGATCTGCGCGCCGTGGAATACGCCCGTCTCGACCTGGGCGGTCATATCTATCTGGATTACACGGGCGGCGGTCTGTATGCCGAGTCGCAGTTGCGGCGTCATCACCGCCTGCTTGCCGAGCATGTCTTCGGCAACCCGCACTCCAGCAACCCCACCTCGCAAGCCGCCACGCAACTGGTCGAACATACGCGCGAATACATCCTCAAATTCTTCAACGCCGATCCCGGGGAATACCTCGCCATCTTCACCTCGAACGCCAGCGGCGCGCTGAAACTCATCGGCGAATCGTATCCCTTCGCAAACGGACGCTACCTGTTGACCTTCGACAACCACAATTCGGTGAACGGGATCCGCGAATTTGCCCACCCACGCGGCGGTGAGGTGACCTACATTCCGGTTGCCCTGCCCGATATGCGCGTGGACGCCTCCCAACTCGACCGTGAACTTGCCCAGCCTTCCCCAAGCGGGCACAACCTTTTTGCCTATCCCGCCCAATCGAACTTTTCCTCCGTCAAACATCCGCTCGAATGGATCGAAAAGGCGCACGCCCACGGCTGGGATGTCCTGCTCGACGCCGCCGCGTTCGTCCCCACCAACCAACTCGATTTGAGCAAGGTCAAGCCTGATTTTGTTCCTCTCTCCTTCTACAAAATGTTCGGCTACCCCACCGGAATCGGCGCTTTGCTGGCGCGCAAACCCGCCCTCGAAAAACTGCACCGTCCCTGGTTTGCCGGAGGCACCATCACCGTCGCTTCGGTGCAGGGCGGCAAGTATTACCTTGCCGAGGGCGCCGCCGCGTTCGAAGACGGCACACTCGACTACCTCAACATCCCTGCCATTGAAATCGGGTTGAAACACATCGAATCCATTGGTTACGATGTCATCAGCGAACGCGTCCACTGTCTGACCGGCTGGCTGTTGAAAAACCTGACCGAGATGAAACACAGCAACGGCGTGCCGCTGGTGCGGGTCTACGGACCCACCCGAATGGAGGGAAGAGGCGGGGCGGTCACCGTCAACTTCTACGACAGGGACAACAAGGCTTTCGACCACCGCTTCATCGAAGAACAGGCAAACAAAATCAATATTTCCCTGCGGACGGGGTGTTTCTGCAACCCCGGTGCAGGAGAAGTGGCGCTCGGCATCTCCCGCGTGGAACTGGACGTCTGTTTCACCCAGCCCGGTCACGAAAACCGCCTGACCATCGAAGACTTTCGTCACTGCATTGACGGCAAATCCAGCGGCGCCGTGCGTATTTCGGTCGGCATGGTCACCAATTTCAAGGATGTGCAGGGACTCCTGGCGTTCGCGAGAGGTTTGCTCTCGTAAAATCTCGATTTTCCCTGCGAATCGGACGGAAAATTCCTTGACTCCCCAACCTTTCTGCGTATAATTCACCTGTTGGATGAAATTGGATGATTAAACACCGCAAGCGCTTGAGGAAACCCCTCGAAGCGCTTGCCTTTGTTTGTCTCTTGTACAGGACGCCTATACGCCGTCCCCGATTTTGTTGATAGACTTATTTCCAAGGAGAGGAACCAGTGGAAACCAAAGGACTGACCGCACTCCGCATCAGCCTCGCATCGCCCCAGACCATTCTGTCATGGTCGTATGGCGAGGTGCTCAAACCCGAAACCATCAACTACCGCCGTCTGCGCCCCGAAAAGGATGGCTTGTTTTGCGAAGCCATCTTTGGTCCCCAAAGGGACTGGCAGTGCTACTGCGGCAAATACAAAAACCCCCGTTATAAAGGAATTGTCTGTGACAAGTGCGGCGTCGAGGTCACCCGTTCCTCCGTCCGCCGCGAACGCATGGGACACATCGCCCTGGCGACTCCGGTGGCTCACATCTGGTACACCCGCCGCATCCCCTCCTACCTGGGCATGCTGCTGGATATTTCCCGCCGCAATCTGGACCGTGTGCTTTACTTCGCCCAATACATCGTTACCTACGTGGACGAGGAAGCCCGCAACAAGGCGCTCAAACGCCTCGAAGACGAAATCTCCGTTTCCGAACGCGAACAGGCGGCGGAAATCAACGCCAAAATCGCCGAAATCAAAACCAAGCGCGACCACACCATCACCGAAATCAACCAGAAGCGCGCCAATCTCGAACAAAACTACGATGAGGTCATCGCCGAAAAACTCGACCCGATCATCAAGGAAGGGCAGAAACTCGAAAAACTGCTCCAGGATCAAATGGGTGAACCCGCTAAAAAAGCGGTTGTCTTTGAACTGACGGGCGAAAAGATTCTCGACGCCGGCGACAAGGTTGCCGCCAAACACATTTCCCAGGTGCAGAAGATCGTCAAGAGCAAACTCGAAGCGCTCGAAAACGAACTGAAAGACCGGCGCGCCAAAGAGATCGAAGAACTCAAAATGGAAGCCGCGCGCGTCAAGGCGGATGCCGATATGCAGATGGAAGCCCTGCGTTCGCAACTCGAGGAACAAACCTCCGCGTCCTCCAACCAGTCGTCCCGTCAGCGCGATGAACTGCTCGAACTGCGCCCCTTCACCTTCCTGAGCGAAATTCGCTATCGTGAACTCAAACAGCGCTGGGGGCAGGTCTTCCGCGCCGACATGGGCGCCGAAGCCTTCTACGACATCCTCGAACGCCTCGACCTCGACAAACTGGCGGATGAACTCTGGCACGAAGTCAAAACCACCAAATCCAAGCAGAAGCGCAAGAAAGCCACCACCCGCCTCAAAGTGGTGGAAGCCTTCCGGCGTTCCGGCAACCGCCCCGAATGGATGATCCTGACCATCCTGCCGGTCATCCCACCCGACCTGCGCCCGATGGTGCAACTGGACGGCGGGCGCTTCGCCACCTCGGACCTCAACGACCTGTATCGCCGCGTCATCAACCGCAACAACCGTCTCAAGCGCCTGCTCGAACTCGGCGCGCCGGATGTCATCATCCGCAACGAAAAGCGCATGCTGCAGGAAGCCGTGGACAGCCTGATTGACAACAGCCAGCGCGGCAAAGCGCTCTCACGCCGCGGACGCCGCGAACTCAAATCCCTGAGCGACATGCTCAAAGGCAAAAAGGGACGCTTCCGCCGCAACCTGCTCGGCAAGCGCGTGGACTATTCCGGGCGCTCGGTCATCGTCGTCGGTCCGCAATTGAAACTCAACCAGTGCGGCCTTCCCAAAAGCATGGCGCTGGAGTTATACCGCCCCTTCGTCATTGCGCGATTGGTTCAAAATGGTTACGCCGCCAATGTGAAGGGCGCGCGCCGTCTCATCGAACGCAACCGTCCCGAAGTATGGGAGGCGTTGGAAGGTGTGATCGGCGAACGCCCCGTCCTGTTGAACCGTGCGCCTACCCTGCACCGTCTGGGTATCCAGGCATTCGAGCCGATCCTGATCGAGGGTTCAGCCATCCAGTTGCATCCGCTGGTCACCACCGCTTTCAACGCGGACTTTGACGGCGACCAGATGGCGGTTCACGTTCCGCTTTCGCAGAAGGCGGTGCAGGAGGCGCGTCAACTGATGCTTGCTTCACGCAACCTGCTCAAACCTGCGGACGGCGAACCGATTATTTCCCCCTCCAAAGACATGGTTCTCGGCGTGTACTACCTGACCATGCTGCAGAAAGCCGCCCACAAGGGCGATGGCCGCGCCTTTGCCAGCATGGATGAGGTCGAAATGGCGTACGCGCTGGAGCAGGTGGAGGTTCATACCGAGATCAAACTGCGCACCAAGACCTGGTACAACGACAAAGGCGACCGCCTGCCCGAACCAGAGACCCGCATCATCAATACGACCGTAGGACGCGTGCTCTTCAACCGCGTCCTGCCCGAGGAGGTCCAATTCGTCAACGAGAAATTGGATAAAGGCGGTGTGAAGGATTTAATCGCCGATGTGTACGAACTGTGCGGACAGGAAAAGACCACCGACGTAGCCGATAAGATCAAGGCGATCGGCTTCGAGTATGCCATGAAGTCCGGCACGACGCTTGCCGTAGCCGATATTTCCATTCCTCCGGAACGTAAAACGATTATTGACGAGGCGCTCAAGCAGGTGGAACTGGTCCAGCGCGATTTCCGCCGCGGGCTGTTGACCGAGCAGGAAAAGAACGAGCGCGAGATCGAAGTGTGGCAACAGACCACCGACAAGGTGGCAGATGCCGTGAAAAAACACATGGACCCGGATGGCAACCTGTCCACGATGGCGACCTCGGGCGCCACGAAAGGCGGCTTCTCCACCATCTCGCAATTGGCGGGCATGCGCGGTCTGATGGCGGACCCGTCCGGGCGCATCATCCCCATGCCCATTCGCTCGAACTTCCGCGAAGGGCTCACCGCCCAGGAATACTTCATCTCCACGCACGGAGCGCGCAAAGGTCTGGCGGATACAGCCCTGCGCACGGCAGACGCAGGCTACCTGACCCGCCGCCTGGTGGATATCGCGCAGGACATCATCATCAACGAATACGATTGCGGCACGACTGACGGCGTCGTCATCCGCCGCAGGGACGATGTGGCGGGACAGTCCATGTCCAGCCGCCTGTACAGCCGCGTGCTGGCTGAAAACGTGATGGATCCGCAGACCGGCGAAGTGATTGCCGAGAGCGGCGACATCATCAATTACGAAGTAGCGCGCAAGATCGCCGCTTCGGGCGCGGCGGAGGTCAAAGTC
>JACAET010000057.1 GCA_013388685.1 Chloroflexota bacterium | reverse complement strand
CCTTGTCGCTTTCCGACAGGAAAGCGACACTCGATGAAGAGGCGAGGGAGGAGCGTTCATGGAAGCATATTGTATGAAGTGCAAGACAAAGCGTGAGATGCAAGAACCTGCGGCAGGATTCAACGCCAAGGGATCGCCTGTCACGATTGGGGTTTGCGCGGTTTGTGGAACCAAACTTTACAAGATGGGTCGCACCGATGCGCACGAAGGGCTGACTCCGCCTCCCAAGCCTGAAAAACAACCCAAAGAGGAAAAGCGGAACGGCAAACTGGTGATCGTCGAATCACCCGCCAAAGCCAAGACGGTGGGACGGTATCTCGGCAAGGGTTACACCGTCCGCGCTTCGGTGGGACACGTACGCGACCTGTTGAAGTCGCAGTTGTCTGTGGACGTGGAGAATAACTTCATGCCGAAGTACCGCGTGCCCAACGAAAAGAAGGAGATCGTCAAGGAGATCAAGAAACTCGCCCAAAAGGCGGAGGAGGTCTATCTTGCCACCGACCCCGACCGCGAAGGAGAGTCTATCTCGTGGCATTTGCTTGAGGCGGCAGATATCGAACCCGACCGCGCGAAGCGCGTCGTTTTTCATGAGATCACGGAGCCTGCGATCAAAGAGGCGTTCTCACATCCGCGTCACATCAATATGGACCTGGTGGATGCGCAACAGGCGCGTCGCATCCTGGACCGTTTGGTGGGGTACAGCATCAGCCCGTTGTTATGGGAGAAGGTGCGAGGGCGTCTCTCGGCGGGGAGGGTGCAGTCGGTGGCGCTCAGGCTGATTGTCGAGCGCGAACGGGAGATCGAGAATTTCGTCCCTGTGGAATATTGGTCCATTCATGCCGAGTTCAAGCCCGAGGGGTTTAAGTCCACGTTCGTTGCCAAACTCGCAAAGGTGGATGCGGACGATCCGCAACTCCCCAACGAGGAAACGGTCAAGGGGATTCTGGCAGACATGGAAACCGCCGCGTACGCGATCACCAAGGTCAAGCGCGGCGAACGCAGACGCAAACCGCTGGCGCCTTTCACCACCTCGACTTTACAGCAGGAAGCCTCGCTCAAACTCGGCTTCACAGCAAAACGTACGATGGCGCTGGCGCAAGGGCTGTATGAGGGGCAGGAGGTCGGCAATGGCGGTACGACAGGTCTGATCACCTACATGCGTACCGACTCGACCAACGTTTCCGAACTGGCGCAGAAGGAAGCGCGGGCATATATTCAGGGAAAATACGGTGCGAACTTTTTGCCCGCAGAACCGCCGCAATACCGCAAACGTTCTGCCAACGCACAGGAGGCGCATGAGGCGATTCGCCCGACCTCGGTCATGCGCACGCCCGAGCAGGTCAAGCCGTTCCTCGAACCTGCGATGTTCAAACTCTATAATCTGATCTGGCAGAGGTTCGTTGCTTCGCAAATGGAAGCGGCGGTCTACGACACGTTGCAGGTGGAAGTGACGGGCAAATCCACCGGTCATGAGTACCTGTTGCGCGCCTCTCATTCGGTTGTGAAATTTGCGGGTTTCTTGGTTGTGTACGAGGAAGCCAAAAGCGAAGATGTGAAGGATGAGGAAGAGGAAGATGTCAAGATCCCCGATGGGGTGGCAGAAGGACAAAGGCAGGAATTGATGCGCCTCATTCCCGAACAGCATTTTACGCAGCCGCCGCCGCGTTATACAGAGGCGTCGCTTGTCAAGGCTCTTGAGGAGGATGGCATTGGGCGTCCCTCCACGTATGCGCCGACGATTTCGACGATTCAACAACGGGGTTATGTGGTGCGCGAGGACAAGCGCCTCGTCCCAACCGAAATCGGCATGCAGGTCAATGATCTGATGGTGAAGTATTTCTCGGATATTGTGGATTATCAATTCACCGCCCGCATGGAGGAAGATCTCGATATGATCGCCAACGGTCAGGCCGAATGGACCGAAGTGATCCACGAGTTCTATCATCCGTTTCTGGAAGATCTGAAAAGGGCACAGGCGGAAATGCCCACCACCAAGAGCGAGCCGGAGAAGATTGGGCGCCTCTGTCCCGATGATGGCGGTGAATTGGTGATCCGTTACGGGCGTTTTGGCAAGTTCATTTCGTGTGCGAACTTTCCGACCTGCCGTTATACTGAACCCTGGCTCGAAACGATCGGCATTGCCTGCCCAAAGGACGGCGGCGATCTCGTCGAGAAGAAGACGCGCAAAGGTCGCACGTTCTACGGCTGTGCCAATTATCCGAACTGCGACTTCACCTCGTGGAAGCGTCCGCTCAAACAACCCTGCCCGAAATGCGGCGGTTTGCTGGTGTATGTCAGCAAGCGCGAAGCGCAATGTTCGAATTGTTCTGAAGTTTTCCGGCTGGAGGAAATCGTCCCTGAATCGGCGGAGATGTGATGATCACGGGCATTGGAATGCAGACCCTGCCTCCGTGTGAATCGGCAGCGTGTCTGCAGGGTAAATCTGAGGTTAACGATTCGAGGGGCTGTAGGACAAGTCACACAGGTCGAACCAGAGCGTAATCAGTCCCTGGCTGTTTCAATCTGCTCAGCCGGGGATGCTCAAATCACAATTTCCCACACCTGCGGCAATGGGGGCGCTGGATCGAACATTCTTCAATTGGCGGAGATAACTCATCCCTTGACAGGTATACAAAATTGTATACAATATGGACGCACTTCTAGTACCAAGGTACTCCCATGAAAGAACAACATTCACCCAACCTGAGCACAGACGTCTTTTCGGTTCTCAAGGAACGCATCATTCGCTGGGAATATGCCCCTGGACATCGCTTTACCGAGGAGGGACTGTGCGAGGAATTCGGGGTCAGCCGCAGTCCGGTACGGGAAGCGCTCCGCATGCTGGTGGAAAACAAACTGGTGGACAAAACGCCTCATAAAGGGTACAGCGTCAAGCAACTGGATATGCAGGAAATTCATGAACTGTATGATGTCAGGTTGGCGCTTGAAACTTTTGTGATCGAACGGCTCACCCAAAGCGAATACCCCGAAGAGGATTGGCAGGAACTGTATCACACATGGCAGGACCTGCAAAAAACCTCAATCACGAATTCATCGGATTTCGCCAAACTGGATGAGGATTTCCATGAAAGGCTCGCCAGGTGGACGGGAAACCGGACACTCCTCGACCAGATCCGATCCATTGACGAACGCCTGCACTTTATCCGGGTGACGGATATTACCTCCACCGAACGATTGCGCGAGACTTGCGAACAACATCTCAGAATACTCGACTGCATCAGGGAAAGGAACGTGGACTGTGCGCGTGAAGCCCTTCAACTCAACATTGAGGAGGGGCGCAAGAACGTGGAACACGCGATCAAGGAGGCGCTGGCACGGGCTTATATGGGCTCGAAAGCCGGCGCCTGATTGTTTTAATAAACGGAGGCATACATGCGAAAAGGTACCATTCAGGCTGAACCCTATGATTTCGAGTTCGATCTCGATTCCACCGCGTTGATCATGATTGACATGCAGCGCGACTTTGTCGAGCCAGGCGGATTCGGCGAAACGCTGGGGAATGACGTTTCGTTACTGCGCAGTTCCATCGAACCATGCAAGGATTTGCTCGAGACGGCGCGCAAGGTCGGCATGTTTGTGATCCACACCCGCGAGGGACATCGCCCGGACCTTTCCGACCTTCAGCCTGCCAAGAGGGATCGAGGGAATCCGACCTTGAAAATCGGCGATGTGGGACCGATGGGGCGCATCCTCGTACGCGGCGAACCCGGTCACGACATCATCCCGGAACTGTATCCCATCAAAGGCGAACCCGTGGTGGATAAACCCGGCAAGGGAGCGTTCTATGAGACCGACCTGCTGGGTATTTTGCGAAATCGCAACATTAAAAAGCTGATTGTGTGTGGCGTGACCACGGAGGTCTGTGTGCATACCACCGTCCGCGAGGCAAATGATCGCGGATTCGACGCCCTCGTCCCCGCGGATTGCACCGCCTCCTACTTCCCCGAATTCAAACGCGTGGCATTGGAAATGATCAAGGCGCAAGGCGGTATCTTTGGTTGGGTCAGTGATTCGGATAAGGTGGTGAAAGGGCTGGAGAAAGCCTCGACAGGATCCTAAATCTATTTCTGCAAGACCATCCTTTATCGAAGGAGGTCAATTCAATGACAAAAAACACCGAGAGTTCTTTGAAGGTCCCCTTTTGGGTACCAGGCGATTGGAATGGCTTTTTCGGTCTGGGGACGAACAGCCTGTTGAATATCTTGGTTCTTTCCGGCTTACTGCTGGGCGTTGTGCAGATGCCGGGAGAGGTTGTGTTCGGGCGCGTGGTGCCAGCCGTGGGTTTAATGCTGTTCCTGAGCAATATCTACTACGGCTTCATGGCGCGCCGACTGGCGCTCAAGGAAAACCGTACCGATGTCACTGCCCTGCCGGCGGGTCCGAGCGTTCCTCACATGTTCATTGTCGTGCTGGTGATCATGTTACCGGTCAAAATCGCCACCGGCGACCCCATCCTCGCCTGGCAGGTGGGGCTGGCGTGGGCGTTCATTGAGGGACTTGTAAACTTGAGCGGCGCGTTCTTTGCCCCCTACATCCGAAAGTTGACGCCGCGCGCCGCGCTGCTTGGCACACTGGCAGGCGTTTCGATTGCCTTCATTTCGATTCGTCCCGCCATGCAAATCCTGTCACCCTATCCGTGGATCGGACTGGTCTGTCTGGCGATTGTGCTGGGCGGCTGGTTCGCAGGCGTAAGTTTCCCGTGGAAGGTGCCGGCGGGTCTGGTGGCGATTTCTGTCGGTACAGTGATGGCATGGGGGGCGACCCTCTTCGGCTGGGCACCCGTGATGGACCCTGCGGCATTACGTGAATCGTTCGGGACGCTGGGGATTGCGCTTCCCGTCCCGCAACTGAGCAACCTGATCGCAGGTTTCAAGAATATCGCCCCTCTGTTGGTGACAGCAATTCCCTTCGGAGTCTACGACTTCATCGAAGCCATGGATAACGTGGAAAGCGCCTCCGCCGCAGGCGACGAGTATAACGTGCGCGAAGTGCTGTTCGTGGACGGTTTCAACAGCATCATCGGCACGGTCCTCGGCAGTCCCTTCCCGAACGCGGTCTATATCGGGCATCCCGGCTGGAAGGCGGTCGGCGGGCGCATCGGGTACTCGCTGGCTACAGGCGTCCTCGTAATTACCGTTACCCTGCTGAACATCGTGCCTGTATTGCTCAACCTCATTCCGTTGGTGGCGATCCTGCCGATCCTGCTTTACATTGGCGCATTGATCGGAGCGCAGGCATTCCAGGCGACCCCTCGTCATCATGCACCTGCAATTGTACTGGCGCTGGTTCCGCATTTCGCGGCGTGGGGAAAGAGTCAGGTGGATGGAGCGCTTACTGCGGCGGGAGCAAGCGCAAGAGACGTCATGGACGCGTTGACCGCCAATGGAGTGCTGTATGACGGCATGACCAAACTTGGAGGCGGAGCCATCCTGAGCGGGCTTGTCCTCGGCGCCATCGCGGTTTTCCTGCTGGATCGCAAACCCAAACTGGCTGCGGGGTATGCGCTGGCGGGAGCCGTGCTTTCCTACTTTGGCTTCATGCACGCCGAGCAGGTGCAGTTTGGCGCGAACGGACTCCCCACTGCCATCACGGTCGGCTATCTTCTGCTTGCCGCACTTTGTTATGGATTCACTTACCTGCCCTACGACAAGAATCATTTGCCGGAGGCAGGCTAAATGTGGAGTTTCCCCTATTGTAGGGTGAATTCGATCAAAAAAACGTAAAGAGGAGAATGAAGATGAGTACAGCAAAAGGAATGGCAAGCCCCAACTTATGGGTGGCCGGCGACTTGAACGGCTTCTTCGGGCTGTGCACCAACAGCATTACCAATACACTGGTGGCAGTTTCGTTGATGCAGTTTGTCATTGGCTTCCCCAAGGAAATCCTGTTCGGACGGATCGTGCCAGGCTTGGTGTTATCGCTGGCGGTTGGCAATATCTACTTTGCCTACATGGCATACAAACTGGGGAAGAAAGAAGGGCGCGATGATGTGACCGCCGTCCCCTATGGCATCTCGGTGCCGCATTATTTCCTTGTCACGTTTGCGATCATGTTGCCGCTCAAACTCGGCGGCGCGGACTTCAACCTGATCTGGAGCGTCGGGGTAGCATGGTGTTTCGTCCATGCCATTGTGGCAACCATCGGCGCCTTTGTCGGTCCCACCATGCAGAGGTTGACCCCGCGCGCCGCCATGCTGGGAACACTGGCGGGTGTCGCCATTACCTATATTGCCATGGGCGCGGCGTTCAGCGCATGGAATGTGGCCTGGCTGAGCATGGTGTCCTTCGGCATCATCTTCGTCGGCTGGCTTGCCAATGTGCAATTCCCGGGCAAGATCCCGGCAGGGCTGGTGGCGGTGATCCTCGGTGTCATCTTCGGCTGGGCGTCGGGCTACATGAAGATTGGTACATTAACTGAAGCGGTCGCGAACGCGTCTATCGCAATCCCGATACCGCAAATCCAGATTTTGCTGGCAGGACTCCCGCGCGTGGCGCCGTATCTGGTGACCGCCATCCCGCTGGCGATCTACCTGTTTCTGGAATCGCTGAATAACGTGGAATCCGCCATGGCAGGCGGTGACAATTACGATACCCGCGAAGCCATGCTCGCCGCAGCAGGCGGAACGGCGGTTGCCTCGCTCTTCGGCTCCCCCTTCCCCACCCTGATCTACATCGGTCATCCCGGCTGGAAGTCGGTCGGTTCGCGCGTCGGGTATTCCTGGCTGACCGGTGTGACCATGTTCCTGCTTGGCGTGCTGGGCTTGCTCGGAATTCTCTCTGCCATCATCCCGGTCATGGCAATTCTGCCCATTCTGGTTTACATCGGCATGTTGATTACCTCGCAGGCATTCAACGCCAGCCCGCGCCGCCACGCTCCTGCGGTTGCCATCGCCATCGTCCCATGGATCGCGGACTATGTCACCACGCAGGTCAACAACGCGCTGGGCGCGGCGGGTACGAACGCCGCCACTCTCGGCGTGGAAGCCCTTGCAGGGGCGGGCGTCTCGTATGGCGGTATGACTGTCCTCGGCGCAGGTTCGATTCTGGTCGGCATGATCCTCGGCGCAATCGTCGCCTATGTCATTGACCGCAACTGGAAAGGCGCCATCGGCTACACCCTCTTCGGCGCCGCTTGCGCCTGGGTTGGCTTCATCCACAGCGCTCAATTACGTTTCTTCCCCAGCGGTCCCTTCAACTTTACCGACCCGTCCTTCAACGCCAACTGGGGTCCCGTTATTGGGTATCTTGCCATGGCGGTGTTGTTCGTCATCATGATGAACTACACTAAGAATGACCCCGCACCGCAATTGGAAGACTGATCCCTGTAATTCGACAATACAGCCTGGGGGACGTTCCTCAGGCTGTATTCTTCCTGCCATGCGACTTCGTGCCGTTTCCCTTGGGGAAGCCGTCCCGCGCGAGACCTTCGACGCGGAAATTCAATCGGTTTTCGAATCAGCCGTCAATCTTCGTCTCGCGAAGGAAGACCGGCTGGTCACGGTATTGATTTCGGATCAGTACGAACTGCCCCAAGGGATTCGTATCTGGACAAAGGACCTCTCGCTTCGAACCCTGACCCCGGGTCTGCGCGCTGCAGCGAGAGGCGGGATCCTCCGCTTCGACTCGTCTCCCCTCGCCGTGGATTTGCGCGGCGCGCCCGTGTGGAAATGCCGCGTCCCCCAAATTGCCGCAGATATGAGATCGTCTGTCGTGATTCAAGGCTGGTCAACCGCATGGGAATTGCTCAACGGGCAACAGCGCCTGAAACACACAGACATTGTGGCAGACGATCTGTTCCAATTGGACGCAGGTTCGTTGTTGTATCAAAGATTGGGCCGGTCCATTCTGCAACTCGTTTCAGCCGCAGAAGAATTTGCCGTTCAAGCCGCAACCCGTGCCGCCGAAAAACTGATCGGTCTCGGACCGGGCGTCACCCCCTCAGGCGACGACATCCTGATCGGTTTCCTTGCAGGCTTGTGGAGCATGGCGGGACAAGACCCGGTGAGATTATCGTTTATCCATTCGTTCGGCGCTGATCTGATGCAACTTGCAAGACAGACCGGCGAGATCAGCCGCACGTATCTTTATCACGCCGCCCAGGGACAATTCTCCAGCCGTCTCTCGAATCTTGCTGAAGCCATTGCGTATGGCAAACACGTTGAATCAATGGTACGGGAAGCCTTGCGCGTGGGACATTCCTCCGGCATGGATTCGGTGACCGGTTTGTTGATCGGGCTGTGTGTATGGAACAATCCCTCACCCCTGCACCCCTTTCCCGCCGGGAGAGGGGACGGGAGTGAGGGCAAGGATCACTTATGGCAACTTCACACCGTATGATCAAGAATCTCTACCGCGACTCGGTGTCGCTGATGCAATTTTCGGAGAAACTGCGCGCGCTGGAGGGAATTGCACAAGCCTCGGCGGTGATGGCGACCGAGAATAACATCGGTCTGCTGGTCGAGGCGGGATTGCTGGCAAGCGCCGTCCCGCCCAGCCCGAACGACCTGTTGATCGTCGTCGCAGGCAGGGATGAGGCATCCACGGGCGCGGCGCTGGATTCGGCTGAGGCGATGCTGACAGCCAAAGCGGCCGATGCAGGCGACGGTGGAGTCCGACGCGTGATTCCAAGAAGTATCCAGATGGGATTGGAATCCATGCCATCCGCCAATCTCGCGCTCATTTCCACGCCGGGCGAATACGCCGCGGCGGAGGCGCGCAAGGCATTGCAATTCGGTTTGCATGTGATGATGTTCAGCGATAACGTCAGCATGGAGGAGGAGATACCGTTGAAGCAATATGCGCGCGCACACGACCTGTTTGTGATGGGACCCGATTGCGGCACTGCCATCATCAACGGTATTCCGCTGGGATTCGCCAATGTGGTGCGGCGCGGCAACATTGGGGTAGTTGCCGCATCGGGGACAGGTTTACAGCAAGTGACCAGCCTGATTGATCGTTTCGGCGCGGGTATTACGCAAGCCATCGGCACGGGCGGACACGATCTGAAAAGTGAGGTGGGCGGCATCACCATGTTGCAGGGCATCGAGGCGCTGGCAAAAGACAAGGCGACCAGGGTGATTCTGCTGGTCTCCAAACCGCCCTCGCCCGATGTGATGTGGAACGTGCTGGATAAAGCGTCGAAAAGTAAAAAACCTGTGGTGGTGGAGTTCATCGGCGCAGACCCGCAGACCATTACGGGTGGAAATATCCACGGCGTAAAAACGCTGGAAGATGCCGCGAGGGCGGCGGTGCTGTTATCGAAAGGCAGGGCGCTGAAAAGGTTTTCGAATGCATTGCCCGCAAAGTACAAGTCGTTGGTGAAGCCCGCGCAGAAGAAATTGAAGAAGGGACAGAAATACATTCGCGGCTTGTTCAGCGGCGGTACGTTCTGCTATGAGACCGTGCTTTTGCTACGCGAGTCGCTGGGAAGTGTATATTCCAACACGCCGATCAAGAAGGAAGAGAAGATTCCCGACGTGTGGAAATCGCAGGAGCATACGGTGATTGACCTGGGCGATGACCTGTTCACGCAGGGACGCCCGCACCCAATGATTGACTTTCGCCTGCGGAACGAACGGATCGTCCAAGAAGCCAAAAACCCCGAAACGGCGGTCATCCTGCTCGACATCGTGCTCGGTTATGGCTCGAACATGGACCCGGCAGGCGAACTCGTGCCAGCCATTCGACAGGCGCGGAAGATTGCCGCGAAAGCAAAGCGCACGATCGTCTTTATCGGCTCGGTCTGCGGCACGGATTCCGATCCGCAGAATTTGTCGCGGCAGGAGGCCAGGCTGCGCGAGGCCGGCGTCATTCTGACAGACAGCAATGCCCAGGCCGCGCGGCTCGCGGCGGCGATCGTGAGTTAATGTCATTGCGAGGAGCCCGCCGGGTGACGAAGCAATCCTCCCGCGGTGTTGGAGATTGCTTCGGGCTTCGCCCTCGCAATGACGGAATGAAGTTTGGAGTCTTCATGATCAATAAACTCTTCGAACAGGAACTACAGGTCATCAACGTGGGGCTTTCATCCTTTGCGGAGTCGATCCGGCAGACGGGCGGAAAATCCCTGCAACTCGATTGGCGTCCGCCTGCCTCTGGCAATCGCGCAATCGGCATGAAACTTGCCCTGCTGGTCAACGACCCGCAAGTGGAAGCGGCGAACCGAACCGCCTTCGAACGGTTTCTATCGGCGCAACCGATTCTGATCGGAGTTGATTCGGCGCGCAACGCCATTCCTCATCTGGGTGAGCGGATGCTGTTGCACGCCGGTCCGCCCCTCGAATGGGAGCGTATGTGCGGACCGATGCAAGGGGCGATCATTGGCGCGATCCTATACGAGGGCTGGGCGGAGGATCACGGCGCAGCGCGCAAACTGGCGGCAAGCGGAGAGATCGCCTTTGCGCCGTGCCATCACTTCGGCGCGGTGGGACCGATGTCGGGCGTCATCAGCCCGTCCATGCCCGTGTGGATCGTGAAGAATCAGGACCGCGGCAACCTGTCATTCAGCAACATGAACGAAGGGTTGGGCAAGGTGCTGCGCTTCGGCGCGAACGACGCGTCGGTGTTGGACAGACTCAGATGGCTGGAGACAGTTTTGGGTCCCGCCATGAACGCCGCGCTCCGTCCGTTGGGCGGAGTCGAGTTGCGTCCCATCATCGCACAGGCATTGCACATGGGTGACGAGTGTCATAACCGCAACGCCGCGGCTTCGTCGCTGCTGTTCAAGAAACTCACGCCTGCGCTGTTGAAAACCGATCTTCCGTCGAGCGACCTTGCACGCGTGCTGGAGTTCATGGCAGGCAACGATCATTTCTTCCTGAACATTTCGATGGCATGCTGCAAGGCGATGCTCGACGCGAGTCATGGCGTGGAACACAGCACGCTGGTGACGGCGATGGCGCGCAACGGTGTGGAATTTGGAATCAGGGTCAGCGGAACCGGTGACGCATGGTTCACGGCTCCCGCGCCGACGGTGGCTGGGCTCTTCTTCCCCGGCTATTCCCAAGCCGACGCCGCGCCCGATCTCGGTGACAGCGCCATTACCGAGACGGCAGGCATCGGCGGGTTCGCGATGGGTGCCGCGCCTGCCATCGTGCAGTTCGTAGGCGGCACGCCGCAGGATGCCATCGCCTATACGCGCGAGATGTACCACATCACGATGGGCATCAACGGCGGATTCACGTTGCCGTCCTTAAACTTCGATGCCTCCCCCGCAGGCATCGACGCGCGCAAGGTGGTGGATACAGGTATCGCGCCGGTCATCAACACAGGCATCGCCCACAGGGATGCGGGTATGGGACAGGTCGGCGCAGGCATCACCCGCGCGCCGCTGGCATGTTTTGAACAGGCGGTCGCCGCACTCGGGCAGCCGCGCAGTTGACGTTCCCCAGCGTCAACCGGCGCGTTTTGGAGAAGATATATCAAAACCAATTTGAGGAGATTTCCAATGACACCAAAACGAAAACTTGCCGTGGTGGCGGTGGGCGGCAACGCGTTGATTCGCGAAAAAGGGAAAGAATCTCTGCCCGATCAATATGCAGCCGCATGTATCACCATGCCGCACGTGGTGGATATGGTGCAGAACGGCTGGGATGTGATCGTCACGCACGGCAACGGTCCGCAGGTGGGTTTCATCCTGCGACGTTCGGAACTGTCTGCGCATGAACTGCACACCATTCCGCTCGATTACTGCGGCTCGAATACGCAGGGTTCCATCGGCTACATGTTTCAAACCGCCCTGCAAAACGAATTCAAGTGTCGCGGCATGCCCAATCAGGCTGTGACTGTGGTCACCCAGACGCTGGTGGATCGAAACGATCCTGCCTTCCAGAATCCGACCAAGCCCATCGGCTCGTTCATGGATGAGAAGACGGCGCTTCAACATCGCGACGCCGACGGCTGGTCTGTGATGGAAGACGCGGGACGCGGCTGGAGGCGCGTTGTCGCCTCGCCCCAGCCTGTGCGCATCCTCCAGCAGGACGCCATCCTGAAGCTGGTCGGCGCGGGGTTTACGGTTGTTGGTGTGGGCGGCGGCGGAATTCCCGTCGTCGAAAACGACAGGGGCGAGGTCCAAGGCGTGGAGGCGGTCATTGACAAGGATCTCGCCTCGGCATTGTTTGCCGCCAAAATCAAAGCCGACCTGTTCCTGATCTCCACTGAAGTCGAGAAGGTTGCCGTCAATTTCAACAAACCGAACGTTCAGTGGCTGGACAAACTTTCCGTGGAGGACGCGCACAAATATCTGGCTGAAGGTCAATTCGGCAAGGGTAGTATGGAACCGAAGGTCAAGGCGGTGTTGAACTTCCTGGCTTGGGGCGGGCAGAAGGCGCTGATTACCAACCCCGACAACATGTTGCGCGCACTGCGCGGAGAAACCGGCACACATTTCGAAAACGGGTAACGAGTGGGGATGCGAGTCTGCCTGTATTCCGCCCATTCGGGATCTCCCCGAAACCTTCCGGGATGGTTAAAATGAGCGCGGAAAAGGAACCGCGCAATGGAGAATTTTTTCGCTGGCGAGTATTCGGGTCCCGCTTTTCAGTTTCTGGGAACGGCGCATCTCGGGGCGTTACTTGCGCTCATCCTGTTGAACCTTTATCTTGTCCGCTTCAAGAAGGCGGACGAAAAGACCCGCTCCGGTGTGCGTTGGACGCTGGCGCTCATCCTATGGGCGAACGAGATCGCCTGGCATGCCTGGAACTATGCGGTCGGCAAGTGGACCATCCAGACCATGCTCCCGTTGCATTTGTGCAGCCTGCTGGTGTGGTTTGGCGCGCTGATGCTGGTGACGAAGAATTATCACATCTACGAATTCATGTACCTGATGGGGATCGGCGGCGCGATCCAGGCGCTGGCAACGCCCGACCTGGGCATTTACGGCTTTCCTCACTTCCGCTTCTTCCAGACCTTCATCTCGCACGGATTGATCGTCACCTCCGCCATTTACATGACAGTGGTGGAGGGATTCCGCCCCACGTGGAAATCCGTTTGGCGCGTGGCGTTCTGGATGAACCTGTACATGATCCCCGTCTTCTTCCTGAATCGGGCGATTGGCAGCAATTACCTGATGATCAACCACAAGCCGCCCACCGCCTCCCTGCTCGACCTGCTGCCCGATTGGCCCGTTTACATCCTTTATATGGAAGCCATCGGGCTGGTCACGGTGTTGTTGCTGTACCTGCCCTTCGCGGTCAGGGATTGGAGGGCAAAGGTAAAAGAGAGTCGAGCAAATTCGTCACGACTTGAAGGTCTTTCAAAATAAGGTAGAATATTCGTGCATCGCACTGGGGCGATGGCGGAATCGGCAGACGCAATGGACTTAAAATCCATCGGTGGCAACACCGTGAGGGTTCGACCCCCTCTCGCCCCATTCTCCCTCACCCCATCTCCTCTCCCAACGGGGGAGGAGCAAGGGGTGAGGGCATTATGACCATGTATTACACCCGTCAACAACTCGAAGAAATTGAGGACAAGAGTCTTGCCCCCTACGGCATGCGCAGCCGCGACACAAAAGGACGCGCCTACCTCGATAACGAACCCGAGTATCGCACATCCTTCCAGCGCGACCGCGATCGTATCCTGCATACCACCGCCTTCCGCAGGCTGGAGTACAAAACGCAGGTGTTCATCCACTACGAAGGCGACTACTTCCGCACCCGCCTCACCCACACGCTGGAAGTCGCCCAAATCGGACGCACCCTTGCCCGTGCCCTGGGCGCCAACGAAGACCTGATCGAAACCATCTGCCTTGCCCACGATCTCGGTCACTCTCCCTTTGGTCACTCCGGGGAAACAGCCCTCGCGAGACTGATGAGGGATTTTGGCGGTTTCGATCACAACAAACAATCCCTGCGCATCGTCACCGAACTGGAACAGCGCTACCCTGAATTCCCCGGCTTGAACCTCACCTGGGAGGTGCGCGAGGGCATGGTCAAGCACGAATCCGAGTACGATATTGCCGATGCCAGAGACTACAACCCCGAATTGCGCGGCAACCTCGAAACGCAAATTGCCAACGTGGCGGACGAACTCGCCTACACCACCCATGACTTGGACGACGGTCTGCGTTCGCGGATGATCACACCGCACATGCTCGACGGTATCGCCCTGTGGGAGATTCTGCGCGAAACCTACAACTGGCGCGGTCCCGAACTGGGCGACATGGAACGCCACCGCATGATCCGCCAGCTGGTCGGGCTGATGGTCACGGATATCGTCGAGGCGACCGACCAACGTCTGCAGAACAGCAAAGTCAAATCGTCGCTCGATATTCAGAAACTCAAATACAATGTCATCGGCTACAGCGAAGAAATGCACAGACGCAACCGCGAGTTGAAGGATTTTCTTTATAAATACCTCTACCGCCATTACCGCGTGGTCAGAATGCAGGTCAAAGCGGAGCGCGTCATCACGGACCTGTTTACTGCCTACCGCTCCGAACCGTCCATGCTCCCCGGCAGTGTCCAGCCCTTCATTTCCATCCGCGGTCTGGAGCGCACCATCTGCGATTACATCGCTGGAATGACCGATCGGTATGCCATCGAGGAACATCAAAAACTGTTCAACCCGTTGGAAAAACCTTAGCCCCGGGAGAATCTCACGATGTCACAATCCATTCATTACCTCACGCCTGAAGGGGAAAAGAAACTTCGGGCGGAACTTGCCGAATTGACGGGTCCCAAGCGCGAAGAACTGGCCCAACGTTTGCGCGCTGCCATTCAAATGGGAGACCTTTCGGAAAACGCCGATTACCACAAAGCCAAGGAAGACCAGGCGTTTCTCGAAGGGCGCATTCAGGAATTGGAAGCCATCCTGCGCATGGCGACCATCGTCGCGAAAAAACAAAGCGATGTGGTGGAGGTCGGTTCGCGGGTCACGATTCAGGAGGCGGATTACGATCCTGAAACGTTCGATCTGGTCGGGGCGACCGAAGCGGATCCGCGCAATGGGAAGATTTCCAACGAATCGCCGTTCGGGAAAGCCCTCCTGAATCACAAAGTGGGCGATGTAGTGGAAGCGGAAACCCCAAGCGGCAGAGTCAAATTGAAAATATTGAAGGTGGAATAGACGCATCGTCTGTGCGTTGCCCGGGCGGTGCAAGGCGCATACTTTTCCGTTCGAATCAAGACGAGACCCGCCGTCGGCGGGTCTCGTCTTGAAATGGGCTTGCGTGCGGCAGGTCAGTTTTCGGAGCGGGGCCAAACCGCAAGTTCCAGTGTGATGCGTTCGAAGTAGCTGTTTTGAGGCAGGGCGCCTACCCCGTATTCCAGGTCCACCACCGTGGCGAGAAGTTGAAGCGTCTGTGTCTCCAACAGAATCTGTTCGCCCGGTTTGACGACATGCAGGTCGCCTTTGGGTTCCAGCCGTGCACGAATGTTGGGGTCGCGGTATGCATGTTCGGACATCAATACCTTGGTTGCGGTTTTGATGTCGTTTTTATCGAACAGCCAAACTTCCAGCGCGGAGACTTTTTTGGGTTCGCCCACGCCAATCGTTTCGGAAATGCCCACCCCGTATTCGCCCAGGAATTCGCCCGCGGCCGTATCTATGCTGAACGATTCGTCGTACAGATCGTCGCCCAGTACGTAGGTGGTCATGGTCTGTGTGATGGGCGGGGCAAGCCCCATTTCTTCGAAATTGGTCCGTTCTGCTCTGCGGCTTGCCTCGGCGGCTTGCATGGCTACCGTTGTGGTTCTGGGACCCTTGCGAAGCAGGCGATAGAGATAAAATGCACCCGCGCCCACCAGCCCTGCAACGACGATGATGGAAGCGTAAAAGACCATGGCGCTCATATCTGAGCCGCCTTCAGCCGGAGAGGAAGGTTTGATTTGAATTCCTTTTACGCGCTCGATCAGTGAGCCATAGTTCTGTAGGACCGCAGGGTCGATCTTATCCGGCTTGGATTGAAGGCGGATATACGCGTCGTTGGCGGCTCCGCGCAATTCGTCCCAAACCCGAACCGCTTCGTCCGGATTGTTCGTGCGGGCGTAGGTTTCTGCCGCCATCCGTACCCAATCCTCCTGCAAATCCGCGCGCAGCAGATCGGGAGCCTGATCGGTGTAAGTGACGGGCCAAATCCCCCAGCCGACGATTAAACCCAGCATCAGCCCCAGTGCCACACCCAAAATCAGAGCCACTTTTGGGTTTTTGAGGAGGTTCCTGACGATCGCGATTACAGCTTCCATGGCATTTTCCTTTTGTTTGGGTTGTTTCCTAAATTATATACCATCCCGACTGTAAAACAACTGCCGCAAGTACTGCTGGGGTATCCAAAAGCCGGCAGACCCCCCGAAATTTACCGCTTCGCTTTGCCTGTGCCGTGAACACCTCTCTCGACGCCGGAAAACAAAACCCCCGGTCTCCGATGTCATGCGCCCATCGAAAACCGGGAGTTTATGTGCAGATGGCAGATTCTGCGGTCCCGACGGGATTCGAACCCGCGATCTCGGCCTTGACAGGGCCGCATGTTAGGCCGCTACACCACGGGACCCTCTAACAAGCGGGCGAGAGTTTACCATGCGGGTAGGGTTGTGTCAATATACCGCCAACCTTCGGACCCCAGACCCTTCGGCATGGGCTGATCCTGCGTTCATTTCCACACGGGAGGGGAAGCCTGCCTGATGAGTCCGTTCATGATTACGTTTTATCGAAAATGACGAACTGAGAGACTGCATTTGCAATTCCGTTAGGGTTGCCCTTGCGATTCGCCATGCCGGCTTGACACATTTTCCTCACTACGCTATATTATCTGCTATCCTTGTCGAAAATCCGGTCGTTTATTTGCCGGAGAACTTTTCTGTGCAGGAGGGCTGTCTTGTCCAAGTCACGAACGCAACAAATGGTTGATCGTCTTCGGGAGTTGCAGGCGTCTTCGACCGATATAGAGGCATCTGCAGTGGTCAGTGTGGATGGATTGAGCATCGCCTCCGCGCTGCCTCAAGGGGTGGAAGAGGATCGTGTTTCGGCGATGTCTGCGGCAATGTTGTCCCTCGGCGAACGGATTGCAACAGAGTTGGGTAGAGGCTCCTTGGAGCAGGTCTATATCAAAGGGGAAAAGGGATATGTCGTGCTGATGTCGGTGGGCGAGGAAGCCGTACTTACCGCGTTAGCCCGCGAGCAGGCGAAACTAGGCTTGATTTTCCTGGATATGAGGCGCGCCACGGAAGATCTCGCAAAACTGATCTAACTGGAGTCGAGTATGAGCCCCGTTCAAAAAAGCGGTTTATATTATCCCAACAAGTTCGGTCTGATTATGATCAAGTCGCTGGAAGAAGTGATGGGAAGGAATGGTCTCAACGCTATTCTCAATTTGGCAGGGTTGAACCATTATATTGAAAACTATCCTCCAGATAACCTGGACAAAGGTTTCGATTTTGCCGAACTTTCGGCGATAGGCATTGCCTTGGAGGAAATGTACGGTCCGCGCGGCGGACGGGGCTTGGCTTTGCGCGCCGGACGTGCCACCTTCTCCGACGCGTTGAAGAATTTCGGCGCTCTCGCCGGCGCGGCAGACCTGGCGTTTGTCGTCCTGCCGCTTCAATCCAAACTCAGAATCGGACTGCCTGCTTTTGCGAAGATCTTTTCCCAATTAAGCGACCAATACAGCACGGTGGAGGAAAAAGAAACGGAATTCATCTGGACCATCCACAAGTGTCCCGTATGCTGGGGACGCACCAATGTGGACAAACCCGTCTGCTTTGTGGCGACCGGCTTGCTTCAAGAGTCCCTGAAATGGGTGTCGGGAGGCAATGAATTCCGTGTGAACGAATCCAAGTGTGTCGCCATGGGGGACGCGGTCTGCGAGTTTGTCATTCAAAAAGAACCGATCTCTTAAGAGGGGAACTGTGGCAGACGCCAAGCACAAGATCCTGATCGTCGAGGACGACCCCGATGTGGCGGAGATGCTGAACGCTTATTTCCGCGTGCAGGGGTATGAAGTATTTACCGTCAATTGGGGGGAGGATGGCGTGCGCGCCGGGCAGAGCATCTCGCCTGATATCATCATTCTGGATATTCGTCTTCCCGATATTGACGGTTACGAAGTGGCGCGCCGTTTGCGCGCCGATCGCCGCACGCAGGAAATTCCGATTATTTTTCTGACGGAAAAGCGCGAACGCGTGGATCGTTTGCAAGGCTTTGAAGTAGGCGCAGACGATTACATCACAAAACCATTCGACGTGCAGGAATTGCGGCTGCGCGTCCGTAATGCGCTCAAGCGCGTCAGCCAAGGATCGCTCACCAACCCGGTCAGCGGTCTGCCCGAAGGAGCCCTGGTGGACGAGCGTCTTTCAGACGTCATCCATAAAAGCGGGTGGGCGTTGCTCCATATCTCCATCATTCATCTTGACTCCTTCCGGGAATTGTACGGCTTCGTCGCTTCGGATGATGTGTTGCGCGCCATCAGCCTGATGATTCATAATACGATCAAAGAAGCGGGCGGCGCGGACGATTTTCTGGGACATATCAGCCCGACCGATTTCATTGTCGTCATGCCGCCCGCCGCCATGGCTTCCTTTCAGGAAAAAATCCGTTCGCGGCTCGAACAGTCCCTCGATTATTTCTACCCGATCAAGGACCGGGAACAGGCATCCAAACGCCCCGACAGACTTTCGATCAAAATCATGGATGTGCCTTCCGTGTTCGGACGTTTTTCGAGCGTAGACCAGTTGAAGAAGGAATTGTTGAGCAAATAATAGCCCGCCCTCTTAGGCAGAACGTCCCCAAAGCGTCTGTCGAACGATAAAACCTTTGTAATTGTACGCGCACAGCCAGCAATTGTGAAAATAACAGTGGTATTACCGACTTATAACGAAGCGGAGAACCTGCCCAATCTGGTCTCCGCTCTTTTTTCCCTGCCGTTAGATTTATCCCTGCTGGTGGTGGACGATAACAGCCCGGACGGCACGGGCGATCTGGCGGAAACTTTATCGCTCTCGCATCCCGGAAAACTGGCGGTTTTGCATCGCGCAGGCAAATTCGGTTTGCGCTCGGCGTATCTCGAAGGATTCGCAAAGGCGTTCGAGACGGGCGCAGATGTCGTGGTCCAGATGGATGCGGATTTCTCTCACGACCCCGCTGTACTGGTGGAGATGGCGCGCCGGATCGAATTTTGCGACGTGGTAATCGGCTCCCGTTATGTGAAGGGCGGCTCGCTTGCAAGACGCTGGCCCCTTTGGCGCAAGGCGCTGTCTGCTTTTGGAAACGCCTACGCGCGTACCATTCTCAACTTTCCCCTGCGCGACGTGACGACCGGGTATCGCATGTGGAAGCGCGGCGCATTGCTGGGGATTCCTCTGGAGCGCATTCGATCCAATGGATATATCTTTCTCGTGGAGATGGCGTATGTTGCCCATCTGTTGGGTTACGACATCGCCGAAGTCCCCATTCACTTTTCGGATCGCCGGTGGGGCAAATCGAAAATGTCCCTGCGCATACAGTTGGAGGCGGCTGTGCGGGTGTGGGATGTCTGGTGGCATTACCGGGATTTGCGTTCCCAAAGGAGGGCGGGGTAAAATTCCGAAAGTTTCTCCCGGTCCTTTCTGCCTCTCGAATGGAAACATGAAAATTCATCTTTATCGGATCTGTATCGGGTTGGTCGTTTTTTGCTTTATCCAATCTTGTTCTGCCGGTTTCGAACCAATAGATGAGGGAGGCGCCGCCGTTTCGCCGGTTTCGACAACGGCCCTGGAAACGGATTGGGCGAGTGAGACCCCGGATGTTCAGCCGGATTCGACGGTTTCGCCGCCCTCGCTTCCGCCTGTTGCAACAATGGATGTCTCGTTACTGCCTCCCGATTTTTGGATGGAAATGCCCATTGTGCCGGACCATATCAGCGAGCGGGTGCGCGAGATCTATGCGCGGGGGTTGATCATGGGCAACAACCCGAATGCCTTTTCGAAAATCGGAGATTGTCACAGCACCAATCCATATTTTCTGGCTGATTATGACCGCGGGGCGGGCGTGTACAATCTCGGCGACTTCTCGGAATTGCAACCGACCATTGAGTATTTTAAAGGCTCGTTTGGAAGGGAAAGCCTCGCCGCCAAAAAGGGATTAAGTACCGCCGGGGTGTTGGCGTCCTTGTGGTCGGACTGGAAACAATGCGCCAGCAATGAAACTCCGCTGGATTGCGAATACCGCAGGCATCGTCCAAGTTTCGCGATCATTTCTCTGGGGACGAACGAAGCGTACGACGTCAAACTCGATAAGACTCCCTTCGAGGGGCGTCTGCGCCGCATCATCGAACACAGCATAGATCAGGGCGTGGTGCCGATCCTCAGTACCAAGGCGGACAACGACGAGGGCGATCATTACATCAATTACGTGACCGCCAAACTTGCGCTGGAATATCAACTGCCGCTTTGGAATTTCTGGCGGGCTGTCCAGCCGCTGCCGCAACAAGGTATGCGGAATTCCGATCATCTGACTTTTGCCCCAACGGCGTCCTTCACCGATTATTCCAAACCCGAATATCTCGCCTATGGGATGCAGATGCGCAACCTGACCGCTCTCCAGGTGCTTGATCTGGTGCGGCGGGAAATTACCCGTTCCGCCGCCCCGCTGATCGTGACCGAGCCTGCCGCTTTGCCCACGCCTCCACCGCAGGCAACATACCGGGCGGGAGAGACGATGGTCTCTTCTGTAGACGGCATGACGCTGGTTTATATCCCGGCGGGCGAATTCGACATGGGGTACACGCTGGGAGATCTGGATGCGCGCCCGATCCACCGCGTTTCTCTGACCGCGTATTGGATGGATCAAACCGAGGTGACGACCGCGATGTACGCGCAGTTTCTGAACGAGGTGGGGAATCGAACCGAGGGCGGAGTGCCCTGGCTGGATTTGAAAGAGCCGCTGGTGTGGGTGACTCAAACCAACGGGAGATGGGAGGCGGTCGGCGGTCGGGAGAAGTATCCCATTGTGGGCGTTTCATGGTATGGCGCGGCGGCTTACTGCACATGGGCGGGGCGAAGCCTGCCTACGGAGGCGCAATGGGAATATGCCGCCAGAGGGCATGACGGGTATCGCTTCCCCTGGGGGGATAAAGCGCCTGCCTGCACCCGTTCGCAATTTCTGGGATGCGGCAACAGCACAGTGGAAACGGGCAGTTTGCCGTTGGGACTCAGCCCATTGGGGATATACGAGATGGCGGGAAACGTTGCGGAGTGGGTGAACGACCGCTACGACGCGGACTATTATAAAGTGTCGCCCGCGGAAAACCCGCAAGGTCCCTCTTTTGGTTATTATCGGGTGTTGCGCGGCGGATCGTGGGGGAGTTCTTACATTGGATTACAGTCCGCGCACCGCGACTGGGCGGGCGCCGATGCGCAGGACAGCGATATCGGTTTCCGCTGTGCGCTCAACCCCTAGATCGAACGCTTTCAACCAGTCTTCGCCATTCTGCAATGTCGAGCATTTCTGCGCGGCGCATGGGATCCAGGCCTGCCGTCTCGAGCAGACGTTCCGTTTCCTCGCGGGGCAAATTCAAACCCGCGGAAAGCGAGTTGCGCAGCGTCTTGCGCTTTTGACTGAACCCCGCTTTGATGAGTTGGAAGAAGGTATCCAGCAGTTCCGGTTGGATTTTTGGCGAGGCGTAAATTTCCACGCACAGGACGGCTGAATCCACTTTGGGAGCGGGGAAGAACGCGCTTGCAGGGATGCGCCTTGCAATACGAGGCTCCCCGTACACCTGTACACTTAATGCTAAAAGACTCATATCGCCCGGACCCGCGCAGACGCGTTCCGCAACCTCCTTTTGGATGGTGAGCACCATCCGGCGCGGTTTGGATTCCTGCTCTAAGAGATGACGGAGAATGGCGGAGGTGATGTAATAGGGAATGTTGGCGACCACCAGATACCCCCCTTCGCGGATGAGTTCCCCCGGCGAGAGCTTCAGAATATCCCCGTGAACGATCTGCACATTCTCGTAGGGTTTGAGGACGGTTCGCAACGGCGGGATCAGGTCTTCGTCCAGTTCGACGGTAACGACCCGCTTCGCGGCGACCGCCAGGTAGCGCGTCAGGCTCCCCAGCCCAGGACCGATCTCAAGGACGGTATCCTCCGGCAGGATGCCCGCGGCGGTAACGATGGACTCCAGCGTGTGCGAGTCCTGGAGAAAGTTTTGCCCGAGTCTCTTATCGGCGCGCAAGCCGTATTGTTTGAGCAGGGCGGAGACGTGAAGCGGAGGTATCTCATTCATTTGCAAATGAAGGTATCTCCCGGGTCGGGATTGTTGAACGCGCCGTCCGCCTGGGGCCATTCTCCACGGGTGAAACGCCCTGCATAATCTCTCAGGACGGTGAAATCCGCCTTCCAGACAGCCACCCCTTTGCCGAAGACCGGATCGTAGACGCGCGTCGATTCGAAGAGTTCTCGCGGAAAACTGCCGAAAATAATATGTTGCGGCTCGATCTGCGTGCCCAGGCAGGCAAGTTGGCTGAGTTGTTCGAGGCTGAGCGATGTTTGCACGGAACCGCGGAAGGCTTCGATCAGATTGGGAAGCCGGGTGATCACGCCGGGGCTGACAAGTTTATCGCGCAGGGCGCAGAGCACCAGGCTTTGGTGATCTGCACGCGTGAACACCCCTTTGATACGAATACGCGAGAGCGTAAGCGCCTGTTCCCCGTTCAGGTGATGCGCACCTTCCTCGAAGAGCAGGCGTTCGTCCCGATCATCTTCGGTGCGTCCATCCACAGTATGGGGCAGGACGACATCCACGCCGCCGACCGCATCGACGATCTTTTCGAATGTCCGCATATTGACCGCGACATATTGATCGATTTGTGTCTCAAAGTTCAGGGTCAGCGTGCGTGCAAGCAATCCCGGTCCTCCTGCCGGATCGTCCGAGTAGCCGAAGCCCGGGTTGCCGTATAAATAGGCTTGATTCAATTTTTCGTAATTCTGCCCGTTGAGGTTATCCGCGATATCGGGGATCTGCACCCACAGGTCGCGCGGAAAATCCAGGATTGTCACCCTGAGGTTTTGGAAGTCCACGCGCGCCAGGCGGATGACATCGGCAAGCCCATATTTGTAGCTGTTTGCGCGTGCGTCGCTGCCGATGAGCAGGATGAACATCGGCGAAGCGCCTCCGCACGCACTGGCGGCGGGTGGCGCGACGCTTTCGGTTGAGGATAACGATTCGGTAACCGCGGCAATTTCAGGCGTGGGAGGAGGCGAAATATCCTGCGTGGAATTTAGCGTCCAGGTGGGCGGGAGTCTGAAAGGGGTGGCCAGGGCGGGGGCCAGGGGCTGTCTCCACGCGGTTCGATACAGACGCATCAGGGTCCCCGCCAGGGCAAGGATGAGCAGGGAGAGAAGAGCGAGCAGGAATTTCTCGATGTTGGACATGACTCATTCCAACACATAGACGATGTTTTGCGGAACCGGTGTGAGGAAATAAACCGTCACCCAGGAGTGCCAGCCTTCGTAATCTTCATCGCTGAAGCCCAGGTCTATCCACGGCTTGCCGACACAGCCCGGGCAGGCATCTGCCACGGTGGCAAAGCCGTAACCGGGGATGAACAGCGCCTGCCCTTTCATGGCTCTGTACAGATCGGTCCTGAGCGCCACGATCCCTTTCGTCAGTTGCGCTCCGCTTGCGGTGATGGAACTGCAGGCGCTTGTGCCGACTCTACAGGGCGAATAGGACGTGGCGTACATTTGCACGGCGCGCCAGTATTCGATCGTCACGCCGTTTACGACGGCGGTCTTGATTTCGATCTTGGTGCCGTAGGCAAGCGTGCGGTTCTTTGGCGCTCTTACGACGGTTTCCTCTTCGGTCATGCGCCCGACCTCGACCCCGTCTTCATACCGCACCCGAATGCGTTGTACGCTCAATCCGTTTTCGCCGGGGGATAGGATTTGCGTCTGGTCGAGCGGGACCTCCGCCGAGGCGACCAGCTCGCTTTGGAAGGGGACGGATTTTTGCGCCAGCAGAACGGACTCGCTCACCCGCACGACTTTGATTTGCCCATCGGGCGGAGGCGCTTCATTCTCCGGCGGGAGGCTGTAATCGAGCCCCAGGAGCGGAATCCCCGCCTCAGCCAGCGCTTCCCCCACCGTGCGGGCGGAAGATCGGAATTCCATCGTTTTGCCGTCTGCGGTAATGAACAATGTGTTCGAGGCTGCGACGGTAATCGTCATACCGTTTTGAATGGGCGAATTCAACGGCGGTTGAACGATGTCGCCGGCATACGGCGAGTATCCCGCCTCTGCCAGCGCTTCTCCGACCGTGAAGGCGGTGGTTATCAATTTGATCTGCCCGCGCGGCTCGCTCAGGAGGACTTCCACATGTCGGCGGAGTTGCAGAATGAGCGCGCCCCGGCTGGTCAGGGTTTCGTCTGGCGCGACGGGCGTCCCGTTGGCGAGGATGCGGTCCAGCGGGTCAACGACGATATTTGCCTGCGCGAGAATTTCTGCAGGGACGCGTCGGTCAGTTCGAACAGTGATGACCCGGTCGCCGTCAATGACAGTGACCGCGGGGAGGGGGGCTGGCTGGCAGGCGATGAGGAGACCGAGGAGCAAAACCAGCCCGCGAGAGAGTTTCATGAGGCGTATTATAAAGCAGGCAGACCGTTGCCTTACTCGCAATCTTTCGCCGGCGATTGCCCCTGCAGGCGCCATGCCGCGGATTTGCCCATTCGTGTCAGTCGGTGACACTGTACGGGAAACACGGACTTACGCAGGCGAAGCGATGGCGGCAAAGCGCGCCTTCGTCAATTGGGTGAGGTCGTGCGGAGAAAGGCGGAGGTTCAACCCGCGTTGACCGCCGGAGACGTGAATTTGTGGAAATTTCTGCGCAGACGAATCGATCACCACCTGAAAGCCCTTGTGGATCAGCGCCAGCGGCGAAATGCCGCCCGCTTGCAAGCCGGTCAATTGTTCGGCTTCGCGCTCACTGGGCAGGTGAACCTTCTTTTCGCCCAGCGCCGCGGCAAGCAGTTTCAAATCCACGCTCGCAGGACCCGGCACAACTGCCAGCAAGGGTTTCTTCGACTTTTCGCGGGTGACGACAATTGTCTTGAAAACCGTAGCAGGTTCCACGCCGAGAAGATGCGCCACCTCCAGCGCGCCGAGTTTTTCGGGCGGCGTCTCGAAGGCGGTGTAGGCAATCTTACGAGAGTCCAAAAAACGGGTGACGTTATTCACGGAGGGCATAGGGGCATCCATGTTATACTGAAACCACCCCATTTTACCGCTTTGGAGGACGTTATGCTCACACCGGAACTGCTGGCAGATTTCGATCTTTTCAGGGATGTATCCAGGGAGACTTTGAGGGACGTTGCCGCCTTCAGCCAGATGGTCACTGTACCCAAGGATGGTTTTGTTTTTCGCGAAGGCGAACAGGCGGATAAACTTCACCTGCTCGTCCGCGGAAGCATCGCCCTGCGCGTCAACCTGACCTCGCGTCCCGAGTCGGTCACCGTTTCGTTTGTCAACCGCCCTCATCAGACCCTGGGGTGGTCGGGTGTTGTGACTCCCAATCATTACACCGCCTCCGCCTTTTGTGAAGAAGACTCCGAATTGATCGCCATCCCTGCAGATAAATTCCTGCAAACTCTGGAAAAGCGCCCCGCCGACGGTTACAAAATCATGCTCCGTATTGCCACCATCGTTTCTGACCGCCTGCGCAACAGCCGCCAGGCGCTCCTGAAGACGCTCTAACGCCTGCCATCATCGCAAGACCGTTTCCGAATCCGCCTTCTTGCCCAGAGGGCTGATTTGTTTAATCCCCGCGTAGTAAAATAATCGAAATGCAGGATTCCTTCAAGATCGTCACCCTTGAAAAGTTGATGGAACAACTCCCCGACCGTTACACAGTGGCAGACCGGGAGTTAATCCAGCGCGCCTACCGCGTGGCGGAGCAGGCGCACGAGGGTCAAAAACGTCAATCGGGTGAGGCATACATCACGCATTGCATTGCTGTGGCAAGCATCCTCGCGGAACTCAGCGTCCCGCCCGAAGTCGTCGCGGCGGGACTCCTGCACGATACTGTCGAGGATACCTCGGTCACCTTGGACGATCTCCGCCGGGATTTTGGGGATACCGTTGCGAATCTGGTCAACGGCGTGACCAAACTCACCAACCTGCCCCGCGTGTCGCGCGGCGACCAGCATGCCTCTGGCAATCACGGCAACGGTTCGAACCCGCCGGAAGGGGAAACCGAACCCGCCAAACAACGCAAACAGGACCTGAAATCGGAAACCCTGCGAAAGACCTTTCTTGCCATGGGTGAAGATGTGCGCGTGGTGCTCATCAAACTGGCGGACCGCCTTCATAACATGCGGACGCTTCACCACATCCCCCCGGAAAAGCAAAGACGTATCGCCAGGGAAACGCTTGACATTTTTGCGCCGCTCGCCAACCGGCTGGGCATCTGGCAGATCAAATGGGAACTGGAGGACCTCGGCTTCCGTTACGTCAACCCGGAGAAGTACCGCGAAATCGCAGCGCAACTCAAGGAAAAACGTCCCGAGCGCGAGGCGAAGATCAAACTCATCACCGAAAAACTCGGCAAACTTCTCGCCAAAAACAATATCCGTGCCGAAATCAGTGGGCGCCCCAAACATATCTATTCCATCTACAAAAAAATGACGCAAAAAGGCAAGCCGTTCGATCTCGTTCGCGATGTGCGGGCGGTTCGTCTGATTGTTCCCGATATCCCTTCCTGTTACGCCGCCCTCGGCGTCATTCACACCCACTGGCGTCCCATCCCCGGTGAATTCGACGACTACATTGCCGCTCCCAAGGATAATTTCTATCAGTCCCTTCACACGGCGGTCATTTACGACGACAAGCGCCCGCTGGAGGTGCAGATCCGCACGCCGGAAATGCACATGAACGCGGAATACGGCATCGCCTCTCACTGGCGTTACAAAGAGGGCGGAGGCAGTTCCGACAAGGTGTACGAAGACCGCATCAACTGGATTCGCCGTATGATGGAATGGCGTTCGGAGGTGAGCGACGCGCAGGAATTCGTGGAAGGCATGAAGACCGACGTATTCCAGGACCGCGTCTACGTCTTCACCCCGCGCGGCGACATCATCGACCTCGCCGCCGGTTCGACCCCCATTGACTTCGCTTACCACGTCCACACCGACATCGGTCACCGCTGCCGGGGCGCGCGCGTCAACGGAAAACTCGTCCCCCTGTATCAGGAATTGAAGACCGGCGACCAGGTCGAAATCCTGACGGCGAAGCGGGGAGGTCCAAGCCGCGACTGGTTGAATCCCAATCTGGGGCTGGTCAAAACCCAGCGCGCCCGTTCCAAGATCAAACTGTGGTTCAAGAAACAGGAGGATGAGCAAAACCTCTCCCAAGGACGCGCCACGCTCGAACGCGAACTGCAACGCCTGGGCATTACCGAAATGAATTTCGAAACCATTGCGCGCGATCTCGGCTTCAAAACTCCCGACGAACTGTTCATCGCCCTCGGATGCGGCGACCTGTCCATCAGTCGCGTCATCCGCCGCTTCTCTGAAACCGAGGAAAGCGCCGATGTGCTTCTGCCGGGCGCCCAAACCAAGGAAACCGCCAGCACCGATAAAGTCGAAGTCGTCGGATTAAAGGGTTTGCTCTCGCAAATGGCAAAATGCTGCAACCCCATGCCGGGCGATCAGATCGTGGGGTACATCACCCGCGGTCGCGGCGCCACCATCCACCGGCAGGACTGCCCCAACGTCCTCCGCCGAAAGGACAAGGAACGTCTCTTGCAGGTGGATTGGGGCAAAGTGGAAAGTACCTTCCCCATACCGATCCAGGTCAAAGCCTATGACCGCCAGGGATTGATGGGCGACATCTCTACCTTGCTCGATAGCGAAGGCGTGAATATCGGTGACGTATCCGTCAGTTTCAACCGCACGCTTGCCGTAATCAAACTGGTCATTGAAGTCAAAAGTCTCGACCAACTCAGCCGCATTCTGACCCGCATCGAAAGCCTGCCCAACGTGATGGAAGCGCACCGTGTCAAACCCGGGTGATGTACGATTTGCCATGTTGAATTCTCGAACGAAGATTGGATAAACGCCATGTCCCTATTGAGTGTTGATCAGGCGCGTGAAGCGATGCTTGCGCGTCTCGTTCCCGCCGGTACGGAAAGAATCCCCCTTGCCGCCTGCGCCAACCGCGTCCTCGCGGCGGACATCGTAGCGGTGCAGGATTTACCTCTTTTCGACAACTCCTCCATGGACGGATTTGCCGTACGCGCAGAGGATACATCCGGCGCCGCTCCCGCCTCGCGCGTGACCTTGCGCGTGGTCGCCGATATTCCAGCCGGGTCCACACCGACGATGACTCTCGCGCCCGGTGAAGCGGCGCGCATCATGACCGGCGCGCCAATACCCCAGGGCGCCGACGCGGTCATTCCCGTCGAAGAGACCGACTTCCATGACCGCTCGCCCGGCACAGCCATCCCCCCAACCATCTCCTTCGAGAAAACCATCAAATCCGGAGAAAACGTTCGCCGGCGCGGCATGGATGTGCGTATCGGCGATACGGTGTTGAGAAAAGGAGACCTCCTCCGTGCGCAGGATATCGGCTTGCTGGCAATGCTCGGATTCGCCGAGGTGGAAGTGCACAAAAAGCCGCTCGTCGCCCTGCTCTCCTCGGGGGACGAATTGGTGGAGGCAGACGCGCCGCTCGAAACGGGAAAGATTCACGACTCGAACTCCTACATGCTTGCCTCCCTGGTCGAAAGCGCGGGCGCGGAGGTTTTGATGCTCGGCATCGCCAAAGACACCTACGAGTCGGTCCATGAATTGCTCGAACGGGCGGTTTCGCGCCGTGTTGACCTGCTGCTGTCCTCCGCTGGAGTGAGCGTGGGGGCGTTTGATTTCGTCAAGGAAGTCGTCGAATCCAACGGCAGTTTAACCTTCTGGCGCGTGAACATGCGCCCCGGCAAACCGCTTGCTTTTGGCGAATACAGGAATACACCCTTCATTGGCTTGCCGGGCAACCCGGTTTCGGCGTTCGTGGGGTTCGAGGTCTTCGTGCGCGACGCCATCGGGAAATTGAGAGGCTTCCCCGCCGGAGACGGGCTGAAGGCGCGCGTGGAGCCGCATCGGAGCGTCCGCGTGATCAGCGAGGAGACAATCATATCCGATGGACGGGAAAGTTACCTGCGCGCCGTCGTCCGGGAGGAGGAGGGGCGTTACCTCGCGCGATTGACCGGTCATCAGGGATCGGGCAACCTTCTATCGCTGGTCCAGGCGAACGCTTTACTAATCATTCCCGCTGGTGTAAAATGCGTGCCTGCTGGTCGGGAAGTGAATGCCTGGTTGTTATGAGGAAACATGGATAAACGTCTTGGGAACGTCACGATTGCGCTCGCTCTGCTGGGTCTGCTCGTTTCGATCTATATGACCATCTATAAAATCACCACCAACGAGAGCATGTGCCTGGGCTCGGGCGATTGCAGCACGGTCAACGCCAGCCGCTACTCGGAGATCAACGGCGTGCCTGTGGCTTTGATTGGCGTGATCGGTTATGCGGTTATTCTCGGCATTCATGGGCTCGAACGCCGAAACGAATTTTTCGAACAGAATGGGAGTATGATGCTCTTCGGCGTTTCGTTGATCGGCTTTCTGTTCACGCTTTGGCTGATCTACGTGGAGATTGCCATCCTAAAGGCGCTCTGTCCCTTCTGTGTGGCTTCACAGATCGTCATGACCGCCATCTTTATCGTTTCGATCATCCGTGTGATACGACAACCCCAAATTCATCAGGAGGAATGAATGCCCCGCATCAAGTGTCATTACTCAGATTGTGTATTTCTGGACGAAGGGTATTGCAGCGCCGCGGCGGTGGAGATCGACCCGGACGCCGGATGCAATACCTACTCCCCGTCCGACGAAGCGGAAGAAGAATGGGAAGAAGAAGACGAATTGGATTGGGAGGACGAGGAAGAGGAAGAGGACGAGCTTTGGGATGAAGACGAAGACGATTTCTAGCGAGGTATGCCGCCCGATTGCATGAACGATCTCCATGCGACACGCTCATGCCGGTCATGTTCGGTGTGAGCGTTTTGTTTAATTGAATTTACGCAAAATCATTCGTTAGTCTGCTTTTGACCGCTGACCACCGATCACAATCTGCCGTCAGCGGTCAAATTTTTGGAGTTTTGCATAAATTGCATACCATCGGTTTTTATTCTGCCGGATGACCATCCCCCGTAGGATTTTTCCTCAATCCCTTGTAAACTGGTACAGTAGCACTCCCGCCGCAACGGACAGGTTCAACGAGCTGGCGCGTCCCCGCATGGGCATGGACACTGTGACCTCGCAGGCATCCAGATGTTCGCGTGAAAGCCCCTTTTGTTCGTTGCCCATCACCACAACCCAGGAGGGGGAAGGCACTAACGTCTGATATTCCACCTCGCCGTGCGCTGACGTGCCAATGATTTGAAACTTCCGCTGGCGCGCCCATGTGACAAACTCATTAAAGGAGGTTTGAATAACGGGTTTCCAGAATAATGCTCCCATGCTGGAGCGTACAACAGAGGGATGATAGAGTTCCACGCCTCCCTCCAGCAGGAACATGGCCTCTACGCCTGCGCCGTCCATCGTCCGCAAAATGGTGCCGACATTGCCCGGGTCCTGCGGGGAGACCAGCGCAACCGCATGGCGCACATTCCGCAGATCGTTTAGGCGGGTCTGCCGCTGGCGGACAATCGCAAGGATGCCCTGCGGGTTTTCCTTGTCGGCGATGGATTCCATCACTTGCGGGGTGACAGGTTGAGGCGGGACAGGGAGGCGGGAGATCACTTCGTGGGCAAATCGGCTTGTGAGCAGGTCGGGCGCGTAGAGCACGGTCTCCACCTCCCATCCCGCTTCGATGACTTCGCCCACGTGATGGATGCCTTCCACAAGAAACAACCCACTCTCCCGCCGCGCCTTCTTCTGACGCAAGGCGCGAGCCTGTTTGACGAGCGGGTTGCTCAAACTGGCAATCAATGGCTTTTTCATACCCCCATTGTAATCAAGAACTGGGGAAGCTTGAACCCTCCCAAGTTCCCGGGTTTAATCGCCCGCCACGACAGTCAATTTGGCGTTCATGCCTGCTTCCAAGTGACCCTCGATACCGCAGGTGACGTAATATTCACCGGGCTCGGTGGGCGCCGTGAATGTGGTCGTGACGGATTGACCGGGCATGACCTCCACTTCCCAATAGATGTTCTCTTCGTCTTCATCGCCAAATTTTTCCCCGGCGTCGGTGCCGAGTTTGAAGATGACGAATTCATGTTCCACCGCGCCGTTGTTGACGGCATTGACGGTGATTTCCTCCCCGGCCGGGACGGTGAATTCCATTGGCTCGAAATGGAAATCGGTCATGGTCACGTTGATGGTGGTGGAGGATCCGCCGCCGCCGCAGGCTGCGAGAATCAGCGCAAAAGCAGACAGCAGAAGGACAAACGTGAAGTGTTTTTTCATTGTATATTCTCCTCTGAATAAATTTGAATTCACTATAGTTCCGGCAATATTTGGATTCAATGGATAAATGTCACCTTTTTGGGGATATATCCGTAACAAAATATGATATAACCCGCCGGTAAATCCGGGAGATGCCAAGACTATTTCAACACAGGCATACGCAAACCGATATTGGAATTTTGCCTTATGGCTGGCAGTGTTTACCATTGGGTACAATCTTTTGGAGGGACTCATCTTGGTCCTTTTTGGCTTTTCCAATGAATCGCTGACCCTTTTTGGTTTTGGAGTGGACTCGTTCATCGAGGTCATGTCGGGCGTGGGGATTCTCGCCATGGTGTTCCATCCCGATGTTTTTTGCTATAATCAACAGATAACGAAAGCCTCGCGTAGTGTGCGCTCTTTGTATGGCATGCAAAGCCAGCGATAGAGCATGCCGCTCTCCTGAAGCGCTGATATGAGAAACAAATTCATAATAAGGAGGTGAATGGCGTAGATACTCTTGGACAGGTTTATACAATGAAGGCAAGTTGATCAACCAAATTTCTCTAAGGAGGAGAACATGCGTAAGTTGTTTGCGTTCACGGGGATGTTGATTGTTGCAAGCCTTGTACTTGCCGCCTGCGGCGGAGCCGCAACGCCCGCGCCCGGGCAGACCGTCACTGTAAAAGAAACCGTCGTTGTAACCGTTGTCGCACCTGCCGCGCCGGTGGTTGTTGCGCCGACCGGCTATGGCGTGACGCTCGAAACTGTCAAAGCCCGCGGCGCTCTGATTTGCGGCGTCAACTCGCAAGTCCCAGGTTTTGGCTATGTGGATGCCAACGGTAATTTCTCCGGTTTTGACGTGGATTACTGCCGCGCTCTGGCCGCCGCCATTTTCGGCGATGCAACCAAGGTGGAATTCCGCCCGGTGACCGCCGCCGAACGTTTCACTGCCTTGCAATCCGGCGAGATTGACATCCTCAGTCGCAATACCACCTGGTCCACCGTTCGGGATACTGAGCTTGGGAACAACTTCGTTCACACCACTTTCTACGACGGTCAAGGAATGATGGTGCCGAAGGATAGCGGTGTCACCACCCTGCAAGACCTGGAAGGTGGCACCATCTGCGTCCAGACGGGGACGACCACTGAACTGAATCTTGCTGATGTCATGGCGGCTTTGGGCGTCTCCTACACGCCTGCAGTCTTCGACGATGCCGATTCCACCTTTGCGGCTTACTCTGAGGGTCGTTGCGACGGCGTGACTACCGACAAATCCGGCTTGGTGGCGCGCCGCACCGTCCTGGCTGATCCATCTGCCCATGTTATTCTCGACGTCACCATGTCCAAGGAACCCCTTGGACCACTGGTTCGTCATGGCGACGACCAATGGTTCGATATCGCCCAATGGACGGTCTTTGCACTGTTTGCAGGCGAAGAGTTTAATATTACCTCCGCCAATGTGGACAGCGTCAAAGCCAGCGCCACCGCACCGGAGGTCAAGCGTCTGCTGGGGCTGGAGGGCGATCTGGGCTTGAAACTTGGTCTTACTAACGACTGGGCGTACTACATCTTCAAACTCGTTGGCAATTACGAGGAAGTATACAACCGCAATTTGGGTCCCGATACGCCGACCTATATTCCGCGCGGATACAACAGCCTGTATACCGACGGCGGACTGCTTTACGCGCCGCCCTTCCGTTAAACTGTAATCTCGTCATCAGACTCGAGGGCAGTGAGCTCTTCACTGCCCTCGAGTTACAAGGAGCCCGGTTCATGCAACCCGATCAAGGACAAACAACCGCTGTTCCCTTCTGGCGCGATGAGCGAGTGCTGAAGATTCTTGGGCAGGTGATCTTCGCCCTGATGATTCTTTTGTTCTTCGCCGAAATCATCCAAAACATGCAAGCCGGGCTGGCCAAACAAGGCATTACCACCAATCTGGAGTTTTTAAAGGGCGTCTCTGGGTTTGACATTTCCGAGACGGTCTTTCCCTATGACCGCAATTCCACTTATTGGCAGGCGTATCAAATCGGCTTGTTGAACACTCTGGTTGTTAGCGTGGTGGGGATCGTTTTTGCCACCCTGTTGGGAGTGATTCTCGGCGTTGCGCGGCTTTCCACGAATTACATCATCAATCGCCTTGCGGCTTTTTACCTTGAATTCATCCGCAATCTTTCCCTGCTGGTCTTTTTGATTTTCTGGTATCTCGGTGTCTTCCTCAAACTTCCCAGGGTGAAGGAAGCCATCATCTGGCCCGGAAACATCTTCCTCTCTAACCGCGGTGTGGGGATTCCCTGGGGGATTCCCACCGCCTCTTACCCGACCTTTCGCCTGATCCTCATCTTTGGCTTTATCCTCGCCCTGATTGTCTACTTTTCTCTGCGTGCCTACAGTCAGCGTACGGGTCGCGCACCGCTGACCATACTATGGACATTGCTCAGTTTCATTTTCATTGGATTGATCGGCTGGGTCATTCTCCCCGAAAAGCCGCTCATCCTCGACGTGCCCAGAGTGGAAGGTTTGCGTCTGATTGGCGGAAAAGTGCTTTCTCCGGAATTCATGGCGCTGACGTCCGGGTTGGTGTTGTACACATCCGCATTCATCGGGGAAGTGGTGCGCGCTGGCATCCAATCTGTCTCGAAAGGACAGGTGGAGGCATCCCGTGCCCTCGGTTTGAATAGTTTTCAAACTTTGCAACTGGTTGTGTTTCCTCAGGCGTTACGCGTCATCGTTCCACCGTTAACGAGTCAATACCTGAATCTCATCAAAAACTCATCGCTTGCCATTGCCGTCGCCTACCCCGACGTTTTCTATGTGGCGAACACCATCCAAAACCAGACGGGACGCGCGGTCGAGATGATCGGCATGGTGATGCTGACCTATCTGGTCTTCAGCCTGATCACCTCCCTGTTGATGAACTGGTACAACCAGCGCACCAAATTGGTGGAGCGTTGACATGACGAATCTAAACTCCGCTTTGCCGCCTCTGACGGAACAAATCACTCTTCTGCGCTGGCTTCGGAAGAATCTTTTCGGCTCATGGTACGATGCTTTGTTGACGGTTTTAGGGCTGTGGATCGCCTATTGGGCGGTCAAGGGTTTCCTGACCTGGGCGTTTACCGCGGCAAAATGGGATGTGATAATCCTCAATCTGCGCCTGATTATGATCGGGCAATACCCGCTCGAGCAAACGGGCAGATTGTGGTTATGGCTGGCGTTTCTGGTGCTTTTGTCTGGCAGCTCGACCGGTATTTGGGCGCGTGAGTCGAAATACGCCGCAGTCGTTTTTCTTCTACCCGGTCTTTTGGCGCTGCTTCCGTTCAGTACGGAACCTCGAGTATGGCTTGTCGCTTTAACCGCCATCGGACTGGCGGGATGGGTCATTGGACGCGCCAAGCCCGAGATCCTGAAAAGAGGCGTGATCGCAGGATGGGTGATTTCCCTGCCGGTCATCATTTTGCTGACACATGGATTTTCCGAATCGGGAACCGGTTTTTGGGCGGTTGCCAAGACCACTCTTTGGGGCGGATTGTTGTTGACGTTCCTGCTGACTGTGGTCGCCATTCTGTTTTCTTTTCCCCTGGGGGTTTTGCTGGCGCTGGGACGACGTTCCGAACTGCCCATTGTGCGCTGGTTCAGTGTGGCATATATCGAATTGGTGCGGGGCGTGCCGTTGATCACCATTCTGTTCATGGCGCAATTGATGCTGCCGCTTTTTCTGCCCGAGGGATTGACGATTGACCGCGTTCTGCGCGCAATGGTGGGAATCACGTTGTTCAGCGCGGCGTATCTTGCGGAAAATGTGCGTGGCGGTCTGCAGGCAATACCCAGGGGACAATTTGAAGCGGCGCATGCCCTCGGCTTGAACAGCGCGCAAACCATGGTCTTCATTATTCTGCCGCAGGCGTTGCGGTTGATCATTCCGATCCTGGCGGGGCAGTTTATCGCTGTCTTCAAGGATACGGCACTGGTGGCGATCGTCGGCTTGTTCGATCTGGTGGGTATCGGAAAGACAGTCTTGGCGCAGCCCGACTTTATCGGATTGCAGCGTGAAGTGTACGCGTTCATCTCGCTGATCTATTGGGTATTGAGTTATGGGATGTCTCATCTCAGCCAACGGCTGGAGGAACGCCTGGGTGTTGGAAAACGTTGACGAAAGGAGCGCTCGGTCTATGAATCAATCTGCCGAAACGATCATTTCTGTGCAAAATGTCCATAAATGGTATGGTGATTATCATGCGTTGAAAGGTGTCAGCATGGAGGTGAAGAAACGCGAGGTCATCGTGATCTTCGGTCCCTCCGGTTCGGGAAAGTCCACCTTTATTCGTACGATCAACCGCCTCGAAGAGCATCAGCGCGGCAAAATCGTGGTGGACGGCATTGAGTTGAGTCACGACATCCGTAACATCGAACAGGTGCGCATGGAAACGGGGATGGTCTTCCAGCAATTTAATCTCTTCCCGCATCTGACGGTGATGCAAAACATCACGCTCGCGCCCATTCAAGTGCGGAAGTGGCCGAAGCAAAAAGCCGAGGAGATTGCCATGCAGTTGCTGGAACGTGTAGGGATACCGGAGCAGGCGCACAAGTATCCCGGTCAGTTATCAGGCGGACAGCAACAGCGTGTGGCAATTGCGCGGTCGCTGGCAATGCAGCCCAAGATCATGCTGTTCGATGAGCCGACCTCGGCGCTCGATCCGGAGATGATCAAGGAAGTGTTGGATGTGATGATCGAACTGGCGAAATCGGGCATGACCATGCTGGTGGTTACGCATGAAATGGGATTCGCCCGCGCCGTGGCCGACAGGATGTTTTTTTTCGACCAGGGGCAGATCGTGGAAAGCGGAACCCCGGAGGATATTTTCAGGAACCCCAAAGAGGAACGGACGGAGCTATTCCTTTCGCAAATCCTTTCGCACTAATACTCCAGCGCAAGATGGGGTTGGAGAACGTCTGCCTGCTCGCCCGGCATAGGAGGTGCTCTCCGGCTTCGAACGAGGCGGGGAGTATCCGAGATCAAAAAAACCGGCATTTTCCGCCGGTTTTTTTAGAGGGAGTGTTTATTAACCTTAGGGTCCTATGAATTTTACGGTGTCGTTGTAAATTTCGAACGTCCACATATCCGAGTTGTTGATACATCCATACCCGAACGCTTTCGACGACTTGTTCGGTTCGGTCACAAAAACGCCCACGTTATAACAACCCGTGACCAGATCTGTGATGATCAGTCTGTCGCCGACGCTCATATTGTAGCCGCGGTAGCCGCATTCCCCGAAGGGGGTCAGATTGAGAAACAGGGAGACCACCAGCGTACCCTTCGTCTTGTTGATCAGCCTGATCTTCGTAGGCTGACCGGTGACCACTGCTTGCAGGGGTTGCTGGCATGGATCGGCGCTGGCAACCGCGTTTGCGGCGGTGGGAACCGGCGTAAAGGTGGGAAGTGTGAGAGGATCGAGCGTGGGCAAGGGGATGGGGGTATCCGTCGGGATCGGCGTTGGCACAGGCGTATCGGTGGGGGGAAGAGGGGTATTTGTGGGAATCGCCGCCTGGGTCTCAGCCACAATAGTGAAGGCGGCTGCTACGGCGGTGGATTGAATGTCCTGCGGGTTGATCGTCGGCTCGGCGGGTGCCGCTGTGCCGCAAGCGGTCAGCGCCAGGGAGGCAAGCAGTGAAAATATGACAATACGTTTCATGGTTTGATTTCTCCTGAATCACGAACTAACTTATGGGTCGTCCGGAAGACCTGACAAGATTGTATCGAAAGGCGTTACCTTGCAGGGCTACATGGAGGTCTTTCGGATAATCTGCAGGCAACAAACGGCTGATTAACAATTTGGATAGCAACTTCCCAGGGCAGTGATGGTATCGTTACGGATGACGATATCCCAGCGCGCAGCGGTGATTCGAAAACCGCCCGACACTCTGAACGATTTGGCTCCGTCTATGAATGCCACCGCGGTATATTGCCCTGCGGGACCGGTAGATACATCGGTAAGGAACCCGCATTCGCCCAAGTCGGTCATGACCCACATGGAAATGACCACCTTATCGTCGTTGCTTTGGGGTTTGTATTCATAAATGTAGTTGAATCCTGCCGACGGTCCCTGCCAGGATGAAAGCGGTTTGAGACATGGGTCGGCTGTGGGATTGGAAGCCGCAGGCTGAAGTGTGGGGCTTGGCGCAACCGTCGGCTCGGCAAGTGTGGGAAGTGGAATTGGCGTATCGGATGGCGCACTTGTTGGCGTCAGGGTGTCTGTTGGCGGAATAGCCGTGTTCGTAGGCAACGCTGCTTGAGTCTGTGCCACAATGGTAAACGCCGCTGCCATGGCGGTATTCTGAATCGCCTGTGGATCCGCCGACGTTTCAACTTGTCTGGCGTTACCGCACGCGCTGACGAGTAGAGACACAACAGCGATGCCCGCCCAGAAACGTTTTCTCAATTCGATTTTTCCTTGTTCATGTGCATGATGCAAAGAGGATGTTCATTGCAACGGCGATTAGAGCGGAACCCCAGCGCTTATACGCCGGCGGCGACTTCCAAAAATTGCGCAACCGTATCGCGCAGCATACGTTCGGGCAGGGCGCCCACCTGACGATGAACGATTCTGCCGTGCTCCTCCGGGGGTCTTAGCGGCGCGATAAACAACATGGTCGGGATGCCCTGAATGCCGTATTTCATCATCCATTCGGGGTTTTCGTCGGTGTTGACTTTGGCAATCAACAGTTTGCCTTCATATTCTCTGGCGAGTTTATCGAGAATGGGCGCCACCATTTTGCAGGGTCCGCACCACGGCGCCCAGAAATCCACGATCACGGGAATCGGCGATTTGAGAACGATCTTCTCGAAGGCGGCATCGGTCACATTGATGGGTTCGTTTGTCATGTGTTACACCTTTGTTTAACTGGATGTTTCGTAGGTTTGTTCCAATTTGCATCGAACGGTCAAAAAGTATATCACAATCCCTCATGATATAATCCGCCCGTTATGGCTGAAATATTTGCAAAATGGCGAAGCGGTCTCGCCAAAACCAGCAAGGCGACGTTCGGGCGGTTGCGGTCCATTTTGGGCGCGACCGAAATCACCCCGGACACGTGGGAGGATCTGGAAGCGCTTCTCATCCAAGCCGACCTGGGAATCGAAACCGCCGCCGAAATTCTGGATGCCCTGCGGCGCGTCGTGCGAACCGAGGGCTTGACTCGCGCTGAGGAACTTGGCGAGGCGCTCCGAGCCGAACTCCGCTCCCGCCTTGTCCCGCCGCCTCCGCTGGAATGGAGGAGCAAACCGTCCGTCGTCATGATGGTTGGAGTCAACGGCTCCGGCAAAACGACCACCATTGCCAAACTGGGGAAACGCTTTCGAGCGGAGGGGAAGACGGTTTTGTTCGGCGCGGCGGATACCTTTCGCGCGGCGGCGGTGGATCAACTTCAAGTGTGGGGAGGCAGACTGGGGGTGGATGTGATCGCAGGCGCGCCTGAGTCGGATCCAGGCGCGGTGGCATTCAACGCCGTCCAGGCCGGTGCGGCGCGCGGCGTGGACATCGTTCTGATTGATACCGCCGGAAGATTGCAGACCAGGTTCAATCTGATGGAGGAATTGAAAAAGGTCCATCGGGTGATTGGCAAAGCATTGCCCGGCGCGCCGCATGCCGTCTGGCTGGTGTTGGATGCGACCACCGGTCAGAATGCGATGGCGCAGGCAAAGGCGTTCAAAGAGGCGGTGGGCGCCGGCGGTGTGATCCTCTCGAAGTTGGATTCGTCCGCCCGCGGCGGCATGGCGTTTGCCATCCAGCGCGAGTTGGGGCTTCCCATCCTGTTTGCCGGTCTCGGCGAAAAGCCCGAAGACCTGACGCCCTTCGACCCCGATGCGTTCGTTCAGGGGATTTTGAGTCAAAATTAACAGCTTGTCTTGTGTCGCGCTGTTGAATGATGGAGTTTCAATGCCTCGTCTTCTGCAGTGAGGCGAGATTGATCTCGCAATGACATCCGTGAATCAGGAGAAACCATGCAAGACCTTGTGAATCGCTTACAGTCCGCGCAGGATTTAACCCGGCAATTACTGGTGCGTCTTTGACTTTGCCGGAAAAGAGGCGCAACTTACACAACTCGAAAAACAAGTCGAATCGCCCGATTTTTGGGGAAACCCCTCCGAAGCCCAAAGGGTGATGAAGCAATATACCGCTGTCAAAGCGGAGGTCGAGTCTTGGCGGGGCTTTTTGCGCCGCCTGCACGATACCCTCGAACTTGCGCAATTGGATGACGAAAGCCTGCGCGGGGAACTGGAAAACGAGATTTCCTCCATCGAAGCCGATCTTGAAAAGCGATCCTTCACCGCCATGCTTTCCGGCAAGTACGACCACGACGCCGCCATCCTTGCCATCCATGCTGGGGCGGGCGGAACCGATTCTCAGGATTGGGCGGCAATGCTCCAGCGCATGTACCTGCGTTGGGCGGAAGCGCGCGGCTATGAGACCGAAATTCTCGATATGACCGAAGGTGAAGAGGCGGGCATCAAAAGCGTAACCATAGCGGTCAACGGCGAATACGCTTATGGCTATTTGCGTTCAGAAAAAGGCGTTCATCGTCTTGTGCGCCTGTCGCCGTTCGACGCCGCCCATCGTCGGCATACCTCCTTTGCGCTGGTCGAAGTCATGCCGCAGGTGGCGATGGACGATGCCGAAATCGAGATTGACTCGGGCGACATCAAAATGGATGTCTATCGTTCCTCGGGCGCGGGCGGGCAAAACGTGCAAAAGAATGCCACCGCCGTCCGCCTGACCCACCTTCCCACCGGCATCGTCGTCACCTGCCAGAACGAACGCTCCCAAACGCAGAATCGCGAATTTGCCATGCGCATCCTGCGCGCGCGCCTGCTTGAACTCAAACAGGCGGAAAAGGAGGAAGAGCGCGCCGTCCTGCGCGGCGAATATACCAAAGCCGAATGGGGCAGTCAGATCCGCTCCTATGTCCTTCATCCTTATCAAATGGTCAAGGATCACCGCACCGACCACGAAACCGGCAACGCCCAAGCCGTGCTCGACGGCGACCTTGATGAGTTCATGGAAGCCTATCTGCGGGGGGCTGGCTGATGAAAAGATGGAGGGTCTGGTTGTTCAATCGGGAAAACCTGCTTGCCGTCCTGCTTTGTTTGATCCTGATCCTGTTGGTCATCTTCACGGCGGATACATCTCCCCTATGGATTTACCAGGGATTCTAAGTAGTCGGTCGAGCATCATTCGACGCGCAGAGGACGTTTTTCCCTGGCGCTTGACTGCCAGGGCAGGTGAACATCTCCGTCGGCGTAAGAGAACGCAGACTGTGCCAATAGATTTCTAATACCATACGCTTGAATACCTAAATGTCGATTTTGCAGATTGTTGTTCTGGCCATTGCCGCCATCCTGGTCAACCTGTTAAAACGAGGACGTTCGTATGTGCTGCTTGCTGTCAGCGCGCTGGCGATGTATTGGCTGCAACCCCGTCAGGAACCGGTCAATCTGGTATTTTGGTTCCCGACCCTGACGATCCTGCTCACGGTTGCCTCGTGGCTGGTGACCTCCGCTCCAGAAATTCGTTTTCGCCGCGAAAACTGGGGCGCGGCGGCGGTCTTATTCGGTGTTGTACTGCTCGTTGACTTGAATCGCTATTTCCGGATCGAGCAATTCTTCCCCATCGAAACCCCTCGCATCCAACTGGTGCTTGCGGTCATTCTTGTGTTTGCGGCCGCAGTGTTCACACTGGCGCGCCTACGGAGGGATTTCCCCTTCCTGTTGGTGGCGGCGGTCTGTGTTTTGATCGTCATGCTGATTTTGATGAAAATGCCGTCGGCGGTGGAGCGGCTGATCGAGATCGCGGCAGACATTCGTGGGAAGGAGGCGGGGGAGGTGATCGGCTTGGCGTGGCTTGGGTTTTCCTACGTCGCATTCCGCCTCCTGCATACCCTCATGGATCGCAGGGCTGGACGGCTTCCCTCAGTCCGACTGGACGAATACGTCAACTATGTCATTTTCTTTCCTTCGTTCACCGCGGGACCGATAGACCGTATCGAACGATTCATCCGCGACTTGAACGAACCTCTGGCGATGCGCGTCGAAGGCTGGATGGAAGCGGGCAGGCGACTTTTTTGCGGTTTGTTTAAAAAGTTCGTGGTGGCGGATGGGCTGGCGTGGTTTGCAATGAACGAACTGTTTGTGCCCGCCGTGCAATCGGCGGGATGGATGTGGGTATTGTTGTATGCCTATTCCCTGCGAATCTATTTCGACTTCAGCGGTTACACCGACATTGCCATCGGGCTGGGGCGGCTGGCGGGTGTGCGATTGCCGGAAAATTTCGATGCCCCCTATCTTAAACCGAATCCGACGCAATTTTGGAATGCGTGGCATATGACCCTGGCGCAATGGTTTCGCTCATATTTCTTCAATCCCTTGACGCGCGCCCTGCGCTCATCGCAGCGCTCCCTGCCGCAGCCCTTGCTCATTCTGTTTGCCCAATCTGCCACCATGATTCTGATCGGCTTGTGGCACGGCATCACCCCCGGCTTTTTCTTGTGGGGGCTTTGGCACGGCGCAGGTTTGTTCATTCATAACCGCTGGAGCGAATGGAGGCGAACGCGTCCCAGCGGATGGGGCGCTACGCCGCACGGCGCGGCGTTCTTGAAATATTCCGGAATAGTTCTCAATTTTCATTTTGTAACATTGGGTTGGTGTTTCTTTTTGCTGCCCGATCCGCGCATGGCATGGAATGTTTTGCTCCGTCTTTTTGGGGTCCTATGAATCAAGCTCCGCGTCCGTTTCACACGCTCTTCAAGGCGCTCATTCTTTTTATGACGGTCAACCTGGCGTATGGGTTGATTCAACCGCCCGTTGGGGAACTTTCGGCGTACAACCGACTTTTTCCGGGGTTGAAGCGGATGTCGTTTGGCAGCTACGGCAATCCGTTCGCGGTGGAATTGCACAACGCCGACGCGATGTTTGCCTCACATGAAATCTCCGCCGGTAGGCAGGATGACGAGATCCGCGTGGCTCTGATAGGCGATTCGACGGTCTGGGGTGACGGTCTCGATATTCCTGATACACTTTCGGAGCAGTGGAATGCCCTCGCTCCGCAGTGCAATGGGAAACGCGTGCGGATTTACAACCTCGGCTATCCTCATCCTTCGATTCTCAAAGACCTGGTGTTCATCGAAGAGGCGAAGGAACGACGACCGGATGCTATCGTCTGGATGATCACCTTGAATACGGTGATGAATCAATACCGGGTGAATCCCTTCCTGACCGAGAATCGGGTCCGCATCCTGGAATTGATAGATGTCTATGACATCCCGTATGGCGCCAGGAGGATCCTGTCCGAAACGCCAACGGGATTTTATGAGCAAACGCTGATGGGTCAACGCTCTTTTCTGGCGCGTTGGATGAAATTACAGGCGCTGGGGTTGATCTGGACGGCGACCGGCAGGGACTTTCCGATTACGCACGTTCAAGCCGAACCGGCGGCGGCGGATGTCGAAAAGGACCCCTCCTACCGGGACCTCGAACCGGGAACGGATCTCCGAACTTGGTTGTTGCTCCGGGCGTTATCGGTAGGTTTTGATCTGGCGGGAGAGATCCCCTTGCTGCTTGTGAATGAGCCGATCTATATCGCCAGCGGAATGAATTCCGACATACGCTATAATGACCTCTATCCTCGCTGGGCGTTTGATCAATATCGGGAGATCGTTGCCGAGCAGGTACGAGCCTCTTCCCTGTCGTATCTTGACCTGTGGGATGCCATCCCGCCCGAGAATTTCACCGATTCTCTCCACCTTTCCGCAGAAGGCGAACGATTGCTTGCCGAACGCCTGCGCTCTGCCGTCCTCTCGACCGTCTGCAAATAAACCCGCTTCAAGGACCGAATCATGACCGATATAATTTCATCACTCGCTGATTTCATCGCATCAAAAATTCTCAAACAACCCGGGCGCGCCATCAGCCCCGACGAGCCGCTCATCTCCAGCGGGTTGATCGACTCCTTCAGTCTGATGGATGTCGCGTTGTTTGTGGAAGACGCCTACGGCGTTCGCATCGAGGATACCGAATTGAACGCGGACACCTTTGACAACCTGACCCAACTCGCCGTCTTGATCGAATCCCGCCGCTCATGATTTTCCCTGAACGTCTCAAAGCGCTTCACGCGCAAGCCCCGAACCGGGTCGCGGCGTACCTGCAATTTCCTAACGCCGGCGATCTACCCCTCACGCTCGACCGGCTTTTGTGCGGCTCACAATCCTTTGCTCGCGCCTACGCCAGCGCCGGAATTCGACCTGGCGAAGTCATTGTATTAATCCTGCCGCACGGCGAGGCCCTTCTCTATGCGTTTTGGGGAGCGATCCTGCATGGCGCGATTCCCTCCATCATGCCTTTCCTCACAGAGAAACTCTCGCCCGAACGTTACCGTGCAGATCTCTCTTCGCTGATGGCGGTGACCAGACCGGCGGCAATCGTCACCGATGCGGAGTTCGAGGCTGAAGTTCGTTCGGCGCTTCGGGAGGGCAACTCGGTACGTTCGGTGATCGTCAGCGACACCATCGAGCCGTTAACGGAATTGGATTTCGATGCGTTGAAAGGGTTCGATAGAAGCCCGGACGACATCGTCCTGTTACAACATTCCTCGGGTACCACGGGTTTGCAGAAAGGGGTCGCGCTTTCTCACCGCTCCGTTTTCAATCAATTGAACGCCTATAGCGGGGCGCTTACCCTGAACAGCGGCGACGTGATTGTCTCCTGGCTTCCGCTGTATCACGATATGGGATTGATCGCCGGGTTCATCATGCCGATCCTTTCAGGGGTTCCGCTGGTTTTGATGTCGCCGTTCGATTGGGTGCGTGCACCCTACAAGCTCATGCATGCTGTGACCCGATATCGCGGTACGCTGACCTGGCTCCCGAACTTTGCCTACAACTTCTGCGCCCAGAAGATACGAGACCGCCACCTGGAGGGCGTAGATCTTTCATCTTTGCGGGCGGTCATCAATTGTTCCGAGCCTGTTCGCTGGGAGAGTCACCGCGCATTTTATGAAAGATTCAAGTCGTACGGTCTCCGTTGGGAAGCGTTGCAAACATCCTATGCGATGGCGGAAAACGTTTTTGGCGTGACCCAAAGTGTGTTGGGGAAAGAACCGGTCCTCGATGAGATTGACCGAGATGCATTCATGGTCGAGCGCGTGGCGAAACGTCCGCTCGATGGGCATCCATCCATGAAGATGATGTCTTCGGGTCGTCCGCTGGCAAATGTCAAGGTGCGCGTTCTGGATGAACTGGGGAAGGATGTGCCCGAGCGCGTTGTCGGGGAGGTGGCTCTGCAAAGCGACTGTATGTTGACCGGCTATTACAATCGTGAGGACTTAACGAGGAAGGCATTTTTGGATGGCTGGTATCTGACGGGCGATTACGGCTACCTTGCAGGCGGTGAGCTTTTTGTTTCGGGGCGCAAGAAGGATATGATCATTGTGGGCGGCAGGAACGTGTACCCGCAGGACCTGGAGGCATTGACCTACGAAGTGCCGGGTGTTCACGGAGGGCGATCGGTGGCGTTTGGTGTTTTCAACGAAGAGGAAGGTACGGAGGAGGTCGTCGTCATTGCCGAGGTCGACTCGGATGACCCTGCTGTGCAACAAAGGATTGCCGACGCGATCCGGGCGCACGTTACGAAAAATTCTGCCATTGCTCTGCGTCATGTCAAGGTTGTAGGTCCCAAATGGATCATCAAAACATCGAGCGGAAAAACAGCGCGCTCCGCCAACCGGGAAAAATTCCTCAAAGAGTTGCAACAACAAATTGAGACATGACTTGGCGTCGAGCGATTGCCCCCCCGCCGCGGGTTTGGGAATCTCGGGAATCAAAAAGAGCAGAGTGAAACTGCTCTTTTTGTTCTGTCGCATCTATCCGCCGGTGGGGAGGCGTTTTTCCAGCGTACGGTTCAGGATGTCCTCCTGCTCCCGTGAAACGCCAACTTTTGTTTTTCTGAATTTAAAGTCCTTGCTGTCGCCGGAGCGGTTCAGGGCTTCCTGCCAGGCGATTTGCATTGCGGTCAGTTCGGGTTCCTTGGTTTCTTCCGGTTCGACGGCCTCCGCCGTTTCTTTTCTGGGTGTGGATTTGCCCCCCTTGCGATTTTCCTTCTTTGCCGGTTTATACTCCTCGATTTCGGGTTCCAGCGCTTTGATGCTCAACTTGATTTGCTTCTTTTTGCGGTTGACATCCAGCACTTTGGCTTCCACTTCATCGCCTTCCTTGATGACCTCGCTCGGTGTCTTGACGTAACCGTGCGCGAGTTCGCTGACGTGAATCATACCGGGACGTTCCGCCCCGATTTCGACGAATGCGCCATAGGGTTCGAGACGGACAACCTTGCCTTTCACAACCATATCCGGCTCGATTTCCTTCCATTCCAGCGCCAGCGGTTCGATCATAGTGAGTTCAATACGATCCTTCCTTGCGCGGCGTACCCACACTTCAACCGTTTGCCCTTCCCTCACAACATCCTCAACCTTGTTGACCGCTTCCTTACTGAGTTGTGAAATGTGAACCACGCCGGGCAGGGGCTGTCCCACGTCCACGATCGCTCCGGCGAGGGTTGTCTTTATAACCTTGCCGGTTAACTTGGTCTTTGGTTCCAGCACCGCTTCCGGCGCATTGTGTATTGTTTCCATAATTTACTCCTGCTTTTGAGATGATGCCAAAAAATAATTATACATGTTGGATACATATCAGTCAATGTGAGATCGGGTGGGCTTCCTCTTTTGAGAAACACAGCGCGACAGTCATGGGAATCAGTCTCGATACCCCGATGGGCGCGGCGCATTACGAGAAGTTTCAGCGGGAAGCTCTGGTTGCGCGGCAAAACGAATGCCAAATTTCACTTCACACAGGAATCGTGACAACGGAGTCTGTTGCGCTGTCATTGAAACTACCGCTCCAGCCGATAGACTTATGTCAGCCCCCGCGGGCGGAGCCAGGGAAGAATGTCGGTTACGCCTTGCGCGATTTCAGGCGCGAGGTGACCAGCCGGGTAAGGGCTTGCCAGATGGGACAGCGGTCATAGACGCCCAGAAAGGCGACGACCACGCCGATGCCCTGCGCCACCCAATTGCTGGTAGAAATGCCAACCATCACAAGCAAGGTGCCTGCGCCGAGCCGTAACATACGGTCGAAGGCGGAGAGGGGAATTTTCACTTCTTTGCCCTCTGCCAGCGCCTCGAACATGGCGCGGTAGCCTGCCTCGTTTTGCGCGCCGGTCACACGCGCCGTCACTTCGCCGTTCTGCAGCGCCAGCACAGTGGGGATGCCGATGATTTGGAATTGTTCGAGCACCTCGCGCGACTCATCGGCATTGATGGGCAGAAGCGCCACCCTGTCTTTGTACTCATCGGCGAGTTTTTCGAGGATGGGTTTGGTCACCCGGCAGGGCGCGCACCACGGCGCCCATACATCCACCACGATGGGTTTTTCGGAAGAGGAAACGGCTTGTTGAAATTGTGTCAGGTTCATGGTCAGGAAGGAAGCGGAAACGTCCCGAAGGCTTGGAGTACCTTCGGGACGTTCCATGATGGGGTGAAATTATCCCTTGTAGGTGCTGAACTTGAACGGCGCGTAGAGCGGGCAGAACGCCACGATGGACGTGAGCACGAACACTGCCGCCAGCACGAGCAAGACGATGCCGAGTCCGCCGGCGACGGCGCCGCTGAAGTACAGGTAAGCGAACAAGGCGGCGAGAATGACACGGACGATGCGGTCGGTATTGGACATATTGCGTTTCATGGGAAATCTCCTTTGGTTCTTGGTTTGATTGATTACGATGCCCACATTGTAGGAGACTTACCCCATTCCGTCTGTGACAAAGTCACATAACCGAACGCGATTCCAGCCCTTCAAAGTCGAGCACCTCAATGGTGCCCCGCCCCGACTCGATCAAATCTTCGCGGGAGAAATCCTCCAGGATGCGGCTGATGACCTCACGCGAACTGCCCAGCTCGGCGGCGATTTCCTGATGGGTGATGCGCATCGGGTTCTGGACCTTGGCCTGATTCAGCAGCAACGAAGCGACTCTGCGATCCATACGTTTGAAGACCACCTCGTCTACCACTGCCAGCACTGTAGAGAGACGTTCGGAGAGCAGGTCGAAGACGAACTCACGCCATAGGTCATATTTGTTGACCCACTCACGAAAGATTTCGGCGGGAATGATGACCGCCTCGGCATCCTCCTCCACGGTGGCGATGGCAGGGAAGGATTTCTGGCTGAGGATGGCGTTGGCGCTCAGGATACAACTTTGCCCCAAGCCGAAGCGGTAGAGGGTGATTTCGCGCCCCGTTTCGCCGATCTTGTACACACGAACAACGCCCGAAAGCAGAAGCGCAATGCCATCCACACGGTCGCCGTCCACGAAGACATCATGACCGGCAGGGATTCTGGCGAATTGGGCGTGTTGCATGAGTTCGCGCTTCAAGTTTTCATTGGCTTTTTGCAGAAAGGGCATGGCAAAGGTGATGCGTTCAAACTGGTTTTTATCGAGCATGTGAGCCTCTAGGAATACTTCGCGAAAACACAGATGTTCTCTGGCGTCAATTCTGCGCAGATCTATGTTTTTTCCACAACCCAAAAATGAGACAAGCCGAAGACCTTCAGCGGCGTTCTTTCGAAAAACTGCAGGATGGCGCGCAGGAGTTTTCCGAATGCGCCGAAGCGGGCGATGAGGTTGTCATACGCGCCGAAGATGATTGTCCGTTCGATGAGGCGGACAGGCAAATCGGCAAACAGCCTTTCCATATCTTTCGTCGAGTAGATGCGGACGTGCGGGGCGAGTCTGTCGCGCAGGCGGCGGGGGAGGTAGTTCACGAATGGCTTGTTGCCAAAGCGGTATTTGCCTTTCCAGTAGATGCCGTGCGTCTCGAAGGGATAACCGCGGTTGGGGCAGAAGATGACCGCCCGCCCGCCGGGTCGTCCCGATGCGGGATCGGGACTTTGCAGCACACGGATCATTTCGCAGATGGCGGCGCGGTCGTCTTGAACGTGTTCGATCACTTCGTGGCTGAGAATCAGGTCGAAGGTCGAGGAGGGAAGCGGGAGGAATTCGCCGGCGGCGTTGAGGATGTGCGGCGAACGGACGTGCGCTTCAGCGGCGCGCTCGAAATCGTATTCCAAGCCAATGACAGTTCCACCGAAAGCCGAGAGATGTTCGACATACATGCCCACACCGCAGCCGTTTTCCAGGATTTTCCCTTCGATACGATGACCTGCGGCTTTGAGAATCATTTCGAGACGGCGCTGCTGACCAGCCCGCCAAACGTAAGACGGTTCACCGCGCAGGGCGGCTTTATCGAAGTTGCGATGTTGCATGGCGGTATTATAATCTTGCATCTTTTACCGCCTCGTGCTAAAATAATGGCGCACGTCGAACCGATGATCGAACACACCGAGAAGTGGGCGCCCCCCACTTTTCTGCTTGTAATAAGGAGTACACGGAGCAACCGGCATGGCGAAGAACGAATTTACCCTGGCTTTCAACGATGTGTTGGAAGACAAACAACTTTCCAAGGAAATCATCATTTCCGCGATCGAGTCTGCGATGGTTTCAGCCTATCGGCGGGCTGTAGGCGCGTCTGCCGCCCAGCACGTGGAAGCCAGGATTGACCCGGAAACTGGCAAGGTCATGGTCTTTGCGGAAAAGGAAGTGGTGGAAGATATTATTGAGCCCAAGACCGAGGTCCTGCTGGAAGAGGCGCGCAAGATCAAGCCGGACGCGCAAGTGGGCGATATGGTCATCGTCGAATCCACCCCCGCCGATTTTGGGCGCGTCGCCGCCCAGACGGCGCGTCAGGTCATCCAACAGCGCATCCGCGAAGCGGAACGCTCCAATCAGATGCAATACTTCGAGCGCCAGGTCGGTGAAATCGTCAGCGGTGTGGTGCAGGCGACGAACGCGCAAAGCACCACGGTGGGACTGGATATGAAGGCGGAAGGCACCCTGCCTGCCAGTCAGCGTATCCCCGGCGAACGCTTCAAGGTGCACGACCGTATACGCGCCGTGGTTTTGGAAGTAAAAGACGGACCGCGTGGACCGCAGATCATTCTCTCCCGCGCGCACCGCAACTTCTTGCGCCGTCTGCTCGAAAACGAAGTACCGGAAATCTATCACGGTGTGGTGGAGATTCGCGCCATCGCTCGCGAACCGGGTGCCCGCGCGAAAGTGGCGGTCTCGGCGACACAGCCGGGCATTGACCCGGTGGGCGCGTGCGTGGGCATCAAGGGGGTGCGCATTCAAGCCATCGTCAAAGAGTTGCACGACGAGAAGATCGATATCATCCAATGGGATGCCGATCCCATGGTGTATATTACCAAGGCGATCAGCCCGGCGCGCGTCGCCGGAGTCTACCTGGCTGAGGTGGAGGGCACCCGGACCGCCACCGTGGTGGTGGGCGAGGATCAATTGAGTCTGGCGATTGGGCGTGACGGGCAGAATGCCCGCCTTGCCGCCAAACTGACAGGCTGGCGCATTGACATCAAATCCACGGTGGAAGCCTCGGCGGATACGATTGTCAAGTTGCAGAACGATCCCGAACTGGCGGCTCTCATGCCCAGCGCGGTTGAATCCATCCCGGTCATCGAGGAAATCCTTGCGAAGAAGGCTGAAAACCGCCCGGTCACGCCGGAAGAATATGAAATGCTTGCCCGGTTCATTGATCGTGTGGAGCGCCGCACAAGTGAAATGAAAGCTGAAGCGGTTCGTGTGGCGGAAGGGGACGTGTCACTTGCCGAGCAGGCAGGAATTCCTGCCGCGGCTTTCGACATGCGCCTGGAGCAGGCCGGCATCAAGGAACACGTTTTCAACATCCTGACCGAAGCCGGAATCGAAACGGTGGGCAGTTTGATGGTCAAAATGAAACTGGACCCCAACAGTGTGCTTGGTTTACCTGGGATTGGACCGAAAGCCATTCAGAATATCGAGGAGTGCCTGGCGGCATTGACCTTCCCTGAACCGGCTCCCGTCCAGCCGGAGGCTGCCCCGGTCTCTGAAGCCGTTTCCACGCCTGCAAGCGAGCCAGCCATGGAGTCCCTGCCCGATGCGGCGGAGGCAACAGCCGTTGTGGAGAAACAGGCGCAAACCAGGAAGGAAGCGAGAAAACACGGCGAAGAAGAGCAGGAAGACGAAGGTCACAAGGACGGCATTTCTCTGGACGAACTCTTCACCATGAAACCCGAGATCTTCCAGACTGCCTCCGGCGAGGAAGACGAGGATTCGAAGGACAAGAAGAAAGGCAAAAAAGGAAAGAAGAAGGGCGTGGCGCTCGAGTTCGATGAAGAGCTTGGCGAAGTGGTCAGCCGCAAGAAGCATAAACGAAGCGGCGGCGACTTCGAAGAAGAATGGTAAATGCACCGGGATCGAAGGTGTCGAAAAAGAAACCTGTCCAGCGTATCAAGCACGTACCCCGGCGAACGTGTGTGGGGTGCCGCGAAGTTCTGCCCAAGCGAACGATGATCCGTGTCGTGCGCACCCCTGCGGGAGTGCAGATTGACCCGACCGGCAAACTTCCCGGGCGTGGGGCGTACCTGCATGACCGCCGCGAATGTTGGGAGCGAGGTCTGAAGGGCGCTCTTGCCCATGCTTTGAAGACCGCGCTCGAGCCGGGCGAGCGCGCAACATTGGAAGAATTCATGAACGCTCTGCCGCACGAGGCAGGAGCGGCGGGGGACGGCGGGTAACCATGTAGCCGTTATGGTTGTTCATGGGGCCCGCCCTGACCAGGCGTTTTGCCTGCAGTGTTTCATACTGTAATTTTTATGGAGGCGGTCCCATGAGTAATAACGGAAACAAGATCGAGTTACCGAGCAGTATCGTTGTTCGTGATCTGGCGCAGAAGATCGGCAAAAGCCCCATTGACCTGATCAAAAAACTGATGTCCAACGGCGTGATGGCAACCATCAACCAGTCCGTTGATTTCGATACCGCCGCGATCGTGGTGGGCGAATATGGCTTTCAGGCTGTGCCTGAAGCGGTTGATGATCTTGTCGCGGAAACGGGCGAAGTTCCCCTTTGGCGCCAGATGATTGCGGGGGAGGATCAATCCAAGTTGAAATCCCGCCCGCCGGTGGTCACCATCCTCGGGCATGTGGATCACGGTAAAACCAGTCTGTTGGACGCCATTCGGCAGACGGATGTGGCGGCGGGCGAGGCGGGCGGCATCACACAACACATCGGCGCCTATCAGGTCGAAATGAAGGGGCGTACGATCACGTTCCTCGATACGCCGGGTCATGCCGCCTTTACCCAAATGCGGGCGCGCGGCGCTCAAGGCGCGGATATCGTCGTTCTGGTCGTCGCGGCGGATGACGGCGTCATGCCGCAGACGAAGGAAGCCATTGCCCATGCCAAGGCGGCGCGCGTACCGATCATTGTGGCGTTGAATAAGGTGGATAAAGCCAACGCGAACCCCGAGCGCGTCAAACAGCAACTTGCCGAACAGGAACTCGTGCCGGACGAATGGGGCGGCAACACCATGGTCATCCCCGTCTCCGCCAAGCAGAAGCAGGGCATTGATGACTTGCTCGAAGGCATTCTGCTGGTGGCGGACAATATGCAAATCAACGCGAATCCTTCGGGTAAGGTCATTGGGACGGTCATCGAAGCCGAATTGGACAAGTCCAAAGGTGTGATTGCCACTTTGCTCGTGCAAAACGGTACGCTTTCATCGGGAGATGTGGTGGTGGCTGGAACCGCGCACGGAAAACTGCGCGCCATGTCCGATTTCAGGGGCAAACCTGTCAAGAAGGCGGGTCCGTCCATGCCTGTGCTTGTGATGGGATTGAACGAAGTCCCCTCCGCCGGTGACTTGTTCCAGGTGGTTCCTTCGGAAAAGGAAGCGCGCGTCATTGTCACGGAACGGCTGAACGCCGCAAAAGAACAGGCGCAGGCGAAGAAAAAGATTTCACTGGAGGATTTGTTCGCCAACGTCCAGGCCGGTGAAGCGAAGGAACTCAATCTCATCGTCAAGGCGGATGTGCAAGGTTCGCTCGACCCCATCGTCTCCGAGTTGAACAAACTAGGCGGCGGTGAGATCGGCATCAAAATCCTCTATTCCGAAACTGGCAATATCACCGACAACGACATCATGCTTGCCTCCGCCTCCAGCGCCATCGTGATCGGTTTTAACGTGCAGGCAGATGTATCTGCCCGCCGCCTCGCCGAAAAGGAAGGCGTGGACATCCGTCTCTACGACATTATCTACCGCATGACCGAAGACATCGAAAAAGCGCTCAAAGGCATGCTCGAACCGGTGGTGAAGGAAAAAATCATCGGGCGCGCCCAGGTGCTGGCAGCCTTCACCGCCTCTAAGTTTGGTAAAGTGGCGGGATGCCGTGTCACCGAAGGCGAACTGCGCCGCAACGCAAAGGTCAGGCTGTACCGCGGCGGTGACATCGTCTATGAAGGCGAAATGGGATCGCTTCGCCATGAAAAGGAAGACGTCAAAGAAATCCGCCAGGGCTTCGAGTGCGGCGTCGGTTTCAAAAACTTCAAGGATATTCAGGTTGGCGATCAACTGGTTTGTTATATCCTGGAATAAGGACGAAGACATGCCCTCCGGTGTACGACTTCAACGCATCGCCGACCGTCTCCGCGAAGAACTCTCGGAAATGCTTATCCGCGAGATCAGCGACCCGCGCCTGCACCTCATCTACGTCACCGACGTAAAAGTGGATAAAGAACTGGCGTATGCGGATATTTTCGTTTCTGCTGTAGAGGGCGTATCACGCTCCAAAGACGTTCTCGCCGGGCTGGAGTCGGCATCCGGTTTCATCCGGCGGATTCTCGCCTCGCGCATCGAACTGCGCACATTCCCCCATCTGCGCTTTCACTGGGACATGACCCCCGAAAACGCCGACCATATCGAAAAACTGCTGGCGGAACTGAGAAACAAAAACCGATAAAACCCTTAGAGAGCATTTTGCAAATCAACATTCACCACAGGTACACACAGATGGACACTGATTTTTTGAGGAAGCAACCGTGAAAATGCTCTCAAATCTTATTTATCTGTGTTCATCTGTGTTCATCTGTGGTTTAGAACGAATTTCAAAACACTTTCTTACACACTCTTAACCGCTGTGACACGATTTCTGTGATAAAAATGACGGAGAGATAAAACAGGCATGGGCGACAAAGAAACACCAGGGGCTATCAAAGAACGGATCACCAAAGCAAACAAAGTGGTGGTGGCGTCACACGTCCGCCCGGATGGCGACGCGATTGGATCGTTATTGGGGTTGGGGCTGGCTCTCATGGATGCCGGCAAGTCGGTGCAAATGGTGCTGGCAGATGGCGTTCCCGCCTCTTTCAAACATCTCGAAGGCAGCGACCTCATCGTCAAGGCTCCCAGCGGCGAATATGACACCTTCATCACTGTGGACTGCGCCGATTTCAAACGCACGGGGAAAATCTTCGAAAACTTCAGACCGCCCGATATCAACATTGACCATCACGTCACCAACGAACGATTCGGCAAAATCAACCTCATCGAAGCGGAAGAAGTGGCAACCGCCGCCATCCTCACCAATCACCTGCCGGAATGGGGCTTCCCCATCACCCAGCCCATCGCCGCCGCACTCTTGACCGGCATCATTACCGATACGCTTGGCTTCCGCACCTCGAACACCACCCCCGAAGCCCTTCGTCAGTGCGCCATGCTGATGGAAACCGGCGTCAACATGCCGGACCTCTACATGCGCTCGCTGGTCAAAAAATCCTTCCCCGCGGCAAAATATTGGGGCGCCGGACTCTCCAGTATGCAGCACGAGAACGGAATCGTCTGGGGAACGTTGACACTCGAAGACCGCAAACGCGCAGGCTACGGCGGCAACGACGACGCCGACCTCATCAACATGATCTCCGCCATTGACGGGAACAAAGTGGGTATGATTTTCGTCGAACAAAGCGACAATCATGTAAAGATTTCCTGGCGCGCATTGGAGCCGGGTGTAGATGTCTCACAAGTGGCGAAGCATTTCAACGGTGGGGGGCATGCCGCCGCCGCAGGGGCGGATATACCGGGAAAACTCGAAGAAATTCAACCATTGGTACTAAAAATCACACGCGAAATGCTGGGACTCTAACCGTGAATCGGATAATTGTGTCATAATTGAAAGCATGAATACTTCAGGAGGAAAAATGAATAGTCAAGACGTAAAGAATGCCATCTCGGGCGTACTGGTTGTGGACAAGCCCGTTGGCATGACATCCCACGACGTTGTGCAGGCAATCCGCAACGGCACCGGCCTGCGTCGGGCAGGTCACACCGGCACCTTAGACCCGCGCGCTTCGGGCGTGCTTGTTATCCTCATAGGTCCTGCTGTCCGTTTGAGCGAGTACGTCTCTGCATCTGACAAACGTTACCAAGCTATCATTCGCCTTGGAGCCAAGACCGATACCTTTGATGCAGACGGCAAATTCACGCAGAGCAGCCAGCCCATCAACATCACCGAACAACAATTTGAAGAAGTGCTGAAAACCTTTATTGGGGAAATCGAACAAACCCCGCCGCCTTATTCCGCCGTCAAAGTGCAAGGGCGCAAGGCATACGAAATGGCGCGCAAAGGCGAAGAGGTCGAACTCGCGCCGCGCAAAATTACCGTACACCACCTCGAAGTGCTCGAATGGGCGCCGCCCGAAGTGGTCATAGACGTACATTGTTCTTCCGGCACCTACGTTCGCTCGCTGGCAAACGACCTCGGCGAAAAACTCGGCTGCGGAGCCTACCTGGTTGGCTTACGCCGCACCAAAAGCGGGCGCTTCTCCCTGCGCGACGCCGTTCCCCTGCGCAAACTGCAGGAGGCGTTCCAGGCGGGCAACTGGTATCAATACCTGATCCCCGCCGCCGAAGCGCTGGGCGACTGGCCTGCCATCGAACTCAACCCCGACGACGTGGAAGGCGTGCGTCACGGTCACCGCGTCAAAGCCGAAGCCGACACCCCCGTCGGCAAACGCGTGCGCGGCGTCAGCACCCAGGGCGAACTGGTTGCCCTGCTCGAATGTGTCATCGGCGAAGACGGCGCCCCCGCCTGGCAGCCCAAAAAAGTCTTCTTCACCAGCGACTAGACCGTCTTCGGCTCCAGCCGATCGGACTGCTGAGAGCGAACTCCCCCCATGCTGCATTACCGCTCTCTCGAGGAAGTCACCCTCTCCGGGTCATGGCTGACCGTCGGCGTATTCGACGGAGTCCACCGCGGTCATCAACAAATCATCAACAAACTTGTGGCAGGCGCTCATGCCGATGGGCTGCCTGCCGTCGTTTTAACCTTCGACCCGCATCCCGCCAAGATCTTTGGGCGCGGCGATATCAAACTGCTCACCCTCCCCGGCGAACGCGCCCGATTGCTTGGCGATTGGGGCGTGGACGTGGTCGTCACACATCCCTTCGACATGACCGTGGCAAACACCACCGCCTTCGACTTCATGACCCGCCTCAAGACTCGACTGGGGCTTGTGCGCCTCATCCTCGGCTACGACTCCACCCTGGGAAAAGACCGCGAAGGCAACGCCGCCCGCCTCACCGAAATCGGCTTGGAGTTGGGATACGGCGTCGAAACCGTAGCAGCCTTGGGCGACGAAAGCGGCGTCGTATCGTCCACCGAGATCCGTAAACTGGTGACCGTCGGCAAGGTGGAAGAAGCCGCCCGCCTGATGGGACATCCCTACCAGTTGCAGGGACTCGTCACCCATGGCGACCAGCGCGGCAAGACCATCGGATTCCCCACCGCCAACCTTGAATATGCCCGCGAGAAGGTCTTGCCTGCCGGTGGCATCTATGCCTGCTGGGCGTACCTTGGCAACGAACGCCACATGGCAGCGGTCAACGTGGGCACCAACCCCACCTTTACGCCCGACAAGCGGACATTGAACGTGGAGGCATACCTGCTCGACTTCGACCGTGATATCTATGGCGAAATGCTCAGGCTGGAATTCATCGCCCGCCTGCGCGACGAGTTGAAATACGACTCGGTGGAGGCGCTCATTCGGCAAATCAGGCTCGATGTGGAGCAGACCCGCCGCATCCTGGGAACGGCATAGCCCGTTCCCTTTTTGAGGAGATACCCATGCCCGAACGTGATATTTACTTACTCTCCCCGCGCGCCCTCAGCCCCGAAACCATTGCGGTTGCCTTCGCCAAAACCTCGCGCTCGCCCGAATCCTTCCGCGACATAGCCGCCGAGTTGAGCGACGAAAAGTCCGCGCAGTTCCATGAAAAGTGGGTGGTGGGATACGGTCACGCCTCGGTGGCGGAACATGCGATTCTACACATCGCATTCGAAAACGTTTCGCGCGTCGCCATCGAAGCCATCGAGAGCAACCGCCTCGCCTCCTACACCGAAAAGTCCACGCGCTATCAGAAATGGGGAGTGAATGACTTCTGGATTCCCAGCGAACTGGATGGACACCCCCTCCGCGCCGAATACGTGGAGACCATCCGCCTCCTCTTCCAGACCTATGCCGACTCGCTGGAACCCGTGCGGAGCCTCATCCTCAGCCGCTTCCCGCGCCGCGAAAACGAAAGCGATGATGCCTGGGACCGCCGCATCCGATCCAGGTACGTGGACGTGTGCCGTTTCATCCTGCCTGCCGCCGCGCTCGCCAACGTGGGCATGACCGCTAACGCTCGCGTCATCGAGAATATGATCCGCAAAATGCTCTCGCACGAACTTGCCGAAGTGCGCGAGATTGGCGCAAAGGTCAAGGAAGTTGCCAAAGCCGAAACGCCCACGCTGGTGAAGTATGCCGATGCCGTGCCGTATTTGGTGGAGACGTGTAAGGAGATTGGAGAATTAGAGAATAGAGAGTGGAGATTGGAATTCGCAATTCAGAATTCGGAATTCAGAAATGAGAAGTGGTGCGCCCTCATTGACTACGACGAAAACGGCGAGAACAAAGTGCTGGCGGCGGCGTTATATCGCTTTGGCGAAATGACATTTGCAGATGCGCTGGCTCATGTGGAATCGTCGAGCGGTGAAGCGAAATCCAAACTCGCCGAGTCCTTGCTGGGCAGGCTGGGCAGGTACGACACGCCGCTCCGCGAACTGGAATATTGCATCTACACCTTCGACCTGGTCATGGATCAGGGCGCGTATGCCGAGTTCAAACGTCACCGCATGATGACGCAGACTCCGCAACGGCTCACGACGCGGCTGGGGTACGCGACTCCGCTTTTGATGACGGAGGCAGGTTTCGGGTCAAAGTATGAAGCGGCGATGGAGGCGGCAAGTCGGATGTTCGAGAAGTTGTACGAGTTCAGTCCCGCCGTTGCCCAATACGTCGTCCCGAACGGATTCAACCGCCGCGTGCTGGCGCAGTTCAATTTGCGGGAGGCGTACGCGTTCTGTCAGTTACGTTCCGCCGCCAACGCGCATTTTTCCATCCGCCGCGTGGCGCAGAGGATGTACGAAGAGATGGCGCGAGTCCATCCGCTGTTGACGAAGCATATGAAATTGCCCGAGGAAACCTGGCAGGGGGTGGAGGAGGGATATTTTGCGGGCGTGTGACCCCCACCCAGCCTCCCCCAAATTCCGCAGTATATGCAGAATGCTGATTAAAATTGTGTTTGCGGAATTTGGGGGAGGTGCCCGAAGGGCGGAGGGGGTTACACCAACTTACTCACAATCGCCAGCAGCACCCCGCCTGCAATGACCGAACCCAACTGTCCCGCCGTGTTTGCGCCCATGGCGTGCATGAGGATGAAGTTGTTCGGGTCTTCGTCATTGGCGGTTTTCGCGGCAAGACGCCCCGCCATGGGGAACGCGGAAATCCCCGCCGCGCCGATGAGCGGATTGATCTTGTAGCCGCTCAGCACGCACATCAGTTTTCCAAACAACAAGCCCGCAACCGTATCGAGCGCAAAGGCAATCAAGCCTAACAACATGATTTTGCCCGTATCGAGATTGAGAAAATCGGCGGCGGTCATCGTCGCGCCAATGGCGAGACCGAGGAATAATGTCGAGATGTTGATGATCTCGTGCTGTGCGGCTTTGCTCAGGCGTTCCACCACCCCCGAAACTTTCAGCAGGTTTCCAAGCATGAGCATGGAAATGAGCGGCGTCGCTTCGGGAACGAGCAAGCCGATCACGAGAGTCAGCACAAGCGGGAAGAAGATAAGCGTGCGCTGTGAGATGGGCTTGGGCGTGTATTCCATTTGCACCAGGCGTTCGCGTTGGGTGGTGAGCAGACGCATCAGCGGCGGCTGGATGATGGGGATGAGACTCATGTAGGAATACGCCGCTACAGCAATCGGCGCCAATAGTTCGGGCGCAAGTTTCGTCGCCACAAAAATGGAGGTCGGTCCGTCAATGGCGCCGATGACGCCGATGGAGGCGGCTTGATTCAAGGGAAATCCCAGCCAGATCGCCAGTATCAACGTGCCGAAAATGCCGAACTGTCCCGCCGCGCCGAGCAGCACCATGCGCGGCTGCGCCAGCAAGGGGCTGAAGTCAATCATTGCGCCCACGCCGATGAAGATCAACAGCGGGAACATTTCCGTTTTGATGCCCGCCTCGTACAGGACGCCCGTGATGCCCTCTGCGGCGGTCATGCCTGCCAGCGGAATGTTCGCCAACAGACACCCGAACCCGATGGGGAGCAGCAACACAGGCTCGATCTCTTTGAACACGGCAAGGTAGATCAAAACCAACGCGGCAAGGATCATCACACCGTTGCCGAGGCTGAAATTTGCCAGCCCTTTGAGCAGTTCTGGTATCAGTGATTGAAGATCCATGTGTCACCTATATGTCATTGCGAGGAACGGTTTTTGTGACGAAGCAATCCCTATAGTATTTGAGACTGCTTCGCTTAAATCGCTCGCAGTGACATTCATTACGCGAACCTCACCAGCGCCTGCTTGTGCGCCACCGTATCTCCCGCACGGACCAGCACCTCCGCCACCTTTCCGGCGCGCGTCGAACGGATGCTGTTCTTCATCTTCATCGCCTCGATGATGACCACCACCTGTCCCGCCTCGATGAGGTCTCCCTCTTTGACGAAGACCTCAATGACGGTCCCTGGCAGGGGCGCGGTCAACTCGTTTGCGCTCGGAGAGGACGCGGCGCGGCGCGCATCCATCAACGGCGTTTCCTTCGCTTCTTTCTGGACCTCGCGCCTGCCGCCCTCCACCCCAAGCGGATTCGTGTCTGGAATGACTTCCACGCGAATCCCCTCCACGTATGCAATGACGGGACGCGCGTTGATGTCCTCGATTTCGACCAGGTAGGATTTATCTTGAATGGTGATGTTGTATTTCATGGCTGCCTTTGCGCGTAGGCGTTAGAGAACGCCAACTATGCGGTTGCGGTGCTTATCTGTTAATTTTCTTCAAGGCTTCGGAAGTCTGATACCTTTCTGTGTCATCTGCCGCGTCCGCATTCCCAGCTGCCACGCGGAGACGATTGCTGTCGGCGGGTCTTTGAGCGGGTGCGCGGACGATAACTGTTGTTCTGCCATTGCCAGCGCCACTGCCGCGGCGGCGGCTCGGGCGAGGGTTTCGGTTTCCGAAGCAGAGACAGGCTTGGGTGAGTCTGAAGCGGAGTCTTTGTCGGCGGTAAGGCTGGTGATCAGAGTCATCATCAGCCACAGAATCAGAATCGCGCTGAAGACGAGTCCCATGCCGAGGGCGGTGATTTGGAGGGCGAGTGCAAGATTGTTCATGGTTTCCTCCCAATTAACAATTACTATTTACCGATCGAGTAATTGGTAATTGGTAATTCACACCGGAATGTTCCCGTGCTTGCGGGGCGGGGCGGGAGCGTACTTATCGCGCAGCGCCGAGAGCGCGGCGATGATCTTCGGGCGCGACTCGCGCGGCTCGATGATGTCGTCCACGTAGCCGGTGGAAGCGGCGTAGTAGGGGTTGTTGAACTTGGCGCGGTATTCGTCGGCAAGCCGCTTGCGTTCGGCAGCGGGATCGGGCGCAGATTCGATTTGCTTCTTGAAGAGAATGTTTGCCGCGCCTTCCGCGCCGAGCACGGCAATTTCGGCAGAGGGCCACGCATAGGTGACATCAGTGCCGAGATACTTGCTGGACATGACCACATACGCGCCGCCGTATGCCTTGCGGGTGATGATGCAGATTTTGGGAACGGTGGCTTCGGAATAGGCGTAGAGCAGTTTCGCGCCGTGACGGATGATGCCGCCATGCTCCTGCGCGATGCCGGGGAGAAAGCCGGGCGAATCCACGAAGGTCACCAGCGGGATGTTGAAGCAGTCGCACATGCGGACGAAGCGGGTCATTTTATCGGCGGCGTCTATGTCAATCACGCCTGCCATGATGGCGGGTTCCTGCGCCACAATGCCCACGCTGTGACCGCCGATGCGAGCCAAGCCCACAATGGCGTTGCGCGCCCAATCGGGCTGGATCTCGAGGAACGTGCCTTTGTCAATGATCTTCTCGATGACCTGGTGCATGATGTACGGCTCAGCTGGGTCGAGCGGCACGACGCTGTTGAGCGATTCGTCCATGCGCAGGGGGGCATCGTCCGATTTGACGAACGGCGGATTTTCCACGTTGTTGGAAGGCAGGTAAGAAAGAAAATGCCGCGCCAGTTGCAGCGCTTCGCGTTCGCTCTTCACGCTCAAATGCGCCACACCGCTGACCGACATGTGCACGTCGGCGCCGCCCAGCGACTCGGCGTCAATCACTTCGCCTGTCACGGCTTTGATGACCTCGGGACCGGTGAGAAACATGAAAGACTGCTTTTCCACCATGATGACCAGGTCGGTGAGGGCGGGGGAATATGCCGCGCCGCCGGCGCATGGTCCGAGCATGACGCTGATTTGCGGCACCACACCCGAATACTGCGCGTTGCGGCGAAAGATTTCGGCGTAACCGCCCATCGAACGCACGCCTTCCTGAATGCGCGCGCCGCCGGAATCGATCAGGGCGATAAACGGCACGCCGTTGCGCACCGCCAGGTCCATCACGCGGCAGATTTTGTGGCTTTGCATCTCGCTCAACGTCCCGCCATAAATGGTGAAATCTTGTGAATACAGGTAAACCGTCCGTCCGTCAATTTGCCCGTAGCCGGTGATTACCCCGTCGCCGTAGAACTTTTCCTTGAGCAGCCCCATTTCATCGCCCTGATGGGTGATGAACGGCTCGATTTCGTTGAACGTTCCCGGGTCGAGCAGCAGTTCGATGCGTTCGCGCGCCGTCAACTTGCCTTTGGTTTTTTGTTTTGCCAACCGCTCCGCGCCGCCGCCCTCCAGCGCTTTTGCTCGCATCTTACGCAATTCAAGAATTCTCGGATCTTCTTGTGTCATAGGATTACCTCACGCCGACGAGTATAGTGAGGCATTATAAGACAAGCCAGTGATGGAGGTCATAAGGAAGACGGATTATCCGCCTCTCCCTTAACTGACAGTTGATACTGATTAATTGACTTTTATCTCCCCGATAGTTCTTGACCACAGACGATAGACCGTAGACCGCCATCATTGTTCACGGTCTACGGTCGTTTACCTTCGAATCAACACAATCTCTCTCTGCGGTTCGGTGAAATATTCCGCTCCGTCTTCAGTTATCACTACATCCTCTTCCAAACCGATGTAGCCGTAACCTGTCACCGCCAGCCCCGGTTCGATGGTGAAGACCTGTCCCACTTCCAGTTTTTGGTTGGGCGAGTCGCCGTATTTCTCCCACAGCGGACCAAGCAGCGCGCCGCCGTCATGGGCGACACGTCCCAGTTGGTGACCGAGCGCATATTTGTATTCCGGGTAGCCGGCGTCGGTTACGATCTCGCGCGCGATCACATCAATCGAGTTGCCCGTCACGCCCGCCTTCATCGCTGCGCGTGCTTTTTCGATAGCGGTGCGAATCGTCAGAAAGCCGCGCTGGACTTCGGGCGGCGCTTCGCTTTCGCCTTCGCGCAGAACGTAACAGACGCGCTGAATGTCTGAGCAGTAGTCTTCGTATTTCACGCCAAAATCAAAATGGATGAGATGTCCGCGTTCGATTTTAATGTCGGTGGGTCCGCTGTGCCCAATGGGGGAGTTTGGACCTGAATTCACCGCAGGGCAACCCTCCGCCGACCAAGCCAGCCCGACGCCATATTCACGTGCCAGTTTTTGCATGTATTCGCCGACTTCAATCTCGGTCATGCCGACTTTGATGAAGTCGAAGGTCTTTTGGTAGATTTCGTCGGTGATTTCGATGGCTCGTTTGATGCGCGCCAGTTCGGTTGGGGTTTTCCGTCCGCGCAAGGCGTTGATGACGGGTTCGGCGCTGACGAGGCGGTCAGCGTAGGGCGTGTCTTTGAGGTAGCCGCGCAGGATTTCGTACATGGCGTGAGTCAAGCCGTCAGCGTGGACGTTGTTCCTCGAGGTGTTGACGGCAATTCGGTCGGGGTTGAGGCGGGCGAGGGTTTCGCGCAGAAGGTCGCTGATGGCGGAATCGTAGCCGAGGATGTCGTCGAAAACGCCGAGTCGGGCAATCGTTTCTTTTTCGAGATTGCCGAGGATGGCGATTTTGTTCCCTTTGCGGGTGAAGAGGAGCGCCGATTGCCAGGTAAGGTCGTTGGGTCCGATGAGAAAATCGAGAACAGGGTCGCGCACGCCGCTGGTCTCGCGGACGAATGTAAGCCACACGTCGCTTTGTTGCTCTTGGAGGATGTCAATGGCTTGTTGCGCTTTTTCCTGAAGTAGCGTCATGGGTTCTCCTTGATATGACTGTGGACGACGGACGACAGACGGTGAAGTGGTCTATGGTCTGTGGTCTGTCATCGGGATTTTATGCGGGTCTTTGACCAGAAAGATGAACATTGCTGTCATTGCCGCAGACAAAACAGCCGAAAGCCCAAAGGTGTAAGAAAAGCCGCCTGTATCTGCAACCCAGCCGCCGATGAGCGGGGCGATGATGGTGGCGGGCGCGGTGAGCGTTTGCGCCAGCCCAATGTAGAAGGGACGCTCTTTTTCTCCGCTGAAGGTGGTTGCCATGGTCATGCCGTTCGTCCAGATGGAGACGTTGGCGAGCGCCGCAAGGATGAAGATGGGGAAGAACCAGGCAAGCGACTGTGCGAACCATGCCAGCAGGGAACTCAACATCGCCGACGCCGCGCCGAGGATGAGCATGGCGCGGTGTCCGATGCGGTCGCCCAGCCAGCCCATGCCCACGTTGGCGGCGGTCTGCGTGATGGTGAGAGTGGCTGTGAGATAACCGAGGACAACAGCGTCGGCGTTGAAGCGGCGCAGGGCATAGACAATATAGAACGAGAAGCCCATGGTGGCGAATTGTGAGAGGAAACGCGCCGCGAGGAACCAGCGAAAGTTGGGATTGCCGCCCAGGATGCTCAAGGTTCCGTGCCAGAAAGGGGAAGGTTTCTCCTCGATCACTTTGTCGTAGTCTGTCGGTTCGCGTGTGAGTGCAAGCGCAAACCACGAGATGGTGAAGAAAAGCGTGGCAATCAGGAAGCAGTATACGAAGTTGAGCGGCGCCTCGTACCAATCGAGCAGGTAGCCCGCTCCTACCGCTGCGCCGCTGATGAACAGGTTTGCCACTGCGGCTTGCATGCCGAAAAACGTGCCGCGGTAATCGGAAGGGATGATTTTTGAAATCATGCTGGTCCAGGCGTTGGCGGTGAAGCCGCCGCCCAGTCCCTGCCAGGTGAGCAGAAGAAACGTGAGAATCAGCCCCGCCTGCACTCCTATCGCCGGCAGAATCAGCGCAACAATGGCGAAGCCCAAAAATGGAAGCCGTTCGTGAATGGTGTTGAGCAACACTGTCTTTTTATATCTTCGCAAACGCGATGTATGGGCAGCCGTAAACAACTGCGGCAGCAGCCATCCCGCCGCGTGAATCGCAGGGACGAGTCCGATCAGGGTGGCTGAATCGGTCATCGAGGCGACAAAGAGCGGCAAAATGGTCCCGAAGGAGGCGAAACCCAGCGCAAGTCCAAAAAAACCGCCATCGGCCAGATTGACGATGACGTTATAACGCAGATGCCTGCGGCTGAGCTGTTCGACTTTGGAGAGGGGGAGCATGGCTGTGATTCTACTCCAGACTCCACTGCAAAAAGGCAGTTTTACCGCCGAGACCGCAGAGTACGCGGAGATATACTAATGAAGCGCTCTGCGCTCTCGGCGTTCTCTGCGGTTGGTTTTTGCAGTGGACTCACTCCAGCATTCGACTTTTCCGCTTCCTTCGCAGGGACGGTTGATCCTTTCCCTTGACAGTTTTCTCAAAACGAATAAAATAAACGAACGTTCGTTCATTTTGCGAAGAGAGAAATTATGCCTGAAGAAACGCTCACAAAAGGAGAACGTACCCGCCTCACCATTGAAAACGCCGCCATTGCCTTGTTTATGGAGCAGGGCTATCACGCCACCTCCATGCGGCAGATCGCCGAGCGCGCCGGGCTGGCGCTGGGCGGCATCTATAATCATTTTGCCAGCAAGGATGAAATCTTCGAAGCCATCATCATTGACCAGCACCCCTATCGGAAAATTCTGCCGCTCAT
>JACAET010000053.1 GCA_013388685.1 Chloroflexota bacterium | reverse complement strand
TCACCCGTTCGCCACTAGGATACTTTCGTATTGCTACAAAAGCACCTCGTTCGACTTGCATGTATTAGGCACGCCGCCAGCGTTCATCCTGAGCCAGGATCAAACTCTCCGCAAAAAATCTCACTCTTGCGAGTGTAGATTACGGATTTTTTACTGGATCGACAGAGTTGTTGCTTCCTATCACTGTTCAGTTGTTAAAGTTCCGGTGACAAGGCGGACGGATTTTACCCGCACCGCTTTGGCCTGTCAAGGAATTACAGACAAAAACACCGATGTCATTTGTCTTTCGACATCGGCTCGTCAGACTGCAAAACCAACAGGCTTGTGTCTCTGACTAGAGACTGCTATTTCGTTTTCAACGATCTGTCAGGGGACGAGATCTTTTTAACTACTGGCGAACGTTGATTATATGCTTTTCCCAAACTTTGTCAATAGGTCATCAGACAATTAAACCTTAAAATTTCTCCAGGTGGAGGTATACGACTCGATCAACGCCACCGCCTGCTCCACTCCGTTTTCGCTTCGAATTCTTTGACCGATATCCTGCGCGCGCTTGCGGAAGACATTCGCATCAGCCTCGGCGATCGTCTGCGTTAATCGCTCTACTGAAAGATCCTGGACAAGAATTGGTTCCGGTCCCGCGCCTAAGGCATGGATTCGCCTTCCCCAAAACGGCTGGTCTGCCGTGAACGGCACAACAATGTTGGGTATGCCCGCCCGCAACCCCGAGGACGTGGTCCCTGCACCGCCATGATGGATGACCATTTTGCAACGAGGCAACAACCAGTCATGTGGAGCCTCATCAAGATAAAGAAGGTCTTTCGAGGAAGGCTGGTTCACCCTTCCCCATCCTGAGAGGATGATCCCGCGCTGACCGGATCGCGTCAAAGACGCACGCAAAATTTGATCGATCGTATCGGCGTTGCGATTGACCATGCTTCCAAATGAGACGCAAACCGGTGAGGAACCTGCTTCAAGGAAGTCTTGTAATCCAGGAGGAGGTTGATACGATGCGTTCGGATCAAAAAAGTAATACCCAGTAACATGAATGTTCGCGTCCCAATCGCTTGAGGCCGGGAGAACGCTCGGGCTCCACGCACACAGGATCGGGGTCGGAGGGCGAAGCGGGTCGTCATCGAATGGGAAATAAAGTTTGCGTTTGGGAAGCCCCGCACGGCGTCGGACGTGTGCAAATCCAAAGGACGACGTCCACCATGCGGCTTTTTTCGAGACGACATGAGTCAGGCGATTCAAGGCGCGCACTTTTAAATCGGGCATGGTGACGTTGGGGTAGTCGCCCGTCGGCACAAACATGGGAAAGGTTTGGATGTGAATGTCGGGAATGTTTTTCTCGCGCGCCAGGGTATGCGCGCCGACCGCATGAGCAAAGGTGTGAAGGATGAGGTCGGCCTCGCGGCAGGCTTCCTCGGTTTTGCGAAGCATCTCCGCGCCGATCTCAACCGCATGGGACATCATGTCACGGATTTGTTTGATAAAGTTAAAGCCTGACTCGTTGAAGCGGCGGCTTAAATCTTCGGGGTCGCCAGCCAGCGGCGAAAAGCAAATGCCATATTCTTCGACAAGATCCTGAAAACGGGGAGGCGCGGCAAGTGTGACGCTGTGTCCGCGCGCCATCAAACCGAGCGAGAGCGGAAGGAAAGGCTGTACATCGCCGCGCGAACCGTAGGTGAGAATCGTGATTTTCATCGAGTCAATTTTACATTGGATTCAATCTGGAACCGGACGCCATTGCACCACCAACCCTATAGATGATACAGATCAATAGGAGCAAGACAATTGACGGGTACATTGCCGGCGTGCATACTTAGAATCAAGGGAATTGGAGAGAATATTTCCCTGTTTGCGACAATGATTTGCGATGCAGCGCTTAAGTCAGACTTGGAATTTCCCAAAACCTCCGGGCGGTGTGTGCCTTCGGATGGTAAAACAACCCGTGAAGTGCTATACTCAAGTTATTATTTTCCAAATCACAGGCACCCCCATGAAACAGGTTTCGATAGAACAAAAACGAATTATTTTTGAAGATGTCTTCAACATCGAAGAAGCTCATTTACGCTATGAAAAATTTGACGGCAGAATGAGCGAGGCTGTGAGGCGCATCAGTCTGGAACGAGGCGACTCGGTGGCGGTGCTGATCCTGAATTTGGATACGAACAAACTCATCATGGTGAATCAGTTTCGCTATCCTTCCTACAAGAACGGTCATGGCTGGATTACGGAAACCGTTGCCGGAATACTAGACCCCGGCGAGACGCCCGAACAAACCGCACGGAGAGAGGTGGAGGAGGAGATCGGTCTGTCTGTTTCAAAATTAGAATATATCGCCAATTTTTACCCCTCGCCCGGGGGCAGTTCGGAAAGGGTCTACCTGTTTTATTCGGAGGTCTCAGGCCACGAAGCGAGATACAGAGGAACCGGCGGATTGCTTTCAGAAGGGGAAGATACCATTGCCGTGGAACTCTCGCTTGAAGAAGCGGTGGACAAGATCAAATCCGGCGAGATCATGGACGCGAAAACGATCATCGGGATTTACTGGCTGGAAAATCAACGCGCGAAGAGAGCCAATCCTTAGATCAGGAGCCAACATGACGGAGAATAAATACGCAGGAAAGAAATGTTTTGTGATCATGCCGTTCGGAAAGAAGGACGTGCTTGACGGCAAAGGCACCGTGATAGACACGGTTGATTTCAATCAGGTATACGATCAACTCATCAAAAAGGCTGTCGAAGAGTTGGGGATTGTTTGCGAGAGATGCGACGAAATTCCCGAATCCGGCTCGATCCATAAAAAAATGTTCAAAGGGATCTTTGAAGCAGATCTGGCAATCGTGGATATTACGTCATTGAATCAAAATGTGTTTTACGAACTCGGCGTTCGTCATGCGCTGCACAAATATGTGACTGTCGTCATTCAAAAGAAAACCGAGCAGCCACTCCCTTTCAATATCCGCGGGCTCGGCATCACCTATTACGAGACAACCAGCGAAGAACTGATGGAAAAAGCCAGAAAAGAAATACAGGCGCTTATTCAAAACGGTCTGGATAAACAGACGATTGACAGCATCGTTCACGATGCGCTCGACGACGAAGTGAGGGTCGAAAGAAAACCCAAGATCATCGAAACACAAGAGGAGAAATTGTTCGATTTGACCAATGTGCCGGGCAGGCAAATCGGATACATTACAGGGAACATCAAGAAAATCAAAAATGTAGATATCTGGGTCAATTCCGAAAACACAAACATGCAAATGGCGCGTCCCTTTGAGCGCTCGATTTCCGCCACCATTCGATATGAAGGCGCAAAAAAGGATAGGGCGGGGTTCATTATCGAAGATCTGATTGCCGAAGACCTCCAGAGGATTATGAAAGGACGCGACGCCACTCCCGGCAAGGTGATTCCCACAACCTCCGGCGAACTGGCTCGTACAAACAAGGTCAAAAGGATATTCCATGCCGCCTCGGTCGTCGGTCAGCCGGGACAGGGATATACGCCGATCAACAACATCTCGGATTGCATCTATGAAGCGCTCAAACTGGCGGACCAGGACGAGGAATTGGCGCGGGAGGACCTGCACTCTATTCTCTTTCCGCTTATGGGAACAGGCACGACAAAAATGAGCGCGCAGGAGATCGCTAACAATTTGATAGACGCGGCGCTTGCATACATGGAGGAAAATCCAAGTTCCAGGATCAACAAGATTTACTTTCTGGCATACAATGCGCAGGACTTGGAGATTTGCCGTCACAAGTTTATCAACGACCCGAGGATTTCGACGCCCGGCGAAGTCGAAGACCCAAAAGCATAAGCAGAACACGCCTCGCAATGGTGCGGGGCGTGTCTGTCAATTCATTTCTTGTCTCCCTGATAACGCACGCAACAACGTATTTTGATCGGCGTATTCCAAATCTCCGCCCATCGGCAGACCGCGGGCAAGACGCGTCACGCGCACCCCCAGCGGCTCCAACTGTTGACGCAGGTACAACGCCGTGGCATCGCCCTCCATACTGGGATTGGTTGCCAAAATCACTTCCTTTACTCCCCCATTTGCGACACGAGCAAGCAGTTGCTCGATTTTCAGATCATCAGGACCAATACCATCAATTGGAGATAACACTCCCTGCAAGACGTGATACCTGCCCTGAAACCCGCCCGTCCGTTCCAACGCCAGCACATCCAGCGCTTCCTCTACAACACAGATAATACTTCCGTCCCGCCGCGTCGATTCGCAAATTTCACAGCGCTCGCGCCCTGCTTCGGTGATATTGAAACATTCCTGGCAAAATGCCGTATTCCTTTTGAGGTTCGCCAATGCGAGCGCCAAATCATCCGCAACATCGTCGGTGGCACGCAAAAGATAGAACGCCAGCCGCGAAGCGGATTTGGGACCAATGCCCGGGAGCCGTTCGAGGGCATTGATTAATGACTGTATAGACTCGGGTAATAACATAAGGTTTGAAAGTTAGCAGGTTGGCAAGTTTGAACGTTCAAACTTGCCAACCTGTCAACTTGAAAACTAGAACGGAAGCCCGCCCGCCAGCGGACCCATCAACTTTTGCTGGAGTTCGCGTGACTGGTCGAGCGCCATGTTCACGGCGGACAAAATGAGATCTTGCAGCATTTCGGCGTCCATGTCCTTCAGGAGTTCGGGGTTGATCTCAACAGACTTACAGACCTGATCGCCTGTCATTACAACCTTGATTGCGCCCCCACCCGCCGTAGCCGTGACGGTTTCTTCGGCGAGTTTCGCCTGCGCCTCTTCCATTTGTTTTTGCAGTTTTTGTAACTGCGCCATCATGCCGCCTTGTCCGCCCATGGCGGGGGCTTTGTTAAATCCTTTTGCCATTTACTCGTCTCCTGGTCTTATAGTCTCATAGTCTCATAGTCTTCAGTCTCATGGTGTCTGGTCTAACAGCAGGGAAAAAGCACAGACGATTCAATTCAACCCAACGACGATCAGACACAAGACGATAAGATTAATCCTGCATATCCACGATCTCGCCGCCGTGTTGGATGGCGGTTGCCACCATGCCGTCCTGCGCCACATTCGGCGGGATTTTGCCTTTGGCATTTGTCACCACACAACGCACAGCCACGTCCACGCCAAAGTGATCCTTAATCAACCTTTGAATCGCTTCGATCTGGTCGGGCTTGTCGAGTTTCGATACCAGCACATCGCTCGCCAAGCCCAGCATCAGCGTACTGCCCTGCACGTCAATCATGCGCACCGAGTTCATCAACGCCGAAAGATTCGCCTGTGACTTCGGCAACGCAGCCGACATCGGCTTCCAGGCTTTGATGACATCGCCCGCGCTGAGAACGGGTTTTTCCACAGGACGCGGCGCTTCGGGCTCCGCCGCCTGAGGCTGAGTCTCGGTTCTGGGAGTTGAAACAGGCTTGTCCTGAGCGGAGCCGAAGGGCTGAGGCTTAGTCTGACGCGGCGCGGCGGGTTGTGGAGACTCCGTTGGAGAGTCCAGCACTTCCGCCAAAGCGAGTTCCAGACTCAAAGAGGGCTGCCAGCCGCCGCGCAAATCCGTCGCGGCGTTATTGAAGGATTTCATCATCCGCAACACGTCGCTGGTTGAAAAGGATTTCGCGTGCGCCTGCATCTGCTTTTTGACCTCTGCCGTGGCTTCGACCTGATCGCCGTTGCCCATTTGAATGAGCATGAGACCACGCAGATATTCGACGATCTGCCGCGCCAGCGAACGCGGATCGGCGCCCGCATCGAGCGCTTTGTGAATGGTTTCCAGCCCGCGGGCAGGATCATGCTCGTTGATGGAGGTGACGATATCCAGCACGATTTGACTGGTGGCAGTGCCAAGCACGGTTTGCGCGAGAGCAAGCGTGATGCGGTCGCCTGTGGAAGAGAGCTGGTCAAGCAGGGAGATGGCGTCGCGCATGCCGCCCGCAGACTGACGGGCAATTTGAATGAGGGCGTCGTCGTCTGCCTGAAGATTCTCAGCCTGGACGATCCTCTTGAGGTTGGCGACGATCTCCCCCACCGGCACGCGGCGAAACTCGTGACGCTGACAGCGCGAAAGCACGGTGGCGGGAATTTTGTGAATCTCGGTGGTGGCTAACACAAAGATGGCATGCGGCGGCGGCTCTTCGAGCGTTTTGAGCAGCGCGTTGAACGCCGCCGTCGAAAGCATGTGCACTTCGTCAATGATGTAGATTTTGTACCTGCCCTGCGAAGGCGAGAAGTTGATTTTGTCGCGCAGGTCGCGCACATCGTCCACCGACGTGTTGGAGGCGGCGTCAATTTCGATGAGGTCGAGAAAGCGGTTTTCGTTGACGGCTTTGCAGTTTTCGCATTCGTTGCATGGACGTTTTGCCGCGTCGGGATGGGTGCAATTGACTGCTTTCGCCAGCAGACGCGCCAGTGTGGTCTTGCCCGTGCCGCGCGAACCCGCGAAGAGATAGGCGTGCGCGACGCGGTCCGCCGCAATAGCGTTCTTGAGGGTGGTGACGACGTAGTCCTGCCCCATCACGGCGTCCCAGGATTGAGGTCGGTACTTACGGTAGAGGGCTTGGGTCATATCAGTCGGTAGTTGAGGATGGACGGTTGGCGTCAAGTTGTTGTTACAGACAACTATCAATAACCAAGCATCTCCTTCTTTCAAGGCACCGTATACACCGCGCGGATGGTTCCGCCGGGGTCAACGAGTTGGGCTTCTTCGCCCGATTCCCAGACGGGGTTGTTCAAACCCCAGTACAGGTCAATGACGGTGTTGGTTCCCGAAATCGTGTGGATTTGCACTGCACCATTGCTGTTGAGAGTGAGATTGGGAAAGATAAACACGTTTCGGTTGGCGTCTCTCAATTGCCAGGTCGAGAGGTTGATCGGCTCATTGCCCGTATTGCGGACGATCACCCCTTCAGCATCCAGCGTCCCTGCACCGACGATGCTGACGATCTCCACGGGGATGTCCACGTTGGGGTCGAAAGATGCGGCGGGCACACTGCTTTGGCTGACGGGAGGCAGTGCGGGTTGAACGGAAGAAAGGCTCGTCGAGCGATAGTTGCGGTCGTACCAGAACAGGATACCGCCCGTCACACAGGCTGAGACGAAAACATTCAAAAGCAGATACAGGATGAGTCTGCGGCGATCCATGTCCATCGAATAATAGCACAGAAACTCCGCGCTTCGAATTAAAAAATCCTGCATCCGCAAGGGAGTGCAGGATTCACTGCCACATATCGTCCCGAAGGCATGGTCCTGAGCCTGTCGAAGGATTGGAACGAAACGACCGGTCTTTGCAAGAAGCCTCGGGACGTTTCGACTACGGCAATTTTGTCATCACGAAATCGTCGAAAGAGACATTCGTGCCGTTGACCTTTTCTCCGCTCCATGCGAACAGTCCCACGTAGCCCGACGAATAGGTCGTATCGTTCACCGAATCCACCTGCTGACCGTCCACATAGAGGGTCAGGGTACCGTCGCTATCACAGTCCGCGCCGATGCGATACGATGCCGCGCCCGATGGCACTGCGTTCGACTTGCCCCATGAGCCGCCGTTCGTCAACAACACATCGTCCGTCAGGGTATATTTGCCGATGGCATACTCGCCCGCGCCGGTGACAGCAAAATAATAGGAGGTATCGGTGACCTGCATGTTGCAGATGATTCCAAAGGCGCCCGTCGAATCGCTGGAATCGTTCTGCGCGGTCACCTCGATGTGGACGTTTTCGTAAATCTCATTGTTGGGCGTACTCCAAACGAACCAGAAATCTTTATTGACGAACATGTTCAGGGAATCGTTTACATATTCGACCGAACTTTCCGCATCTGTGCCGGTTCCCCAATTTCTGTCGCTCCCGGCAAAATCATCTTCCAGGAGCGCGCCGCCTGACAAGACACTGCACGCCAGAGAACTAAGAAGCAAGATGACAAAAGCAAAGAACGTTTTCGAAAAGGTATTTCGCATTTTGCATTCTCCTTTGGAATTTTGAACGGATTTTATCCCTCATCTCAAAATCAACAATCGGACTTACGGGGGATTTGCGTCGGTCTCAACGGATCATCGTCAGCGCGACCCAATCGCCCATCTGCCTCCGTTCGGTCAGTCCGAGATCTTTTGCCTGCGCCGCCGCAATGACGCTTTCCTCCTGCTCGGAAAGGATTCCGCTCAAAACGATTGCGCCGCCCGCTTCGACCAACTCCGCCAGCCCTGCATCAAACAGGCGGACGATCACCGGCGCAAGGATGTTTGCCACCACCAGCGGCGCGGACCGGAATGCAAACCTCCCGTCGAGGATCTCCTGCACGGAACCCATGCCCAGAATCAATCCCTCGCTTACGCCATTGGCTTCCGCGTTTTCGCGCGAATTTTTTACAGATTCTTCGTCAATATCCACGCCCAAAGCTTGTTTGGCTCCCAGTTTCAACGCCGCAATGGAGAGAATCCCCGAGCCGCAACCCACGTCAATGACTTTTATATCATTCTGAGCGACCAAAGGGAGCGAAGAATCTCCAGCTCGTCGAGGAGACCTTTCGCCATCCTGCAGTTCAGGGTGACATAACCTTAATTCCATCAACTCCAGACACAACTGAGTCGTCGGGTGCGTGCCGGTGCCGAACGCCATGCCCGGTTCGATTTTGATGGCGATACGATTCGAGTCGGGCGAATCCATCCACGCCGGCAGGATGAGCAGCCGCCGTCCGATGGGAATCGGCGTGTAGTGCCGTTTCCAGGCTTCCATCCAGTTTTGATCCGCAAGGTGCCGGTAGGAGGGCACGGGCAGCGGGCGGATCATCCCCAGATAGAAAAGCGCCTCTTCCAGTTTCTGTCTCGTCTCTTCGAGTTGATCATTCACCTCCAAATATGCACGCACGGTGATCGGTCCGCTCGGCGTGCCGGCGTCTTCGGCGTCGTTGTAGGTCACACCCTGTTCGGTCATCACGCCGTTGGGGGCAAACCGCGCGAAAACATCTGCCACGGCTTCGGCGAGTTCGCCGTCCACGGTCATTGAAACCTCAAGCCAATTCATGTTCTGCCTGCTCATAAATTTGTTCGATCAGTTCGACATCCAGCGGGCGGACATCGGGCAGGTCTTTCAATCCAAAATAGCCAAACTCCGATACCTCGTCGCTGGGCTGAAATTCGCCATCCACGATGCGGCAGAGGTAATACAGACCGACGCGGTCGGGCGCCCAGGTTTTGACACACAGCAATTTTTCGATTTCGATCTCCCACCCCGTCTCTTCGCGGACCTCGCGCCTGATTCCCTCTTCAGGAGTTTCGCCGTATTCCAGGCTTCCGCCCGGCAACCCCCAGGGATGTTGGCGCTGGTAGGTCAGTTTGACGAGCAGGATGCCGCCGTCACGGTCGAAGATAACCGCCGCGGCAAAGACCTGAAACAACGGGCGGATGATGCGGGAGGCGACAGCCTGAAGCCAGCCGGGAAACCACCACCAAATTTTTAGAAGGAAGATTTTTGCCATGAAAGGTCTAGAGTGGAGAAACGTCGGGGGAGCAGGATTCAGACATCGGCGGGGTGTGAGGCGTACTCTGCATCTGCCTGGGCGGGTTTGCACAGGTCGCAGTACATTGAATCGGGCAAACAGTCCACGCATTCCAGTTGAAGGGTGGCGTGGGTGATATTATAACGGCGTGAGACCATCTCGCTGATCTGCCGCTGGATGCCGGCGCCCGCGCTGATGGGCAGGTCGGCGGTGAGGACGTGGGCAGACATGGTACGCAGGTTCTGGGTGATACTCCAAATGTGCAAGTCGTGGACCCCCAGCACGCCTTCGATTTCGAGCATATCCTTGAGCAGTTTCGCCGAGTTGATATCGCGCGGTTTGGCTTCGAGCAGGATGTCCATGGCTTCGCGCAGGATACCCCAGGCGTTGTAGAGGATGAGGACGCCGATCAACACGCTGACAAGGGGGTCGAGCCAGTTTGCGCCCGTGAAGTAGATGGCAACGCCCGCGAGAACCGCGCCAATGGTGGAAAGCACGTCGCCCATCAGGTGGACGAACGCCGAACGCAGGTTGAGGTCGGTGTCGCTTCCCTTGTGGACGAGCATGGCTGTGACGATGTTGACCATGACGGCGATCAACCCGACGCCAATCAGGATGCTCGACCGCACTTCGGGCGGGGAGAGGAAGCGCCGCCACGCTTCGTAGAAAATACCGAGGGAGATAAGGACGAGGGTCGTGGAGTTGATGAGGGCAACCAAAATGCCCACGCGGTGATAACCGTAGGTCTTGCGCTCGTTGGCGGGACGCGCCGTGATGCGAATGGCAAACCAACTCAATGCCAGTGCAATGACATCCGTCAGGTTGTGCGCCGCGTCGGTGAGCAGGGCGAGACTGTTGGAGAAGAGCCCCGCCGCGGCTTCGATGAGTACAAAGCCAAGCGTGAGAACGAGCGACAGGGAAAGCCGTTTGGTGGATTGGCGCGCGGCTTCGCGCAGGTGGGAGTGTGTATATGTTTGTGTCATGTGTCATCCGTGTTCCACATGGTCGAGCCCCATGCGGTAGAGTTTTGCGACATGATCGTCGTCGAGCGCGTAAAAGACCTGGCGTCCCTCCTTGCGGCTTCGGACGAGTCGCATCTGGCGCAGTCCACGCAGTTGATGCGAGACCGCCGATTCGGTCATGCCGAGGCGGGCGGCGATCTCGCCCACGTTCATCTCTCCCTCCAACAGGGCGGAAATGATGCGCAGACGGGTCGGGTCGCTGAGGGCGGAGAACAGGTCAGCGAGGTGGGTGGAGGTTGGTTCTTTGAGAATCATGGTCAAATATATGAACGATTGCTCAACTATTCAGTATTTTAGGATAAAAAAGGAGAATCGTCAACCGGCGGTTCTCCCCGTGAACGTCAGAGAACGTCCACTGTGCAATCAAAACCGAATCGGACGGTTCATTCGAGAGTTCGGATTGACGCGTGGGGGCGTTCGAGACAGGCTCCGGCTGGGAGAGAGGCGAAGCCGTCCGTCAGGCAGGCGATTTTCTGAAACGCTAAATCTCCGCATTGACCCTTTCCTTTTCGGGGAACATTCTCTTCAGTCCCTCGATCAACGCCAGCCCCGTCAAAATCACGATTCCCAGCGTCATGAACATGCCGCGCCCGCCGAGTCTTTCGAGCAGAATGCCGCAAATCAATCCGCCGACGGCAGAGCCTACCCCAAACGATGCCGCACCGAAGACTCCCTGCGCAGTGGATTTCAGATGATCTGGCGCGTTTTCATAGGCATACGCCACGCCAGCCGACCACATGGCGGGGAAAAACATTCCGCCAATTGCCTGCACCAGGATCGCCAGGAACACCGAATCAACGATGCCGAAGAATATCGAACGCAAGCCGATCAATACGAGAGAAACAAGGAACAATCCGTAGGGCTTGAGCCGCCTGACCAGGATATCGCCAAAAAAGAAAACCGGCAGTTCGGTCAATGTGGCAATGGTAAACGCGAAACCGATCTGATGGCCGTTCGCGCCCAACTCGGTCAGGTACGGCGACAGGTAAGCCGCCACCGACATGGATCCCAACCCGCCTAAAAATGCGGAAAGAAGAAAAACGATCCAGCGGCGATTCGTCAAAAACGTCAAATTGCCTGTGCGCCCGGCATCCCGTGTCTCGTGGTCGCCAAAAGAAAATTTCGTGCTCACGAAAAAATTGACGATCATGACCGCTGAAAACACATAGAACAGCGCTGTCAAGCCGAAACGGTACAGCAATAGCCCGGCGAATTGGGCAAAGACGCCCCAGCCAATGGTGCCGCCCAGGCGAACGCGTCCATACATGGCGCGCTCCTCCCCCAACATCGTCATGGTGGCGCTGTCGCCCAGCGAGGCGACCGGCGAGAAAATCGCATTGAAGATCAGCACCAGCGCAAAGATGGCGGCAAAATTCGAGAGCAGCGAAATCAAGAACACGATGACCGCCGCGCCCAAGATTCCCGCACCCATGATCAGAGTATGCTTTCGCGTGGAATCGGCAACGCCCGTCAAAAAGGGACCGGCAAACAGCGAAACCAGCGGCGATACGCCGGTCAACAAACCGATCTGCACGCCGTTGAATCCCAGTTGCTGATAGAAAAGAACGACGAACGGTATGAATGAAGCCATCGCCGCATAATATAGAAAGTAGAAACTGAAGGACCAGATCTTTTTCACGAGCCTCTCCAGACCTGTACACACCGATCAGGTCAGCAGGACAATTCCATAGTCGAGTGCAGACGCTCATTATATGTCCGAATGGCTAAACAGAGTAAAATCACCCCATGGAAAACATTCTCGTTGTGGGTTCACTCAATGCCGATCTCGTCGTGCGCGCGCCGCGCTTCCCTCAGCCCGGCGAAACCATCAGCGGCGAAGATTTGCAGGTCTTCCCCGGCGGCAAGGGGGCGAATCAAGCCGTTGCCGCGGTAAGATTGGGAGCAAAAGTGTCCATGCTGGGGCGTGTGGGACGCGACACCTTCGGCGATTTCCTGCTCGACAACCTCAAAGCGAATCATGTGAACACAACCCTGATCCAACGCGATGACGCCTCAACCGGCACTGCAATCATCGTGGTGGATGCAGACGGACAAAACAGCATCGTCCTTTCGCCGGGCGCCAACGGCAAGGTCTCCCCTTCGGATGTGGAAAGCGCTTCTTTTTCGACGTTCAGCCTGCTTCTGCTCCAACTGGAAATCCCCACGCCGACCGTTTTACGCGCCGCCCAACTTGCCCGGCAAAACGGCGTCCGCGTTCTGCTCAACCCCGCGCCTGCGAAGGAACTCCCCGATGAATTGATCGCCCTCGCCGACTTCATCGTTCCCAACGAGACCGAACTCAGCCTGCTCACCGGCACGCAAGTGAACGACGTCTCATCAGCAGAGGCGGCAGCGAAGAAGTTGCTGGAGCGCGGAGCGCAGAATGTCATCGTCACGCTGGGGAGCAAGGGGGCATTGATTGCTGCAAAAGACTTCACCCGGCATATCCCCTCTTACCAGGTAAACGTCGTTGACACCACCGCCGCCGGCGACGCATTCATCGGTGGGTTTGCGGTTGAATTAATCGGGCGCAGCGGGGGTTCTCTAACCCCTGCCGATTCGTTAGAGAACGCATCCTACGCGAAGCATATCGAGAAAGCCGTCCGTTACGCCTGTGCCTGCGGTGCATTGGCTTGCACAAAATTCGGGGCACAACCCTCCCTGCCAAACAGATTTGAAGTGGAAGAGTTTCGAGCCCGTCACTAACATTACAGCGCAAAGTCCGACGGTAAGAGAACGTCTCTTACACTTCGGCGCAGGCGGACGTTCTCTTACGTCCGCCCAACCTTGCGCTGTAATACTAACATATCAGAAACCAATGACAAACCTTATGCCCAAACGCATCCTCATAGACACCGACCCCGGCATTGACGATTCTCTCGCCATTTTGCTTGCCCTTGCCTCGCCAGAACTTTCCCTTGAAGGTTTGAGCGTCGTGCACGGTAATTGCTCGCTCGAACAAGCCGTGCGAAACGGTCTGTCCATTCTGGAATTGGCGGGGGCGGGTCACATTCCGCTGGCGAGGGGATGCGAACTGCCGCTGGTGCAGCCATCGCTGCTGGCGGCGGAGACGCACGGAGATACAGGCTTGGGCTACGCGTCGCTTCCAGAACCGCGCGCCCAGCCCATCGTCCAGCACGGAAGCGATTTTCTGATCGAGAAGGCGCTCTCGAATCCGGGAGAGATCACACTGGTGGCAATCGGTCCGCTGACGAACGTCGCGCTGGCAATCCGCAAGGAGCCGAAGTTTGCGAAGTCGCTCAAGGAGATCATCATCATGGGCGGGGCGATCCGCCATGAGGGCAATACCACCGCGCTCGCTGAATTCAATACGTATGTTGACCCGCACGCCACACACATTGTCTTTCATGCCGGCATCCCGACCACGCTCGTGCCGCTGGATGTGACATATCAATGCATTCTGACGGCTTCGGATGTGGAACGATTGTTGAAACTCAAATCGCCGATCACGAAGTTCATCAAGGATGCGACAGACTTTTACATGGCGTATCACAATGCGTGGCAGGGAATCAAAGGCTGCATCATCAATGACCCGCTGGCGCTGGCGCTGACCTTTGCCCCCGAACTGTGCGATTACGAGGATCTGCCCGTGGATGTGGACATTTCGGGCGGCGTTTCGATGGGCAAGACGTTCGCCGACTTTTATAATTACCAGAAGAAGCCAGCGAATATGCGGGTGGCGCTCGGCGTGCGGGCAAGGGATTTCATCGAGTTGTTTTTGGAGCGCATGGAGAGGCTGCAGACTTCCGAAGTCTGAGAGACTTCGGAAGTCTGCAGCCATCGAGAAAAGGAGGATGCCTTGCTGGAAAACATCAAACGGGATTTCAGGTGGATAACGTTGATCTTGATCCCTGCAGGGATCGTCGTCAACGGAGCGGGCGGCTGGCTCTTTGCAAAATTGGACACGCCTTTTTATTTCGATACCATCGGGACGATATTTGTCGCGGTCGCCGCCGGTCCGATTGCCGGGGCGCTGACCGGCTTGCTCACGAACGTCATTGTGGGCTATTTTTCACCGGGCTACGCGCCGTATTGGTCCGTGCCGCTGCTGATCGGTTTAGTCGCAGGAATTTGCGCCAGCGCAGGCATGTTCAAACGCTGGTGGAAGGTGCTGCTGGCAGGTCTTTTGATCGCCGTGACCGCCGCTGTCGCGTCGGCATTGATTTCCGCGAGGGTGTTCGGGGGATTCACGTTCAACCCCGCCTACTTCCTTCTGGAAGAGCCGCTCGATAAGATCGTCACTGCCTTGATCGTCTTTGTGATCACCCGCATCCTCCCGGAACGGCTTCGCATACGATTGCCCTGCCCTGAAAACCTGGAAGTCGAAGAGCTCATAAAGCGTTAGTGAAACAAAACCGCGCGAGCGGTGTTGTAACTTTCAAACCCCAACAAAGGAGAACAAAATGGAAGTCATTTCACAAAACGCTGTTTATTTTGCTGTCGTTCTGGTGATCATGGCTCTGCTGTTCGTCTGGGCGTACCTCACCGGTCGCATGCAGAAGGAGTTCAGCACCATGACCTGGGTGCTGATCCCGGTAGCCATTGCCATCAACCTGACCATCGGGCAGATCGTCCTTGTGCTCAAACTCCCTGTCTACCTCGACAGCATCGGGACTGTCCTGGTCGGCGTCATTTGCGGACCGTGGGCTGGCGCGTTGACCGGCGCCCTCTCGAACATCATCGCCGGCATCATTCTTGCCCCAGACTGGTTCCCGTGGTTCCCCGTCGCCGCCGTCATTGGCGCAACCGCAGGCGTGATGGCGAACATCGGTTATTTCAAAACCTGGTGGAAGGTGGTTGTGACCGGTTTTGTGATCGCCATCATGGCAACCATTGTCGGCACGCCCATCAGTATCATCATCTTTGGGGGAATCTCCGCCAGCGGTTCGTCTCTCATCACCGCCTTCCTGCTCGAGACGGGCAGGAGCCTGCTTGCCTCCGTGCTGACCACGAACTTCATCTCGGAACCGCTCGATAAGATTGCCACCAGCCTGCTGGCGTTCGCAATCATTGACGGGCTTTCGACGCGCTACCTCTCCCGCTTCCCGCGCGGAGAGAACGCCACCGTCGAAAAAGGACAGAAACAAACTGAACTGATCATTGCGCTGGTGGTGGTTGTCCTGCTCATCCTGTTCGGCGTCTACATCCTGCCGAGTATCACCGGCGGTTGATCCGCGTACCATCCGCGGGAGGAGAGATCTCTCCTCCCGCTTTTTTATTTTCGGGTAAGATTTGTCATCATGAGTCTCAACCGTTCCTTTTTTGTCCCCCTGGACAGCCCATTGCACAGGCTCAACCCGCTGACAAAACTGACTTTTGTCTTTGCCATGATCCTGCCAGCCTTTCTTTCCCTGCCGGCCTTTGCACCGGGCATGGCGATCCCTGTCCTGATCGCGGTGTTTGTCGGCGGCGTGCAAAGGCAATACCGAGGCTTGTTGTTCAAACTGATCCTTCCCACCATCCTTTTCATGTTCTTCATGCAGAGCGTGTTCCTGCCCATCGGGGAGACTGTCATCTTCCAACTGGGCAGGTTTGACGTCACGCTGGAAGCGATGCAGACCGCCTTTTTGACGGTCTCACGCATATTTGTCATGGTCTCGTCCTTTGCCATTCTTCTGCTGACCACCCACCCCGGCGAGTTGATGTCCGACCTGACGCGCCGCGGACTGCCGCCCCAATTCGCCTACGTCATCATCTCCACGCTTCAGATCCTGCCGCAGATGCAGGCGAAGGCGCAGACCATCATCTCCGCCCAGCGCTCGCGCGGATTGGACACCGAGAGTACATTCTTGAAACGCGTGGGGGCGGTTGTCCCGCTGGTCGGTCCGTTGGTGTTCGGCTCACTGGTCGAGGTGGAGGAACGCGCCATTGCCATCGAAGCGCGCGGATTCACATCCACACGCCCAAAGACCTCCCTGCACAATGTACCCGACACAAACGCAGACAAAATCATCCGCTGGATTTTCCTCGCTTTGGTCATCCTTTCATTGGGGGGCAGAATATGGCTATCGTAAATCTCGAAAACGTCACTTACAAATACCCGCTCACCGACTCACCCGCCTTGCAGAACATCAACCTGCGGGTGGACGAGGGCGAGTTCGTGGCGGTCGTTGGTCCCAACGGCGCGGGCAAGTCCACGCTGTGTTACACCATCGCAGGGTTCGTTCCGCATTTCTTCAAGGGCGAACTGACCGGCACCGTCGAGGTCGCCGGCGCGGAATCGAGCACGTCCAGTTTGCACGAGTGGGTATTGAACGTGGGGCTAGCGTTCCAAAACCCGTTCAATCAGATCAGCGGCGCCAAGTATACTGTCTTCGAGGAGATTGCGTTCGGGTTGGAAAATATCGGGGTCCCGCGCGACGAGATGAAGGTCCGCGTGGAGGAGGCGATGAAACTGACCGGCATCTCGGACCTGGCAGACCGCTCCCCCTATTCCCTCTCCGGCGGGCAGCAACAGCGCGTCGCCCTGACCTCGATCCTGGTCATGCAGCCAAAGGTGCTCGTCCTCGACGAACCGACCTCGCAGATGGACCCCATCGGCACGCGGGAGGTCTTCGGCGTCATCCGTACGATGGCAGAGCGCGGCATGACCGTCGTCATGGCGGAGCACAAAGTGGAATGGATCGCCAACTTCGCCGACCGGGTCGTTGCTCTGCATGAGGGACGCATCCTCCTCGACGGCAAACCGCGCGAGGTCTTGACCTCGGATATCCTGCTCGACAAAGGTTTTGGCATCTCACGGTACACGTCCGTGGCGCGGAAGGCAAAGACTCGAGGGTTGTGGACGCGGCAACAGTTGCCCGTCACGCTGGAGGAAGCGGCGGAGGGGTTCCAGGATGTATAGACGTTAGCGAACGTCCGCCTATGCCAGCCTGAGCGACGCTCTCTAGCGTCGGACTTGGAAAACGCACGTGCTTTACATATGAGCCTATATCGTTCATGGACGTTAGAGAACGTCCCCTACGCGGAAGAAACATGAACATCACAATCTCCAACCTCCATTTCACCTACCCCAATGGCGTGCAGGCATTGCGCGGCATCTCGCTGACTATCGAACCCGGCGAGCAGGTTGGTATCGTCGGGCAGAACGGCGCCGGGAAGACGACGCTTGTGCGTCATTTCAACGGATTGCTTCAACCCACTTCAGGTATGGTGACGATCGGGGATTGGGACACACGCAAATATTCTGTGGCAAAACTTGCCTCCCGCGTGGGATATGTCTTCCAAAACCCCGACGAACAACTCTTTTCACGGGATGTGAAGACCGAGGTCGCGTTCGGACCGCGCAATCTCGGGTATTCCAGCGAGCAGATCCAAAGTCAGGTGAATGAAGCGTTGGCAATGACCGAGTTATCCGATAAAACGGAGACGAATCCCTACGACCTGTCCCCCACCTGGCGGAAGATGGTCGCCATCGCCTCCGTCATTGCCATGGACACGCCCATCGTCATCTTCGACGAACCCACCACCGGGCAGGATGCCGCCAACATCGCGCGCATTGCCAATGTGATCAAGACTTTGCGCGAACGCGGCAGGACGGTGATCACCATCACACACGACATTGACTTCTGCGCCGAGAACTTCGAGCGCGTCATCGCCATGTCGCAGGGACGGATTCTGCTCGACGGCAGCGCCAACGAGGTGCTGGGGCAGGAGGACATTCTGGCAACGACCTACGTGGACCCGCCGCAGTTGACCCGCCTGGGCAAACGGCTGAGATTCAAGAAAACCGTGCGGACCGAAGAGGAATTCCTGGCAGCGTTGAGAGGTTAGCCTTTCTTCCCGTACACCACCAATTCCTCGTACCCGGAATCGTTTTCGAGCAGTTCCCGTTTGTAGACAACATCTGGAAAAACAGCCAGCACGATCTCGGCAGTGGTATAGATGCTGCATCCGGGAACGAGATGCCCGCCGAGGGTTTTCCCATCCCCATCCGAAATGGACATGTGCAGGTGCGAACCGTGAAGCGAAACCGTTCCGGTGAGTGAGACGATCTCGAAGTAACCGTTGTATTCGGAATAAAACTCGCGATTGGCAAGCCGCAGGACGGCGCGGGTCAGGCTTCCCACGCCGCTCAAGACACAGCCCGCCTCGATTTTTTTCTCCCGTACAAACATCTCGATTGACATGAAAAGGTCATCGCCGGGCTTCAGCCGGAAGGTATAATTGTTCATAGCAGCCTCCGTAGGATGAGACGCGCAGGAAATGGTTTTCACTTTTGCAAGGTGCAAGGTAAAAAAGCCGTCAACAATGATTGTAAATGTAAAATTGAAACGGAACCTCCATGAGCACACTGGAAATCAAAAAATACAAGAGCATCTCCGAAATTTCCCCCCGGGACTGGAACCAAATCGCCTCCGGGCGCGGGTTTCAAAGTCACCAATGGTACACCTTCGGGGAACATGTGATGAAAGACTGCCCGCCCACCTACTTGATTGCGTGGGAGGGGAAAACGCCCCTCGCGGCGGCGGCGCTGTTCCGGGTCAAGAATGAACCGCTGCCCCTGCCCAAAGTCGCCCGCGAATTCATGGCGTCCGTTTTGAAGCACAAGCCCCTCCTGGTGTGCCGCTCTCCCATGGCAGATACCTCCGGTCTGCTGCTGCCCGGCGAACCCAAACGAGACGCGGCGCTCGCCGCGCTGGCAACCGCCGCACAGGAGGAATTCAAGAAACAGCGCTGCTCTTTCCTGATTTTCGATTACCTGCTCACCGAACAACTCCGCTACAAATCCTGGCCCCCCGGTTACGAACCCATCACCATTTCAGAACCCGGCACCTACATGACCATCGTTTGGGATAGTTTTGAAGAATACCTGAAAGACGGCAACAAAAAAGACCGCCAGCACTACAAACGCACCCTCAAAGAGACCTCCGACAACGGCATCGAACTCCAGCGTCACAAAACCGTTCCCGATGTGGATGCCGCCCTGAAACTCATCGAAAACGTCTCCATCTGGCATGGCTCCGCTCCCAACCCCTGGACGCGCGGCTTGCTCGAAAACTTCTCGCTGATTGACGGCACATGGCTCGAACTTCGCAAGGAAGGGAAACTCGTCGGCTGCGGCGCCGTCCTGCGCGACAACCAATTCCAACTCACCTCCTCTCTCGGTCTGGAAGACGACGTGCCCGGCGGCTACTTCCTCCTGCTCTACGCCGCCCTGCAGGAAGCCTTCGAACACAAAGTGCGTCTCGTCCGTTTAGGGAGCGGCGCCTACGATGTCAAACGCCGACTCGGCTTCCACCTCGAAGACACCAACCACGCCATGATCAGCATGGCAGGCATCCTCTCGCGCGTCGCCAGGCGTGCAGCCACCAAAGAGTGAGGAGGAAACGTGCTGATCGGTCTTCCCCAATCTGCCGCCACCTTTCTCACCATCCTGCTCTTCTACACCGTAGACTTTCTCCTCATCCGCCGCTACGACAAACAGCGGCAAGCCAGCGGCTCTGGGCGCGCCTGGGACTTCACCCTCTTCATCTTTCTGCTCGCCGCCGTTCTCATCACCCAGCCCATCCTTCTGCCATTCCTCAGTTACCGCACCTCCGCCGCCTGGGGGCTGATCGTTCAACTCCTGGGGGGCTTTTTGATTCTTGCCGCCTTCGCGCTCCACATCTGGTCGCGCACCCACCTGCGGCACTACTACGCCGAACGCGTCGAAGTCCAGCCGGGGCATCAAGTCATAGACAGCGGTCCCTACAAACTCATGCGTCATCCCGTCATCACCTCCTTCTTCGGCATCGCGGCGGGACTCTTCCTCATCAACCCCGCCCTCACCACCCTGGCGGCTCTGCTCTACACCATTTGGGATTTCACCCGCGCCGCCCGTCAGGAAGAAGACCTGCTCACCCGCACCCTGCCCGGCTATGCCGACTATGCGCGTCGGACTCCCCGATTCCTGCCCCGCCTGCCGAAAAACCGATGATTCCCTTCGAGCGTTTCCTCCAACTCCCCACCGAAGAAGTTGCCGCGCTCGTCAAAGCAACAGGGCGCAAAGTGGTCGTCTTCCCCGTCAACGGTACGCGGCGCTGGTTCATGCTCGAACACGCAGACAGCCTCAACAGCGATTTCCTCTCCGCCTACCTCGACGCCTCCATCCAGAACCACGTCCACCTGTGCGCCATGCTGTTCGACCACGGCATCCACACCCTGCTTGCCCCGGTCTTCGGGCGCGAACTCATGCGGCGCGGCGACGAATACACCCGCCGCGTCGGCATGGACGGACTCGTCCGTACTGCCACCGACCCCGCCTACCGCAACTTCTTCGAGACCTACAATGTCCGCGTCCGCTTCTACGGCGACTACCGCGACGTGCTCAAAGGCACCCCCTTCGAGTATGTGCTGGGCACACTCTACGAAGTGGCGGAAGCCACCCAACACAACACCGCCCACAACCTGTACTTTGGCGTCTTTGCCGACGAAAGCGCTGAGACCGTTGCCCGTCTCTCAGTGGAGCACTACCTCGCCCACGGCGTCATCCCCAACAAGAACGCCCTCATCCGCGCCTACTACGGCGAAGACCTTCCGCCCGTCAGCCTGTTCATCGGCTTCGACAAATTCAGCGTCTTCGACATGCCTCTGCTCTCCACCGGCGAAGAAGACCTGTACTTCTCCGTCAGTCCTTCGCCTTATATGACCGAACGCCAACTGCGGGGAATCCTCTACGACCATCTCTACGTCCGCCGCATCCCCGAACCGGACTATACCCAAATGCCCCCCGAGGAACTCGGCTGGCTGAGAGATTACTACCGCGCCCACCGCGACCTCGCCCTCGGCATCGGCAAACTCAAATTCAACCTGTGGTTCCCCGAAACCGGAAACGCCTCATGACAGACATCATCACTCAACTCCTTGCAAAAATCGGACCTGGACACATGGCAAGCACCGCCTACGACACCGCCTGGGCGGCGCGGCTGGGCGACATCGCCACGGAAATCAGCAACCAATCGCTTTCCTGGTTGGTCGAACACCAACTGCCCGACGGCTCCTGGGGCGCGCCCGCGCCGTTCTACTACCATGACCGTGTTCTCTCCACCCTCGCCGCCATGATCGCCCTCACCTACCGCGGACGCCGTGAACACGACAAGGCGCAAATCGAAAAGGGACGGCTCGCCCTCGAACGAATCGTGGGAAATGCCACAGCGGGGCTTCAGGCTGATCCAAACGGGGCAACCGTTGGTTTCGAAATGATCGCCCCCATCCTGGCAGAGGAGGCGGAACGCCTGGGACTCATCAAGAACCAGCGTGAGCGCATCCTCGGGCGGTTGTCTCAACTGCGCGCAAAAAAACTCTCATACCTGCGGGGCAAAACCATCAGCCGTCACGTGACGATGGCTTTTTCCGCTGAAATGGCGGGCAGGGACGGTCAGCACATGCTCGACGTGGACAACCTGCAGGAAAGCAACGGCTCGGTGGGCGTCAGCCCGTCCGCCACGGCATACTTTGCCACCTACATTCGACCGGGCGACAAAGCGTCGTTGAATTATTTGCGGCGGGTCACCAACCCCGACGGCGGCATGCCCAACGTCGCCCCTTTCGACGTGTTCGAAATCGCCTGGACGCTGTGGAATCTGAGCCTGGTTCCGGGGCTGGATTACCGGGAAAAACTTCAGCCGCACCTTGAATATCTCTCGAACGCATGGGAACCCAAACGCGGTGTGGCGTTTTCCACGGCGTATTCCGTCAAGGATAGCGACGATACGGTCGTCACATACAACGCCCTTTTGCGCTACGGAATCGAAAAAGACCTCGCCAGCATTCTCGCTTACGAGGAGGAAGATCATTTCCGCTGTTTCGATCTCGAGGTCAATCCGTCCATCAGCACCAATATCCATATTCTCGATGCTCTTCTCCACGCCGGGTTCAAAAGGAACAACGTTTCCGTTCAAAAAATCCTCGGCTTTCTGCGCCGCGCCCGCGACCGGCAATTCCCCTTTTGGGTAGATAAGTGGCATTCCTCGCCCTACTATGCCACCGCCCACGCCATCATCGCCTGCGCCGGCATGGAGAGTGATCTGGTCGCCGAATCGGTCGAATGGATGATCAAAACCCAGAACCGCAACGGCTCGTGGGGCACCTACCTCCCCACCGCCGAGGAAACCGCCTATGCGCTCCAGGCGCTTTGGGTTTGGGATCAAAAAGCCGCCCGCGTTCCCCGAGGTGTCCTGCTCAACGGCGCGCGCTGGCTCAAAGAGAACCTCGATCTTCCCTACCCGCCCCTCTGGATCGGGAAATGTTTGTATAGTCCACAGATGGTGGTCAGGTCTGCCATCGTCAGCGCGCTAACCCTGATACAATGACTTCTATGAAACGATTCTTCGACTCCATTCTCAACGTTCCGGTCGCGGATCCCGATGACGCGCGCCGCCGCAGGCTGCTCAATATTCTCCTGCTTGGCAATACGCTCGCCGCCCTGCTTGCGCTTGCGGCGGCAACGATCAACCTCTTAACCAGCGACCAACTGGCGTTTCGTGAATCGGCGATCTTGATCGGCGGCGCGATCATCGCCACCCTGGGCTTTTACAGCATTTATCTCATTAACCGCCGTCTATCCGGGCGCGGGGCGGCATTACTTTATCTTTTGTTCCTGACCTTCATTTTCATCTTCACCGACACGCCCGCACAACTCTCCAACGGGCGTTCCCTCTTTCTCTTCACCATCCCCATCGTCATTTCCAGTCTGCTTCTGCTTCCCGAAGCGAGTTTTTTCTTTGCAGTCCTGGGGAGCGGACTCATCTCATGGCTTGCCTTTTCCATCGCGGCGCCGCCGAACCTCTTTGCAATCATCGGCTTCTTCATGCTGGCGCTGGTATCGTGGCTCTCTGCCCGCAGTTTGGAATCTGCGCTCCGGGATTTACGCACGATCAACGCCAACCTCGATCAGGTCGTCGCCCAACGCACACAGGCGCTGGCGGAATCCCTTTCCCGCGAACGCGTCGAAGCCGGACGCAATCAGGCAATTCTCAACTCCATCGCCGACGGCGTCATCGTCTTCGACCGCAACTGGAAGGCAATTCTCGCCAATCCCGCCATTCATGGAATGCTCGAACTTTCCCCCGAGATGATTGTGAATCGCAATTTCCGTGAGTTGACCGAGCATCCAAAACTCTCCGAAAACGGACGCAAACTGCTTCTTGCCATGATCGAACACGACACCCAGCCGCTCAGTTTCCGCATCGAATGGGGCGACAAAACCCTCTCCGTCAGCGCGGGACAGGTGTACGACCTGCGCGAGGAAGGCAACTTCAATATCGGCACGGTCACCGTCTTTCGCGATTTCACCCGCGAAGCCGAAGTGGAACGGCTCAAAAGCACCTTTGTCGCCATCGTCTCCCACGAGTTGCGAACCCCGCTCAATGCCATCCTGGGATATGCCGAAATGTTCAAGGAGGCGGTTTACGGTCCGATCAACGAAAAACAGTTCAACATCGCAGAACGAATCATGAAGAACACGCGGCGTCTGCTGGGCTTGATCAGCGACCTGCTCGACCAGGCGCAAATGGAAGCCGGAAAATTGACCATTTCCATGGGACCCGTCAAACCATCGGAACTCCTCGAGAACCTGCACGGCTTACTGGATAAAACCGCCCTGGACAAAAACCTCAGCCTGACCAGCGAAATGGACGACACCCTCCCCGAAACCCTGATCGGCGACGGCTCCCGTCTGCAACAAATCCTCGTCAATCTGGTGGGCAATGCCATCAAATTCACGGATGAGGGATCCGTTCGGGTACGTTTGTTTCACCTGCCGGAACTCCTGAAATGGGGCATTGAAGTTGCCGATACCGGGCGCGGCATTCCTCCTTCGGAACTCCCTCATATTTTCGAAACCTTCCGACAGGTGGAGGGAACGGCAACCCGCACCCAGGGAGGCTTCGGGCTGGGACTTGCCATCGTCAAGCAACTGGTCCATCTGATGAGCGGAGAAATCACAGTGACAAGCGAACTGGAACGGGGGACCGTCTTTACAGTCACCCTGCCCCTTGTCACACCGTAATGGAGATCGGATGGCGTAAAGGGGAAAAGAACCCGCAACGCATTGTTACACTCATTACTCCCTCAATCCCAATGCGCATTCCCCCAGCAGTCGAACTCTTGCCCGCCTGGCGTCTTGACGAACACCCTTCTATCCTGGTCAAGAATCAAAGTATAGGAAGCCAGAGCCGTTTCCATTGCTCCATACCGAAGATCGGCCAGGTAACGGGAGATATGAAATGCCTGCCATGGAATTGCCCGCGTATCCGACTCTCCTTCATGATGTTTACAAACCAGCACCGCGCCTATCTTCTCTCGCGCCGCCATCGGCAGGGAGGGATCAAAAAACGCATCCGCCATTGCCGGCACAGCATCATCCGAGAGACTCAAAAAGTATTGCGCGTCCAGTTCGGCGCGGTCTTGCACGGCAATTGAGCCTCCGCCCTGTGCCTCCCGCTGGACGTTCTGCCGCACGATAAAGGCATCCACGTTCAACATGCCGAGGGAAATGACGAAACCCAGCGCTGCCAGAACCATCGTCAAAGCGATGGCGCGCTCGCGGCGCAACGCCTCCAGCACGACCACCGCCGCCAGCAGCAACCCCAGCCAGATCATGAACATATGCGTGTACGTCCGCAGGCGGGAGAACCCGTAAGCAAATTCATACAGCGCCAGACGCTGAAACGCCGAGACCAGCATCACAATCACCAGGGCGACCAGCGCCACCCCAAACCCCGAAAAAATCTTCCGTTGCGTTTCATTCTGACGTTTTGTCATTGTCCCCAGTCCCAGCAGCAAGAGCAGGCTGAAAAACGCCACAGTTACCAGTTCACCAAATCCGCGGCGGGCATATTCCGAATAGGTGTAACCTTCAACGTTGATGTTCGCCTGCCCGCCGAAGAAATATTGAAACTGAATGACTACGAACGCCGCAAATAACGCCGTCACACTGCCCAGCACGATTGCCGCCTCGGTAAACCCGAGAAACGCAGGGACCAGCGGCTTCGCGCTCGGCGGTTCGTCCGATTTTTGCGCGGCATGCAGGTACGTCCCAGCCAGGGCGTAGGCGAAGATGAGAATATAGACAAGGCGAAAAATATACTCCGGCAGGTTCTCGAGGTTGAACAAGTTGATGAATTCATTGAACCGCAATTCGAAAATGGGATCTGCCGCCGAAAGCAGGGAAGCAAAGACAGCGACGACCGGGAGGGCGATAACGATGCCCCTCACCACCGACCAGACCCGACTGCCCCGCTTCTCCCTTCGGGACGGCTGATCCTTCCTCACCTCCGCGCTGAATCCCAGTGGACGCACGAGCATGCTCCCGAAGAGACGCAGATAACCGAGCAGGTAGTCGAGCAGGCTGAAGTTAATCCACTGCCCGCTGCGATAGGCGATGGCAAAAACGCCCATGAGAAAGAGAGTCATGACAATGGAGAGGAAGGTGGTCATCGGCTCCTGGCGGAGGAAGGTCATAGCGGAGAGAAAGGCGATGGGGAGCAGGAGCAGGTTCGAGCGGGGTGCGAGGCGAAGCCCGTCCCTTTTGAGCAGGTAGATGCCCGTGCCAAGAGTCAGGCTGACGTAGAGGAAAAAGTTGACGCCCGGGACGGGCTTCTCCCAAAAAAGAAAATCGAACGCCCAGCCGAGCAGGACGACAATGAGCCAGAAGCGGTTTGGATGATTTTTCATGTATGCCTCCAGAAGGGATTTTGCACAGCATAGCCTTGCTAGGCTTGCGGAGTCTCTCAAAAAGTATCAGATTTTGTCGTTTTTAGGCAATTTTGGGGTTGGGGACGCCCGGTTTTGTACAGAATTGATTACACTTTAGTTAGAGCCGTTTTTCGCCTATTGACAGCGGTTTTGAAGTGTGCCATACTACCGTCATCGTTCAGGGGAACAGACAGTTCACAGCCATCCTTTAGAAAGGAGGAGGTGATGTCCCCAATGGATAGTAGTAACAAACCCAGCGCTGCGGCATCCCTCCTCGAGTAAGTCAAGGAAGCCGCAGCGCGCCACGGAAGCCGTCCAAATTGGACGGCTTCCTGGTTTACCCCCCCGCCCAGACCTCACCCCTAGCCCCTCTCCTAATGATCTTTACAAAATAATCCCGTAATGTTGCGTAGGGCGCGTTCTCTGACGCGCCCGTCAACGTTGGAGAACATTGACTACGCGGTTGCGGTATTTATTTGTTTGTTAATTTTCATAAGGAGAGGGGAATCATTCATCCCCAAACGAAATACCGGTGTTGCGCGCGGTAAGGACGGCGTCGCCGTGAACATCCACCCGTTTGGGGACGGCGATGGCTTCGCCGAGGGGGATGTCTATGACGCTGCCGGAACGCAAGGCGACCATACGATCGAAGCGTCCCTGCGCCGCCACACGGACCGCCGCCGCGCCGTAGCGGGTTGCCAGCCATCGGTCGAAGGCGGTAGGCGTGCCTCCGCGCTGGAGGTGACCGAGAACAGTCACGCGCGTTTCGAATCCCTGCTTTTCGATGTATTCCCCCACCACCTGACTGATCCCGCCCAGCCGCGGCACGTACACCTCGTCTCCGCCGCGCGCGTAGACCTTTTCGCCGCCCGCAGGCTTTGCCCCTTCCGAAACCGCCATGATGCTAAAGAGCGTGCCGTTTTCAACGCGCTGGCGCACTTTTGCGACAATTGCCTCGAACTTGAAGGGAATTTCGGGGATGAGGATCACGTCTGCGCCGCCTGCCACGCCGGCATGCAGGGCGATGAAGCCGGCGTCGCGCCCCATCAATTCCAGAATCATGACGCGGTGATGCGCCTCGGCGGTGGTGTGGAGGCGGTCAATGGCTTCGGTGGCAATGGCGAGAGCGGTATCGAAGCCGAAGGTGATGTCGGTGCCGCCGATGTCGTTGTCAATCGTTTTCGGCACGCCGATGACCGGGACACCCTTGTGGGAGAGTTCGTGGGCGATGTGCAAAGTCCCGTCGCCGCCGAGCACCAGCAGGGCGTCCAGGTGGAGGCGTTCGATACCTTTGATGATTTCCTCCGAAACGTCAACCACAATCTCTGTTCCACCGCGGATGACTTTGCGCGCAAAGGGATTGCCGCGATTTGCCGCGCCAAGGATGGTGCCTCCGCGAGACAGTAATCCGCGCACATCTTCCAGCCACAGAGGCATAATGCCTTGTTCGTCAATGAAACCATCGTACCCGTCTCGTATCCCAATGACCTCACAGCCGTATTGCTGGATGGCGGTTTTCACCGCCGCACGAATAACCGCGTTCAACCCGGGGGCATCCCCCCCGCCCGTAAGGATGGCAATCCGTTTCATTGTTTGCTCCTTGTCATCTCAATGATACTGCATCCCTGCTTGCACATCCCCGTATATCCCCATATAATCAACCCATGGAACAAACCGCCCCGCAAACCAAAGCCGAAGCCCTAGGCCGCTGGCTCCTTCCGCTTGCCGCCGTCATCGTCTTTGGCCTGTGGTTCTACATTGCGCCGCCGGGCATACTCGGCAAGGCAGATGCCGTTGGCTATGCGGTCTGTCACCGCATTGACGAGCGCTCCTTTCACCTCTTGGGGCGGCAACTTCCGCTTTGCGCGCGCTGCACAGGCGAATTCTACGCGGCGGGACTGACGCTTCTCTTCCTTGCCTTTGCCAGCCCCAAGCAAAGCGGCATGCCCGGCTGGAAACTGGGCGCGCCGCTCCTCCTCTTCCTGTTTGCCTTCGCCCTCGATGGCTCGAACTCCTACCTCTACCTGCTCAAACAGACCTCCGCAGGCGCCTTCGCGAACATCCCCAACCTCTACATCCCTAACAACACCCTGCGGCTCTTCACCGGCAGCGGCATGGGCATTGTGCTGGGAGCCATCCTCTACCCTGCCTTCAACGGTTCCGCCTGGCGAAATCACGATTCAGCCCCCGCCCTGAACTGGAAGAAACTCGGCATCCTCGCTGGCGGTATCGTCATCATCAACCTGTTCATCCTTAGCGAACATCCCGTCATCCTCTACTCGATTGCACTTGTCAGCGTAGCGGGGGTATTTTCCCTGCTTGTCCTGGTGTTCGGCATGGTGTGGATTTTAATGATGCGCCTCGAAAACGAATTCGACTCCCTAACTCAAATGTGGATGCCCTTCCTTGCCGGAGCGACTCTCGCCCTGCTCCTCATCACCCTCATTGACCTGCTTCGCCTCCGCCTGACCGGAACCTGGGGAGGCTTCCCCCTGGGCTGACTCTCACCCTAACTTTGGAGGACCTATGGAACTGCTCACCGGCATTTTCACCGCCTTTGGGCTTTCAGCCAGCGCCGGCTTGAACGCCTACATTCCCCTGCTCGTCGTTGGCTTGCTGGCGCGCTACACCAACCTGCTCACCCTCAACCAACCCTGGGACACCCTCTCCAACCCCTGGATCATCCTCCTGCTGTGCTTCCTTGTCATCATCGAAATGCTGGCAGACAAGGTCCCCGCCGTCAACCACATCAACGACCTGATCCAGACCTTTGTGCGCCCCACGGCGGGCGCCATCGCGTTTGCCGCCAGCGCCAATGTCGTGACCGACATCAGCCCGGTGCTGGCTCTGGGAGCAGGGCTGCTCGTGGCGGGAACCGTGCATCTCACCAAAGCAGGCGTGGTGCGTCCCGCCGTCACCGCAACCACCGGCGGCACGGGCAACATCCCGGTCAGCATTGTGGAGGATGTTACCTCCACGGTATTGTCCATTGTCGCGGTGGTCCTGCCCATTCTCATCGGCACCCTGCTGGTCGTCATTGCCTCGTTCATCGTCTGGCGCATCTGGAAACGGATGAACAAGGATGTTTCTTGATATAATCCGACATATCATTCATTCAAAGGAGAAATGATCATGAACGAGCAGATGCCCCCTGTCGCTGAAGAACCCAAAAAGAAGAACAATACCGTCATCATCATTGCTGTTGTTGCCGTCATCCTGCTGTGCTGCTGTTGCGTAGGTTTGTGGGCAGCTTGGACCTATGGTGACGCAATTTTGCAAAACCTCAATTTCTAAGTAGTCGGTCGAGCATCATTCAACGCGCAGGGGACGTTCTCAAGAACGTCCCCGTCGGCGCAAGAGAACGCCGACTGTGCCAATGGATTTCGACAAACATATGATTGAACACGTAAGCAATCGTGCGACCGTAAAAATCCTCCACCATCACGGCGGAGGATTTTTTGTTTCGAAATGGCGTTTCAACTTCTCCAGCCCTTTTTGAGCGCTCTCTCTTACATCGCCATCCAAAGCAAGTTCTGCAAATTCATCTTCATCAAGGACTGCCTGTCTGCCATCCGCAGAGACCCATAAATCCAAAGCCAGGTCCACATAGGAAACAACCCCGTCTTCAATTACAGCGGGCATGCCTACATTGCAGTACCAGCCCTTGACCTTCCCATCGTCACGGTCATAAATCTCGAAGATGTTGTACCAGCGGTCGGAGTAGAAAGTCTCCACAAAGCGGTCGTTCTCTTTCAACACAACATCCATGAATGGCATATCGGGTCGGTTGAAGAACGCCTCAAGCACAACGAAATTCGGTCCACGCCTCAACACCACGCCGTCGTATTGCCAGGTCACCTCGCCTGCGAGATTCTTCTTCAGCACCGTGATTCTCATGAGAGACATTCTACCCTGACCCGTGCAGCGAATTGTTCCCCGATCTTCGGCGGCTCGTCCAGATAAACAAACAGACCGTTATCGAACGTGACCTTGTACCGATCATGCTGGAAGATCACGTCTGTGACCATGCTCGAGATCACATTCGCCTCATCCTGGACCTTAGGCGGGCGTGCCAGCAAATGGACTTTTTCTCCCCTTGAATGTTCATGCCCGCAGTCGAGAGCAAAAATTCCAAACTCACTGCTCACTTTCCAATTACCGTTTTGACCGTCCATGACCACCCCATCGAAGACCTTTCCAACTCCCAGAAACTCCGCCGCGTAAACCGATTGTGGATTTGCCCACACCTCGGCGGGAGTCCCCTTGCGGAGGATGTGCCCCTCATGCAGAATCAGGATACGGTCTGCAATGGCAAAGGCTTCCTCCTGGTCGTGGGTCACGTAGATGGCAGGGATTTGGGTGCGGTGGAGGATGGTTCGCAACTCTTCGAGCAAACCGTCCTTGAGTTTTTTATCCAGCGCGCCGAGGGGTTCGTCGAACAAAAGCAGGCGGGGACGAATGGCAAGGGCGCGGGCGAGGGCTACCCGTTGCTGCTCTCCGCCTGAAAGGTCGGTGACGCGCCTTCGCTCGAATCCCTGCAGGTTGACCAGTTTCAGCGAGCGGGCGGCGCGCTCCGTGATTTCCTGAGGGGGGAGACGTCGCATTTTCAACCCGAAAGCGACATTCTCGTTGACATTCAGGTGAGGGAAAAGCGAATAGTCCTGAAAGACCAGGCCAAAGTCCCGAAGGTGAGGCGGGGTTGAGGCGAGGTCCATGCCGTTGAACAGGATGCTGCCTGAGTCGGGGGTTTCCAAGCCGGCAATCATCCGCAAAAGCGTGGATTTGCCGCTCCCCGATGCGCCGAGCAGGCAGAGCGTTTCGCCGGCGTTGACGGTGAAAGAGATGTCGGTGAGGAGAGGCTTGCCTTCGTAGGTTTTGAAGATGTGGTGAAGTTCGAGCATTAGAAGTCTCCTGCGCTGGGCGGACGAAATTTTTCGATGAGGAGGATGCTGGCGGTGGTGATGAGCATGAGGAGGGTTGCCATCGCCATGGCTTGACCGTAGTTGAGCCCGCCAGGCTGGGAGAGGAAGCGTTCAATGGCGACGGGGATGGTGGGGTATTCGGGGCGAGCGATGAGGAGGGTGGCACCGAACTCGCCGAGGGAGACGGTGAAGGAGAAGGTGGCGGCGGTGAGCGCAGCGCGGCGCAGGATGGGCAGGTCTATGTGCTTCCAGACTTCGAGGGGTGAGGCGCCGAGGGAGGATGCGGCTTGACGGAGGTGGTCAGGGATGGAAGCGATGGCGGGTTGTAGCGTGCGAATAACAAAAGGAAGTGCAACAAGTGTGTGGGCAAACGGGACGAGGAGCGGCGAGGTCAGCCACTTGCCGTAGGTGATGATAAATCCAAGCCCGAGCATGACGGCGGATGAGCCGAGGGGAAGCATGATGAGCGGGTCGAGGATTTTTTCGAGGCGGGTGGGCTTGGCGAGGGCAAAGGCGGCGGGGAAACCGAGGAGGAGGGAGAGAATCACGGTTGCGGAGGCATAAGCAAGGGAGTTGAACGCTGCTCGAATGGGTGGAACGTAGAAGATGGAGCCGCGGCGGTTGATGAAGAGTTCGGTGTAGTAGTCGGCGGTGAATCCGTATTGGATTTGGGCGCGCTGTCCACGGTCGGCTTCGAGACGGAAGAGGGAGCGGGCGGGGAGGGAAGCGAGAGGAGCAAGGAAGAAGGCGGAGAGCAGAAGGCAGAAAGTGGAAACGAAGAGTTTTTGCTGGAAGGTGCGCGGAGGATGTTGTGTGCTGCGTGGAGCGAGGGGATACGAGTTACGAGTTACCAGGTACGAGTAAAGGGTGGAGAAAATCAGTGTGCATAAAAGTTGGAGGGTGGAAAGCAACGCAGCGAGGGGCAGGTTGAGGAATTTGACGGCTTGCAGGTAGATTTCCACCTCGAGGGTGGCAAATTGGGAGCCGCCGAGGAGAAGAATCACGCCGAAGGAGGTGAAGTCGAAGAGGAAGACGAGGAGCGAGGCGGCGAGGAGGGATGGACGGAGAAGCGGCAGGGTGACGTTCGTCCAGACGCGGAGGGAATCTGCACCGAGGGAGCGGGCGGTCTGTTCGAGTTGGGGGTCGAGGCTGGAGAGGGCGGTCCCTGCGATGCGGATGACGATGGTGGTGTTGTAGAAGACGTGGGCGAGGAGGATGAGGGTAAAGGGTGAGGGAGTGAAAGTTGGTAATTGGTAATTGGTAATTAGGGTGTTGAGCAAGCCGCGCTGCCCGAGGAGGGAGTTGAAAGCGGCAGCGACGACCACCGTCGGGAGCATGAAGGGGACGGCGGTGAGGGCACGCAGCAGGGATTTGCCGCGAAAGTCGAAGCGGGCGAATAAAACCGCAGATGGAAAACCGAGAAGGAGGGTGAGGAGGGTGGAGAGGAAAGCCTGGTAAAAGGTGAACAGCAGCGCGGAAGCAGTGATGGGTAAATTTTTAGCGGTGATGGCTTCAGGGGAGAGGGTGAAGGCAAGGATACGGGAAAGAGGAAAAAAGAAGAAGACAGCCAGGAAAGCGAGGGGTAGAACCCAAAGTGCGATTCTTTTTAACCACGGAGACACAGAGAGCACAGAAAACCTATTTTTTCTCTGTGTCTCTGTGTCTCTGTGGTTAAGTGCGTGAGGCATGGTCAGGGGTGGTTTCGGCGCTCCGACTTCGGGTTTCGATACGCCTCTCGCAAAGACCGCTCAAGGCTACTCAACCCTCCGCTCAGCGCGATCAACATTATTTCATCACCGCATCCGTCCACTCTTGAATCCAGCGGTCGCGGTTGAAGGCGATTTCTTCGGGGGAGAGGGAGGCGGTCTGTGCAGGAGCCTGCGCGTATTTGACAAAGGCTTCGGGCAAGGCGGCGTTCGGGTGGACCGGATAGACGAACATCTGGAGAGGCACGTCTTCTTGAAATGGCTTGCCGAGCATGAGATCCACGAATTTTTCGGCGAGGGCGCGGTTTTGAGTCCCTTTGAGGATGCCGACGAATTCAATCTGGCGGAAGCAGGTGTCGGGTCCGAGGAGGGAGGCGGTGGGAGCGTCGTCAACCGGCGGGTCGGCGAAGATCACTTCGGCGGCGGGGGAAGTCCCATAAGAGACGACCATCGGCTGAGGTCCCCTGCCGGAGGAGGCGCTGAAGTTGGTGTAGTAGGCGGTCTCCCAGCCGTCCACCACGACGACGCCGTTGGCTTTGAGTGCGCGCCAGTAGTCGAGGTAGCCGTCTTCGCCGAAGTGTGCCACGGTGGCAAGCAAAAAGGCAAGCCCGGTAGAGGAGGTGGCAGGGTTTTCCACCACGAGCAGTCCGGCATACTCGGGCTTGGTCAGGTCTTCGAGCGATTGGGGCACGGCAAGGGCGTTTTCGACGAAGTAGGCTTTGTCGTAGTTGATGCAAACGTCGCCATAGTCCACAGGCAGGGCGCGGTTGGAGGGGTCGAGTTGGAAGGCGGCGGGGATGTTTGCCAGGGCGGGGGAGGCATAGGGTTCGAAGAGGTCGGCTTCGAGAGCGCGGGAGAGGAAAGTATTGTCCACGCCGAAGAGCACGTCGGCAAGCGGGGCGTTTTTGGAAAGGATGGCTTTGTTGAGCATGGAGCCGGCGTCGCCGCTTTGGAGGAAGGTCACTTTGGCGTTGTTCGCCGTTTCAAACGCCGCCACCACCTCTTCGCTGACGGAGAAGGAGTCGTGGGTCATGACGGTGAGGGGTTGGGGCGCTGGGCTTTGTGCCGGCGTTGCCTGCGAGGTGCAGGCAGAAAGCAGAAGACAGAAGAGGGTGAGGAGGAGAGGTGTGTTTTTCATGGTAAACCTTCTTTCGATTGACGATTTACGATTGACGGTTGGCGGCGGTGGAGGATGAGGAGGAGTCCCGATTGGATTTTGACTGTCGCGGTGCGGGCGGTCATTTTGTTGCTGATGCCGCGCGTTTTTTCGGGGTAGAGGGTTTCGCCGTTCAACTGCCATTTGAGATTTTCGGTGCGGATGCCCGTGACTTCTCTGCCCCAGGGGATGAGTGAGATGAGATCGCCGCTTCTTCCCTCGACCTGAGCCTGTGTGCGGCAAAAAAAGATTTCTTCCACGCCGTCATCGAGTCGAATGTCGAGCGTCGAAAGCCGGGCGTCGGTGAGGAGGGCAATGTTCGCGATAGTTTGGTCCATACGCCCGCCGAGGGCGGCGAGGATGACGATTTCTTGAGGGGCGAGTTCGATGGCTTTATGGAGGGCGAGTTCGAGGTCGGTTTCATTTTTGTCGCGCGGGTGACGTTCGATGGGAACGCCGTCGGCTTGAAGGGAGCGGAGGAGGGCGCTGTCGGCGGAGTCGAGGTCTCCGATGATGAGGTCAGGCTTGAGGTGCAGGGCGGAGGCGTGGCGCGTGCCGCCGTCGGCGCAGAGGATGAAGTCGTCATCCTGCAGGAGCGCGCGGGCTTTGCCGAGGCTGGGCAGTTCGCCATTGGCGAGAATGATGATACGTTGCATAAGACCCTCACCCCGCCCTCTCTCAATGAGAGAGGGGGAACGAAAAAACCTCCGCAGGCGGAGGCAGGTAAGCGATGAAGTATGTTCCCTCCGCCAGTATGATCTGGATCAGGTGATGCGGGTCGAGCGATTCACGCTCCTCTCAGCCCCATCGTGCGGGGCTCCCCGTTCGGTTGTGGGGTAGTTATATGACGCGGCTGTTATTTTGTCAATGTAATAATCGAAGCCAGTATTGTCTTTTGCGCTTCGACTGCCCGACGCCCGGCTGGGTGGGACAAACTCATCGAACCCTGCGTTTCCACTCGTCTTTCATTTGCAGTTCGGTAGGGCTGATGCCGGTGGGCAGGGCAAGGAAGTCGGTGAGCAGGCGGTTGAATTTGGGCGTTTCGTCGAGCATGGGGAAATGCCCGGAGCCTTCGAGGATGATTTGGTGGGTAAAGGTGGAGGTGGCAGCCTCGTAGGCTGGCACGGTGACGGCGGGGTCTTTTTCGCCGTAGACCAGCAGGCAGGGAATGTTCAATGCGCGGAAGGTGGGAAAGAGGTTGTCAGATTGGAGTATGGCGATAGAGGCGGCAATTGCCTTGGGATCGGCTTTGGGAGCGTCGGAGAGGGCAGTGGAGGCTTCCGAGGTGCGGTTGGACAGCCAGTCGGAGAGTTCCTGCGGCGAGTTTGTCTTCAAGCGGGAGTGAACGGCATCGTAATTCAAAGGGCAGTTGACCGCCATGAGGCGGTCTACGCTTTGGGGGAAGCGTGCGGCGAATTTCATGCCGACCAGCGCGCCCAAACCATGCCCAACGAGGGCGATCCTGCCGATGCCGAGTTCGTTGAGGAAGGCTTCGAGTAGTTTGGCTTGCTCGTCGAGCGAGTATTTCAGTTCGTTGTGCGCGGTATCTCCGAAACCCCACAGGTCGAGGGCGTAGGCGCGGTAGGAGGTCGAAGCGACCTGCAGGGAGGCGATCCAATACTTCCAGGAACCGACCCAGCCGTGCAGGAAGATGACCGGGCGTCCGCGTCCGAGCACCTCGTAATGCACAATGGAGTTATCGAGAAGAACAGCGCTCAAGGGTTACTTTCCGAATTTGGCGAGAATGGCTTTTACGCGTATCGTGAGCTGGTCGGGGGCAAACGGTTTGAGCAGATATTCCTCGGCACCCGCGTCAAGTCCCTGCTGGATCTCGCTCTCCTGCCCCTTGGCAGAAAGGAAGACCACAGGGATGTCCTTCAGGTTCGGGTCGGCTTTCATCGCTTTGCAGGCTTCGTAACCGGTCATGCGCGGCATGCGAACGTCCATCAGAACGAGGTCGGGGTTGACTTTGGGCGCCATCTCCACCGCCTCCTCCCCGTTCGTCGCCGCGAAGACCTCGTGCCCGGCAAACCGCAGAGTAAAAGCAACCAGGTCGCGAATATCTCGTTCGTCTTCTGCAATCAATATTTTCGCCATTCATGCCTCATTTTTCTGGTAGACGGGCAGGGTAAAGGAGAAGACGCTTCCCTCTCCGGGAATGCCGTTGCTCTTCATCCAAATCTTTCCTTTGTGCATCTCCACGATTTGTTTAACGATGGAGAGACCCAAACCCGTTCCGGGGGTAGCCAGCACCAGCGGATGTTCGCCGCGATAAAAGCGTTCAAAGATGCGCTCCTGATCCTCGGGAGAGATGCCTACACCGTTATCCTTCACATCCACCTGGACCTGCGGATTTTCCTCGTCGTTCAAGGGGTGGATGTACACCGTGATGGTGCCGTTCTCGGGAGTATAGTGATAGGAGTTGAAGACCAGGTTGCTCAACACCTGGCGCACGCGTTCCATATCGCCGTAAACCAGCGGCAGTTTCCTCGGCGCGTCGAGCGATAAAGCCATCGGCTTGTTTTCCTCCTGAGAACGGCGCAGAACGTCTTCGATGACGTCTTCCGCCAGTTCGCGCAGGTCGAGCGCCTGCGGCGAGAGGGTCACGCGTCCCGATTCGATGCGGGACACATCGAGCAAATCGTTCACCAGAATATTCAGGCGCTCGGTATTGTTCTTGATAATATTCAGGAAGTGCGTCTGGTTTTCGTTCAGCGCGCCTGCGGCGCCCATGAGAAGCACATCCGTATAACCGCGGATGGAGGTCATGGGAGTGCGAAGTTCGTGACTGACCGTCGCCACAAACTCGGACTTGAGCCTGTCCACCTCCACCTCATGCGTGATATCGCGGAAGATGGATACCGTTCCCAGAAAATCGTTCTGCAAAATCACCGGTGCAAGATGCACCAGCACAATCCGTCCATTCTGCAAATCCAGCTGTTCGGCATAGGTTTCACCGCGTTGATATTTGGAGGGCGCTTCCGACCAGGCGCGGATGGTCTGCATCCACGAACCAGCCGCTTTGCCGAAGAGACCGGCAAATACATCCAGGGTTTGTCCGATCAGCCGCCCGGCTTCGAGGTCGAGAATATCCTCCGCGGATTTGTTGAGAAAAGTGATGCGGTTGTTTGCGCCGGTGACGAGAACGCCATCCGCCACCGCTTCGAGGATGGCTTGCGAACGGCTGGCATCTTCCTGCTCACGGCGGAGCATGGCGCCCAGGCGTTCCGCCTGATCGCGGATGAGTTCGTAGAGATGGGCGTTGTTGATCGCCACCGACACCTGCCCGGCAATCGCTTTAACCATGTTCAGGCGTTCGGCGCTGAAGAAGTTGACCTTGCGGTGAAAGACCATGAGAACACCGATGACATCCTCCGCCACCAGCAGGGGGACGACAATGGCGCTGCGGTGTTCGCGCGACGATGTGGGTGTGGTCACCCAGCGCGGATCCTTCAGAAGATCCCCGATCAATACGGACTCGCGGTTTGCCACCACCCATCCCGCCAGTCCCTCGCCGACCTTGAGTTTGAAGCCGCGTCCTTCGCCGGTGATCTTGTCGGAGAGGTAGCCGTAGCCGGCGCGGTAATGGAGCATGTTGTCTTCGGCGCCGCGCAGCATGATGGTTCCCTGTTCCGCGCCGATGGCATCGTTGAGGAGCGCGAGAGTGCGGTTCAGGGCGCGGTCCAGATCGAGGCTGGAGGAGACCTCCGTCAGAATGCGAAGAAGCGTCTCTGTATTTTGCTGTTCGCGCTGAAGTTCGGCGGTGCGGTCAATGACGCGCTGCTCGAGTTCCTGCGCCAGACGCTGGGTTTCGTTGAAAAGACGTCCGTTCTGGATGGCGACGATTGCCTGGTTGGCAAGGGTGCTGAGGATCTGAAGATCGTCCTCGGTATAGACATTGGGCTGATAACTTTGCGCCGAGAGCATGCCCACCGCCCTTCCGCCAAGGAGCATGGGCACGGCAATGACGGAACGCGGCGCATCGGGCTTTCCATACGGCACGGCGCCCAGTTCATCCACATTTTCGGAACCGCGAACAAACAGCGGTTCGCCCGAATTGATGACGCGTCCGCTCAAGCCCTGATCGCGCGGGATCCGCGTAATGGGGGCGCGTTTGTCGTCATCCATGAGGTAGACCCCTTCGATTTCATTCGTTTCGTCATCGAGCAGGCTGATGACGAAGGATTCGATGGGCATCAGCCTTTTGGCGGCACGATGCACCGCGACATAAATCTGTTCGGGGTCCAAATTCGAACTGATTTGATAACTTGCCTGGTTGAGGATCGAGAAACGCTCTGCCGTTTGAAGGGTGGATTGATACAAGCGGGCGTTCTCAATGGCAATGGCGGCTTGGTTGGTCAGGGTAAGCGCCAGTTCGATCTCCGCCAGGCTGAAGCGAACGGATTCGTTCTGGTGAACGAACATCAAGGCGCGCAGATTGGCGCCGCTTGCAAAGGGGAGAATGAGGAGCGATTGCGTTGCAGAACCCAGAAAATCGCGCAAGGGGGTCAGGTCGGGTTCCGCACTCACGGCGTCGGTGGTAAACACGCCGAGGGACTCGTGCAGGCGATGAAAGATGGGTGCGTGGGGCAGGATTTGCGGAAGTTTTTTGCCCGACTTGGGGTTCGAATACTTCCAGATTGCATCGCCGCGTTCGAACACCACCACGGAAACCCGCGGGGCATTCAGCGCCTCCTGAATTTCCTGCGCGGTGAGTTGGAGGATTTTGTCTTCGTCGAGCAAGCCGCTGAGCGAGGAGGAGAAGCGGTTGAGCAGCGCCAGGCGTTGTGATCGTTCGTTCAATTCGGCGGCGCGATTCATGCTGTCTTCGAAGAGTCTCGCGTTTTCGAGAGCAACCGCCGATTGACTGGCAAAGGTCATGCCGACCTGCACATGTTCGCGCGTATAGTAATAGGATTGCCATTTTTCGAGCGCCAGAACGCCGATCACTTCCTTCTTCGAGAGCAAAGGCAAGCCCAGCCAGGAAAGGCGCGGCGCCTCCAGCGACGGGAAGCGCGGATCCTGCCGGATATCGCCGACCAGAATTCCCTGCCCCGTGCGAATCATTTCCTTGAAGAGCGCGCTATCCTCCACGGCAAGGGTCAAACCAAGGCGTCGTTCGGTGTCCGGGAAGCCGCGCGCGGCGGCAACCGTCAGGCGGTCTTTTTCGCGGATCCACAGGGTGGCGGTATCGTAAGGAATGATGGGACTCAATTGATCGAGCAGAGACTCGACCAGTTCCGTGCTTTTCAGGCTGGAGGTCAGGTTGGTGGCGGCGGAGGTGAGGGCCTCCAACTGCTTGGCGCGTTCCTGTGTGGTCTGTACCAGGCGGACGTTCTGAAGCGACAAGCCCACCTGTTGGGCAAGCGAGAGAAGAAGCGCTTCATCCTCCTCCCGAAAGGCAGCCGGCGTATTGAAATTATCCAGTACGATGACACCGACCCGCTGGTCGCCCGATTGAATCGGTATCAGCAGGCTCGCGACAGGCAGGCGTCCGCCCGTTGCCTGGCGATAGAGTAATTGCTCGTCCGAAGAGAAGGTGTAATCGCGGGTGAATTGCACCTCGTCCACGCGCAAAGGACGGTTGGTTTCGAAGACCTGCCCGGGAAGCGACCCCCCCGACCGGTAGGCGATGCGTTTCATGGCTTCGTTGTCGGCATACCCGGAGACTGCCTGCGGAATCAACTGGCTGGTATGCTCGTCCCAGATGAGGACAACGCCGGCATGTGCCGCGTGAAGCGCCCTGCGCGCGCTCTCCAACAGCGACTTGACAATGTGGTCGGCGTCCAATCCGCGCAGTTGGCGGCTGAAATCGAGCAGGAGGTTGACTTCCTGCAAACGGCGGCGGGTTTCGTTGAGCAAGGAGATGTTTTGCAAAATCACCGATGTTTGCCGCGCAATCTGGTGGTAGACCTGAAGATCCTCGCTCGTGAACGCCGGCATCGGCTCGGGGCTGATTGCCATCATGGCGGCAACCGTCCGTTTATCTATTTTGATCGGGAGGCAGATCATGGACTTGGCGCGCAGAGCGGTCAGCAGGGGGGCATCGCGCCATTCCATGTTTTCATCCAACGTCGAGACCAGGATGGCTTCGCCGCTTTGCAACACAGCCCGGAGAGGGTTCCGCTGGCCGAACAACGCCTCGGGGTTGGTTGCACGCGGGATGCTTCCCATCACATGTGTGAGACGGGGACCTTCGGCGGTGGTCTCCGCCACAAGCGCAACCGACATGCCCAATTGTGTCAACGTTTCGCGCGCCAGCGCCTGCAAGGCGGAGGAGGCGTCCAATTGACGGCTGACAGATTCGGTGATTGCCAGACCGGCACGCACGCGCTGGGAGCGCTGATCCAGGTTCAGGATGGCAATCGTTTGGTCGAGGTCTTTGCGGAGCAGGACGGGCAGGTCGTTCTGTGTATTCGCAAGCAGACGTTGTTGCCGCTCGATGCCCGAGGTGAGCGCCTCGACCTGCGTACGCAGTTCGGCAAGGCGGGTGTGTCCCAGGATCAAAAGAGACGCCTGCCTGGCAAAGATGTCCAACGCTTCGATGGCGGCGCGGTCGGGGCGCAAGCCGTCGCGCGGCGCATCCACGCTGATAATGCCGAGCGGGTTGCCCTGATGATCCTCCAGCATGGTAATCAACGTGTCGTCCGGGTCCCACGCATTGGAGGATTTCTGCGGATGCTCGCCGGTCTCCAGCGTGACCATGTGCACGTCGGAGGGGATGATGGGCGACTGGTCAATGGGAATGAAATAGGAACGGTTGATGCGAAATTGCGGCTTGAGAATCTGTTGCAGGCTGGCAAGGGGTTGTTTGCGAGCCAGAAGTTCCACCAGGGTTTCAGGCGGAAAACCAACGCCCGTGACGCGCCTCAACAATCCGCTTTCGGGTTCGAGCACGCTGATCAACACGGCTTTGAACGGCGTGGTTTCGCTGATGTGTACGGCAATTCCGAACAGGGATTGCTCCAATGGCTGTTCGAAATCCAGGAAAGCGACGGGATCGGATAAACGCGCCAGGATGCCCGTACGCCTTCGCAGGAGTTCGGCATGTTGATATTGTTCCTGATAACGCCGGACATTGCCAATCGCCACCGATGCCTGAGAAGCCAGGGTTTCCATCACTTCCAGGGTGGAATCATCGAACGATTCGTTCCGGCTGGAGTGCAGGTGAATCAAACCAACGGTTTTGCCCCCGCTGATGATGGGTACGATCATCAGGGCGCGGACGCCGTCGTGCACCGGGGTCGCGCCGGACTGTGCGAGATCGGCGATCAATCGGGATTCGCCTTTGCGGATGACCTGCTGTTCGAGAGGGGAAAATGTGTCGGCATGCGGACAGCCGATCGAGAGCGAAACAGGCGGCGGGTCGGCGGAGGCGTTCAAATCGAACAGCAGAATGGCGCCGCAGTCGGCACGGGCGGTCCGTAAACTCTCTGTGTGTATGACGTTCAACAGTTCGGGCAGATCGGTCATGGCGTTGAGTTCACGGCTGACGCGCGCGAGGGAGGTCAGTTGTTCCACGCGGCGGCGGAGCGCTTCATCGGTCAACGATGTGCGGGATGCGTCGTCAATGGCGGAGGCAATCTGCCCGGCGGCGGTGGAAACGATCTGCAAATCGTAGTCGTTGAAGAATTCGGCTTTACGACTCCCCAGCATGAGTTCGCCCAGGCTGTGTTCGCGCAGGATGAGCGGAACCACCACAGCGGATTCGACCTGCAAGGCGGCAACCAGCGGGCGGTAACCGGGAAGGACGCGTCTGTCGGAACTGAGGCGTCCCGATTTGAACGGGCGCTGGCTTCCCGATACGGTGAGGCGGTATTGGGCGGGGTCCATGTGCAGGCGATTGAGCGCGGCAATCGCGTCGGGTGTGGCGCCGAACACCGATCCTTCATGCAAACGCAATTCGCCGCGTCCTTCGTCTCGCAGGAAGACGGCGGCGATATCGCTCTGGAAGAGGCGCGCCAGTTCCTGAATCGAGAAGCGCAGGATTTCGTCCACGGTGGCGTTGGAAGCGGCGAGGCTGGCAATGCGGCGCAGCGCATCGGAACGCAGGGCGCGCTGGCGGGTGTGTTCGATCGTCACCGCGTTCTCGATGATCCCCGCGGACTGCCGGGCAATCGTTTCGATCAAGCGGATTTCGGAGTCGGTAAATTCGAGAGAGGCGCCCTTATGATTGGAAACCTGCAGGTAACCGATGAGCCGGTCTTCGGAGATCATGGGGGCAAGCACGGATTCGCGCAGGCTTGCCGCTTGCGCCAGGGTTTGCAATCCCAGTTCACGCCAATACGGGTCGTTTGCGGCGTTGCGCGTGGCGATCAGGTTTCTTTCCAGGAGGATCCGATCGGCAGGGCTGTGGGCAGGGACGGAGGCGCGGTAGATATCTGTAATGTGGGATGGCAGTCCCTGAAACGGCGACTGAGCTTCCAGGGTTCGTTTGCCTTCGTCGTATAGGAGGAAGCCGATAATATCCACCGGCAGGAGCGGCGCGATGTTCTGGATAAGCCGCTGGATGAGTCTGCTGTAATCGTGGGAGGCGCCGATGGTGTGGATGAGGTTGGCAAGTCCGCTTAATTCGGATAAGCGCTTTTGCTCCTCTTCATGCAGGATGGCATTGCGAATGCTGTATGCGATCTGGGGGGCGATCAATTGCACGATGTCCAGGTCGTGTGCGCCGAGCGTCTCTGCGGCGAGTTGTCCCAATTCGAGCACTCCAACCATGTCGCCATCTGCCAGTAAGGGAATGCCAAGGTAGGATTGAACGGGGGTTTTTCCGTTCAATTCCCCCAACTCCGGCGGTGTCTCCTTGGTATTGGCGAGAAGGACGGGTTTGCGCTGTCGCAGGGTGTATTCTGTCAATGCGCCGAACTGGGACAGGGAGGCGCGTTGAATGCCGGAACCGCCGCTTGAATCCAGGGTAAACGGCGTCAGCCGCCGCGAGGCGGGGTCGGAAATTTTGATTTCCAAAAGATCAGAGGCGACCAGTTGTGTAACGTTCAAAAGGATTGCGCGCAATACGTCTGTGAGGCTCAGGCTTGCAGATACGTCCCTGCCGAAATCCGAAATCAGACGGAGGATCGAAGCCCCTGCTCCAGCGTTGGATATATCCTTTGAGAATTCGACCTGTTTCATCGCCACAAGCATCTGGGCATAACCGCCGGGAACCAGATAGGATGTGGCTTCCACCAGCTGACCCCCTATCGAAAGCCGTTTTTGACCGGGCTTGGCGCAAAGATCGAGAAATTCCTCGGCGGGACGGGTTCTGCGGAGCAATCGTTCGAGGTCAGGCGTTTCTCCGGGGTGTAAATCGAACCAACCCCGCGCCAGATCGTTGACGTATTCGACGCGTCCGCCGATCTGAATGAGAAGGATGGCTTCATTGGTTTTCGATGAATCGGGGGAAGGGGGGAAAGAAAGTTCGCCGCGGGAGACGAACGGGGTTTTTCCGGGAGTGTGCCAGAACGCGACAATTGCCAGCACCGGCAGTAACAATGCCAGCGCCAGCAAGATTAAATAATGACCGACTCCCAGCCCGGCAAACATCCTCTTTTATCAACCTGCTTTGCCAGCCGAAGCAAAATCCTGACGACGGGCTTCCGCCGCAAGTTCTGTGATTTCACGAATATCGGCAAAGGAATGATCTCTGGGAGAGACCACACCCATGGAGATAGTCATGAAGGGCACTTTGACGGTTGTACCCCCGGGGGCGGGAGCCTGCATAAAGCCCTGCTGGCGATCCATAAAGTTGTAATGAGTCTGAACTTCCTGGTCGAAACGCGCCCGCAGGCGGTCTCGAATGGCGGGAGCGTGGTCGGCTGTGGTGATCACGATGAAGTTATCCCCGCCGGCGTGACCGATAAAATCCCTGGCGGTGCCCAATTCGTCCACCACTTCGCCGATCAGCATGGCGGTGAAACGCAGGACATCGTCGCCAGCCACAAAACCGTACACATCTTTGAAGGGTTCGAAATGATTGACGCGCGCGTCGATCAGCGCCCAGTCCTTCTCACGGATGATGCGGCGCAATTGTTCCTCGATCAGACGTCCTGCGGGAAGACCGGAACGCGGATCGGTCAGGCTTTCGCGTTCGGCGCGTCGAATGGCGCCCTGGACGCGCAGTTTGAGTTCCTCGATATCGAACGGCTTGGTGATGTAATCGTCCGCGCCCAACTCCAACCCCTGCAGTTTATCGCTGCGCTCGTCCTTCTGGGTGAGGAAGATCACCGGAATGTGGCTGGTGCGCATGTTCGTACGCAGGTTGCGGCACACCTCATAGCCGTCAATATCCGGCAGCATGATGTCCAGCACGATCAGATGCGGGAGGACCTGCTTGGTCTTCTCCAGCGCGTCGGATCCGCGTACGGCAACATCAACGTCGAAGTCCAACCCGCTGAAATAAATCTTCAGCATGTTGCCGATGTCGAGATCGTCTTCCACAACCAACAATCGCGATTTTCCCATACAACCTCCGATACTACGTACTTGCCGTGCGCAACGCGACCGCCTTTTTGGCGTTCCGCCGCACTGTTTCAATTTGCTGAGGCGTGATCTCCCGCTCGAACGAACGAAAACCGCTCAAGCGAAACCCATGCTTCCTTGCCATCGCGCTGATTTCATCCACCCGTTCCCGGGTGATGTGTTTGCCGAGCGTATAATCCTCGAAGCGTCCTTCCAGCGCGAGGGCAATCGTCTCCGCCATGCAGGCATATGCCTTGCCAGGCGGGAAGCCAAAATTAAAATGGAAATCAACGGGTCCTGGCACATCCACCATTCCGCCGTCAATCACTAATATATCATCTCTCACCCGTGCCACCATTGCAGAAACATCACGGGGGCGGGCGACGTCGCAAATCACGCTTCCCGGCTGCAGGAATTCCGGGCGAATCACATCGTGGACGGCGCTCGTGACCGTCAGGATCAATTGCGCATCCGCCAGAACGTCCATTGAAGTACGGATGACCAGTTCGGCTCTTGCATGGACCCGCAGCCTGTCGCGCAGTTCCTCAAGTTTATCCTGCCTGCGCCCAATCAGGTATAACCGCTCCACATCGTCCGCCAGCAAATCGGCGCACACCTGCCCGATTGCGCCGGTGGCTCCCACCACAGCGGCAGTGGCGTTTCGCAACGGGATATCCATGAGGCGAGCGGCTTCGCGAATGGCATCCACGGCGACCGTCACGGTATACGAGTCGCCGGTCGTCACCGGCACGTCCAGCGCTTTTGCGATTGTCACCCCGGCATCCCCCACCACCGAGGTGAATGCGCCCAAACCCAGAATCTGCGCCCCGAGTCGCTCCGCCAGCCTGCCGGTCTGGATAATCTTACGATAAACCGTCCGCTCAGGCAACTCCATCATCCTTCTGGGTGTATAAGGACAGGCAACGAACCAGCCTTTGATTTCCTTCCCGGTCGCCTCCGAACGTATACCCTCGATTTCGGAGATATACACGGGAGGGAAGAATGTAGAGAAGAAGTCTATCTGTTTTTCATTCAGCATCCGTCCCAAAAACGGGAATTTCCGGCTGACATCCCTTTTCGGGTCTATGGGATGAATGATGAACGCGAAAGTATCCACGGGTTACCATGATTCCAATTCTAGTTCTTCTTCACGCTTGGGTGCATATAAACGCTTGTGCAAGCCCGGATGTTTGAATTTATGATGGTCGCTATCTTCGTATCTGACGTTTCGATCAATCACCCGCCGTTCCTTCGATGCCGCCAGCACGACATCCGATTCGATGGTGCGCGCTGGATAGACGATCATACCGGACCCCAGGCGGCAATTATGTCCCACCGCGCTCCCCATGACGGGCCGGTTGGCATGGCTCAGCTCGCCGTGACCGTCAAGGGCGCGAATCGGCGTGGGGATGAGATTGTAATCGGTGAACGTGGAACCCGCGCCAATGAAGGTGTTTCGCCCCACCACGCACATTTGCAGACAGGTATTCTGCGCGATCATGCTGTTTTCCATCACGGTGGTCATAAACAGAGCGGCGCGGAACGGCAGGAACGTCCCATCGCCCACCACAGACAGCATCAACTGCACATCCTGCGAGATGTTCACATTGTTGCCGATGATGCAATTCTCGATCACCGCCCCGGCGTTGATGGTCACGTTGTCGCCGATGGTCGTCGGTCCATGAATGATGGCGTGCGGGTCAATGACGCAATTCCTGCCCACCTTGACCAGTTCGGAACACTCCAAAATCTGGCGGCCCTCATACAAAGCCCTGCCGAGAATGCGCAATTTGAAGGCAAGGTCTTCGTTCAGGCGTTTTTCGAATCTGGCGCCGCGTGAGAACAATCCGAATACAACATCGGCAATAAAGATATGCACCCAAGAGTCAATCGCCAGCAGGGAACGCAAAGGCACCTGGAATGTCAGATCGCCGCTTTGGTCTGCCATGTAGGTCGGCACGTGATAATAACCCAATTCGCGCGCCTCCAGGTCGATCACCAGGGGTTGCACATCGGCAACAGGTCCATTAGGGTAGTACCAAAGATCTGCCAGATACAGGTCACCAGCCACAGTATACGAAGTGGATAACGGCAGGGCATGTTCCCGAAAGGCGGGATCCTCCGAAGAAAACGCCGCCCGCACCGCCCGTTTTTTCTTGCGCGCAGCCGTGATAAAGGCATGGATATATCCCTCATCGAAGAACAGATTGTTACGGTAAACGATCATCTCCACCCGTTCATTGGGGATATGCTCCCGCGGTTTGAGTTCCTTTTCGCGGGTGACATAGGGCGCAAGGACATTTCTCTGATGGAGCCAGAGTGGATTGTTCTGAATTCGCAGATCGCGCGCAGGTTCATTAAAGGGGGGAATCAGGCGGGAATCGGGAATGATGATCTTATACATAATCCTGCCGTATTATTCCACAAAATCCAAAAAACAGGGACGGTGGGTCCCGAAATATGACGCCTACATTTTTGTTGGGGACGTTTTCTAAAAGACCGGAACCTGGTCAATGACGATCGTGCATCGGTCATCCCCCGCCGCGATACAAGTCTTTTCCTCCACATGGAACACTTTGCCGCCGCTCAACCAGTAGAGGGCTTCCTGCAGCAAGCCCACCGCCAGATGACAGACCGGCTCGGAGGAATGACGTTCCCAGCACAACGGGCACTGCTCGATGTGCCAGAGCAGCGTTTCGCCCTCTTCTTCCACGCGCACTTTCTGGTCGGTCAAGGCGTTGAATAATTCCGCGAAGGCTTTCGCCCCGGCGCTGATCTTTGCCGGCAGGGGTAAAAGCCGAAACGCCATCTCGGTAATGCCCATCTGTGTTCCATATTGACGGATGCCGTTATTGAAGCAGGCACGCCCGATCCGCATGGCAAGCCCGCGTCCGCCGTGCGGACCGTAAACTTGTTCCAGCGTGTCCAACAGAGCGCTTACCGTGGAAAAGGGAAACGCGCGTTGCGAGTCGTCGGCAGGATAGTTGTCCAAAAGTTGAGGCAGGGAGGCAAGTTTGAGGATGGCATGCACCCCGTTTCTTCCCATCACCTCCTCCATGGAAAGCAGAATGATCCTTCCCATACGATTTGGGTAGAAAAAAGAGGGATGGTCGCTCATGGAGCCAGCGTTACAGATGTGGTGGTTGATTTCAAAGGGGAGGGTTGGGCTTGCGCGGAGGGTTGCACCGGCGTTTCCTTGTCCAAAAACGCTTTTAATCGTTCGGAGAATGCCTGGGGTTCCTCCAGCATGGGAAAATGTCCGGCAAGGGGAAAGCGCTCGATTTGAGCGTGCGGGATTCCCTTTTGCATCGGCTGCCATTGCTTGGGGTGGACGATGTTATCCCGATCGCCGTAAATGCCCATGGCGGGAATTTTGATCTGATCGAGCATCGGACGCAGGTCGGTTCTTCGAAGTGAAGCAATCGAGAGCAGGAAGGATTCGACCGTCGTCCGGGAAAGGTCGCGATCCATCATATCCGCAAATCGTTCGTCGCGGCAAATGATCGGTGAAGCCATCCGCACGCCGAAGCGGAAGACGGTCATCATATTGAACAACAGGAAGGCAATGGGGCGCATTCCGGCAAGTTTAAGGGGAAACGCCAGCGACGAACCGACGATGGGCGAACCAACGACGACCACCTTGCTGACACGTTCAGGGTAGCGAATGGCGACCGACAGGCTGACGGTGCCGCCCATGCTGTGACCGACAAGCGGGGCGTGCATGATGCCCAGTTGTTCCATGAATTGGTTCACCAGGCTGACAAAATCCTGTACGGCATAGGTTTCGCGTTTCTTGCCCGATTCGCCGAACCCCCAAAAATCCAGGGCATACGTGCGATAATACCTGCCCAGATACGCCATCGTCTCCTGCCACAAGCCCCAGGAACCGAGCCAGCCGTGCAGAAGAATGACGGGCTTCCCCCGCCCGTATACTTCGTAGTGAACGATGCCCTGATCGGTAGTAATCGAAGACACGATGACCTGCCAGCCGAGATACGTTTATTCCATTTCAGCCAGAATGCTGTATAACAACTCGAGGAGTACCGATTTGACGGCGTCCTTGTCGGTGGCAACGCAGGGAAGGAATTTGACTTTATCATCAAGACGAAGGGCGTGACGCATATCCTCCATATCCCAGGCGTCCTCCATGTCCTGTTTGTTTGCCGCGACGACATAGGGCGTGGGCGCGTAGGCGCGGAAGGTTTCGAGGATCGAACGCGCCTCGCGGAAGGTCTCGGGACGGGTGCTGTCCACCATCACAATAAAGCCCAGCATGCCCTCCGAAAGGATTTCCCACATGAAATCGAAACGCTTTTGCCCCGGGGTTCCAAACAAGTAAAGGACCAGGTCTTCGTCAACGGTGATGCGTCCGAAATCCATCGCAACAGTCGTGGCTTCCTTGATCGCCGCCTCCGCCTTGTTGGAGATCTTGCGTTCGGTCGAGACCACGTCAATCTCGCTGACAGACTGGATGAATTCCGTCTTGCCTGCGCTGAATGGACCTGTGACAACCATTTTTACGGTTTGCATGATTCCTCAATCCTTCCGCCTCAAAAACTAGAGCGTCTTGATGCGCCCAATCAATTTATTAACCAATGATTTTTGTTCCTCTTTGACCTGTGTCGGGAACATCTTCGGACTTTGCTGAACGACAACGCCCTCGGGACGAACGATTTCCACAAGCCCCGCCTGCAACAAACCATACACGATCCGGCGAATTTCCAGATCGTTCATCTTGTTCGTCTGTGCGATCTGCTTCATTGTATTCTTGGGGTTGATAAAGGAGACCACACGCCACTCCTCCACACTCAGGTTTACATTCTTCAGGGGGCGGTCTGTAAACTTCAGCGCCATCTCAAGGCTGGGAATTTCATCCGAAAGCTGCTCCCACTCGCGCAATTGGCGCGAACCCTCGATGATGATGTTTTCGAGATCGAGCCGGACGTTGATCCGGTCGGCGGGCGGCATCATCTCGGGTTCAAAACGGAACATTCCCTCCACCCACGTGAACAGCCGGCGCACCACCTCCGTAAAATATCCCTGCAGATTGGCAAGAATCTCCTCCTGGGTGAGATACCCCGAATTAATCAACAGCAGACCCAACTCCTTGTCCGAGATCTTTCCCGCGCGTTCCACAATGGCGCGATACTGGTTTACCGTCAGACGGTTTGCCTTGTGCAGAACGGCGGCAAGCGAACCGTCATCCTGCCCGATGCGCGCGTACGCCAGTTTCCCTTCACGGAAGGAAATAAACGCCTGCTCACTGGGACCATCCACCACCAGCGTGCCAGTCTTGTGAGCCAGATTGATCAGGTTGAGTAGTTGCGTAATCGTAAAATCGCGTAAATTTCCACGAAGGGCCATTGAAACCTCAACAAAACCTCCCAGAGCGGGAGTAACGAAAAGATTATACTTGCAAGGTATACAAGCGTCAAACAATGGCTTGCAGATTGAAAAGTGTCTGGAAGGTGACCCAGCAACGTGATAAACTCAGTCAATCTGACCAGGAGACACGCTATGCAACGAATTCTGACCCTGCTCACGCTGACAATCAGCCTCAGCCTAAGCCTGTTCGCCGCCCGCCCCGCCTCCGCCTCCCCGCAAGCGGACGTGACCCAAAACCGCGCGACCCTCTCCTTTCCCCTGGCAGTGACGTTCAGCGCCACGATCAGTTCGACCGCTAATATCACCTCCATCGTCCTCGAATACGGCGCCGACCAGTTGACCTGCGGCGAGGTGATTGCCAAAGCCTTCCCGCAGTTCGACCCGGGCAAATCTGTCAACGTGGAGTGGACATGGGATATGCGCCAGAGCGGGTCTTTGCCTCCCGGCGCCACCCTCTGGTGGCGCTGGCGCTACACCGACGAAACCGGCAAAGAAACCTTGTCGGATCAACAAACCGTTACCTGGCTCGATTCTGGGCATCCCTGGAAAACCATCACCGCCGACAAACTCAGCCTGCATTACTACTCGGGCAGTCAGGCATTTGCACAAGACCTGCTCGACGCCGCCAAAGCCGGGCTGGATTTCAACAGGACGAAATCGGGTCTTACCGCTCAATCCCCCATTGACTTGTACATCTACGCAGACACAAACGATCTGCGGGAAGCTATTCTCTACGAACCCTCATGGACCGGCGGGCAGGCGTTTCCCGAACACGATATCGTCATTCTCGGCATTTCTCAATCCGACCTCGAGTGGGGGCGTGACGCCATCGTCCACGAATTGACTCATGTTCTCGTGGGTCATCTCACCTTCTCCTGCCTCGGCGGTGTGCCCACCTGGCTGAACGAAGGACTTGCCGTATACAGCGAAGGCGGACTCGACCCCGCTTCTCAAGAACAACTCGAGGATGCCATCAGAAACGATACCCTGCTCACCGTCCGTTCGCTGAGCGCAGGATTTTCGGAGGTTCCCAGCAAGGCATATCTTTCCTACAGCCAGTCGTACAGCATCGTTAAGTTCCTTATCGAAACTTACGGGCAGGCAAAGATGACCGCCTTGCTCACCTCTCTGCGCGACGGCGCGGCGATTGACGACGCGCTCATGGACATATACGGCTTCGATGTGGAAGGGCTCGAAGACGCCTGGAGAGCGGGCATTGGCGCCGCGCCGCGGGTCGTCTCTGCACAGCCGACGGCGCAACCCACGCCGACCTACGTTCCCACCATCGTCCCCATTTCCGGCGCGCCGCGGGCGCAACAGATCGCCACGCCGACGCCCGTCCCCACTTCGACCTTCGGTGAGCCGGCGCCGGACGATTCCTCCCCCATCCGAAACGGACCTCCCCTCGCGTTGACACTGGCGCTGCTCGGCGTTTGTTGTCTTTTCCTGCTCATCATTGGAGTGGTTGCCCTCGGCTTTTTCATCCGTGCCCAAAACCGCAAAAAAGGAGGAAATCATGTTCAGTAAAAAAACGATCACCATCTTGTTCGTTCTTGCGGTTGGAATTTCATCCATCACATCGCCAAGTGTGAAACAGGTAGCGGCGTGGCAAACCGATATTCCGCTGAATCAGGCTCTGGTCCTGGAAGGAGGCGAGACCACCAATCCAAGACAATACGATCCGCATACGACGTATGGATCCGGCGACAAACGCGTCTTCAGCGGGCTGGTCTCGTTCGACCCGCAGTTGAATCTGACGCCTGACCTTGCAGAGAGTTGGGAGGTAAGCCCGGACGGCATGACCTACACCTTCCGCCTGCGTCAGAATGCGAAGTTCCATAACGGACGCGCGGTCACCGCCCAGGACTTTGTGTATTCGCTCGAACGCGCCGCCAGCCCCGAACTCGCCTCGGATACCGCGTTGACCTACCTGGGCGACATCGTCGGTATTTACGAATACGCCTCGGGTCAGGCGGATCAAATCGCAGGCATCAAAGCGCTCGACGAACACACCTTGCAAATTACGATTGACGCCCCCAAACCCTATTTCCTCCTCAAACTCACCTACCCCACATCGTTCGTACTGGATAAGGAAAATGTGGAAAGCAGCAGCGACTGGTACCGCCGCCCCAATGGCACAGGTCCCTACCGCCTGATCGAGTGGACATCCTTCGAGCGCATCGTCTACGAAGCCAATCGGGATTTCTACCTGGGCGCGCCATCCATTCCGTATATCGTCGTCAATTTGTACTCGGGCGACAGTCAGCGCCTGTACGAGACCGGCGATGTGGACATTACAGGCGTGTACTCCGTCGAACGTTTCACCGATCCCACCGAGCCTCTTTTCAACGAACTGCGCACAGGCGTGTCGCTTTGCACAGGTTATGTCACGTTCGACTCGACACAGCCGCCTTTCGATGATGTCAACGTCCGCAAGGCGTTTTCCATGGCATTCAACCGTCAGCAATACATTGACGTGGTGTTGAACGGTCATGCATTACCTGCGCATGGCATTTACCCGCCCGGCTTGCCCGGCTTCAACATTGCCTTGCAAGGATTGCCGTACGACCCGGCACAAGCACGCGAACTCTTGAAACAATCGAAATACGGAATCAACCTGCCCCCCATCGTCTTCACCAACTCGGGACTCGGCAGTTATGTCAGTTCGGATGTCGCGGCACTGGCGGACATGTGGAAAAAGAATCTCGGCGTGACGATCATGGTCGAAAATATCGAGCCGAATTTCTACTATGATCAGATCTACGCGAACAATCACGGCCAGCTTTTCAGCGGCGGCTGGTGCGCCGATTATCCCGACCCCGAAAACTTTGCGGATGTGCTGTTCCACACGGGCTCAAATCAAAACAATGGAGGCTACTCCAACCCCGAACTCGACTCGCTCCTCGAAGCCGCCCGCGTCGAACAGGATGTAACGAAACGCATCGCGATGTACCAGCAAGCCGAGCAGATGCTCGTGGACGATGCCGCCGCGTTGTTCACCGTCCATTGGCTGGAGTACGAACTGGTCAAGCCCTACGTAAAAGGATATGTGCTGACGCCGATTGATATTCCGATCGAACGATATATGTGGCTGGATGGGAAATAGACCCCCCCACCCCGCCTCCCCCAAAACCCGACGAACCCCAGTCGGATTTTGGGGGAGGTGCCGCTTTAGCGGCGGAGGGGGTGGGGTCAAGGGCGCGCTTCTACCGCAAACTCCACCCGCCTCAGAACCCCGCCGAGGCTTGCCACCGTCATCTCGAACCTGATCTTCCCCCCAGGCTGGATTCCCCCGCCCTCCCAGCGCCGGACACCCACCACGCGTCCGGTTTCATCGTACGCCACCGCCGCGACCCAGGTTTTTGTCGCGGCGTTCGATTCCGCCGGCAAATGAACCTCCCCACTGACCTGGGCGAAGTGTCCATCCGAATCAATCTGCACAAGCGTGTTGTTGATCGTGGCAGGCAAATAACGCGGGTCGTTCAGCGACAGGCGAATGGCGGTCAACATCTGAACCTGAGGCATTGCCTCCACGGGAATATCGGGAGCGAAGTAAACCGAGAGAGGCAGGGAGGTATTCGGCGGGAGGATATTCAATGGCAATAATGCGGTTTGCGCGGCAAGGAATCCCCCATGCGAGTCGACCAGCGTCACTTGGGCGCTGATGTTTTCCATCAAGTCGGGAAAGTCGTGGCGAGCGAGCGCGAAGCACCACAGTCCTTTGCTGGCGGTGGGATAACATACAGCCTGCTCCACGATGAACGGAACGGGTGTTGGCGTCGCTTCGCCTGAAAGGTTGATTGGATTGCCGGGTATTTTGAGAACTGTTCCAACCGGCATGATGTTGGGTGAGATTTCGGGGTTTGCCGCGATCAAATCGTCCATGGAAACGCCGAACTTGAGGGCGATACTGCTGATGGTTTCGCCCTGCCGAACGGTGTAGGTAAAAGGCGTGGGGGTGGGAAGAGGCGTCTCCGGCGCGACCCAATGGACCGTAGGAGGCGGATGCGTGGCTCGGGTGGCGGTGAGGTATGGGAGGAGATCCACAGGCTCCGGCGTGAATGCGGTCGTTTGTGGGCTGCAAGCGGTCAAAAAAATCAGAAGACAGAAGGCGGAGGTTAGATTGCGGCGCATGGGGAGATTATAATGGAATGAAAACCAGACTTCGGAAGTCTTGGGGACTTCCGAAGTCTCATCATGGAGGAACAATGGAATATCGTCATTTGGGAAGGACGGGAATTCGAGTCAGTGAGTTGTCGTTGGGGTCATGGATCTCCTTCAAAAACCAGGTGGATGTGAACGGGGCGGCGGAGATCATGGCGGCGGCTTACGAGGCGGGCGTGAATTTCTTCGACAATGCCGAAGCATACGCAAGAGGCGAATCGGAACGCGTAATGGGCGCGGCGCTGAAAAAGCTGGGCTGGCGCAGGGGCAGTTATCTGATTACAACGAAGATCTACTGGGGGGTGCACGACAATGTGAACGAAAAGAACACCTTGAATCGCAAACGTTTGATCGAGGGAATCAACGGTTCGCTCGAACGCCTGCAGTTGGATTACGTGGACGTGTTGTATTGTCACCGCCCCGACCAGACCACGCCCATCGAAGAGACCGTGTGGGCGATGCACAACATCATCGAATGGGGCAAGGCAATGTATTGGGGCACTTCGATGTGGAGCGCGGCGGAGATCATGGAGGCGATCGCGGTCGCCGAAAAGCATCATTTGCACAAACCCGTGACGGAACAACCCGTGTACAACCTGTTCGAGCGTGAACGGTTCGCACGCGGTTTTGCGCGCTTTTACAGGGATCATGGGTATGGAGCGACGACATTCAGTCCGCTGGCGCTGGGACTCTTGAGCGGCAAGTATAACAAAGGCATCCCGCAGGACAGCCGTGCCTCCTTGCAGGGGTTCGATTGGATGAAAGAGAATGCAACCGATCAGGAGAAAATTGCAAAGGTGCGGGCGTTGGAACCCATTGCACAGGAATTGGGCTGCACTGTGGCGCAATTGTCACTGGCGTGGTGTTTGAAAAATCCGTTCGTGAGCACGGTCATCACGGGCGCAAGCCGCGTGGAGCAGGTGCAGGAGAACATGAAGGCGGGCGAGGTCGCTCCGAAGTTGACGGAGGATATCATGAAGCGAATTGACGAAGTGTTTGGGGTGAAGGAAGAAGAGGAAGAGTAGGTTGCCAGACTTCGGAGCGTTTGAAAAACTCGAAAGCCGTTTCCGTGCGGATATAATCGTATTTGTTCGCTCACAACATCGGAGGAGTTATGCAGTCGTTCGATTATGCCACGCCGAAAAGCGCAGAGGAGGTTGCAACTCTTCTTGCAGGCAAAAACGGGGAGGCGCAGATCCTCGCGGGCGGCACAGACTTGCTGGTGCAACTGCGCGAAGGTCGCCGCCAAGCCAAACTTGTCATTGACATCAAGAACATCCCCGAACTCACCCAGGTGACATTCGATCCGCAAAACGGATTGCGCATCGGTGCGGCGGCATCGTGCTTTCAGATTTGCAGTGACCCGAATGTACGCCAACATTATCCGGGATTGGTGGACGCGGTCAGGCTCATTGGCGGGGTGCAGATTCAAAACCGCGCCAGCGTGGGAGGCAATCTGTGCAACGCCTCGCCCGCGGCGGATTCGATCCCCGCGTTGATCGTGCATGAGGCGGTTTGTCATATTACAGGCTCGAATGAGACACGCACATTGCCTGTAGAGGAATTCTGTATGGCGCCGGGAAAGAACGCGATGCGCCCAGGCGAATTCCTTACATCCATCGGCGTGCCGGTTCCCCAGGGGAACTTTGGCGCAAGTTATCTGCGCTTCATCCCGCGCAGCGAAATGGACATCGCCGTGGTCGGCGCAGGCGCATCCGTGGTTTTGAATGCGGAGGGAAAGCAATTCGTCTCCGCACGGATTGCCCTCGGAGCGGTCGCGCCCACGCCTTTGCTGGCTTCCGATGCCGGAGCCTTTCTCGCAGGAAAAGCAGTCACGCGCGAAAACGTCAGAGAAGCCGCGCACAGGGCGCAAGCGATTGCCCAGCCGATCACCGATCTGCGCGGGACAGCGGAACATCGCAGACATTTGTGCGCCGTTCTCGTGGAACGCGCAGTCGGCAAAGCCATCGAGCGCGCAGGAGGTCAATATGCCCAGTAAGACTCACGTCACAGCCACAATCAACGGCGAGGAAGTGGAATTCCTGTGCGAGCCGCATCAGAGTCTGCTTGAGGTGTTGCGCGAAACGCTTGGCTTGATGGGCGCAAAGGAAGGCTGCAACAACGGCAATTGCGGATCGTGCAACGTTATTCTCGAAGGCAGGCTGGTCAATTCGTGCCTTGTGCTGGCGGTCGAAATTCAAGGCAAGTCGGTCACCACGATTGAAGGCATCGCCACACCCGAAGGACTTCATCCATTGCAGCAGAAATTCATCGAACACGCCGCCCTGCAATGCGGATACTGCACCCCGGGCTTTATCGTCGCGGCTAAAGCGCTGCTCGACCAGAACCCCAACCCCAGCGAGCATGAAGTCCGTGAATGGCTGGCGGGGAATTTGTGTCGCTGTACGGGATACGACAGAATCGTGAAAGCCGTGTTGGATGCGGCGGATAGTTAAAGTATCGTGTCACTCTGAGGGAGCGGTTGTGGCGACCGAAAAATCTCGCATGTCAATCGTAGAGACCCTTCGCTTCGCTCAGGGTGACACAATGAGGAATAACTCATGGCCACTTTAGACAAACCCAGCGAATACAAAGTCATCGGCACCTCCCCCTTGCGACATGACGGTGTGGACAAGGTTACAGGCAGAGCCGCGTATGGCGCGGACATCCGCCTGCCCGGAATGTTATACGGCGCGGTGCTGCGGAGTCCGCACGCGCATGCACGAATCATCTCCATGGACACGAGCGAAGCGGAAAAACTGCACGGCGTCCATGCGGTCATCACGGCAAAGGACTTCCCCGATCTCGAAAGCAGGATCGTCGAGCTGGGTGAAGGTCTCGTCAACCGCAAATATCAAAGCAACAATATTCTGGCGCGCGACAAAGTTCTTTACTTTGGGCACGCGGTGGCGGCGGTTGCCGCGACCAGCCTCCACATCGCGAAAGAGGCGCTGGACTTGATTCGAGTGGAGTATGAAGCGTTGGATCCCGTCATGGATGTGAGAAAAGCCATGGAGGCAGGCAGTCCCATTCTGCTCGACGACCTGCGCACGGACGAATTCGGCAAAAAGGGCGAAACGCCGACCAACATCGCGGGTCATTATAAGGATGCGTGCGGCGATATCGAAAAGGGTTTCAAGGAAGCGAAGTTTATTGTCGAGCGAGAATTCGTCACGAAGATGGTGCATCAGGGATACATCGAGCCGCAGAACGCGACCGCGCAGTACAACCCCGACGGGCAGGTGGCGATCTGGTGCAGTACGCAGGGCGCGTTCGGCGTGCGTGAACAGGTGGCGGAGATTCTCGAGATTCCGATTTCGAATATTCGCGTCATCCCCATGGAGATCGGCGGCGGGTTCGGCGGCAAGATCGGCGTGTATCTCGAGCCGCTGGCGGCGCTGCTCTCGCGCAAAAGCGGATACCGCCCCGTCAAACTGACGATGGATCGCAGCGAGGTGCTCGCCGCCACGGGACCGACATCCGGTTCGTACATCAAGGTCAAAATGGGGGCAGATGCAAACGGCAAAATCACCGCCGCCGAGGCGCTTCTGATTTATGAGGCGGGCGCGTATCCCGGCTCGCCGGTCGGCGCAGGCATGGGGGTGATATTTGCGCCGTATCGCATCGAAAACGGCGTCATCGAGGGCTACGATGTCGTGGTCAACAAACCGCGCACAGCCGCATACCGCGCGCCCGGCGGAACCAACGCCGCCTTTGCCGCGGAAACCGTCATGGACGAACTCGCCGAAAAGCTGGGGATGGATCCGATCGAATTCCGTTTGTTGAATGGCGCGCAAGAAGGAGATCGTCGTGTGGATGGCTCCGCTTACAAGCGGATCGGCTATCTGGAGACTCTCGAGGCTGCGAAGGAATCAGCACACTATAAAACGCCTCTTTCTGGACCTCATACCGGACGCGGCGTCGCCTCGGGCTTTTGGTTCAACTACGGAGGGAAATCCTCTGCGTCTGTCAGCGTGAACAAAGACGGGACGGTCAGCCTGCTCGAAGGCTCGGTGGACATCGGCGGGACGCGCACCTCGCTTGCGATGCAACTCGCAGAGACGCTGGGAATCCCGGCCGAAGATGTTCGTCCTGTCGTGGCGGATACGGACTCCATCGGCTACACCGAAGGCACCTACGGAAGCCGTACCACGTTCGCAACGGGTTGGGCGGTTTATGAAACGGCAAGGGATCTGATCGAAAAGTTGAAGGAACGCGCGGCTATCCTTTGGGAAGTGGAAAAGGATAAAGTCACTTTCGAGAGCGGTGTCTTTTCATCAGGCGACAAGACACTGACTTTCAAGGAACTCGCCGAAAAGCTCGACGAAACGGGCGGACCGGTAGTCGCCAGCGCGGCGGTACAGCCCAAGGGATACGGTCCCGGCTTTGCCACCCACATTGTAGATGTGGAAGTTGACCCCGAGACAGGCAAAGTGCAAATCCTTCGTTACACCGCCGTGCAGGATGTCGGCAAAGCGATCTACCCGGTATACGTCGAGAGTCAAATTCAGGGCGGCGTGGCGCAGGGTATCGGCTGGGCATTGAACGAAGAATATCTCTACGACGAACAGGGACGCCTGCTCAACACCAGTCTGCTTGATTATCGCATGCCCGTCGCCCTCGACCTGCCGATGATTGATACGATACTGGTCGAAGTCGCAAACCCCGGACATCCCTATGGCGTGCGCGGCGTCGGCGAAGTGCCGATTGTCCCGCCGCCCGCCGCCATTGCGAACGCGATCTATCGCGCCATTGGTGTGAGGATGACGGAGTTGCCGATGTCGCCGGCGCGAGTGGTGGAGGCGCTCATCCACAAACCGTAGACGGCGCGGCAAACGACAAAGAGGTTTGCCATTCCTCATCTATCGCCAATACGGTTATGCCTACCCTCTTCATCCCCGCCTCCCAAGGTTGTCATGCTGAGCGCTAGCGAATCATCTCTACATCTGTGGCAGAGACCCTTCGCTCTGCTCAGGGTGACATGACCAAGACCATGCCCACCATTTTCATTCCCACTCCCCTGCGCGAGATGACGGGAGGAAAAGCCTCGGTCGTCGTATCCGCCTCCAGCGTGCGTGAGGCGATTCAGTCCCTCGAGGCGGAGTTTCCCGGAATCAGGGACAGGTTATGTGAGGGGAATCACATCCGCCCGAATATTTCCGTGTTCGTGGATGGGCAGGTCTCGCACTTGAAGATGCGGGAGAAGTTGAGCGAGAAAAGCGAAGTCCATTTTGTGATTGCCATCAGCGGGGGATGATGCGGCGGGAGCCGTTACGTAAATCGTCCCGCTATTGCCGTGATATGGCGGCACTTCGTATTGCCTTGAAATGGGAGGCGAAACTCACGGCGCGCGAAACGCGGGGAAACGTCTGCTGCAGGCTCAGGACAAGACGCGGGAAGAGGGTGTAATCGGTCATTCCCCCAAATAATCGCGCAATTGTTTGCTCCGCGAGGGATGCCGCAGTTTGCGCAGCGCCTTTGCCTCGATTTGCCGAATTCGTTCGCGCGTGACATCGAAGAAGCGGCTCACCTCCTCCAGCGTATGATCTTGTCCGTCGAGGAGACCGAAGCGCATTTCGAGGACTTCGCGCTCGCGATCGGCAAGGGAGGTGAGGGCGGCGCGGATTTGTTCGCGAAGCATCTGGCGGGCGGCGGCGTCCATCGGCGAGAGAGCGTCTTCATCTTCGATGAAATCGCCCAGCGAGCTGGACTCTTCATCTCCCACGGGACCGTCAATGGAAACCGGTTCCTCCGCCGAGCGGAGCAGGCGGTCTATTTTTTGCGTGGCGACATCCAGTTTGCGCTGCAATTCGGGCGTCAGGGCTTGTTCTTCGGCATGCGCCCGCAGAATGGCTTGCACGTCGGCAGCGTGCAGATACCCCACTTCGAGGGCGAGTTCCTCGGTGGTCGGGTCCCGCCCGAGTTCTTGGGTGAGTTGCCTCTGCACACGCAATATCCGTGTAATGGATTCGAACAAATGCACCGGAATGCGAATGGTGCGCGCCTGCTCGGCAATGGAACGGTTGATGGACTGCCGGATCCACCAGGTGGCGTAGGTGCTGAACTTGAACCCGCGGCGCGGGTCGAATTTGCTGACTGCGCGCAGAAGCCCGATATTGCCCTCCTGAATCAGATCGAGGAAGTTGATGCCGCGCCCGAGATAACGTTTGGCAACGCTCACCACCAGCCGCAGGTTGGCGCGAATCAACGCCTGATGCGCCTCCTTCGCCTGCCGTTTGATCAGTTCGATTTCCTCCAACATTTCCTCATCGTCGGGCAGTTGATTGTACATGGCGCGCAGGCTGGGTAACTGATGTTTTTGGTTGATGCGGCTGAGGAGCCACACGGCATAATTGAACGGAATCAGGTAAAGGCTGAGAAAGACCGAATACGCCTTCCGGGCAAAATCGTCCCACAGGGGGTCCGATCCCCATTTGCCGTTGTCCAAGAAGGCGCGTAAATACGAGGGGGCGTCCGAGTCCCAGCCGGCGCGCAAGGCTTGCGCCTCGCTCAACATCAAGCCGAGATCCGGCGGATCGTGGTGAAGACGTTCGGCATCCTCCAGCAGGCGCTTCCATGATGCGGACAATTCCGAAAGGATGGCATGGTAGATGGTACAGGGCGCCGAAAGTCCCCTGTGGGGCGGGCGGCGGCGGAAGGCGCCGACGAGCCGGTTGGCTTCGATCTGGGTTGCCAGGCGGAATTCGCTGTCGGCATCCAACAGTTTGACCTGACCGATCTCGCGCAGGTACAACCGCACGGGGTCCTCCGATAATTCCGCCGCCAGGTCGGAACTTGGCAGATACAGACTCCCCGCGTCCGAAAGATCTTCCTCCTGTGCGAGAATACTTCCGTTGAAATCCCCCTCTTCCTCCTCGATGATCGCCAGTTCTGCCAAGCCGTTGCCGTTCCTGTTCAAATCCGGCGCGTCGTTTTCCATCCGCAATCCGTCAAACGGCGCGGCGGAACGTCGGGCTTTGCCGATTTTGTGGTCTTTCTTTTTGGGCGCGTGTCGTCTCTTTTTGACAGTCATATTCCCATTATAGGACGCCGACAAAAACAAATCGTTACGTCATTCCAATCGTTTCCGGGAAATCTTCCGATGGGCTTCATCCAATTCCCTGAGCAGGCGCGTGTGTTGCAACACCAGTTCCATGTAGGAGGAGGCGCGCGGGTCGCCCTCCAGGCTCTGCGCCTCCTCCTGCAAAAAGCGCAATTGGTTCAGGTTCTCGCCCGCCGCCATGCGCCTCAATTTGAGGATACCGCGCAACAACTCTTCCAGCACCTTCTCGTCCCTCTGATCGAGATTGGCCACCCGCCGCACCAGTTCATCCGAACGCGTCTCCAGCGATTCGGGAAGCGCATTCACGATGAAATCGTGATGCTCGGTCTTGTACTGCTCCACCGATTCGCGAATCAATCCGAACAACAGTCGGTGGTCGGTATAGGTGAAATCGTGCGCGTCCACAGCGGTCAAGCCATATTCCTGCAAGGCGCGGTCGAGGCGGTATAACAATTCCGGCCTCTGAAAGAGCGCTCCAATGACGTATTCTTCGACCTTTCTGCCGGATGAGACCGCTATGGCGACTTTGACCGTCTCCTGAGGCGCCCGTTCTGCTGCCGGGAGCCTCGTCCGCCTCGGCCGGGACGCCGGAGCCTGCGTAGCCACCAGGGCGCGCTCATTCACCTTCAACATTCGCGCCAACGCCTGCCGGTACGTATCGCGTTCCAAGGGGCTCGGCAAATCTTCGATCAACGGCACAACCTGCGCCGCTATCCGGTTTTTCACCTTGGGATCTTCCAGGTTCTGCCCGGAGGCAAGCGTTTCCATGACGTGCGTGACAATGGGCTTGGCGTTCCCGATCAACCTTGCCCACTCTTCCCTGTCCCTTGCCACGATTTCATCGGGGTCGAGATCGTCGGGCATGGTGGCCACGCGCAAGTCGGCTTGCAGACGCGATTCGTTGCGGAGCAAGCCGCGCGCATCGAAGGCAAATTCGCCTTCCTTGTCCATGGCGGAGCGCGCCGCGTCGAGCCCGCGCAGAACCGCTTTTTGACCCGCCAAATCGGGATCGAGGGCAAGGACGATGCGCCGGGTGAATTTCTTGAGCAGACGCAACTGGTCTTCGGTGAGCGCCGTGCCCATCGGCGAGACGACGTTCTCATAGCCCGCCTGATGCAGGGCGATGACATCCAGATAGCCCTCGACGATCACAGCCTGATCGGCGGTGCGGATCGGCTTGCGCGCCCGGTCCAGTCCGTAGAGCAGGCGTCCCTTGGAGAAGATCGGGGTTTCCGGCGAGTTGAGGAATTTGGGAATGTCGTTTGGGTCCACCACGCGCGCGCCGAAACCCGCCATGCGTCCCTGTTCATCGCGGATGGGGATCATGATTCGGTGACGGAAGCGGTCAAAAGAGCGGAGATTGGAGAATTGGGACTCATCTTGGCGTTCGGAGAGCAATCCCGAGTCGATCAAGTCCTGTTCGGAATAACCCTTGGCGGTGAAATATTTGAGGAGGTTATCGTAGCCCGGAGGCGCGTACCCCAGACCGAACGTTTCGATGGTGGCGTCGGTCAGCCCGCGTTTTTCACGGAGGTAGTTGAGAATCTCCCGGTTCGCAAAAAGATGACTGCGGTAATAGATGACCGCATCCTCCAGCAGTCTGCGGAGGTTCTCGTATGCCTCCTTTTGTTGAGGCGTTTCCTTTTGGTATTCCTGAATCTGCACGCCGGCGCGCGCGGCAAGTTTTTGCAAAGCCTCCCTGAAGTCAAGCCCGTCCTTCTTCATCACGAACTTGAAGATGTCTCCGCCTTCGTTGCACGCGCCGAAGCACCGCCATGTGCCGGTTTCGGGCCAGACCACAAAGGCGGGAGTTTTCTTGTTCTCGTGGAAAGGGCAAAAACCCGTGTAGTTCTTGCCCGCATGACGCAGTTTGACGCCAGCCTCCGAAACGAGGTCTACAATATCAATGCGGGATTTGATTTCATCAATGGTTGACATGGGTCACCGGGTTCGATGAGTTGGAAATCAACGCTTGAATTATAGACGTGTTTGGAGATTTTGCCACTTAAACCATAAAGGCGGCGCCGATATGCCGCCTTTATCATCCCGGGGAATGAAGAGGGGAACTAGAAATCGTTCGGATCCGTCTTTTCGCTTTCGCATCCATGCCCGTCTTTGTCATTTTCCATTTGAGAGGGGGCAAGGCTGTGGATGCCGCCTCTTTGCTGGGCGGCGTAAAACGGATCCTGTGCGGTCGCGTCCGGGCGTCCGCTCAGCCGACCGGCGTTCGCGGACGCAGCCTGAGCAGTGAAAAACACACCGGCAACAAGTACCAAGCCTATGAGCGCGATCGCGACAACTCGAAACAACGGTTTGGACATGATTTTTCTCCTGTTTATTTACATGGCACGATGGGCAGGGTCTTGTAAACCCTGGCAACAGCAATGAACCGGCTGGACACAACAAAATCCCCGTTTGAATGCCATAATTATAACCTATTGTGTCCAATTTGCAGGACTCCCCACCTTTCGCGTCGCGGTTTTCACAAACCCGAACCCGTCAAACCGAACAAGGCGAAGCATGCCACGCTTGGCATGAGCGCAAGCGCCACGGCTGCAGCGTTCGAGGTTCTTCGGTGGTAAAAAGCGTTCCCATGAGACGAAATAAAACGAATTTCGGGAAAGCCGCAGGAGGAGGCTTGACACACCCGTGCCGGAGTACTACACTTGCTCGTGCTTGGGGAGCAGTCGTGGCGCCTGGAGAATCAACGAGTGCCCGTCAGGACATGGCACAACCGCCGTCGGCAACCCAAAACGCGTTCGTACCGTTGGGCGAGACCAAAGAACCTTGTGGTCTCGCTTTAGTTTGCGAAGCGGCTGCTTCCCGACATACAGGAGATTGATTTCATGAATCAGGAAACCGCGAGTTTCAAAGATCACGAACACGACTGGCATACGCTCAAAGCCGAGCAGGTGCTCAATCATTTTGAGGTGCAGGAAAGCGGGCTGACAACCGAGGAAGCCAAGAGAAGGCTGGAACAATACGGACCCAATCAACTGAAGGAAGCGCCGCGCCCCACCTTCCTGCAAATGCTGTGGGATCAATTGAACAACTTCGTCGTGATCCTGTTGATTGTGGCATCCATTGTTTCGGCTTTGCTCGGCGATTACGTGGAAGCCGCCGCCATCCTGGCGATTGTGGTGTTGAACGCGGTGTTGGGAATCGTGCAGGAAAGGCGCGCCGAAGAAGCGCTCGCCGCGCTCAAAAAACTCGCCGCACCCGATGCACAGGTCATCCGCGACGGACACCGCCGGACCATTCCCGCCTACGAACTGGTACCGGGCGACATCGTCTTCCTGGAGGCGGGAAATTTCGTCCCTGCCGACATCCGCCTGCTGGAGGCGGTCAATCTGCGGGTGGAGGAAGCCTCGCTGACGGGCGAATCCCTTCCGGTTCAAAAGAACGCCGCAACGGTTCTGGAAAAAAACATCCCGCTTGGCGACCGAAAGAACACCGCCTTTATGGGAACGGTGGTCTCCTATGGGCGCGGGCGCGGGGTGGTCACCAGCACCGGTATGCGCACCCAACTGGGTCTCATCGCCGCCATGCTCCAGAATGTGGAGTCGGAAGAGACTCCGCTTCAGCGAAAACTGGATCAATTGGGGAAAACGTTGAGCATTGCGGCGCTCTTTCTGGTGGCAATCGTCTTCGTTGTGGCGCTCATCAATTACACCGATATCGGCGGTCTCTTTGCGAATCCGCTGGCGTATTTGAGGGAATACGCCTCCGAGATTACAGAAACCTTCATCATTGCCGTCAGTCTGGCAATTGCGGCGGTGCCGGAGGGGCTCCCCGCAGTGGTGACCATCTCCCTTGCCCTCGGCATGCGTGAGATGATCAAGCGCCACGCGCTCATCCGCAGACTGTCTTCCGTCGAGACGCTGGGATCTGCCACCGTGATCTGTTCCGACAAAACCGGCACGCTGACACAAAACGAAATGACGGTCACGCGTCTGTGGGTGGACGGGCAATTCATCGAGGTGACGGGAACGGGGTACGTTCCCAAAGGCGATTTTTTGGTGAACGGCAAAGTCGTGGACATACAGAATTATCGCGCCGCGCTCACCGCCCTCTGGCTGGGCGTACTGAACAACGACTCGTCCATCGAAATCACCGGCGAAAAAGACTCCCAACAGACATACCGCATCGTCGGCGACCCGACCGAAGGGGCGCTTCTGGTGACGGCGGCAAAGGCGGGGGCAACCTATGTGGAGGTGAAGCGGGCTTACCCGCGCGAGAGCGAAGTTCCGTTCGATTCCGAGCGCAAACGCATGATTACCATCCACGATATTTCCCAGCCCGACCCCAACGATTTTTCCCCCTTTTATGAGGAAAAATACAAAGGCTGGGATGTCATCGCCATGAAAGGCGCGCCGGATATTGCGCTGGACCTGTGCACGCAATATCTGGACATCAACGACCAACCGCGTCCATTGGACGACGCCGCGCGCAAACGCATCCTGGAAGCCAACGAGCAGATGACCCGGGACGCCCTGCGCGTGTTGGGCGTTGCCTACCGCGCCGTGAAGGACGTCCCCGATCACCCCGAGGAACTCAAGACCGAGGAACTGGAAAAAGACCTGATCTTCGTGGGGTTGATCGGCATGATCGACCCCGCCCGCGCCGAGGTGAAACCCGCTCTCGAAAAGGCGCGCGAGGCGGGCATTCGCACCATTATGATCACGGGCGACTATCCCAACACGGCGCATGCCATCGCCGAGACCATCGGCATGTTGAAGAAGGGACGCGGCGTGATGACCGGCGCGCAACTCGACGCGCTCTCGGACGACAATCTGAGAGAGGTCATCAACAGGACGTCGGTGTTCGCCCGCGTATCCCCCGAACACAAGATGCGCATCGTGGATGCGCTGCAGGCAAACGGCGAGGTGGTGGCAATGACCGGCGACGGCGTGAACGACGCGCCCGCCATCAAGCGCGCCGATATCGGCATTGCCATGGGCATCACCGGCACCGATGTCGCCAAGGAAACCGCCGACATGGTGCTGACCGACGATAACTACGCCAGCATCGTCGCAGCGGTGGAGCAGGGGCGCATTATCTACTCGAACATCCGCAAGTTTGTGTTCTTCCTGCTCTCTTCCAATGTGGCGGAGATCATGATCATCTTCCTTGCCACACTGGCAGGACTTCCCCCACCCCTGACCGCCATTCAACTGTTATGGCTCAACCTCATTACCGATGGCGCGCCCGCCCTCGCGTTGGCAGTCGAAAAAGGCGACCCCGACATCATGCAACAGAAGCCGCGCGCCAAGGACGAGCCGATCATCAACCGTTCCATGTCCGTCGGGTTAGTCATACAAACCATCACCCAGACCGGCGCTGTGCTGACGTCTTTCGGTCTGGGTCTGCTCTGGCATTTGGACTCCGGCGCGAACCTCGTTGGAAACCCCATTGCCTATATTCTCAACCATGACTGGCAGGGCGTGGACGTGCAAACCGCCGAAACGATGGCGTTTGTCACCCTGTCGCTGGCGGAACTTTTCCGCGCCTATACTGTACGATCCGAGCGCGCCTCGCTCTTTACCATTGGCGTCTTTTCGAATCGTTACATGCAGTACGCTGTCGGGCTTTCCATTTCGTTGTTATTGCTGGTATGCGCCCTGCCATTCCTCCAACCGATCTTCAATACGCATTTTCTCAGCCCGCGCGAGTGGAGCGTGGTGCTCAGCCTGGCGGTCATGCCTGCCGTGGCGGAGGAGATCACCAAGTTCTTTTTGAGGCGGAAAACGGGGTAACCGAGAACGGACAAGTCACGTCTGAGGCGCGACCTGTTTTATTTTGAAGGATTTTCGGTGAATGGGAGACCATCCCAGCCGCTTCAAGGCGGAGCGGTGAGCCTGGGTGCCGTATCCCTTGTGCTGTGCCAAGCCATAACCGGGATATTGCCAATCCAGTTCGCGTAACAGCGTGTCGCGTTCCGTTTTGGCAAGGATGGAGGCACAGGCAATGCTCAGGCAATGCGCGTCGCCGCGGAGGATGGAACGCTGGGGAATATCGAGTTGCGGAAGTTCGAGGCGGAAGTCGGTCAGGAGATAGTGGGGGCGGATCGTGAACTGATGCAAGGCGCGCAGGGCAGCCAGCCGGGTGGCACGCACAATGCCTTGCGCGTCGATCTCCGGCGGGGCGGCGAATCCGACTGCCCATGCAAGGGCAACCTCCTTGATCCGAATGGCAAGCCGCTCACGCTGAGGTGGAGTCATCTGTTTGGAGTCGCGCGCCCCGCTCAAGGTCGAGGAAAGAAGCGCCTGGTCGTCGGGCAGGATGACCGCTCCCACGGCGACCGGTCCCGCGAGCGCGCCGCGCCCGGCTTCGTCCAATCCGGCGATGGTTTTCATCCCCGCCTGCCAGAGTTCCGTTTCGAAACGTGTATCAGGGTGTACGCGTGTCATCGTAGAGTCCGCGCCGTGCGTTGAGGCGAATGCGGAAGATATCCTTGATCATCTGCACGGCATCGCGCAACGCGCTGACTTTGGTGTCGGGATGGTGATACCAGTGGATGGGTATCTCCTCGATGGCATAGCCGCGCCGACGCGCAAGGTAGAGAATTTCGATGTCGAACGACCAGCCGTGGAGCGTTTGCAGATTGAAGATGTCTTCGGCGGCGTTGGCGTGAAAACATTTGAATCCGCATTGAGTGTCGTTCAATCCCGGAAGGATGAGCGCCTGAATGAGAAAGTTGATGCCGCGCCCGCCCAGATGACGGTAGGCGGGTTCGTTGTAGCGCACCGCCCCTTTTGCCTCCCGCGAGGCGATGGCAATTTCTATCTTCGGGAGAGCCGGGGGGATGAATTTTGCGATCTCCGCCACAGGCATCGAAAGGTCGGCGTCGCACATGAAGCGGTATTCGCCCCGCGCCGCCAGCATACCTCGTTTGACTGCCGCGCCCTTGCCGCGTTCGCTTTGGATGACGCGGATGCGCTTGTGCCTGTTTGCAAACTCCTGCGCCACCTTCAGCGTCCGATCGCTGCTGCCGTTCTCGACGACGACGATCTCCGACGTAAAGGATTGCGCATCCAGAAATTGAAGAACCTGTTCGAGCGTCCCCGGCAGGCGGCGCTCTTCGTTATGGGCAGGAATGATGATGGAAAGGTAAGTGGACAAGGTAGTGGTGAAAAGGCAAGGCTAGAAAACAGGAACCTGTTCCAATTCGTCGCGGTCGGCATCTTCGCGGGTGGAGATGAAATCTTTGCCGGCGCGGTGGATCAGTTTCACCGGTTTGCCTTCTTCGAATGTTCCCGCCAGAAACTCCCTGCGTTTGCCCGTCAGGAACCGCATCCCGTTTTTCAGGCGTTCCAGCAATTCCTTCCGCTCGATCAGCACGCGGTCCGAAAACGACGCGCCGCGCCTTTCGTACGCGCGCACGACGACGATCTGTCCGTTCTTATAACGGACGGCTTCTATGATTCCATCGTATTGCTTTGCCATACTGAATGGGTCTCCCTGTGAATTTTAGCATTAAACAACAGAGACACAAAAACACTCTCCGTGTTCCCTGTGTCTCTGTGGTCGGCGGCTGGCTGTCGGGGCGCCGGGATTTGAACCCGGGACCTCTTGCTCCCAAAGCAAGCGCGCTCGCCGGACTGCGCTACGCCCCGATACCCCTCGCGGTGTGTGAGTATAATGCGTGGGATGAACACCCGTCAAGCAATATTAAAGATGACCTTGCTGTTCCCGCTTCTCGCGGGACTTTTTGCCTGTTCGCCGCCTCAGCCTGCATCTCCCACGCCGACACCGTTTCTCGCCTCCACTGCCGCGCCCACCCTGACGGCCGCACCGCCTGCCTCCACGCCCGCCGCCACCCCGGTCTCCTGTCTCGATCATCCCGGTCGCGTGGAAACCGGCAGGTTCGATGCGGTGAAGCCGCAGGAGTTCTACGTCTACCTGCCCCCCTGTTACGATGAAGACTTACAGACGCGTTACCCCGCGCTCTATCTTCTTCACGGACAGACCTACACCGCCGATCAGTGGATCCGCCTCGGCGCGGTAGACACGCTCGACCGTCTCATTTCCGCAGGTGAAATCGAAGCGTTCATCGTCGTCTTTCCGGATGACCGCTACTGGAACATCCCGTTCGGCTCGGGCTTCGGACAGCGGCTGGTGGAAGATATTATCCCGTACATTGACGCAACCTATCGCACAATTCCCGAAAGGGACCGCCGCGCCATTGGAGGCTTGTCGCGCGGGGCAGGCTGGGCGTTCCGGTTGGGATTCACACGCTGGGACTTGTTCGGCGTGATCGGTTTGCACTCGCCGGCAATCCTACAGGGCGACGGATCGAACGTCGAGAAATGGATCGCAGGCATTCCGCAGAAATCCCAACCGAGCGTCTTCCTGGATATCGGCAACCGCGATCAGGAATTGAAAATGGCGCGTCTTGTCGAGGCAACCTTGAACGAAAACGACTTCGCCTACGAATGGCATCTCTATAACGGCGCGCACACCGAAGAGTACTGGCGCGTTCACGTGGATGAATACATCCGCTGGTATGCGGAGCAGTGGAAATAACAAAAAAGCCGCTCGAACTCCCGATGCGGGCTCCCGTCCATGGCGCCGCTTCGACGGGTTGGTTGACCTCTTGGGCTTTTTCATCGCCTCGTCTGTGCCGGCGAGGAAATAGAGAAGCCAATATCGAAACGAGCCGGAGATGCAAAGTCTCCGGCTCGTTTGTTTCAGGTCACTGCCAATTTTTGGCGGGGGTATTTCTCGTATCGTTTCTCTTCCATGACGCGTTTGATGCGGTTGAAGCCTTCCCAGACTTCGGTGAAGGAGGTGTAAAGCGGCGCGAAGCCGAGACGCAGGTTGTCGGGGGCGCGGAAGTCGGGGATGACATTCATTTCTTCGATGAGGGCGCGGGCGATGCGGTAGCCTTCGGGGTGGCGGATGGAGATGTGCGAGCCGCGCATGGCAGGGTCAGGCGGGGAGCCGAGGGAAAAGCCGAATGGGGCGAGCCAGGTTTCGGTCAGGAAAGAGGCGTAGTCTGTCATCAGGATGGATTTGGCGCGGATGGCGTCCATACCGGCCTTGAGTGTCGGTTCGAGGGCGGCTTCCATGGTGAGGAGGGAGAGCATGGGCTGTGTGCCAGCCAGGAAGCGGTTCACGCCGGGCGCGGGTTCGTAATCGAGGTCGAAGTCGAAGGGGTTGTTTTGCCCCCACCAGCCCCAAATTGGGGAGGTGAGTTTTTCTTGCAGTTGTTTGTTGACGTAGAGGAAGGCGGGCGCGCCGGGTCCGCCGTTGAGGTATTTGTAGGTGCAGCCAATGGCGAGGTCGGCGTCCCAGTCGTCGAGGGCAATGGGCAGCGCGCCGACGGAGTGGCTGAGGTCCCACAGGACGAGCACGCCTTTGCGGTGGGCAAGGTCGGTGATGCGGCGCATGTTGTAGAGGTAGCCGCTTTTGAAGAGGACGTGTGACAGGGTGACGAGGGCGGTGTCTTCGTTGATGGCGGTTTCGAGCGCGGCGAGGTTTGGGGTGATGCCGTCGTCGAGTGAGCCGATGCGGAGGATTTCGTATTGACCCTCACCCCTGCGCCCCTCTCCCAAATTTGGGAGAGGGGATGGGGGTGAGGGCGTCAAGGTCTGCACAGCGCCCTGTAAAATATAAAGATCGGAGGGAAAGTTGAACTCGTCGGTGACGATGCGCTTCTTTCCAGACTGGATGCGGAGCGCCGCCATGATGAGTTTGTACAAGTTGACGGAGACGGTGTCGCAGACGATGACCTGTCCGGCTGCGGCGCCGATGAGTTGACCGATTTTGTCGCCGACGCGGCGCGGCGCGTCCCACCAGCCTTTGTTCCAGCCGCGGATGAGGTCTGCGCCCCATTCACTTTCCACGATTTGACGGGCGCGCTCGGCGGCGGCTTTGGGCAGGCGTCCGAGTGAGTTGCCGTCGAGGTAGAGGAGGTCGGGGTCAGCGATGATGAATTGGTCACGGAAGGAGGCGAGGGGGTCTTGCGCGTCGAGTTCGAGGGCGTGGGCGCGGGAGGGGGAGAAGTCGGTCATAATCCTTTTTTACCACGAAGGACACGAAGAGCACGAAGGATTTAGGAGTAGCGTGGGTGCTTGTCCCGCTCGTATCGAAAGCGCCAATTACAAGAATGAGTCTACTGCAAACAGGTGAAAATCGAACCACAGAGACACGGAGACACGAGCATAAACAAGAAGGGAAACTCTGTGACTCCGTGTCTTCGTGGTGAAACTTCAGGGTTTTTGCAGCGGAGTCAAGAATTATCAGTACTTCACGAAAGCGTGTATTAGGCGGTCTCTACCGCCACATTTGCGCTAGAGAGCGCAAATTACGCCAAGTTTTCGTGATCTACTGATTATATTGCCAACAGAGATTACGTTGCTTAATTGCTGGTTTCGATACGCCTTCGGCTATCGCCTCAGGTTACTCAACCAGCAGGGTTTCCTGGAATCTTGCTCATTGCATATTCCGCCAGCGCCGTAATAGTCAGCGATGGGTTGACGCCGGGGTTGGCGGGCATGATCGAGCCGTCAATGATATACAAGCCGGGGTAATTGTGTATCTGGAAATTTTCGTCCACCACGCCTTCGTCGGCGTTTTTTCCAATCGGCGCGCCGCCCAGGATGTGCGCGGTGGTTGGCATCCCCAGCAGGTTCTCGCCAATCGAGCCGAGCGGAATGCCGTTCGTGCGGCGGGCAAATTCGCGCGTAATCTCGTGCGAGCCTTCCACCTGCGCGTTGATGGTATAGCCGGGTTCTTCCTCTGCCACCATGCCCTTGCGGAAGAATGTGAACAAACTGCGCCCGATGCGAAAGCGCATGCGGTTGTCGGCGTGCTGCATGACGAGCAGGATGGTCACATTGTGCGCCCAGCCCGGCAGGATGAGCGCCTTGGCAAAATCTAGCGGATGGGTGAGCGCCCACCAGAAAAATTTCAAAATGCGAACCGGCACACTGACATCTCTGGGGATGAGCGGCGCGGCAAGGAAGCGCATCAACGACGATCCGTCGGGATAGCGTACCGGCTCGATGTGTGTTTGTTCGTCGTGGTTATAGATGGAAGAAATAGCGACGCCCTCCGAATAGTTGACATCGGACCTCCGCGCCACGCTTCCCAACAGACCTTCGGAATTGGTCCTGACCATTGTGCCGAGTCTCCCCGACAGGTTGGGCAGCGACTTCTTCACGTCGCGCAGTGTGAGCAGCAGTTTCATCGTTCCCATCACGCCGGCAGAGAAGATGACATTTTTCGCGCGGATTTTTGTCACCCGCTTGAAGAGCCGGGTAGAGTCTCGGAAGGCAATTTCAAATCTTGCCTTCACAACCGCAGACGGTTGACCGCCGACTGCATCCTGCCGTTCGTCGTCTGCCGTCAGTGGTCGAACATCAATGACTTCAACCTCAGCAACGACCTTTGCCCCATTCTTCTCGGCAAAGTAGAGATAATTCTTTGGCAGGGTGTTCTTGGCGTTGTAGCGGCATCCCACCATGCACCCCCCGCAGTGACGGCATCCTGCCCGCGCGGGTCCCTGTCCGCCGAAGTACGGGTCGGGGACGGTGACTCCAGCCTCCCCGAAGTATGAACCGACATCGGTGGCGCGGAAGGTATGTCCCATGCCGCGTTCCTCCGCCATCTGTTTGAGGACGAGATCGGCAGTCCACAGGTTGGGGTTGCGTGCCGCGCCGAGCATCCGTTTTGCCGTCTCATAATGCGGGCGCAGGACTTCGCCCCATTTCATGGGCTGGTTCCAGGCGGGGGTGGCAAAGGTTTCCTCGGTGGGGACTTCGAGGACGTTGGCGTAGCCGAGGCTGCCGCCGCCCACGCCCGCCCCATGCAAGACCATCACGCCTTTGAGCAGGCTGATTTGAAGAATGCCATGTGCGCGCAGGGCGGGCATCCAGAGATATTTCCAGAACTGCCAGTTGGTTTTGGCGAAATCCTCGTCTTCGAAGCGTTTGCCTTTTTCGAGGACGAGAACAGAGTAGCCTTTTTCCGTCAGCCGCATGGCAGAGACAGCCCCCCCGAAGCCGGAACCGATGATTACGTAGTCGTAGATTTTATTTTGAGCCATAGTTGTTATGAGCAGTCAGCCGTCAGCAGTTGGCGCGGATGGTTTTGAGGAGGAACGCCAGCATTCGTTTGACCTCTTCCACATCGTTATGAAGTTTTTCGTGTGTTTCTTTGGAGAGAAATTCTAGATCACGCGCCGGGATGAGCGGGTATTCCGTCTCGCTGGTCACTGGCAACTACTCCCTTCTCCCCTTAATCACGATCCGAATCGGTGTCCCCAAAAACCCATACTCCGCACGGATTTGGTTCTCCAAATACCGCAAATATGAAAAGTGCATCAACTTCGGGTTGTTGACATAGATCATGAACGTCGGCGGGTCGCTGCGTACCTGTGTGCCGTAGAACATCTTCAATTGCTGTCCCGCATGTGACGGATGCGGATGCGCGTCCTGCGCCTTGTGGATGACTTCGTTGATCTTGGATGTCGTCAGCCGCGCCAGTCGTTCCTCCTGCACGCGCAGCGCCATCGGCAGCACCTGGTCCACGCGCTGACCGGTCTTCGCAGAGATGAACAGCAGCGGCACATAGTCCATGAAGTTCAAGTCGGCGCGGATTCGGCGCGTGTATTCTTCCATTGTGAACGAATCTTTTTCGACCGCGTCCCATTTGTTGACGATCACCACGCACGACTTCCATTGGTCGAGAATGAACCCGGCGATATGCGCATCCTGCGACGTGATGCCCGTCGTCGCGTCAATCAACAGCAGGGCAACGTCCGCCCGCTCGATGGCTTTGAACGACCGCAGGACGCTGAACTGTTCCACGCCCGGCTCGATCTTGCCGCGCCGGCGAATACCCGCCGTGTCAATCAGCGTCAGGGGCAAGCCATTGAATTCGATCTTTGTGTCAATCGCGTCGCGCGTCGTGCCGGGGATGGGGCTGACGATGGCGCGTTCCTCGCCGACCAGTTTGTTGAGCAGGCTGGACTTGCCCGCATTCGGCTTGCCGACGATGGCAATTTTGACGCTCTCATCTTCCGCCTGCGCTTCCTCCGCCGGGAAGGCGGCGACCAGCACATCGAGCAGGTCACCGGTCCCTGTGCCGTGCACGGCGGAGATGGGAATCGGCTCGCCCAGCCCCAGTTCGTAGAATTGAGATGCGTTGTCGCGCCGTTCTTTTGATTCACATTTGTTGACCACAACCAGGATGGGGGGATGGAACGAACCATCTGTCAGTTTTTTCTGGAAACGGCGGAGGAGTTCTGCCACTTCGAGATCGGGCGCGGTCACCCCCGCTTCGCCATCCACGACGAAGAGGATGGCATCCGCCTCCTGAATGGCCGCCTGCGCCTGCGCCTTGATCTGCTCGATGAAATCTGCCGAGCCGATGGAGAGCGGGGTCTTTCCGCCGTGCGTCGGGTCAATGCCGCCGGTATCCACCACGTGAAAGGCGCGTCCGTTCCATTCCGATTCCCCGAACAGACGGTCGCGCGTGGTGCCGGGCGTGTCATCCACAATGGCGAGGCGTTCGCCGACGAGCCGGTTGAACAGTGTGCTTTTTCCTACGTTGGGTCTGCCAATGATGGCTACGATGGGTTTGGTCATTTACGATTTCCGATTTTTGATTGATGATTTTGCGCAGAGCGAAGAGAGTATCCGTAGATCATGAAAATTCCGCGCAGCCTTGCGCTCTCCCCTGGCGTTAGACGCCTTCGGCAGCGCCAATTACGCGCTTTCGTGAAGTACTGATTATGGCGTGGGGAAGGGCGTAATCGTCGGTGTGTCTGGCGGCGATATAACCACTTCCACGGTTCCGGGCAAAATGGATTCGACTTCCACATTGTCGAGCAGAATATCCACCTGCGGGGCGAGTTGATGTGTCCCCAGCCCCAGCCCGCTGACATCCACCGTCACAATCACATCCTGGGGGGTGATTGAATCCAGGGTGGGGAGCGGACCGGAGAGGATGACATCCACCGTTTGCGGCAGGATGCGCACGGTCAGCCCTTCGGTCAGCCCGATGACGTTGATTTTCTGGTTCAGCAGGGTCAGGCTGGTTTGAATGGGCGAGATGCCCACGGTCACCTGAACCGTCTGTGCGCCGACGAGGGTGACGTTTTCTGGCAGGTTGAGCGCCAGGCGGGTGGTGATGTCTTTGTCTGCGCCTTGCAGGTCGAGCGGCTGGGTTTCCACTACGCCGGGCAGGCTGGTTACCAGGTCGGGGTTGGAGGCGAAGACGGTGACCACGGGGGGGAAGACGGAGATGTTTTCGAGGCGATAGCCGGCGGCAATTTGCCCGGTCACCACTACTTTGACAGCCACGTCGCGAAAGCCGCCTTGTTGGATGATGGGTACGCTTACCTGAACGGTTTCCGGGGTAAGGGTAAGCCCTTTGATGGCTGTGTTGCTTTCGTTCAAAATTTCGACCAGGCTGGATTGTTCTATGCTTTCCCGCACGCCGTTCAGGTTGATGCTCACGCGTGCATGGACAGCCTGGTTGACCAGCGATTCGGGGCCGGAAATGATGATCTCAGATGGAGCAATGACCGCTTCGCCTGCCTGATAGCCAATGGCGGGAATGCCGTTGATGAGTTTTTCGATGGAAAGGGTGCGGGAGGCAACCGGTTCGAGTTTGACGGTGACAGTTTCCGGCGTGGCAAGAACGATCTGGTAGGGGCGCGCCAGGACGCGAATCTGGATGGGTATGTCATACTGCCCGGCAGTGAGACCGGAAAGGTCCAGGGAAGCCTGCACCGAACGTTCGGTGGCGTTGAGTTGTTCCCACACCGAACGCGGCGCCCGCAGGGTGACCTCCACGGTGGTGGGGATTTCAGAGGTGATAATCAGGTTGGGGGCTTTGCCGATGATTTCCAGCGGGACAGGGCTGGGGTAGATGCGTATCTCGTCCGGGTCTGCCGATGTGACGGCGGAAACCCACACGGCAATGCCCAGGACGAGGGCAAGCAGAAAGGTGCGGAGGTTGGCGGCGAAGGTACGCATTATTCATCCTTGCGGGTGAGGCGGGCAGGAAAGAAGCGTTTGATCCATACCTGCTGGGGGGTGGTGGTATCGGGACGGAAGAATGCGGCAAGGATTTTTTCCAACCGTTCGGGATCAATGCGGCGGATCATGCGCCCGGCATGGGAGATGGAAATGGAACCGCTCTGTTCGGAAATGACGATGGAGACCGCGTCGCTGATTTCTGAAATGCCGAGGGCGGCGCGGTGTCGCAATCCCATTTGGCGTTCGGGGGAGCGGTTCAAGACACCGCTGGCAGACAGCGGCATGACACATGCGGCGGCGACGATGCGCCCATCGACAATAATGACGGCGCCGTCGTGCAAAGGCGTATCAGGATAGAAGATTTGCAGGAGCAGTTCAGGGGTCACCTGGGCGTGCATCTGGACGCCGGTTTCGATGTATTGATCGAGGCTGTCCTGCCGCTGGATGACGATGAGCGCGCCGTGTTGTCTTGCGGAAAGGCGCGTGGCGGCTTGCACGATAGCGCCAAGCATTTTGGAAACATCCATGTCCTGCGCATCGGTTGAGCCGGGACGAAGCGAGAGGGTGAAGATGCCCGCCCGCCCAAGCCGTTCGAGCGCGCGGCGGATCTCCGGTGCAAAGACGACCGGTATGGCGAGGAGCAGGGCAGGCAGGGAATTTTGCACAAGCCAGGAGAAGGCAGGCAGTTCGACCAGCGTGGTGAACAAGACCAGCATGACAACCAGAAAGATCACGCCGCGCAACAAAACCATCGCCTGAGTGTCGCGGAGCGAGTAGAGCACGGCAAAAAAGATGAGCGTGACAAGCAGAATGTCGAGAACGCTCAGCCAGTTGAGCCTTTGAAAGATATAAAGGACGTTAGCGAGAAAATTTGTCATGCAAATGCACACAAAGTCCGTGCGGGCATCCTGCGGCGGTGCGCCCAGCAACGCCTGCCCCGCGATCGATCCGGGCTTTCCTCCCCATGATAACCCAGTCTGCAGAGGTAAGCATTGTGAATCCAGGGCATGCCCTAGATCGGACGGAGCACACGGTCGGTGCGAAGTTGTTTGAAAAACATCGCCGCCCCCTTGGGCATGGATTCGAAGGCGGCATCCGTCCACGCCTGCACGCCAAGGGATTCGGGGGCCCGGCGTTCATAACCGGACTGTTTCCAGACCAGATCATAACCGACCAGGTCAATGGGCGGAAAGACGAGCGACGCTTCGCATTGCAATTCCGAGGAGGCACGCTCGATTTCGTTCAGCAGGAGAGGCAGCGCTTTATCGGCAGGGGCTCTGGGGTCGAGGTACAGGTCAATGGTACGCGCCACGAGGTTTTCCACCTGCCAACCTGCCATGCCAACGAATTCCTCTCCCATTCGCAACAAAAGAAAGGCTTTTTCACCGAAGGCATCCATGACTTCGTCGCGTGTCATGGAGCGTTTGCCTCTGCTCAACCTCGTGATCAATTCCGCGATCTTTTCCGAATCGCGCGGTTTGCCGCGCTGGAGGGAAAAAGATTCGGAACCCGGCTGAGGCTTGGAAGTGACCTGGGCGGCCGGTTCAGCCTCCGCCGAGGGAAAGAGGCGTTTCCATGCCTGATTGACCTCCTTCCAGAGGGCTTCGATGGAACCGTTGTTCCTGATGACGACCGTCGCCGCGGCAATCTTGTCCTTTTGGGCGGATTGCGAGTGGATGCGCTGGAGGGCATCCTCCTGCCGCATGCCGCGTTTGCCGACCAAACGTTCCAGCTGGACCTTCTGGTCGGCATCCGTCACCCAGATTGCATCGCACTTGCCGCGCAGGTCCGATTCGAGCAGTTTGATGGCTTCGACGACGATTACAGTTTGCGTGGAACGTTTTATCAGCAATTCCACCGCCTGACTCACATAGGGGTGGACGATCTCCTCCAGTTGGGCAAGCGCCTGTCCATCCGCAAAGACAAGGCGTCCAAGTTTGGTTCGGTCAATCTGCCCATCCCGGTCGAGCAGCCAGGTGCCGAATTTGTCTAACACAGGCTGATAGCCGGGGGCGCCTTTGGAAATGACGCGATGGGCAAGCGCATCGGCGTCAATGGTGTAGGCGCCAAGATGTTCCAACATGCGCCGCACTACGCTTTTTCCGGTTGCGATATTGCCGGTGAGGCCAATAACCGTTTTCCCTGGGAAACCGCTCACAATGACTCCATTAGGGTGGGATGATACTTGTCTTCTATTCTAATGTCTTTTGTTCGATTCTCCAATATTTCCCCTTTTCAAGACTGTCAACAGTGACGATCCACAACTCCGCATCTGAAGCCGTTCGTTCAGCACATGGAAGCCCTTCGGGCTGGCGCAACCCGTCGAATTTACACTTGCCCTGACGCGAGTGCAGGTGTTCGACTTTGACGATGTTGAGGCAGACTTCAGCCCGCCAAGTTAGGCGGTGCAAAGATGTGGGAATCACCAGCCGATTGCCGTTGACGCCTTCCCGCCGAACGTGTATGATGAAGTTGCCTCAGGTCGGTCGGGCGATCGCGGTCCTGCGTTGTCGGGACCGAGGAAAGTCCGCACTCCACAGAGCACGGCGTCGGATAGCACCCGGGGCGGGGAACCCTCCGTGAGGAGCTAACCTGCCGGAAGAGGGCCACAGAAACAAACAGCCAACCCCCCCGCCGCTCAAGCGGCACCTCCCCCACATTGGGAGAGGCTGGGTGGGGTGGGTGATGGTGAAAAGGTGGTGTAAAAGACCACCGGCATCCGTAGTAATACGGATGGCCAGGTAACCCCCGCCGGGAGCAAGACCAAGCAGGGACGAAGCCATCTGCGGATGGCGGGAGGCGGCTCGTCTTCATATGCGCTCTCTCATGCGATGAGAGAGCCAGTCCCGGGTAGGTTGCATCGAGCGGCGCGGCGACGCGCCGCCCAGAGAGATGATCGCACAGGCGAGGCAACTCGCCAGACAGAATGCGGCTTATAGACCGGCCTGAGGTGGGCTGTAACAACAAAAACCCCGTCGCAAGCGGCGGGGTTTTTGTTATTTTGATCCTTGCAATTGCATCAGCAGTTGACGGTATTGGGCGGCGTTGGGCGGGTTCATCAACAGGATTTGGTTGATGATGACAATCGCCTCCTCTTTTTTCCCCGTATCCAGCATGGATTCGGCAAGCGAATCGAGCTCCCGAACGGCATCTTCCAGGCGCCCGGATTGATGATATGCCTGCGCCAAACTGCGCCGCAGGGTGGAATCGCCGGGGCGGTCCTCAAGCAGGCTTTCAATGAAGGCAATGGCGCGATCGCTTTTGCCGTGAGTCTGCAAATACGCCAGATAACTTTCGAGTTCCGCCGCGGCTTGCTCCGATTGACCCAGGCGCAAACTCAAGTCGATCAGGTTTTTACGCGCGCCCTCGTCATCAGGGCGCAAGGTGCGGATCTGTTCATAAACGCGGATGGCTTGCCGCCAGTCCAGCCGCTGCATGTCAATATCAGCCATGCGCTGGAGGATGTGGACGTTCCATTGACGGTCGGCGCTGGCTTGCTGGACGGCGCGCAGGGCGGTGGTGTAGGTCTTGCGGGCATTGTCCAAGTCGGCAAGGCGATAGTAGATGTCTGCCAGTTCGAGGTATTCACGGATGGCGTCGTCCACCTGTCCGCGCGCCACCAACTGCTCAATCAATCGCGAGCGCGCTTTGAGGTCCATCGGGGCAAGTTGAATAACCCGCTTCAGGATTTTTGTGGCTTGCGCGGCTTCCCCGCGCACGCTGTATGCCTGCGCCACCACCGAGAATTTGGCAATGGCTTCCTGGGTATGGTTTTCTCTCACGAGTAGATCGCCCATCAGGGTATGAAGGGGCAGGTAGGCGGGCGCGGAGACAAGGGCATGGAATGCCTCCTCCATGGCGGTACGCAATTGACCCGCCCGCGCCAATTGGTGAACATGGTTGATGGCCTCCAGCACCTGGCTTGACTGCGCCTGCAGGATGACATCCGCCAGCGGCATGAGCATGTCGCTTTTGGGCATCTGTTCGCGGGATTGATGGATGTGATTGCGCCAGTTTTTGCGCATCAGCAGGGCGTGGATATTTTCACACAGACGTTTGAGCGCTTCTTCCTCCGCCTGGGCAGACTGCGCCTCAATGAGCGGTTCATACAATTGACGGATTTCATCTGCCTGTTCCGGCGGGACGACCGCCGCATCGGCGATTTTCAGCGCCTCGAGGTATTCGACGGCGGCTTGCTGCCAGCGTCCGAGTTTGCTGTTGATGCGCCCCATGAGCAGGCGGGCGCCCAGGTTGAAGTCATTGTGTTTGACGGCGTGCGCCAGATGGCGCAGGGCGGATTCGAACCGGTCTTCGGAGAAGCGCAGCAAGCCTAGGTTGAAGTAGAGAGCCGGGTGGGTGAAGCCGGCTTCGAGGGCGCCTTCGAGTTCCTCGGCGGCTTGAGAGTCCTTGCCCTTGCTCTGCAGGTCAATTGCCTGACCGAGATGCAGTACGACCTTTGATTGTTCGTTTTGCTGTAGGTTCAACGGTCCTGTGCCGCGCATGAGCGCCTGCATACCGCGTCGCGCGTGCGGCGCGGAGGCGTTGTCGTCGGTGGAATATTCGAAGAGGATTTCTGCCAGGCGGGTGAGGGCTTTTTGGCGCGCTTCCGCTATCGGGTCCAGCCCCGAATCGGTTTCTTTTTTGGGGCTGTCCAGTTTTTTGACCTGCGACATGGCGATGGGACCCGTCCCGCCTTTGGGGCGCAGGGGTTTGGGCAGGAGCTGCCCGGCGCGCAGGAGTGTTTGTGCCTGCCTGACTTCAGCGCTTTCGGGCATGAGTTGAAGCGCCTTATTGACGAGTTCCACGGTCTTTTCCATGTTACCCGTACGCTGGATAATGCTGGCAACGGCAAGGTATTCGGTGGCTGCCTGCGCCTTGTGACCCAGCTTTTCGTGCGCCAAGGCAAGGCGCGAACGGGCGATTACATGCTCGGGTTCCAAAGAGGTGACGCGCACCCAGTTTTCGATGGCTTTGTCCACGTCGCGCTGGTTGAGGAAGAGTTCGGCGGCTTTCAGGGCGGCTTCGATGGCTTCTTTGAGTTGCCCGGTACGTTCGAGCAGTTGCGCCAGTTTTTCCATCGGGATGGGGTCTTGAGAGGAGACCAACGCCACACGTTTATAAATTTGCAACGCCTCTTCGAACTCACCCTGTTGAAACAACGCCAGCCCGAGGCTGTTGAGCGCCTTGGGGTGATCGGGGAATTCCTGCAGGGCGTTCCGGTAGGCGGCGGCGGCTTTGCTCCATTCCTGATCCCAGGCGTAGGAGTGTCCCTCGTTCATGGCTTTTTGGAAGATGTCTTCTCGTCCGGGCATGGTGGCTATTATACCGTAGGGGGTGAGATGTTCGCCCTTACAATAGTCTGGTTCTATCGGAAAGACGGATCATGGCGATGGCGCATCGTCGTTTCTATATCACTTTCATCTCGCCCCAATTCTTTCCGTACCGCGCTTCTGTAGAAAGGGGAATGCTCAATGGATAGGCGTTTGCCATGGTTTCCTGAACGACTTTGGCGGTTTTTTCCAGTTCCTCCTGCGGACATTCCAGCACAAGTTCATCGTGCACCTGCAGGAGCATTTTTGCCTTCAAGCCAGCCGCTTCGAGCGCGGGCGGAATCTTGAGCATGGCGATCTTCATAATGTCTGCCGCCGTGCCCTGGATGGGCGCGTTGATGGCTTCGCGTTCTTCGCGGTTTTTCATCTGCGGGTTGGATTTGTTTTGCAGGGCGGGGAAATATCTGCGCCGACCGAGAAGCGTTTCGACGTATCCCTGCTGCGCCGCCTGCCTGCGGATGCCGTCGAGGTATTTCTTGACGCCGGGGAATTTCTCGAAGTAGGTTTTGACGAACGCTTCGGCTTCTGCCAGGGTCAGTTCGGTGGAGCGGGTGAGACCGAATGCCGACATGCCGTAGATGAGTCCGAAGTTGATGGCTTTGGCATGGCGGCGCATTTCCTTCGTCACCGCTTCGGGACTGACGCCGTACATTGCCGCCGCCGTCGTGGCGTGGATGTCCTCTCCGGCGCGAAACGCCGCCAGCATTGCCTCATCCTGCGCCATGTGCGCCACAATGCGCAGTTCGATTTGCGAGTAATCTACCGAGAGAAGCACATTGCCTTGCCCCGCGATGAATCCGTTGCGCACCTTACGCCCGGTCTCTGTGCGGATGGGAATGTTTTGCAAGTTTGGGTTGTTCGAGGAAAGCCGCCCGGTTACCGCGCCGACCTGACTGTAGGAGGTGTGAACGCGTCCGTTGGCATCCACGGCGGGCGGGAGCGCATCGAGATAGGTGGATTTGAGTTTGGAGAGTTCGCGGTGTTCCAGCACCCAATCCAGGACGGGGTGTTTGCCTTTCAGCAATTCCAACACGCCCGCCGCTGTGGAGTAATGTCCGCTGGCGGTTTTGTTGCTGGGGTCTGGCGGCTGCAAGCCGAGGGTGTTGAAGAGAACATCCGAGAGCTGTTGGGTGGAGTTGACGTTGAAGGTTTTGCCGACCAGGGCAAAGATCTGCCGTTCGATCTCTGCCAGGCGTTTTGCCAGTTCGTCCGACATTTCCTTGAAGAAGGGCAGGTCGAGCAGCACGCCTTCCATTTCCATTTGCGCCAGAACGGGGGTGAGAGGCAGATCAATTTCGGAGAGAAGTTTCTCGCCGTTGATGCGCTGGAGTTCTGCCTGCAGAATGGGGAGCAGCCGCAGGGTCACTTCGGCATCTGCTGCGGCATACGGCGCAACCGACTCGACTGCCACCTCCGCCATGCTGATTTGCTTTTTTCCCTTCCCGATCAGGTCTTCGATGTGGGTCATTTCTTCGCCCAGCCTGGCTTGGGCGAGGTTTTTCAAACCCAGGTTGCGTGATGACGGGTCGAGGATGAATTCCGCCAGCATGGTGTCGAAGGTGAGCGGGGTGACGGTGACACCCTGCCGGGCCAGCACGATGTAATCGTATTTGGCGTTGTGGGCGATTTTGCCGATACGGGGATTGGTCAGTGGTTCGCGCAGTGCGGAGAGAACCTTTTCGAGCGGGAGGTTGTTCCCTCCTCGATGCCCAATCGGGAGGTAATAGCCTTCGCCCTCTTTGACGGCAAGCGAGATGCCGACGATTTCGGCGTTCATTTCTTCGGTGGAGGTGGTTTCGGTGTCGAAGGAGATGACCTCGGCGTGATTCAACGCCCGGAGGAGTTCTGCCAGTTTGTCGTCTGTGTCCACGATGGTGACTTTGAGATTCGTCTCCACCTTTGGCGAGACGATGATCTGCGGTTCGCCTGCGAACAGGGAGAGTTGTCCCGCCGCTTTTGGCGGGGAGGAGGCTGAGGCGGAGGGTGAGGCGGGTTGACCGGTCAGCCGCTCAAGGGTCTTGAGAAGCGAACGGAATTCCATCTCTTTGAAGAAGGCTTCGATGGCGGGGATGTCCAGTTCGCGGGCTTTGGCGTGGTTGAGGTCGAGTTTGATGTTGAGGTCGGTACGGATGCGCGCGAGTTCGCGGCTGAGGTAGGCGTTCTCTCGCCCGGCTTCGAGTCTGGTCTTCCAGCCGGGTTTGAGTTCGTCGAGGTGTTGGTAGAGGTTGTCGAGCGTGCCGTAGGTTTGAAGCAGGGTGATGGCGGTTTTTTCGCCGATGCCTGCCACGCCGGGGATGTTGTCTGATTTGTCGCCGACGAGGGCTTTGTAGTCCACCACCTGGTCGGGGCGGACGCCGAGTTTTTTGACGACGTCTTCTTCGCGGATGTAGATTTGGTCGTCGCCAGCGAGGTAAACAACGGTTCGTTCGTTGACGAGTTGCAGCAGGTCGCGGTCGCCAGTGACGATTTTGACGCCCAGCCCTTGTGCAGCGGCAAGCCGCGCCACCGAGCCGAGTACGTCGTCCGCCTCATAGCCTTCCATTTCGAGGCGCGGGATGTTGAAGGCATCCACCATTTGGCGGATGCGCTCGAGTTGGGGACGCAGGTCGTCGGGCATTTTGTCGCGTGTGCCTTTGTAGGCGGGGAAGAGGTCATCGCGGAAGGTCTTGCCAACGTCGAAGGCGACGGCGAGGTATTCGGGGTTTTCCTGTTCGAGAATGCGGAGCAGTTCGCGCGCGAAGCCGTAGACGCCGGCGGTGGGCTCGCCTTTGGAGGTTTGCCAGCGCTGACTGCCTCCGCCGCCGGAGGTCAGGGCGAAGTACATGCGGTAGGCAAGGGCGTGTCCGTCAATCAGGTAGAGGGTGGGAGGCATGGGAAGTTCCAGTGAGCAGTAATCAGTGATCAGTAATTAGTTGTGGGTAGGGGTGATGCGTCTGGCGTCTATGAAAACAAACAAAAAAGCGCAGGGTGATTATACTCTGCGCTTCTTCGTCGGGTGTCAATGGGTTAGCGGCGGGGATTCTCGAGTCCCTGGCGGACGCGGGTTTGCTTGATGTAATCCTTCACCAGTTGCGGCGGGTGAGGCTGAGTGCCGCCCATGATGAGGTAACCCGGCGCCCAGAAATCGCCCGAGGGGTTTTCCTTCTTGAGGCGCGGAAATTCGGCGAAGATCTTTTCGGAGGTCTGCTGGCGCATGATGCGCATGAGGTAACCCGGCGAAGCCGAAGGCGGAACGTTGACTACCCACTGTACATACTCCGGACGCACGGCGAGATATTCCAGCCGCCAGCCAAAGGCGACGCAAATCTGCGGCAGCCATTCCGAAAGCCGATCCGAAATGTCGCCGGTCAAATAGTGGGACGTAAATCTCGGCACCAACAGGCAGGCATAGGTCAGGTTATACAATCCGGGCGTGATCGGGTCGAGCATGACGCGTCCGGCGACCTCGGTAATCGAATGAGGACGGGTTTCATCCAATTCGCCGGGCATGGGGCGGCGCACGGGAGTCTCGGGGCGTCGGCGCGATTTCGAAGGCATGGTCGCGTCGAAATCCTCCGTCGCATGCTCCACCGTCTGTTCGGCGCTCCGATTCGAAATCAACAAGTCGCCCACATGAATGGCAGGCGAACTCTCCCGGTTGGTGGAACGCCTGGGGCGCGAATGGGACGGACGCGTGCCCGTCTGTTCGTGAGGAGCGTCCTGTTTTTCGATCGAAGGCGTGGGAGGGGGAACATCCCGGAGGATATCGGCAATGTTGAGAAATTCCGGATCGGACTCTTCCGCATCGTCTTCGATATACTGGGTCGGCGCTTCATGCGCAGCCGGAGCCTGATTCTGCCTTTCGAGAGGCTCCAACGCTTCGGTCAACCCCGGCGAGGAAAGCCGGTTGACCAGCTGCCCCGCCTGCATGCGGATCGTGCTAAAGGGCGTCTCCGCGTCGAAAACGAGCGCCAGCACCACGTCGTCCGCCAGGCGCGTGGCGTAGAGCATGTGTTCGGCTTTGGTGGATTCAAGACGGACAAAACGCAGCAGGTCGCTCCCCCTCTGTCCATCCCAGTGTCGGGTCACCGTCATCGCCAATTCCTTTGCGGCGTCCTGCGAAAGTTGACCGGCGTACGCCCATAGGGTATTCCTGCGCGTGATCAGCGCCGCCTGCGCGGAGGATTCGAGCGTCAGCCGCGTAAGGTGTTGTGCGGCTTTGGTGACATCTCCCAACCAGGAAAGTTCATCATCCTTGTTCAGGCGGACGGCGGGCGAATCGCCTCCAGGACGGGATGGTTTGGGTGACAAAGGAGTTTCGTTTGGCATAGTCGAATCACGCGATAGGATGTCAAAACTGTGTAAAAGGAGTGCGGCATTAGTGTCGCGCCTTTTGTAGTTTATCACGTCCGCAGGGGAGAGGCAAGCAGGGTGAATGGCAGGATGCTTACGAAAATGCGCGTTTAGCCTCAAAATTGTATACTCAACTTGATTTTCATCTTCATTTGTGAAATAATGGGAAAAATCTTTCTGAGGGTGCTAAATGCATCGCGAACGCGTTTCCGAAAATGTCTATTGGTTTCAAAGCGAAGTATATGCGCAAGTGACGGCGGGGATTGTAGTGGGTCCGCAATGGGCGGTGGTGATTGATACGCTGGCATTGCCCGACGAGACTTTGACAATCCGTGAATTCATCGAACACGAATTGAGTGTGCCGGTACGGTATGTGATCAACACCCACTATCACGCCGATCACTCATGGGGAAATTGTTTTTTCCCCGGCGCGACGGTGATCGCGCATGCCCGGTGCCGCGCGCTTTTGGAGGAGCGAGGTATTCCGTCGCTCGAATCGGCAAAGAAACAGAACCCCACCCTGCGCCAGGTCAAAATCGTCCTGCCTCAAATGACCTTTCTGGACGGCGACCTGACCCTGCGTGTGGGGAAAAAGAACCTCATCCTTTCCCCCGCCTTCGGTCACAGCGACGACGGCATCTCCGTGCTGGTGGAGGAGGATCGTATCCTTTTTGCCGGCGATTCGTTCATCCCCGTTCCGCACGTGGTGGACGGCGATGTGGACGATAACATCGCTTCCATTCGGCATATCGCCAAACTGGGTCTCGAAAATATCGTGCAGGGACACGGTGACATCATTCTGCGCGGCGAAATTGACGCGGCGGTCAAGGAAAACATCCATTATCTGAACGCAATCAAAAAATCCGTAAGGGCAATCGCCAGAAAGAAGAACGCCGCCGAGTTGTTGGAGGAAATTCGCCTCGAGGATTGCGGCAAGAGCCGGGTGTATCTCGGCGGACTGGCGGAGACATTGCACCAGAGCAATCTGAAAGCGTTGCTTTACAGAATGTCTCAATAATCCGCCTTGTAAGAATTCGCGGCGGGTTTCCAGCCACAGGGCAACCTCATGCCGTGATACAAAAGAATCATTCCAATTGACGTTTTCTCACACGCACGAATGGCAGGAGAGACGAATCAAACGCCGAGCCAGCCGCTCACCTTGATCCAAAGTGGCGGACCGAGAATGAGCAGCCCGATCAGAATTGCCGCAAGTGCCGCAATCAACACCGCCGCCGCGCCCACATCCTTTCCCACTTTGGCAAGCGGATGATGAACCGGGCTTGCCAGGTCCACCACGGCTTCGATGGCGGTGTTCACAAATTCCGCGGCGAAGACCATGGTGACGGTGAGAATCAGCACCGCCCAATCGCGCGCGGGCAGTTTCAGCCAGAACGCTGCAATGAACACCAGAATCGCCACAAGGGCATGGATCCAGGCGTTGTGTTGAGTCTTGAGCACGTACCACCAGCCGCGAAATGCATGCCCAAAGGATCGAATGCGGGAGTACAGAAATTCCTGGAAGGTCATAGCAGCCATGAACGCATAACGAAACGGACGCGCTGTGCGGTTCACTCCTCTCGAATTTTTATATCGCTCAAACCGAGCGCGCCAAGGATCGCCGCCTGTGCTTTCCACATCTTTGCCTTTTCCCTGGGGCTGGCATGATCGTAACCCAGCAAATGCAATACCCCATGGACGACCAGCAACTGGACCTCGGCTTCCACAGGATGACCGGCTTTTTTTGCGCTGTTCGCGGCGTAGGGCATGGAAATGACGATGTCGCCAAGGTAACGCACGCCGGTTCCCGGGTCGGTTTCGGCGGCAGGAAAGGAAAGCACATCGGTCGGCGCGTCGATGCCCAAGTACTCCCGGTTCAATGCCCGAATCTTGGAGTCGTCCGTCAGCACAATGGTTAATTCCACATCTGCCAACCCGGATTGGCTTTCCAGCGCGACGCACGCGGCGCGTTCGAGAAGTCGGCGCGGGAATTTCGAAGGCGTTTCGATCCGCCTCATGATGGTGAAACGTAGGAAGCGATTGGCACGTGTCATTGTTTGTGCGGAAGAGTGACGACATCCTCACCTGCCGGCGTATCTTTGGGATAGGCAATGCGCGGATGATGGGTGCCTTTGAGGATCGTCACGAACGCGTCGGTGATAACGCCAAGGTCCTTGAGAGTTAGGTTCGTATCGTCGAATTGCCCCTGTTTTTGCGCCGAGTCGATGGTGGATAGCACCATTTTTCGCATCGCCTCCTCGTCCTGCGGGCGCTCGGCGCGAGCGCGGGCTTCGGTGCCGTCGGCGAGCATGAGCAGGGCGGTTTCGCGTGAACGCGGACGCGGTCCGGGGTAACGGAAATCCTCAATATCCACTTTGGAGGCGTCGCCGCCCGCGGCTTGCACCGCCTGGTTGTATTGATAACGCGTGACCATGGTGCCATGATGCTCGAGGATGAAATCGTCAATGCGGCGCGGCAGGCGGTATTTACGCGCCAGGGCAACTCCGTCGGTCACGTGGGCGATGATCGCCGCCGCGCTTTCAGCGGGATCGATGTCGTCATGCGGATTGATGCTTTCAGCCGGCTGGTTTTCGATGAAGAACGAGGGGTTGAGCGCCTTGCCCACATCGTGAAACAACGCGCCCACACGCGTAAGCAGGGCATCTGCGCCGATCAATTCCGCGGCTTGCTCGGCAAGGTTCGCCACCTGCAGACTGTGCTGATACGTGCCGGGAGCGTTGCGCAGGAAGAACTGCAACAGCGGAAAATCGGGACGCGAAATTTCGATGAGTTGCAGGGCAGTCGTCAGCCCGAGCGTTTGCGCCAGGAAATATTGCATCAACAGGGCGATGCTCGAGGAGGCAAGCCCGCAGAGCACCGCCGCGCCGGAGAGTTGCAGCCAGGCAAGTCCGTCCATTTGCTCGAAGGGAAGTCTGAACGCAACCAGGGTCACAATTCCCGCAATGGACACCGCCATTCCGGCGCGAAAGAACGTCCACACGCGCCGCGCTGCGCCCAGCACCAGCACCCCAATTAACGAGGAAAACAGGTAATAGGGCATCAAATCCAGGGCGTTGGGAAGGGCGTAAGGCGCCAGCAGCGAGATCAGGATCGAGAGAACAACGCCCGCCTCCAGCCCGAATAATGTCGCAATCAACAATCCCACGGCAGGCAGGGGGACCGCGTATGGCAATACGGTACGGCCGGGAACGATCAGCCGCACGCTAACCACGAACAGCAGGAAGGTCAATACGACAATCACCAGACTGCGCGCGTCGAACAGGAAGCGCAGGGGCCTCTGCGAAAAATACAATGCGGTCAAAACTGCCAGGCTCAACACCAGCGCGCCCGCGCCGGCATATTCCTGCCAGGGACGGGTTTGTTCGATCAAGCCCAGTTGCTGTAACGCCTCCAACTGCGCCGGGCGGACGATTTCTCCGCGCAGGACGATGATCTCCCCCGCCTTGTACGATTGGACCACCGGTTCCACCGCCTCACGCGCCGACCGTTTGGCGGCTTCCGTCAATTCAGCCGAATACATGCTGTTGGGCGCGACGAACGCGGTAACCAATTCCACCACAATCGCGGCTTGTTCTTCGTTGAGCGCCAGACTGACCAGTGTGGGCACGCTCCTTCTGGCAGATTCAAGATCGGCGTCCCGAATGGAACGGCGCATCACCTGCTCCAGCACGCTCAACGACTCCTGTTGGATCACATCCCAGCGCGCGGACGACAAAGTCAGGATCTGTTCGATTGTCTGGGGCTTTAGGGCGATGTCGTTGAGCAGCGCGAGGTCCGACACCTTTTGTTCGGGCGTGGCGTTCGGGTCGTCGCGTACAAGCGTGATGTATTGCAACGCAACGCGCAATCGTTCGAGTTGTTTGCGGGCGATGGATTGGTTCGGCGGCGCATACACCGGCGCGACGGCGTTTTCCGCTGCGAGGCGCGCCTCTTCCGTGCGCACTTCGCTGATATAGTTGATCTCCTGTGGAGCCTGAAAATCGCCAGGGGATACGTCTCCCGCCTGCAGGGAGAGCATCATAGAACCGGTCAGAGATGGAAAGATCAAAGCCCCATACGAAATGATGCTCGTGAGGCTGAGTAAAACGATTTGAAGCGTGCGGATACGCGGCGGCGACTGACCCTGCCGCGCAGGTGTGACGGTCATCCTATTTTTGGAGCATTTCCCGCACGATGGCGCTGATTCGGTCGTTGGGGGCACGCCCTGCAACCTTTGGCATGACAATCTTCATGACTTTGCCCATCTCGGCGGGCGAGGCGGCGCCAGTCTCTGCCATGGCGGCCTGTACTATAGAGCGCAGTTCCTCTTCGGGCATGGCTTTGGGCAGGAAAGCCTCAAGCACCCTGATCTCGGCTTCGTTGGCTTCGATCAGATCGGCGCGGTTGCCTTTTTTCGCTTCCTCCAACGCCTCGCGCCGGTTCTTGACCTCCTTTTGCAGGAGCGCGATGACAGCCGCATCGTCGAGTTCGACCCGCTTATCCACCTCCGCCTGTTTGACCGCGGCGAGCGCCATCCGCACCGTGCGCTTGCGGACCTCGTCGCCGCTCTTCATGGCGTCCCTCATGGATTCGTTGAGTTGTGTTTTGATGGTCATGCGGAGGATTATACTAGAGATAAAGGATGGTCAGAAAAGTTTCGCCCGCGCGGTACAATTGCCTTGACATGCCGAGTCCCGCGTAACATCGCTGATACGAACCTGAATCGGGAGATTTTGCCGTTAAGAATTGTCGAAACGGTGTAGCCGGAGGCAAAAGGGACGTTGCTTAATGATGCACCCCGCAAGCTACCAAGTACAAGAGAAAAGTATTGCAGAACAAAGACTTTGCTTACCCCGTCAGAAAGTGCCTGAAAAGTCGTCAACACAAACTTTCCAATGCGCAGGATGCGCTCTCTTGCGCGTCCACAGAGACGTTCCACTTGCCCTCCCGCTCCGCTCCGCTTCGGGGATGCTTCGCAATGGTGGGCAAACGCCAGGGGAGAACGTCCTCTGCGCGTCGAATGATGTCCGACCGACTCCTTAACATCCGCTTTGAATGAACGGATGTATTAAAGTAAATTATCAATCGTCAAAAAAACTGACCTTCTAGCAGTGGAGGATTGCATGGACTACGACGTAATCGTCATCGGTTCGGGCGCGGGAGGGTTGACCGCCGCCGTTGCTTTGGCTCGCGCAGGGAAGAAGGTTCTTGTTCTCGAACAGCACGACCGTCCCGGCGGCTGGACGCATTCGTTCACGCTGCAGGGCTACCGCTTCAGCCCGGGCGTTCATTACATCGGCGATTTGCATGAGGGCGGCGGTCTGCGCCGCATTTACGACGGGCTGGGCGTCTCGCAGGATTTGGCGTTTGTAGAACTCAACCCCGACGGCTACGACCACATCGTCGTCGGCGAGAAGCGGGTGGACTTCCCCAAGGGCAAAGAGAATCTCATCGAACGGTTGAAGAGTCACTTTCCGCACGAGGCGGAGGGGATTGACGGCTACTTCCGCGACCTGACCGCCATGATGGAAGGTCTGCGCAACCTCGGCAGGCTGAATAAACCGCTCGAAGCCGCGAAGGGACTGGGCAGTCTCCTCAAATGGGTGCGCGCCACCGGCGCGGACCTCATCAACGCCCACGTCAGCGACCCCGTTCTGCGCGGCGTGCTGGCGGGGCAGTCGGGCGACCACGGGCTGCCGCCCTCGCGGGTCAGCGCGTTCATGCACGCGGGCATCACCCATCATTATCTCAATGGCGGTTACTACCCGATGGGCGGCGCGTTTACGATTCCGCGCGCCTTCGTTCGGGCGTTGAAACGCGCCGGCGGGCAGATCAGGCTCAAGTCACGCGTGAAGCGGATAATGATTGAGGGCAGGAAAGTGATCGGCGTCGAATTGGAATCGGGGGAAGAGATCCGCGCGGGAGTCGTCGTCTCCAACGCCGATCCCGAAGTGACGTTCGGCAAGTTGATCGGGCGCGAGAACCTTTCGGTCAGACTCCGCCGAAAACTGGATACCGTTGAATATTCCACTTCGTGCCTCAG
>JACAET010000056.1 GCA_013388685.1 Chloroflexota bacterium | reverse complement strand
GGCAACTGGACGTGGAACGTTTCGGGTGAGGGGATTGTTCGGATCGTCTTGTCGTTTGGCGAGGGGTATGATCCCAACATTGGCTTTACTCTGCTCTCTTACACGACAACCGAATGTTCGCCCACCGCCACGCCTTCGCCGACCGCCACGGCTGCACCCGAGGTGTGCGAGCCGGGGGGGGTGGCTGCCGATTTCAGCCGGATCACGGTGGGGCAATCGGTGGAGGGGATGGGTGCGGTGGCGCCCGGCTTGAACATTGACGCCGGTGGCACAGCAATCAAGATACTGCCTGGTGTGGAACCCAACATCTACATTTCGCCCAATAACGTTCCAACGGCTCTCAATGCGGGGGTCGTGCCTGGCGGTGGTTTTACAGACCTGTCCGCCCGAAATGCGGTTCAGGCGCATCAATATACCTTCACGTTTGCCCCTGGTACGTCGGTGAGTAATTTTTCCGTTCAAATGTATGATTTTGGAGATTACAATCCGACCTTCAGCGCGAATCATTATGTAAGCATGATTGCCTACAATGCGCAGGGTGTGGAAGTCACCAGGCACGAACTTAGTTACACGACTCCGCCGGAACGTTCGCCGACCAGTTCGAATATCTATGGTGATTTGCAGGTCTCGGGGGACGCCACCCAGGCGCTTCCGGGTCAGCCCGGCAATTGGTTGTGGAACGTCTCTGGAAACAGTATCGTTCGGATCGTCTTGTCTTTTGGCGCGGGCTATGATCCCAATACAGGTTTTACCCTGCTTTCCTTCACAACGGAATGTCCATAAGGGGCAGGTTGTATTCGTAAAGAGACGCCCTTGGGTTTGCACTTTTCGCCATATCCGATCCCTGTTGCTGTGAAACGATCAAGGCTGTTCCCATGCGGGGAACAGCCTTGATTTTTGCGTGAACCATTGCCCTGCGCTTTCCTTTTGCGCGCACACAAACACAGATGCTCATCTTGTGCTTGCACTCGGTACAAACGCCTGTGTCTTGATTGATCATTCTCCCTAAGCAGGCGGCGAGATGACCTCGCAGTTTTAGCGCAACTCAATCCCTGATTATCTCATTCCCTGTTCCTCTTCCGCCAGCGTAACCACATGCTCGAAAATCGCGAGCGCCTCATCCATTTCCTTTTTTGTGATTGACAGCGGCGGCGCCAGGCGGATGACAGACTTTGCGCATCCAAGCAGTAACAGCCCGTGTTCGAACGCCATGTTTTCGACCATGTTGCGCAATTCTTCGTTCGGTTCCTTCGTCCCTTTGTCTCTTACGAACTCGACTCCGATCATCAACCCTTTGCCGCGCACATCGCCGATGGAGGTATGGCGCGCCTGTATCTCGTGCAGGGCATCCAGAGCATATGGACCGACTTCGGCGGCGTTTGCCAGGTATTGCTCCTCCAGCAGTTCGATGGTTGTGAGGGATGCCGCGCAGGAGATGGGATTGCCGCCGTACGTGTTGCCGTGCACACCTTTGGGCCAGTCCATGACCGATTCGCGTGCGATGCAGGCTCCGAGCGGAAGTCCAGAAGCGATGCCTTTTGCCGAGGTGACAATGTCCGGCTCCACCCCCCAATGTTCGATTGCCCACCATTTTCCGGTACGTCCCATGCCGCTTTGCACTTCGTCGGCAATTAGTAAAATACCGTACTTGTCGCATAATTTGCGCAAGGCAGGGAAGAAACCATCCGGCGGCACGATATAGCCGCCTTCCCCTTGAATCGGTTCCACCAACACGCCTGCCACCTCATCACCGGGGACGTTGTGCGCAAACACCTCCTCCTCGATAAAGCGGACAACCGTTTCGCCGTAATCCTCTCCCATTTTGCGATACAAGATGGGACGGTAGGGATCGGGGAAGGGTACGTGCGTCACGCCGGGCATCAGTGGATAGAACCCGCGATGGTAGTGCGGTTTGCTGGCTGTAAACGCCACCGACCCCATCGTGCGTCCGTGAAACGCGCCAAAAAAGCCGATGAAATTGTGACGTTTCGTCTTGTATTTTGCCAGTTTGATGGCGGTCTCCACCGATTCAGTGCCGGAGTTCGTCAAAAATGTCCGCGCGTTTTCCTCGAACGGCGCAATCTCATCCAGTTTTTCGCTCAGGCGGATCCAATTCTCATGATAAAAATCGGACGAAATGTGCAAAAACTTTTCGGCGGCGTCTTGAACCGCCTTCACCACTCTCGGGTTTGCGTGTCCGGTTGCGACGACGGCAATACCGCCCATCATATCAAGGAAGCGGTTGCCGTCCACATCCCACACCTCCACTCCTTTGCCGTGATCCATCACAAAGGGATACCCGCGCGGATAAGACGAAGAAACCACCTTCCTGTCGCGTTCGATCAATGCCCGGGCTTTGGGTCCCGGTACGTTCAGCTTTTTCATGGGAAACTCCTTACCAATCAGCCTGCCGCCGTAAAAACGACAGCAAGCGCCTGTTTTGATAATAAATGGGATAAATGGGATTGTAAAAACGTTTCGCCCTGCCCATAACGGACAAAGCGCGGCTTTCTCAGCCGGAGCCTGCGTCTACGAAATCAGCCTTTACCCCACCCGGTCGGCTGTCCACCATTTAGTTGCCATCCATAAAGGACGCGTGAAAAACTCTGACTTACACATCTTGACCTGCACTTACCTTTTCCTTTTCAGCCAGCGAAAGCCTCGCCAGCGCCAGCGCTCCCAGCAAGCCGGCGTCATCTCCCAGGGCGGCTCTGGTAATGGTCAGGTTATCCAGATAATGCGGGTGGAAGACATGCCGACGCAGGCTTTCCTCGAAGGGCTTGAACAGTAAATCGCCAGCCTGCGAGACCCCGCCGCCAAAAATCAGAATGGACGGGTCGAAAATGGCAAGATAATTCGCCACAGCCATGCCGAGATACTCGCCCGCGCGCGCATAGGCTGAGATCGCAAGCCGGTCCCCTTTCAGGGCGGCATCGGCTATTTGGGCGGGAGTCAGGTTCGGGTCTGCTTGAAGCGTGGTTTTGTCGCCGGCTTGAATCCGCTCGTTGACATAGCGCGCGATGGCGGGTCCCGAAGAAAACGACTCGATATGTCCGGGGTGACCGCATCCGCACAAGGGACCGTTTGGGTCAATCATCATGTGACCCAGTTCTGCGCCCATGCCGCGATAGCCCTGAATCAAGTGGTTGTTGCTTATCACGCCGCCGCCTACGCCGGTGCTGATGGTGAGATAGACCATGTCGCTGTGCCCCCTGCCGGCACCATACTGCCATTCGGCAAGCCCTGCCAGGTTGGCGTCGTTGTCTAGGTACACCGGCACGCCAAACCGTTCGGAGAGTTTAGGCGCAACCGGGAAATTTGCCCATTCGGGGATGTTGGGCGTATCGAGGATGATGCCGCTGTGCGGGTCGAGAGGACCCGGCGAAGCGATTCCAAGCGCTGAAACCTTGCCCTCCTGCCATACGGCTTCGATGGCTTTGAGGAGGCGGTCGAATACGCCGGGGGTTTGGGCGAGCGAGCGGGTCTTGTGGTGTGCGAGAGGTTTGATGCTGCCGGGGGGGTAAGCGGCGGTGCGAATGTGTGTGCCGCCGATGTCTATGGCGATGATCAGGCTCATGGCGGCAATTATAACCGAGACCTCCGGGTATCTTTAGCAAAGTCCGACACTCGAGCGCGTCTCCCGCTTTGGCATACGCGGACGTTCTCTCCCGGCGCTTGCCTGCCGGGTCTTCGATTGACTTTGCACGCCCTCCCTGCTAGACTCATTTCACCATGAGCGAAAAAAATGACCGTTTTTTGAAAAATATTCGGGGACTGGGGCGGTGGTTTGTGCCGGGGCTGGGAGTAAAACGCTGGTTTTTGCTGGTTTTGTTGGGGATTACCCTGCTTGGCGTGGGGCTTGCCATCTTTTTGCTGGATTTGTACCGCACCGATTCGACAAACCCCATCCTCTTGACCCTCCTTTCATACGCTTCTCTGCGTTTTTTGCCGCGCGGCTTGCGTGTGGCAATTTTTGCGGGGCTGGGCATTGGGCTGGTGGCGTATGGCATCTGGCAGTTGAACCGTTCGCTTCTGCGTCCTTATATTCGCCCGGGGCGCGCTGTGGTGGAGGATTTGGCGAACTTTCGCCGTCGTGAGCGTGGACCGCGTATCGTTGCCATCGGCGGCGGGCATGGTCTTGCCACGCTTCTGCGCGGACTGAAAGCCTATACCCGCAACCTGACGGCGGTCGTTACGGTGGCGGATGACGGCGGGTCTTCGGGGCGTTTGCGTGAGAGTTTCGGCATCCTGCCGCCGGGCGACATTCGCAATTGCCTGGCGGCACTCTCGAACGATGAGCAGATGATCACCCAGCTGTTTCAGTATCGGTTCAGCGGCGCGGGCAATCTAGACGGTCATTCGTTTGGCAATCTGTTCATCACCGCGCTGGCGGAGATTACCGGCAGTTTCGAGAGCGCCATTGCCGAGTCGGGCAAGGTACTCTCGGTGGGTGGGCGTGTGCTTCCTTCCACGCTCCACAATGTGAAACTGGTCGCAGATATGCGACTGCCCCATTCGTTGAACCAGGTTCGGGTGGAGGGGGAGAGCCGTATCCCGCAAATGCTTGGGCGCGTCCAGCGCGTCTGGCTGGAGCCGAACGACGCTTCGGCGTACCCGCCGGTCATCCGCGCCCTGCTCAACGCCGATATGATTGTCGTAGGACCGGGCAGTCTTTACACCAGCCTCCTGCCCAACCTGCTGGTGCACGATTTGCTGGGCGCCATTCGGGCGAGCCGGGCAATCAAAGTGTATGTGAGCAACATCGCCACGCAAAAAGGGGAAACCGACCTGTATTCGTGCCATGATCATGTGCGGGTGTTGGAGGAGCATGTGGGGGAGAGACTCTTCAATGTGGTGTTGTGCAACGACAACTACAACGGACAATTGCTCGATGACTCGCAGTGGGTGCAGGTGGACGAAAAATCGCTGGCGGATGGGCGTGTCCGCTGTGCAGACCTGGCAGATGCGGCATATCCCTGGCGGCACGACTCGAAGAAACTGGCAGAGGCATTGACGACCATTCTGGCAGAGTACACCGGACCGTTGGAATAAAGTTAACGTCAGTTCGTATTACAGCGCAAAGTTCGGCGCTAGAGAGCGTCTCTTATGCTGTAGGCGGACGTTCTCTAACGTCCTCCCTGCACGAATATCGCGCCGCTACGTAACGCAAGTCTCTGACTTGCGCGGACAAGTCGGAGACTTGCCTCACAATCGTCTTATCCCGAATTTACGTTAAAGTTACTTTTGTCATCATTTGCCCCTGAATTCTCTGTGATACAATCATTTTGTATACTTCATCACAAATCAAACCTGGAGGTTGATTATGGCTGTAAAAGTTGGCATTAATGGATTTGGACGCATTGGTCGCCAGGTTCTCAAGGCGATTCGCGACAAATATCCCAGTGAGTTGGAAGTTGTTGCCTTCAACGACATTGGCGACATGAAGACCATGGCGCACCTGCTCAAGTACGACTCGAACTACGGGCGCTTCAACGGCACTGTGGAAGTGATGGACGACGGCTTGTTGATTGACGGCAAAAAACTCAAAGCCTTCAAAGAGACCGACCCGGCGGCAATTCCCTGGAGCGATCTTGGCGTGGAAATTGTCATCGAAGGCACCGGCTTGTTCACCATCAAAGAAGACGGCGTGAACAAAAAAGGGAAGGCGGTCAAAGGCGCTGTCAACCATATCACCAGGGGCGGCGCGAAAAAGGTTATCATCACTGCCCCCGCTGAAGGCGAAGACCTGACCGTTGTGCTGGGCGTGAACGAAGACAAATACGACCCGGCAACGCATCATGTAGTCTCGAACGCCTCCTGCACCACTAACTGCCTGGCGCCCGCTGCAAAAGTGGTCCACGATGCCTTTACCATCAAACGCGGCTTCATGACCACCGTGCATGCCTACACCAACGACCAGAAAATTCTCGACCTGCCGCACTCCGACCTGCGCCGCGCCCGCGCCGCCGCCATGAGCATCATCCCGACCACCACCGGCGCCGCCAAGGCAGTTGCGCTGGTTATTCCCGACCTCAAGGGCAAATTCGACGGTTATGCCTTGCGCGTGCCGACCAGCACCGTGTCCATCGTGGATTTCACTGCCGAACTCGAAAAGGAAACCACCACCGAGGAACTCCGTCAGGCGTTCCGTGAAGCCGCCAGACAGCCCCGTTTCCAGGGCATTCTGCAGGCGGTGGACGAACCGCTCGTCAGCATTGACTTCAAAGGCGACCCGCACTCCTCCTCCGTTGACCTGCAATTCACCATGGTACTTGGCAAAGAGAAGAGCAACTTCGTCAAGGTTGTCACCTGGTACGACAATGAATGGGGCTACTCGTGCCGCACTGCCGACCTGGCAGCGTTGATGGCGAAGAGCCTGTAATTGGTAAATTGGTAGATTGGCAACCCGATCTACCAATTTTTCTAATTTACCAATCTACGAATCTACCGAGAAAATCATGAACAAAAAAACCGTAAGAGACATTGATCTGAAAGGCAAGCGCGTCTTTATGCGCGTGGATTTCAACGTGCCCATGGCAGAGGGCAAGGTCACCGATGACAAGCGCATCCGCGCCGCCCTGCCGACCATCCAGTATTGCCTCGAACAGGGCGCCTCGCTTCTGCTTGCCAGCCACCTCGGACGCCCGAAAGGCGGTCCAGACCCGGAATTCAGCCTGCGCCCGGCTGCCGAAGTCTTATCTTCACTGTTGGGGATTCCCGTCAAAATGGCGCCCGAGTGTGTCGGTCCTGAAGTGGAGGCGATGGCGAGGGCGCTCAAGCCTGGCGAAGTCCTCATGCTGGAAAACACCCGCTTCCATCCGGGAGAGGAAAAGAACGATCTCGAGCTGGCAAAGAAAATGGCGGCGCTGGCAGATGTCTATGTCAACGATGCGTTCGGTTCCGCGCACCGCGCTCATGCCTCCACCGAGGGAATCGCCCGCTTTTTGCCGGCTGTCGCTGGCTTCCTCATGGAGCAGGAACTCGAATATCTCGGCAAAGCCGTCGCCAACCCCGAACATCCCTACATTGCCATTCTAGGCGGGGCAAAAATCAGCGATAAGATTTTGGTTGTCAAAACCCTGCTTGCCAAATGCGACAGGTTGATCATCGGTGGCGGCATGGCGAATACTTTCCTCGCCGCAAAAGGGCTCAACATGCAAGACAGCCTGGTTGAAGAAGCCTCCCTCGAAACTGCCAGGGCACTCATGGCGAAATCTGGCGACAAACTCATTCTGCCGGTGGATGCGGTCATTGCCGACCGCTTCGATTCTGAAGCGGACACTCAAATTGTGGATGTGGACAAGATTCCCGCCGGCTGGCGTATGCTCGATGTGGGATCGAAAACCCTCGACCTGTACAAACAGGCGTTGACCGGCGCCAAACTCATCGTGTGGAACGGACCGGTGGGTGTGTTCGAAATGCCGAAATTTGCCGAAGGGACGTTTGCCCTCGCCCGCATGCTGGCGGAATCCGGCGCGATCACCGTCATCGGCGGCGGCGACAGCGCCAGTGCGGTCAAGAAGGCGGGCGTTGCCAAACAGATGACGCATGTCTCCACAGGCGGCGGCGCATCGCTGGAATTCCTCGAGGGAAAGGAACTGCCCGGTGTGGCGGCATTGAACGATAAATAACATCGCGTCGAGCGGAGACTTTCGTGTTCTTTAAAAATCAAGAGACGGGACGCCGGACTTTTACTATCCATGTGCCGCGTCTCTTCTACGCTCCTGCGCGTGCGTGTAACAGGATGGGTGTCAATGCTCATCCTGTTCTTTGTTTGTCATGTTTGTGGGGCGGGATTGTCATGTAAAATAAGGTTGCCGTTCGATCTTTGAATAGAGGTTCTCATGTCATTCAATGTCGGAGAAAACATAGGTCCGTATCGGGTCATCGAACAATTCGGTCAGGGCGGGATGGCGACCGTATTCAAGGCATATCACGCCTCGCTGGATCGGTATGTTGCGCTCAAGGTCCTTCATCCCGCCTTCAACCAGGACCCGAACTTCGAAGCGCGTTTCCAGCGCGAGGCGCGGGTGGTGGCAAAACTCGAACACCCGAACATCGTCCCGGTTTACGATTATGCCGAACACGAGAAACGACCCTACCTCGTCATGAAGTTCATCGAGGGGATCACTCTCAAAGCGCGCATGGACCAGGGTCCATTGACTTCGGAGGAAATCACGAAGATCGTGGACGCGGTCGGGTCGGCGTTGGCGTACGCACACAGGCAGGGGGTTTTACACCGCGACATCAAACCTTCGAATGTGCTCATTGCGACCGACGGACAGGTCTACCTGGCAGATTTTGGGCTGGCGCGCATCGCGCAATCCGGCGAGTCGACCCTTTCGTCCGACACGATCATGGGCACGCCGCAATACATCTCACCCGAACAGGCAATGGGCAGGGCGGACCTCGACCAGCGCACCGACCTGTATTCGTTCGGTGTGATGCTGTACGAAATGGTGGTTGGGAAAGTGCCCTTCAACGCGGATACGCCCTTCTCGATCATCCACGACCACATCTATTCTCCCATGCCGTTGCCGCGTACAGTCAACCCCAACGTGCCTGAGCCGATCGAGCGCGTGTTGTTGAAAGCGCTCGCCAAGGAACGCGAGGATCGCTTTGAAGATGCCGCACAATTGGCTTCTGCGTTCAAGGCGGCTTGGAACGAGGCGGGAGTTCCAAGTCAAGGGGCTGGAGTTGGCATTTCGCCGGTCGTTCCGCTCGGTGAAAAAGCGGTCAGCGCTCCCGTGTTGACCGCGAGCAATGAAACAGCGCCGCCGACGAAAGTTGCGGGCGTGCCTGAGACGGTTGTCAGGGCAGAGGAACAGCCCGGGACAATCGAATCGGTTCCGGGGCGCAGTCCTGAGCGTGCCGAACTGTCCAAAACGAAGCGTTCTCCATTTATTCTATGGGTCGGCGCGGCGTTGGTTGTCATCCTTTGCGTCGGTGGATTGGCAGTTGCCCGTAACAGGAATCTGTTCGCGCGGTTGCTTCCGCGCCAGCCGCAGGTATCCACTGCGGTTCCCGGTGAGCCCGTTGTTTCGCCTCCTGTTGAACAACCGGATCAACCGCGCCCCGATGCTGGAGCGTATTTGAAACGGGCGCTGGACGCCTGGCATGCAAACGACCTGAAACGTTCGATGGATGAGGTGAATCAACTGATCGCTCTCAGCGGAAACCAGGGCGATTTCCTGATCGAAGCCGGCGCGCAACTTTACGATGCCGGACAATATATCGGCGCGGCGTATGTGTATTCACGCGCCGCGCAAATCTTCAAGGAACAGAACGGACAAGTACCTCCCGACGTGCGTGAACGCTTTGAATCAAGTTTTTACTTTGCCGCCGCGATGGATGAGTTCCTGTTCTATCTGCCGCTCGATGCGTTGAGGGAAAGCGAACCGGGGCTGGCGTTATTTGGGCAATCGCGTTACGCCCTACTTCACGATAACATGGAAATTGCCCGCCGTGAACTGGACGAACTCCTGCGCACTCAACCCGACTGGTATCTGACCCGCTTGTTGAATGCCGAGGTCATGTATGGCGAAGGCGCTGTTTTGGAGCCGCGCAGAATATTGCAGGATTTGATCCAGTCGCCGCGGGTGCCGGGCTGGGTCAAGGAACGGGCGGAGATCCTAATGAGCGAGCATCAATAACCAGCCCTGCTCGAATTGTCTCGAAGGATTTTTGAATAACCCTGACGATAGATAGCATTCAACAAATCAAATCCAACAAGCGAGAACAAATGAGAAAACCCTTCGTTGCTGGAAACTGGAAGATGAATAAAACCGCCGCCGAGGCGCGCGAACTCGTCTCGCAGCTGCTTGGTCCGCTGATGGACATTCGCGGCGTGGAAAAGGTGCTCTGCCCGCCATTCACCTCGCTCTTTGCTGTCGCTTCGATGCTGAATGACAGCGGCATTGGGCTTGGCGCACAAGATATGCACTGGGAAGAAAAAGGCGCATTCACCGGCGAGATCTCGCCGGGCATGGTGAAGGAGTTGTGCAACTACGTCATCCTCGGTCACTCGGAGCGGCGCACGTATTTCGGCGAAACGGACTCGATGGTCAACAAGAAACTGCAGACGGCTCTCAAACATGACCTGACGCCCATCGTCTGCGTGGGCGAAACGCTGGATGAGTACGAATCCGGGCGGACCTCGGAAGTGGTTCTGCGCCAAATCAATTTGGGTCTTGCAGACGTCGCTCCTGCCAGCGCTTCGCGCATTGTGGTCGCGTATGAGCCGGTGTGGGCAATTGGCACAGGAAAAGCCTCCAGCGGGGAAAATGCCAATGCTGTGCATGGACAGGTGATTCGTCCAGCCCTGAGCCGGTTGTTCGGCGAGGAAAACGCGCAGGCGATCCGCATCCTGTACGGCGGGTCGGTCACGGCGGCGAACGCGTCGGAATTCTTCCAGCAGCCTGAAATTGATGGGGCGCTGGTGGGCGGCGCAAGCCTGAAAGCGGAGGAGTTTGCCGCCATTGTGAGGGCGGCTGGCAGATAATAGACTGTGGACAATAGACCGTGAACGAATGATGACGGTCTTCCGTCCATCGTTCACGGTCTTATAATCGGGGACATCCATGAATCAACTCGCTGGCTTCTTCTGGTTTGTTGCCTCGCTCGTGCCGCTGGTCTTTCTCCAGCGGCTTTTGCACCGTGAGATACAGGCGGTGTTTTTGCTTCTCACCCGCGATGCGCGTTTGACCATCGTGTTCTTTCAAATCATTTTCCTGCCGGGCGTTTTTTTGCATGAGTTGAGCCATTTTCTGACGGCAAAACTCCTGCGCGTACGGACCGGCGAATTTTCTGTCATCCCGCGCGCCCTGCCGAACGGACGCCTGCAACTTGGCTATGTAGAAACCGCCAAATCAGACATCCTGCGCGATTCGCTGATTGGCGCCGCGCCGTTGATCTTTGGCACGCTGTTCGTCGCTTACGTTGCCATTTATCGTCTGGAGATGCGTGTGCTGTGGGATACCTTCCGCAACGGGCAATTCGACTTGTTCTGGCTGGCGCTTCGTTTTCTGCCTGCGGTCAAAGATTTTTACCTGTGGTTCTATCTGGCGTTTGCCGTCAGCAGTACGATGATGCCGTCCGAGTCGGACCGTCATGCCTGGCTGGAGTTGGTCGTCTCGGTGGGAATCCTGTTTGCCATCGCCCTGCTGGTGGGCGCCGGTCCGTGGATGCTGGCAAACGTCGCGCCGCTGGTGAGCGGCTTTCTCAGTTCGGTGGCGGTGATTTTGGGGTTGAGTTCGGCTTTTCATGCTTTATTGCTGTTGCCGGTTATCCTCATCCACAAGTTGTTGACGCGCCTCACCGGGCTGGATATGAGGTAGCAATGCCTGAACTCAGAAGGCAATTTCTCCAATCTGTTCGAAGTTGACGTCGAATAGTTCTTCCGCCTCCATTTCCGCTTCAGCCTGACTGGCATCGCCTGCCCGGACGCCTCGGTCGCAATACGATCGGTAGGGGCAGTAATTGCATTTCGTCCGGTCGTCTGTAGGTGGGTGGGATGAGGCGCTTTGAATTTCGTCCGCAAGTTTGGCAAGCAGATCCGAGTCCCTTTTGTATTGGTCCTGTGTGTATGTAAACCTGGCGGATTCGTTCGGAAATTCCGCGAACCAGTAAATCATTTCGATTTGTTCCGGCTCGAACGGTTTGCCGTTGTTCAGGTGCGCTCCTGCGCGCACCAGCAAGGCGCGATATACGCGGGTCTGCATGCGGGCTGAAAGCCATTCATTACGCGGACGTTTTCGGTATGTCTTCCAGTCGTAAATAAGCGCTCGATTGTTTTGGATTGCGATCAGATCGTATTTGGCGAGGAGACGGTAATTGCCGAGCGGGGCTGAAAGGGTCGCTTCAGGGTGCAGATTTCGGAGGTCTTTAAAACCTCGGAAATCTGGATTTGCGAGAAAATTTTCCCACCATCTTTGCAGATTGTCGGAATTCACCAGCCTGTCGAGTTGTTCCTTGGGGATTCCGATCAAGTATCTTTGCACCAGACGGTGGAAATATTCGCCTTCCTGCTGATGTTTTTCGTTTTCCAGCGCCGGTTCGGATTCGATCGCCGGATACGCAATTCGTTTCAGGTATCGCAATTCAAAGCGCCGCGCGCACTCTACGTAGTCTTGCAGGGAGGATTGGGAAAGGATGGCTGTCATCGAAAATACCGTCTTGTCAAATGAAGGGCGCGCTTTGCCGTCGTGCTGATTATAGCAGTTTGGATTTTTTGATTCCACCGTTTTCAGCAGGAAACCAAAATTTCAGCCGCAAATTTACCCTTTCGGGCGCAGTGTCACGGAGTCTCTTTGAATTGCCTGTCGCTAGTGTTTGTAAAAATCCGCCGGGAAGTCGGGCGGTTGCAGCCAGCTTAAGAGTCCCTTGGTGTGAAGCGGATGGGTGGTGGGTTTCTCGAACCAGACCAGCAGAAGGCTGATTCCCAATCCCGCGGCGCCAATCCATTGATGCCTTGTCAGGGTTTCGCCCAGCAGGAGGTAGCTGAATACAATGGCGACCAGCAACTCGCCAAGCCCCAGCAGGGCGGTTTGCATGCCTCCGATGTTCTTGACGCCAAGAAAAAGCATCAATCTGGAAAAGAAAGTGACGGTGGTCAAACCCAAAACCGGGAGCCAGGGAGCGTTAGGGGGCGGCAAGGTGCGGTCGAAGATCAGGTAGGCGGGTGCGACAATGGCGCTCATGGCGAGCAGGGTGTAAACCGTCACGGTCGGAGCAGGTACATCGAACAGGACGCGTTGGTTGACGGGCAGGTGCAGGGCGTAGAGCAGTGCGGCGATCAACATGAATGCCACACCCGTCAGGTCTATGTTGCCCGTCCCCACCTTGGTAAGCAGAAATGCGGAAAAAGCCGCAATGACAATTCTGAACAGAGTCAATTTAGAGGGGGGCTGTCCGTCGAGTTGCAGCCAGAATGCCACAAAAAAGGGATAGAGAGCGTACAGCATCTGGGCGATGCTGGCATTCAGTTTGCTCAAACCGACATAATAAAAAAGCGAACCGGCGCCGTTGAGCGCGCCTGCCAGCAGACACCCCAATAATCCGGCGGGATAGATGTAGAGAAAGGACCTTTTGAAAATCCCGATGATGAGCACCAGCAAAAGCGCCGCCATGCCGGTACGTAGTGCAACCACTGCGAACGGGGAAAAATTCCCAGGTCCCATGGCGGCTTTGCCGAATACCGGTGCCAGCCCCAGGAATAATGCGGAAAGCAGCGCGGCTCGAATTCCCTGATTTCGTCTCTTGATTGACACTTTAGATCCAGGTTTCAAAGACAACGACGGGCATTATTATGCCCGCCGCCTGGCATCGAATTGCTTGCAAGTCCATTCCACAATCTCTTACTGATCTGTAAGGGATATACGTATAACCCGTATCAATCGCCGGGAGGGAACAGGCTTTTGCTGGCTATTTTATCAACGAACGGACCTCTTCCAGGAATTCGTCGTTCAGGAAATCGCCCTTGAGCATCAGCGATTGAATCTGTCCCTGCAGGCGGCTTTTCTCATCTACGGTCAACTCTTTGGCGGTGGCAACGATGACCGGGATGTTGGCGGTCTCGGGCTTGCTTCTCAGGGCGTCCATCACGCCGAATCCGTCCACTTCCGGCATCATCAAGTCGAGGATGACGAGATCGGGCAAATATTGTGTCACCAGGTCAATGGCTTCGCGTCCGTTTGCGGCTTCGTGGATCTCGAAATCGCCCTGCGATTGCAGAATTCGTCGGATGAGGCGGCGCGCTTCGGCGGTGTCGTCAGCCACCACTACGCGCGAGAAGCGGTTCGGCGTGACATTGTTGAGGGCGGAAAGCAAGCCCTCCTGCGGGGTTTCCATTTCCGCTTGTTTGCCGCGCAGGTCTATGTCGCGCGTCCAGCCTTCACCGAACAGGAATTGTTCTGCGGGGAGTGTATGTCCCGTGCAGTTGACCACCACCACATCGTCTGGGCGGATAATGCCCGCGCGCACCAGTTTGAACAGACCGGCGAATGCAGTGGCGGAGGCGGGCTCGGCGGAAATGCCTTCCATTTTGGCGAGAATGTGCATGGCGCGGAACGACTCTTCATCCGATACACTTTCGAAAACGCCTCCGGTTTCATTGACTTGTCGGCGCAGCATCGTATAGGTGCGCCCGGGGTCGCCGGTTGCCAGGGTTTCGATGCGGGTCTTGGGCGAACGCACCGGCTCCGCTTTTTCAAGTCCCTTCTTCCAACTCTCGACCATGGGGGCGCAACCGTCCACTTGAATGGGCGCTATGGCGGGGATGCGGTCAATCATGCCGAGCGCTCTTAATTCCCGGAAACCCTTGTACACGCCAAGCGGCCCCATCCCGCCGCTGATGGCCTGAATGTACCAGTCCGGCGTGCGCCATTTGGGTTTTTCGTCGGTCGAACCTTTGGGCGCGCCGTTCTGGATGGTCAATTGCTCGGCAATCTCAAAGGCAAGCGTTTTCATGGCTTCGACCGCAGTGACGGTGCGCGCGCCCATATCTTGATACAGGCCTCGCTGACGCGCGAATTCCGCCGCCATCAATTTTGCCTGATCATACGACCCCGTGATCTTGATGACCTGGCTTCCATACAGGGCGATCTCACGCATCTTGACGCCGGGAACCAGGCTGGTGACGAACGCCCAGAGTTTGATCCCCGCCCGCGCCGCGTATGCCGAAAGCGAGATGGCAACGTTGCCTGTGGAGGCGGCTACCATTTCGGTCACACCGCCTTCTTTGAGGGCGGCGATGGTGAGCGCCGCCTGACGATCCTTGAAGGAGGATGTCGGTCCCTGTCTTTCGTCCTTGATGTAAAGGTGGTTCAGTCCCAGCATCATGCCCAGATTGGCGGCTTTGATCAGCGGCGTTCCCCCCTCGCCGAGCCGCAAACTGGGATTGGGGTTTCGTATGGGCAGGAGTTCCTGGTAGCGCCACAAGTCGAATTCGCGATGTTTGAGTTGGGAGGGAAACGTTTTGGCAACTTCCTCCATATCGTATTCCGCTTCGCGCCATTGGCTCGAGCATTTGGGGCATTGCATCGAACTGGGTGTAAATGGCGCAGCTTCGCCACAATCGAGACAACGAATTACAAATGACATTCTGATATTGGTTTCCTTGGTCTTTTTTTGAGGTCGTTATCCCAAAACCCTCGCGCATCCCATCCTGCATGCGACGAACAGCTTTGGGAACGATGCCTTATGTTCAATCGCCGATGCGCTTGAGGGCGTTTTCTATGCTTGCGATCAGATCGTCCTCTTTGAGTGAACCTTTGGCAATCAATCGCTGACCGTAGTCGGAGAGTTGCCTCTGTTGTTCGTTGGTCAAGCCGCCGCCGCTGATCACCAAAACCGGCAGGTCTTGCAGGGCGGGTTCATCCCGCAGTCGTTCAAGGATGGTAAAGCCGTCCATGTCGGGCATGAAAATATCGAGGATGACCGCATCGGGCGGATTGGCGTTGAGGATTTCCCAGCCTTTACGCCCGCCTTCGGCAAGGATGGCTTTATACCCGCCGTGTTCGGTGAGTATTTTTTCGATCAGGCGCAGGTCGTTGGGATCGTCGTCAATGACCAGCACTCGTTGTATGGCTCCGTTTTTGTTGAGCCGGTCCAGAGAACGGACGAGATCCTCCTCCACGATGGGTTTGAGCAGGTAGTCCGAAGCGCCAAGATTGAAGCCCTTGTCGGTCTGTTCGACGATGGAGCAGATGATAATGGGCGTGTCTCGCGTGACGGGATCGGATTTCAGTTCCGTGAGAACCGTCCATCCGTCAATGTTCGGCATCATGATGTCGAGCGTCACGGCGAACGGTTTGAGTTCTTTGACTCGTTCCTTCGCCCGGGCGGGTTCCGTGAGCGGGACGACATGGTATCCCTGCGGGTTGAGATAACGTTCGTACAGATTGATAACCTGCGGATCGTCGTCTATGGCAAGCACGACCTTTTTGCCTGCCGGGATCTCCTCCAGCGGTTGTTTGAAAAGAGGGATGGTGAACCAGAACGTGGACCCTTTGCCTTCCTCGCTTGTAACGCCGATGCGTCCGCCGTGCAGTTGTACCAGGTTGGCGCAGATGGAAAGTCCAAGACCTGAGCCGCCGGATTTGCGCGTGGCGGAACCGTCCACTTGCGAGAATGCCTTGAAGAGTTTTGCCTGCCCCTCGGGCGAGATGCCGGGACCGGTGTCAATGACGCTGATCAGCGCCTCCAGTTTTCCGTTAGGCGCCTCCTGTACCGTGGTTTCGACGGTGATCGAGCCCTCATCGGTGAATTTGGACGCGTTGGAGATCAGATTGAGTAGAACCTGGCGGACGCGCATGGTATCGCCGCGCACGGTGGGCATGTCAGGCGGAACTTTTTCGATGAGTTTAATGGGTTTCTCCTTCACCAGTCCTTTGGCGGTGGAGAAGACGCTGTGAACCATTTCGGAAAGGCGGACCTCCTCGAAGTTGAGCTCCATTTTTCCCGCTTCGATACGCGCCAGATCGAGGATGTCGTTGATCAAGCCGAGCAGGTGTTGACCGGAGTTGTAGATGGCGGTCAGGTCTTGTTGTTGCATATCGGTGACCGGTCCATCTATGCCTTTCAGGATGACTCGTGAGAAGCCGATGATGGAGTTCAAGGGCGTGCGCAATTCATGGCTCATGTTGGCGAGGAATTGGCTCTTGAGCTGATCCACTTCCTTGAGGTTTCTGATGAGTTTCTGCGATTCGTCGTACAACGTGGCGTTGTTGATGGCGACCGCCACCTGATCCGCCAGCGATTGCAGCACGGAGATATCATCTGTGGTAAATGCTTGCGGCTGCGTGGATTGGATGTCAATGACGCCCAAAATTCTGCCGCCCACCTTGAGTGGAATGGCGATTTCGGATCGTGTATCGAGCAGGAGAGGATTCGGCTGGTAGAGCGGCTCGTTTTCCACTTCGTTGGCAAGCACCGCTTCGCCGGTTTGCGCAGCTTTGCCGATGATCGTCTGTGAACCGACCGCGACCCGGTGTTTTTGGATCTTCATGTTTTCGCCTGCGCCGCCGGTGCCTTCGCGCAGGAGGGCGTGGAAGCCTTCTTCGTCCAGTTGATAGATTGCGGCGAAGTAGAAGCCCAGTCTGTCGCTGATCAGGTTGACGGTCCGCGTGAAGATCGTATTGAGGTCGAGTGTGGATGTGACCAGGCGGCCAATCTCCGCCGAGGCGGCGAGGTAGGTGTTGCGTCGTTGAAGTACGCCTTCAGCCAGTTTGCGCTCGGTAATATCCCGGGCAACCCAAAAGACCTGATCTTCGTTGAGTTTGGAAAGGGTGGCGTCGAACCAGTAGACTCTGTTGCCCAGGTCGAGCGGGTATTCGATTTTCGAAGTTTCGCCGGATGCGAGCGTGCCTTGAATCGCGTCCATGAAAGGTTTATGCAGGTTTTCGGGCAGCACCTCGGTGATCTTTCTGCCGATCATCTCTTGTGGCGGCAGGAAGAGACGCGAGGGGTTCGTTGGGGCGACGCGCACATACCGTCCCTCCCTGTCGTATACAAGGATGACGTCTTCCATGGCGGCGAACAGGGCGCGCAGGTCGGCTTCCGATTTTGCCAGTTCTTCCCTTGCCTGCAGGCGTTCCAACGCCGCGGCGGTTTGCCCGGCAATCAGGGCGAAATGTTCGACGTGTTTCTCGGTAATTCGCAGGGTATTGTCGTAGGTTTGAACCGCCATGATGCCGAGAATCGTTCCGCCGCTTCGCAGAGGGACGCCGAGCCAGTCCACGCTGGGCGCGCCGTCGAGGACGATCTCGCCGGATGCTTCGAGGTCAGCCAGGATTTCGGGTGTGGCGCGCAGAGGTTTGGCGGAACGGATGACATAGCCTGTCAACCCCCTGCCCAGCCTGCGCGGCGCCCAATCGTCGTCGAGTTCGTCAACGTGGTACGGGAATGTGATCATGCCGGCGGCGCGGTCATAGAGCGCCGCATAGAAATTTTTCGCCGGCAGGATGGTTTGGATCGATTCGTGCACCGCGGCAAACAACTCTGCGGCGGTGTTGGAGGTGAGCGCGCTCTCTGAGATGTGGGTGATGGCTGCCTGGGTCAGTTCGTTGGTTTTGCGGTCGGTGATGTCCTGCGCCGAACCGGCGATCTTGATGGGATTCCCCCGCTCGTCGCGTTCGACTTTATACGTGGAACTCACCCAGATGATCCTGCCGTCCGTGGTTTTGTAACGCACTTCGGATGTCACGCCACTTTCATCCGATTCCGCGGCAATGGCGTTTTGTACCGCCTGTGTGGCGACGGCAATGTCCTCGGCGACGACAAATTTTTCGAGGGCGGTCTCAAGCGGTAACGTGTATCCGCCCTCCCTTTCCGCCGATGTGTTCAAGAGACCGAACAATTCGTCTGTGAACGTGATCGACGTTGCCGACCAGTCAATCTCGAAATAACCGATGCGCGCAATACGCAGGGCTTCCGAAAGCTGCGCCTGGCTGGTTGTCACTTCCTGGAAGAGGCGGGCGTTCTCAATGGCAACCGCCGCCTGACTTGCGAAGGAGGTCAGCAACCGAAGATGATACTCGTTGTAGGCGTTGTTCCTCTTGTAATCTTGAATGGCGAGCGCGCCCAACACCTTGTTTCCGAGCACAAGGGGCACGCCCAGGAAGGATTTTGCCGGTTCCCCCACCGGCTTCAAGCCTCGTTTCAACATCCACTCGTCGGTTCCGTCCGTGATGAGGATGCTCTCCCGCGTGCGGATCATGTGGGAGGTGACTCCGTCGCCCAGGGGCAGTCGCGTAATGGAGCGGTCAACCTGCGATTCCGTAACGTTTTGCGGAAAGACGATTTCGTTTGTTTGGGGTTCGTAAAGTGCAAGATAAAAATTTTCCGCACGGAAAAGGCGCGCAATACCCGAATAGGTGATCTCCACAATTTCTTCCACATTCAGGGTTGCGGCGAGCGCCTTGCCGAATTCATTCAGGGTGGCGAGCTCATCGGCGCGCGATTGGGTTTCCTCGAAGAGACGGGCGTTTTCGATGGCGACTGCCGCCTGTTGCGAGAGGTTGGCAAGGAAGTTGAATTCGGTTTCGTTGAATTCGGTTCCTTTTCCTACGCGCCAGATCGCCATCAAGCCGGTTACGCGATCTTTGACCTTGATGGGAACCGCCATGAGGTGTTCGTCGGGAACGTTTTCCGCAGTTCCCTTGATGGTGATTGCCCTGGCATCCTTGGATACGTCATTGACGATCTCGCCGATACCCGCCGCGGCAATGTTTCCCAGAATGCCGGTCCCCACCTGCAACGGGTCGTTCATGATCTCTTCGGATTCTTGCCCGGTCACGGCAAATGGGATCAGGGTTTTGAATTCCGCATCGGGAAGATAGACGGCGCTGGTGACTGCGTCGAGCAGAATGATGGCATATTCGGCGATTCTTTCGAGAACGGTCTTCAGGTCGAGAGTTGCCGAGATTTCACGTCCCACTTCGGCAAGGGCGCTCATTTCCTGGGCGCGGCGTTGAGACTCCTGGAAGAGACGGGCGTTTTCCAGGGCGATCGCCGCCTGGCTGGCGATGGCGGTCAGAAGTTCCCGATCGTGTTCGTCGTATAAATTTGGGGTTTGAACGCTTTGCACAGACAGGACGCCGAGGATGCGGTTGCCCACCAGCATTGGCACTCCCAGCCAGGCTTGTGAGGGGGTCAGGTCGTCGCTGAGCGGGACAAATTCAATTCCCAATTTTTTCATGACGCCCACTACATCGGACGGCGCGAACACCGCCCTTTTATTGCGGATGATGTAATCGGTGAACCCTCTGCCGGCGACCTTTCGGGATTCGATCTCGATCGGCTGTCCATTTTCATAGGCGAGCGGGTACGATTTTTCGTCCTTGTTCTCGTCGTAAAGGGCGATGTAGAAGTTGGTGGTATCCATCAGTCTGGAGGTGTACCGGTATACCACCTCGGCAATTGCCCTCGGGTCGAGTTTGGATGACAGTTCTGTACCCATCTCGTTCAGGATGGAGAGATCCTCTGCCCGGGTTTGCGTCTCCTGGAAAAGCCGGGCATTTTGAATGGCTACAGCGGCTTGCGGGGTGAAAGCGCCCACAAGTTCGATGGACTCCGCAGTGAATGCGTGAGGCGTCTGGTCGTCCAGGATCAGAATTCCCACCACATCAGCGCCGGCAAGGAGCGGTGCACCCAACCACGCGTGTATGGATTCCGTTTCGGGGAATACCTCCCAGCGCGGGTCGTTGTGGGTATCGTTGATGACGACAATCTCCCGGCTTTTGACGATTTCGGAGATCAGGGGGTCATCCTCCACTTTGCGAAGGAGGTGCGCGGATGGCTCCTGAAGCGATTCCATCCGATCCGGGTCGCGGCTGATGCCTCCAATTTGCTGGCGGCGTCCGTCGGGTTCGATGATTTGGATCGAAGCCGTGCCGAAGGAAACGAGGCGGGGCAATTGTTCGAGCAGTTTCCGCGCGACTTCCTGCAAATTCAGGGATGAGCTTGCAATGCGCGCCAGTTCCGAAAGTGTATCCGCCACCCGGCGGCGGTATTGTTCCTGTTGAAAAAGGCGTGCATTTTCGAGCGCCAGTGTGAGCTGGTCGGTCACCTGCCTGACCAATAACTGGTCGTCCTCGGTCCATTTTCGTTCGTTCGTCTCGTCAAGGACCTGTAGCGTTGCCCACGTGTTGGGACCGGTCTGAAAATCCAGGGCAAGCGCGGTGTCTGTCTGCAGGCTCGCGCCGACCGGTTCACCCAGCCGCCGTGATTTTGCTGCCGGCTTTAACGCCGGTGATGAAGCCGATTTTTCCGCCGGCGTTTCCCTGTGGACGCCGGTCCCGGTTTTGGCGTTCGGATCCTCGTGCTGAATCTCGTCGAACAGCTTATTGAGCCGTTTGTCGATTGGCTTCTTCTTTGGCATATTCAATCAACTCCTGGGCGAGGACGCGGTATTGCTGTGAACCACGGCTGTTCGGTTTGTAATGGGTGATAGGTATTCCTGCGATCGGGCTCTCGCGCAATTTTGTGTCAATTTCGATAACGGTGGTGAACACGCCCTGTCCGAATGTGGCTTGTAATTGTTCGAAGATATTCCGATGTGTCCGGTTGCGGCGGTCGAGCAGGGTGACGAGGATGCGGTAAGCCAGTCCGGGATTCACGTCCTGTCTTATGCGCCGGATGGTGCCCATCATGTTGCGCAAGGCGTACGCCGAAAAATATTCCGCCTGGGTGGGGATGATGAGCAGATTCGATGCCGCCAGCGCATTGAGCGTGATGGCTCCGAGGGCGGGAGGGCAATCGAGCAGGATGTAATCATACGGAAGCGAAGCGGCATCCAGGGCGTCCCGAAGCGTGGTGAGATATTGGGTGCGCATGGGAAGAAACTGTTCTGCGTTTTCGATTCGGAAACTGGAAGGCACGATGTCCAGTCTGTTGATGTCCGATTTTTGGATGGCAGACCTGACGGCGGCGCCTTCGATCAGGACGTTTGCCGATGTAATGGCGGAATCCTCTGTTTCCAGTCCAAGCGCCAGCGAGAGATTTGCCTGCGGGTCCAGGTCGATCAACAGGACGCGGTAGTTCAGTTCAGCCAGCGCCGCTCCCAACGACAGTGTCGAGGTGGTTTTCGCAACGCCTCCTTTTTCATTGGACATTGCAATAATATATGCCATGTTTACACCTGTAATTCCTTTCCGCCGGGTGTCTTCGGCACGATTTCCACACGGCTGGCGCCCAAAACGGAGCGAAGTTCATTGATGGCGGTTTCGATCATGGCTTGCGGATCGTTATGACTGCGTATTTTGCCGGTGATCTCGGATACCAGACGCTCCCTTTCGGCGCGCTGGGTTGTTTCCTCGAAAAGCCTGGCGTTTTCCGCGGAGAGCGCCACGCGTTCCGCCACTGCGCGGATGAGGTCCTGCTGATCCTGGGTCCAGGAAGCGCCAGTGGGGGATTGGACTACCAGACTGCCGATGATTTCACCGCGCAGTTCGATCGGAACGACAAATGCGCCTGCCCCAGCCTTGGCGGGTTTTTTTCCGTCTTTTGCCGTATCGGCGATTTTGACCGGTTCTTTGAGGGGGGATGAACCCATGGCATTGTATCGAAAGCCCAGAAGTTTATGTTTTTCCGGCAGGCGCTTCCAGGCTTCGCGTGTGGATTGTCTCATGACCAATTGCAATTCGTTCAACGTACGATTGGATTGTTCGAAGAGGCGCGCGTTCTCGATGGCAAGACTGACCTGATCCGCCAGCAGGCTGAGGGTTTGCACGTCGTCATTGCTAAATGCGCCCGGCATGGTGCTTTGAACGTCCAGGGCGCCGATGACCTTCCCGCCGCTTCGCAGGGGCAGTGCCATTTCGGAGCGGGTATCGGGCAGGTCGGGATTGCCGAAATAGACGGCATCCTGCCCCACGTCCAGGGCGATGCGGGGTTCGCCGGTCGCCGTTACCCTGCCAACAATGCCCTCCTCCCCGATCCGCAGGCGGTGGCTGCGCTCCAGCATGCGTTTGCCGCCTTCGCTGTTGGCGGCTGTCAGCACGGCGTACTCGTTCAATTCGTCCACCAGGAAAATGCCGACATGATAAAAGCCGTAGTATTCGCTGATGACCGCTGTAATACGAGGAAGCAGTTCTTGCGGGTCTCGGATGGACAGAATGGATTGCGCCACCTGCGCCAGGGCTTCGAATTGCGCAGCGCGGCGGTGGATTTGCCGGTTGGCGTTTTCCAATTCGCGGCTTCGTTCCTGAACCTCCGAGGTTCTGTCTGCCACGCGAATTTCGAGTGTGTCAATCGATTCCTTCAAACTGGAAGCCATTGAATTCAGCGCGGCGGCGAGCGTGCCGAATTCGTTTTCTTCCGCGATCTCGACTCGGGCATCCAGGTTTCCGGTCGCCATGTCTTTTGCGGTGCCGGTCAAGGCGATGAGCGGTTTGGTCAGGTTGTTGCTGAAATTGAGGGTGGCGAACAGGGTCAGGACGAAGATGCCCAAGACCAGAAAGATGCTGATGATCAGCGCGTTGAGGCTTTCACGTTCGAGTTGTTGTCTGGCTTCGAGCGAGCGCGCGAGCATTTCCTGCACGGGCACAACGATGGCAAGGTTGAACCCGATGCCCCCGATCTCCCGATAGACGACAAATCGTTCTTCGCCGTTCAACAGGATGCGCGCGTATCCGCTGCCGCCGGAGGACATTTTATTCACGATATCCTTGAATCCCGCTCCGGCGCCCGCCAGGTCGTTGTCCGATAGTTGGTTGCCCAGCGAGATGGCGGCAGGATCGAGCCCGAGGTCTGCGTAACCCGCTTGGGGCATGGCGATCAGGCGTTTATCCCGGTCAATGAGGAACGCGTAGCCTGTCTCACCGATGCGGATCCCCGTGACCACCTCGGTGATTTTCGCGAGTTGTATATCCTGCGCCACGACTCCAAGGAACCTGTCACGGGAATCGTACACCGGTGCGCTGTTGGTGATGACGATGCCATTCAACGCCGCATCCAGGTAGGGTTCGGACCAGACTGCCTGCCTGTCGGGGTTTGCCTCCGGCGCGGCGTTCATGTACCAGGGTCTGGTGGTAACGTCGAAGTCCGGCGGAACGATAGCGGCAAGGTCAATATTGGGGTAGTAGAGTGTGTATCCCGTTGTTCCGCCAAAATAGACCGCGATGACATCGGGGTTGGATTCGAGCATGGAGGGCGCGATCAGGTCCATATGACGGGCGGCATTGAGTTCCATTACCATCGTTTCCGACAATTCCGCCGCCGCGGGGATGTAGACCGAGGCGGGTTCGGAATTCGGGTTGTCCCAACTGCCTTTATCGTTTTTGGCGAGGAAGCGTTTGGCGTCCCAGTAGAAGCCTGTTCCGAAAACCGCCTGACGGGAAAGCAGGTTTTGGTTGTATTCGCGCAACGCAAGGGTGTTTGCATGTAACGAAGAAAAGAAAGCCGAAAGGATTTCTGCCTGCCGGTCGGCGGATAAATTGAGCGTGTTTGCCGCATCCTGTTGTGTGCTCGCTTCCAGTCGGTTGATCAAATTGAGATTTGTCTGCCGGGTTCGAACGTAAACGAATATGCCCATGGTTGAAACCGCCAGAAACACGATCGCAAGACTGCCCAGGATCAGTCTGTTCCGAATGGGGAGCGAACGAAATGCGTTTGCCCGCCGGGCATTGTCTGTGGGTTTGGGAGCGTTCATGGCGTGTTTTCTCCGTCCGCCTGTTCGAATTGGATGATGACCTCCGAGCCGGGCAGTGCGCGTCCGAGCTCCTCCACGGCGGTTTGCAGGACGTTTTGCATGTTGATGGATGCGCCGATCTTGGCGGTTACTTCGCCGATTTTGGCTTCTTTTGCCGCACGGCGTTGCGATTCATGCACCAGGCGGGCGTTGTCGAGGGCAAGCGCCAGACGGTCTGAAATTGCCTGGACGAGGTTGATTTCGTCCGTATTCCATTTCCGATCCCTGGTGGGCGCCTTGATGTTGAGGACGCCGATGGTCTGCCCGCGTAGTTTTACAGGCATGGCAATGGTGGGGTTGGAGCGGGTGTCTTTGCCTTCCACCACGACGACCTGTCCGCTTTGGAGCGCGGCGCGAATTTCATCGGTATCTACGGGTCTGATCAACCGCCTGCCTCCGGTGGCGGTCTGGCGAAATCCGATTCTCGTCTCCTGCTGGACAAAGGATTTCCATTCCTGGCGCTGAATTTGGGAGTAAAGCGCCTCCGCTTCTTCGCGGGCGTTTTGCATTTGACCGAACAGGCGCGCATTTTCGATGGCGATGGCGATCTGATCTGCCAGGATGCTCAATGTATTGGCGTCGCTTTCCGTGAAGGCGCCCGGCTTTGTGCTTTGCACATCCAACACCCCGATGGTATTTCCGCGGAAGGTGAGCGGGAGCGCCATTTCGGAGCGGGTGGCTGGAAGGTCGGGGTTGTTGAAGAAGGACGCGTCGCTTCCCACGTCGAGGGCGATGCGGGGTTTTCCGGTTTGTGCCACCGTTCCGACCAGTCCGGTTCCGATTTCGAGGCGGTGTCCGCGCGCCAGCATTCTTTGTCCGCCGTCGCTGTTGGCGGCTTGCAGGTAGACAAATCTGCGCGTTTCATCCAGGAAGAAAATGCCAACATGGTAAAAATCGAATCGTTCACTGACGAGCCGGGCAATCAGGGGGAGCAGGATTTCAAGCCTTTGTTCGGTGGAAATGGCGCGTGAGATTTCGCTGATGGATTGGAGATCTTGCGCACGGCGCTCGCTCAGCAGGCGCGCCAGTTCCACGTCTGCCGTGCGTTCCGCCACGCGTCTTTCCAAGCCGCCCAAGGTATCTCGTAATTGATTGGTCATGCGGTTGAAGGCATTTGCCAGTGTTCCCAATTCATCGTTGACATCATACTCGACCCGGGCAGACAGGTTGCCAGCCGTAATTTCCTCCGCCGTTGCCGCCAGTTTTGCGATGGGAAGCGTGATGGTTCTCGAGACAAAATAACTCGAAAACAGAATTGCCAAGCCTGTAAGGAGCGTGACGATCACCGTCACTTGTGTCTGTCGTTCAACGGCTTCGAAGGCAATCGCCTGGGGCTGGACATAAGCGACCTTGAGGAAAACATTCTTGGAGGACCTTGCCACACCGACCTCCACCGGGCTGCCCCAGGCTTCATCGGTGCTCGAAAAGTAAGGTTGATTGGGGGCGAGCGAACGCATGTTTTGCGAGAAGTTCGGCATATGGAGCGCCATGTCTTCACGCGGCGTGTCTTTGATCCGGTTTTCCATGCGCAAAAGCGAATAGGCGATCACTTCCGGTTCGACGAGCGTGCGCGAGACCCACTGGGGGTTGGTGCCGTGGGCGATGACGAGGTTGAATTCATCCAACAGGATGCCATAGGATCCCCGGCCGGCGAATTCGTTGTTTTTTCTGACGATGTCGTTTAGCAGGGATGAGCGCAGGCGAACACGCAAAACCCCGATGAACCTGCCGTTTTCATCCTTGACGGGTACGGCGATGTAAAAGCCGTGGTCGGGGGAGGTGGGCGAGTAGCGGACGGGAGTGACAAATGGTCTGCCGGTCCGGCGGGTCTGCAGGAAGTAATCGCGATCCGATTTGTCCAGCCCGATGTCGGCTGTGTAGGTATCCACAACGTCAATGCCGTCGCTGTTGAGCAGGGCGTAGGAGCCTATGTTGGTCGAGTCTCGTTGTGCCAGGGTGTTGAAGAGTTCGAGAAGTTCGCTTCGGCTTTTTTCCTGCTGTTGGGGGGTTGCCTGAAGAAAGGCTACAACTTCGGGGAGTTGCGCTTCTGCGGCGATGGTATCCAGGTTGAAGCCGATATAGGTGTCTATTTCCGCCGCAACATGTTTCGCGGCGGAAACGAGCGAGGCGCGCGTTTGCGTGGTAAGTTCGTTTTGGGTTGTAATGGTGGTCAGAATGGCAACCGCCAAAATGGAAACCATGCCTGTGCCCATGGCAAGGATCAGCAGCCTGGTGCGTATCGCATATCTGCTGAATTGCAGGATGGTGGAAAGAATCAGGATCAACGCGAGGATGATCGAAAGGATGGCGGCAATCAATACGTCCTGAGCGAGAGCCGGGACGCGAAAGCCCGTCCAGAAGGTATCCAGAATGATGATGGCAAGTGTGCCTGCCACGCCAACCCCCAGTGAAACCGAGGCTTGTCGTCCTTTGAGCGTTTGTAATGGGATATAGAGCGTGACGGCAATGAGGACAAATGCGGCGGGGAATCCGTATCCCTCGGCTTGGGTGACGGCAAGGAGCAGGCTGGTGAACGTCCCGACTTGAATGAGCCATGAAGCGGCGGCAACTTTTCCCGCAAGGAAAAGCAGGGCGCTGATCAAGGCAATGACCGCCAGTATAAAGGGAAGAAGATTGACGAGCGCGTATTGAAGGTTGGGCGCGTCAAGGAGGGTGTCTATCAAACTTCCGGCAAAGGCGGCAAACACCAGCGCCATCATGGCCGTAATTCCCAGGGCGCGCTTTTCCGGTTTCGACAGGTTTCGATAAAGGTTAAGCATGGTTACGTCCCTTTTCCGTTGCCGCCCAGGGTTTCGAGCGATTGAATTTGCACGACCACTTCCGAGCCGCCCAGCACGCGGCTAAGTTCTTCGGCGGCTGTGCGCAGGATGGAGTCGAACTGGGTCGTCGAGCCAATCTTGCCGGTGATGTCGGCGGTGATGCGCTCGATCTCGGCGCGTCTCTGCGTGGACTTGAGGAGGAGCGACGCCTCCAATGCCAGCGATAACCGATCCGCCACCGCTTCGGCAATATCCACCTCGTCTTGGTCCCATTCGTGTTCGAAGGGGGTGCGGATGTCCATTACCCCAACGACTTCTTCGCGAAGGCGGATGGGGATAGCAAGCGCTGCGTTCCTTCCATTTTCCGCTACGGTTTTCATGTCTTTGACCGCTTTTCTTACCTGGGGAGAAGTCAGCGGACGAACCAGCGGTGCCGCTTCTTCTCCGATTACCCTGACGCCAATCTCCTGCCTTTCGGCTTCGAGGATTTGCCATGCGTCACGCAGATAGGCGCCGGAAACCTGCCGCGCTTTTTCGAGCAATTCCCGCATCGTTTCATAGGTTCGGGCATTTTGGATGGCAATGGCGACCTGGTCTGCCAGTGTGGAGAGGATTTCGATATCCTCCTCACGGAAGGCGTTGGCGGCGGTGCTTTGCACATCCAGTACGCCGATGATTTCATTCGCGCTGCGGATGGGCAGAGCTATTTCGGAACGGGTATTCGGAAGGTCGGGATTGTCGAAGTAGACCGCATCATCCCCCACATCCAGAGCGATGCGGGGCGTGCCTGTCGCGGACACAAATCCCACAATACCGGTCTGCCCGATTTGGAGTTTGTGCCCGCGGGCGAGCATCCGCCTGCCTCCTTCGCTGTTGGCAGCGCGCAGGACCGCATAGGTGCGGCTTTCGTCAATGAGGAAGATCCCGGCGTGATAAAACCCGAACTGCGTGCTGATGAGCGCAGTCAGCCGCGGCAGAAGCGTTTCGAGGCTTTCGTTCACGGTGATGGCGCGCGTCACCTGGGCAATGGCTTCGAACTGTTTTGCGCGCTTTTCGTTGCGCAGGTTGGCGAGTTCGAGCTCCGCTGTGCGGCTGGCAACGCGGTCCTCCAGTGACTGGTTCAATTCCAGCAGTTCCCTGTTGGCAGTCAGTAATTCCTCCTCGCTTTTGTTTGCGCGCGAGATTGCGTCTCTCAGGCTGTTGGTACTGAACAGGATGAGAACCGTGATGATAATGAAAATGAACGTCAGATCGCGCGCGTAGCCGATGACATCCTGTAAAACCGGCGAGATGAAGCCGTTGATTTCGAGAAGCGCCAGCGTCCAAATGACGCCGAGGCTGGATAGGATGACCAGGCTTCCCACGCGCCAATTGATGACGATGCTGGCAAGCAGCCCCAAAGCGATGAAGCCGATGACGATCACGTCTTTCACGCCGTCGGCGGTGTATGCCTGCAGCGCCAGACCCAGCCATCCCAGGGTGATGATGAGAACGCCGCTTGCCCTTAGGTCTTTACGGCGCAGAAGGTAAAGCGCGAAAGCCATCACTAGGATGAGCGCCGTGAGGATTGGCACTGTGTAATTGCGGGTAGTCGCGAGGAGGAACGAGATGAGCGATAGCGAGAGCGCCGCGATTGCCGTCCAGGCAAATCCGTTGATGAACCTTGCCCTGAAGTTATCTTCGTCCTTTTCAAAGACCGGAGGGCTGAAGAATTTTCTGATCATTCGGCCTCCTCTCTCTTGAACTGAATCGCCACCTCTGTGCCGGGCAGGCTGCGATTCAATTCGAGCGCGGCAGTCTTCAGCAGTTCCTCCACTTCGCTTTGCGCGCTGATCTTTGCGGCAATCTCGCCAATGGTCCTTTCCTTTGCGGCGCGTTTCTGGCTTTCGGCAAGCAGCCGGGCATTTTCCATGGCGATGGCGGCGCGTTCGATGATGGCGGCGACGATATCCAGTTCGTCCTTCTCCCATTGGCGATTATCCGGCGCTCGTACGTCCACTGAGCCGATGACTTCGCCGCGCAGTTTGATGGGAAGCGAAAGGACGGCGCCTCGTCCCTTCGCTTTGAGTTGACTCGTTCCGGGCAAGCCTTCGTTTTTCGCCCCCGCCTTTTTGTCGTAGAGCAGGGTGGCTCTGGCTCCGCTATGGCGGACGCCGAGCAGTTTTTGCCTTTTGGTGAACTCCTGCCAGCCGGATTGGACAAACTGGCGCGATAAGGCGCGCGCTTCTGCGAGCGCCTTGTTGGTTTCCTCGTTTTGCCTTGCGTTTTGGATGGCGATGCTCACCTGATCTGCCAGTGTAGTCAGAATGGCAACGTCCTCCTCCGAGAAGGCGTTTGCTTCGGTGCTTTGCACGTCCAACACTCCGACAATTTGATCGCCGCTGCGCAGGGGCAGGGCGATTTCCGAGCGCGTGTTCGGGAGATCGGGGTTGTTGAAGAACACGGCATCGGCTCCGGTGTCCAGGGCGATGCGAGGTTTGCCGGTATTCGAGACGAAGCCGACCATGCCCTGCCCGCCGACTTTGAGGCGGTGACCGCGCGCCAGCATCATCTGCCCTCCTTCACTGTTGGCGGCGCTCAATACGGCGTATTCTCCGGCACGATCGAGCAGAAATACGCCCACATGATAGAAACCGAACTCGCGGCTGATGGCTGTCGTAATTTGGTTGAGCAGGCTGTCGAGATCGAGTGTGGAGCTGATGGTCCGCGCCACCTGGGCGATGGATTGGAACTGTCGGGCGCGCCGTTCGATGTTCGCATTTGCTTCGACGAGCTGGGCGGTGCGTTCTTCGATGTTCTGTTCGAGACCTTCGAATGTGGCTCTCAAGCGCGCGGTCATGGCGTTGAATGCCTGAGCCAGCGTGCCGATTTCGTCTCTTGTTGTGACTTGAGCCTGCGCGCTCAGGTCGCCTTCGAGAATTTGGTTGGCGGTCTCCGTCAGCCGCTGGATGGGCGCGGAAATAACCTGACCGAGACCCAGGCTGACCAGCACCGCCCCAGCCAGCAGGAGGAGCAAAATGACGGCGATGTTTCGAATGGTCACTTGTTGCTGTGCGGCGATCTCGTTGCGGGTTGCGATGACCGGCTGGGTCAATTCTTCCACCGGCACGACCAGACCCAGGCTGAAGGTTCGATTTGCCACAGGCGCATACGTGATGAAGTAGTCCGTTTCGTTGATGCGGGTTGTGACGAGTCCGCTTCCGCCCACCACCATTCTGTTGAGGATTTGTTGAACAGCCTCGGGAACGCTGTCGGAATCCAGCAAGGTTTGTTGCGGCTCCTGCCCAGCCTCCAGAATTTCCGGTTGCATCCCAAAAAACTCATATCCCTCAGGCGGCATGGCGATAATGTGCCCGTCGCTGTCGATCAGGAAGGCATAGCCGGTTTGACCAACGGTGATGGCTTGGATGTTTTCAGCAACGCTCCTGAGACGGAAGTCGGCCGTGATGACGCCATTGAATTCGTCGTCGAAGTAAACCGGAACGGACACCGAAACGATCAGCCCGACACCGGCCGGATCACGCCTTGGGAAGGACCAGCGGGGCTCTTTGTGCGGGTCGAACAGGGGCGTCGCGATCTTGTAGGCGGGCTGTGCTCTGGCGTCGTAATCCGGCGGCACGTTGGCGCTGAACGAAATATTCGGATAATAGATTACAACGCCTCGCCGATCGGTAAAGTAAACTGCATTGAGCTGGCTGTTGCTTGCCAACAGGAAGGGGGTCGAAAAATCCAGATGCACGTTTGTATTCAAATCTTTGACGACTTCCTCGTCCAGGGAGACAAAGGACGGCACGAATACGCTGCTGGGCGAATTGAGGGTGTTTGTGTACTGACCGGCGCTATATCGCAACAGGCGTTCTTCCGCATTCCAATATTCGCCGCTTCCCAGCGCGTCTCGTTGTTTGTGGAGCAGTTCCAATTGGCTGGCGAGACCTTGAATTTGAAAAACCGTTTCGGAAAAGGTGGCGGAGGCAGCTCCGGCTTCATCCTCGACGGTATTGATCAACTGTTCCTGTGCCAGCAGGGTGACGGCATTTTCGATCTGTCCTGAAAGAGTCCCCACCAACCGGGCGGCGCGGGTGAAAGCAAAAATGGACAGGATGGCAAGGGAAATCGTGCCTGTCATCAAAATTCCGGATGTGATCTTGAGGCGGATGTTTCCCCCCAGAAGGCGGGGAAGAAAATAGATGATCGCCGTCAGCCCCGCCAATGCCGCCACGCCCGCGCCAAAGTCCGTTGCGTTGAAATCGGAAACCTCCCGAAAACCGGGATCCCAGATTTCGATGCCGGCGATGCCGATCAATGCCGCCGCAGCGAAAACGGCAGCGCGCACCCTTGCCCGGGGGGGAAACGCCTCCACCAAAAACAAGGCTGAAAAGAGCGCCACCGACAAGCCCGTGACAAGGTAAACCTGTCGCAACATCAGTGTCGCGATGGTTGGAAAGAGAATCACGCCGACCAGGTAGACAACCCAAACCCCCAGCGTCTGGCGTCCGCGGCGGATGAGAACCAGGGCGGCGAGATTTGCAAAGAACATCCCATAGGCGAACGGGAGCAGAACCCCATCGGCGAGTTCCAGCCTCCCGCCCTGTTGAATCACGGCGTAGGAACTGAATGCCGCCAGCGCCAGACCAATCAGCGTAAAGAGACCCGCCAGAAGGGCGCCGGCCTGTGTTTGTCTATCCGCGTTGTTTGTGTTCTGTTCGTTTTGCATAATGCTCATTCTTCGGATGTGTATCGCTGAAACTGGATCAACACCTCGGAGCCGCCCAGTACGCGTTCCAACTCATCCGCCGTGGTTTGCAGGATGTTTTCGAGGCTGAATGCGCTCCCGATCTTCGCCGATGCCGATGAAATTAATTGTTCCTTGGCGGCGCGTCGGCGGGCATCCTGAAAGAGGCGGGCGTTTTCCATGGCTAATGCGGCGCGCTCGGCGACCGCCTCCACGAGGCTGATTTCATCCGCCTGCCATTCTTTGGAGGACTCGTTCGCCTCGACATGCAGAACGCCGATGACTTCGCCGCGCAATTTGACCGGCACCGCCACTGCGGCCCGTCTCACTTTCGACCCGTCAACCTGATTCAATGTTGCATGACCGCTTCTCACCGCCGACAACACCTCCGGTGTGGATAGCGCGTTTTCCAGCAGTTCGATGCGTCCTGCCCGATAACGGAATCCGGCTTGTTCCGCCTGGGTGACTGCGCGTGTCCATTCCGTGCGGGTGAACTCGTTGTACACCTCCTGCACCTGCACCAGCGCCGCGCGGGTTTCGGACAGCAGACGCGTATTTTCGAACGCGATGGATACCTGGTTGGCAAGAGCCGTAAGGATCTGCAAGTCCTCCTGCGAGAACGCGCCGGGCTCCGTGGATTGCACGTCCAATACGCCGATGGTTTCGCCGCGGGAGATGAGGGGCAGGGCGGCTTCGGAGCGGGTATCCGGAAGGTCGGGATTGTTGAAGAACACGGCGTCCGCTCCCACGTCGAGGGCGATGCGAGGCAGTCCGGTTTGAGCGGCAACGCCCACCACGCCGGTCCCCAGTTTGAGGCGATGCCCACGTTCGAGCATCCTCCTGCCGCCTTCGCTGTTGGCAGCCTGAAGGATTGCAAACTGACGGTCGCCGTCCACCAGAAAGATGCCCACGTGATAGAACCCGAAGCGTTCGCTGATCAGACGCGTTACAGCGGGAAAGAGTTCGTTCAGGTCTTTCAGTTGCGCAATGGTTTCTGAAAGCCCGGTGATGGTTTGCAGTTGGGAAGCGCGCTGTGAGATTTGCCGGTTTGCCGTTTCCAGTTCGGCGGTTCGTTCCGTTACGCGTTTTTCGAGAACCTGTGTGAGTTCCTCGAGTTCATGATTGATTCTCCTTGCTTCGTTGAGACGAAGCGCTTCGGTGCCAACCCGGAAATTCGACAGGGCGGAGAGCACCACCCCGATAGTTGTGATGATGCCCGCCGTCGCTCCAAAGTTCGGGGAATATTCCACGCTGTAGTAGTGGGTCAGGAACATGCCGCCGATATTCAAACCGGTCAACAGGAAGACCGCCCAGGGCGACAGGAAGGAAGCGGCAACGATCAGGCTGATCGGCACATAAATCAATACCAGGGTGCCGAAATCCGCTTCATTGCCTTGTTGAACGATCGTGAGGTACGCGGTGGAACTGAAATTGACCGCAAAAAGAAAGACTGCCGCGCGATACCATCTTGTGCGGGATAAGCCGTATGCAACTACCGATATCGTCAGGGAGAGCCCCAGCCCTCCCTGGAACGCCTCTTCGAACCCCAGGCGCGGGATGCGGGCAAACCCGCCGATCAGATTCAGGGCGGCGATGATGAAGAGGAAAGCGGCTGCCAGTTGCGCCTCGCGTCTTTCCCCGATGTCTCGAAGGGAGGCAGGGGGCGCCGTGAGGCGTTGCCATACTTCCTGCTGAAGGGTTTTCCGGGTTTGTGACCGCAGCGGGATCTGATCCTTTATCATGCTGACTCCGGGGAATGTCCAGACGGCGCGGCGCCATCCATGGTTTCTTCGGCGGGCGGGTTCGAGGGATTGACAAGCTGGAAGGTGACCGTGGAACCTTGCAAGTTCTGTCCCAATTCCTCGACCGTATCGCGCAGGATCGAATCCAGTTTGGTGGATGCGCCAAGCTTTGCCGCCAGTTCAGACAGGAAGGTTTCGCGCGCGGCGCGTTTTTGCGCCTCGTTCAGAAGGCGGGCGCTATCCATGGCGAGAGCGACGCGTTCGGCGGTCGACTCGATGATGGCGAGTTCGTCGTCCGTCCAGTGACGTGCTTCGCTGGAGGCCTTCAGTGTGAACCTGCCGATCGTTTGTCCGCGCAGTTGAACCGGCACCGTGATGGCGTCCTTCAGGTCCACTGTGCGGGACGTTTTGCGGAGCGGTTCTGGTTTGATTCCGTCGTAGCGATAACCCTTCGTGCGGATCGTTTCCAGGTATCCCGCCCATGCCTGACCGGTCAATTGGTTGGTTGCCACTTCCGCTTCATGGAGGGCGCGCTGTGCCTGTTCCAGCGAGCGTGCATTTTGAATGGCGACCGAGACCAGATCTGCCAAAATGGAGAGGAGGTCCACGTCGGTCTGTGAAAAGGCGTTGATTTCCCTGGATTGAATGTCCAGCGCGCCGATGACTTCCTGCCCAAACTTGAGGGGCAGGGCGATCTCAGAGCGCGTTTCGGGCAGGTCGGGGTTGTTGAAGTAAGCCGATTCGACTTCCACGTCGAGCGCGATGCGCGCAACGCCTCGCGCCGTGACGTACCCCACGATGCCTTGTTGCCCAACCCGCAGACGATGCCCGCGCGCCAGCAGTCTGGCGCCCCCTTCGCTGTTCGATGCCTGCAACAGGGCATACTCGCCATCCTCATCGAGGAGGAAGATGCCGATGTGGTAATGGCCGAACCGTTCGCTGATGAGGCGGGTTAGTTGATTCAGCAGTTCGTCCAGGTTGCGGATGGTAATGACGGCGCGGGCAATCTCGGCTACGGTTTGTAACTGCTCGGCGCGTTTTTCGGCATTTTGATTGGCGATGATCAGGGCTGTCGTCCGTTCGGTCACACGTAGTTCCAGAGCGGTCTGCGATTCTTTGAGCATTTTTTCCGTCTGAAGGAGTTGCTCGTTTGTACGTAAAAGCGCATTCTGGCGGTATCCGGCAAGCCATGCAAATCCGCCCAGGAAGATGGGGGCGGTATCAATGATCCAAAGCAGTTTGTCTGCCGCCTGCACGGAAAGAAGGCTGGAAAGCGACATGGGAAGCCCCGTTTCCCACACGCGGAAGATCGTTGCGCCGACCGGGAACAACAAGCCGAAGAGCACGCCGAACAAGGCGTACTTTTGTGTCGAGTTCATCGAGATGGTCTGCGGTTGTTTCATACGTCATTCTCGCATGGATGGAGACGGGCGTCAGGTCTCCTGTTCGAGTTCAAAGATTACTTCTGCCGTGCCGCCGATTCTGCGGCCCAGTTCCTCCACAGCCGCTTGCATGATGGTTTCTGTGTCGCTGAGTGCGCCGAGCCTCGAGGAAATTTCTCCGATGGTGCGTTCACGCGAGGCGCGGCGTTGGGCTGAATCGACCAGGCGGGCGTTTTCGAGCGCCAGCGCGGCGCGTTCCGCCGCGGCTTCGAGCAGGGCAAGGTCGTCCTGAGTCCATTTGCGGTTACCGCTTTTGGGCTTTGCCTCGAGATATCCGATGGTTTGTCCTTGCAGGCGGATTGGAACGATGAGTTCTTTCGCGTCTTTTTCCAGCGTCAGCCGTCCGGTTTGAGGCAATACCCTGGTTTTGTCGCGCTTGTCCCTATCTTCCAGCGGCATGGTGTGTTTTCCGTCGAATAGGTATCCTGTGATGACGGCCCGCCGTGCAAAGGCATTCCATTCCTGACGGACGTACTTTCCAAACATCGCCTCGGACTCTCTTAACGCTTTGCGCGCTTGACTGAATAGATGGGCGTTCTCGATGGCGATGGCAACTTGATCTGCAAGGGTGGCAAGCGCGCCAATGTCCTCGGCGGTGAATGCATTCGGTTGGGTACTTTGCACATCCAATGCGCCGATGACGCGCCTGCCAACGCGAAGAGGAAGCGCCATTTCGGAGCGGGTATCGGGGAGGTCGGGGTTGTTGAAGAAGACGGAATCGGTTCCCACGTCTGAGGCGAGGCGCGGTTCACCGCGCGAAGTTGCAAACCCCACAATGCTTTTTTCATCCAGTTTGAGTTGGTGTTTACGGTTGAGCATCCGCCAGCCGCCCTGGCTGTTTGCCGCGCGGAGCACCGCATGTTCGCCGGTCTCATCGAGAAGAAAGATGCCTACATGGTAGAAGCCGAAGCGCTCGCTGACCAGTCTGGTGATTTCCGGAAGGAGCGCATCGAGGTCTTGTACGGAGGCGATGGCTCGGGCAACGCTTGAAACCGCCTGCAATTGGGAGGCGCGTTTTTCGAGTGCCGCGGTGCGCTCCTGTACGCGGATTTCCAGCGCATCGCGCAAAGCGGTCAGTTCCCTGTTGTTTGCTTCGAGCCGCTTCCTGGAAGCGGATGCGGCATCCAGCGCCTGTCTGAGGCTGAGGGAGGAAAGGTAAAACCCGAGACTGGCGAGAACAAAGACGATCGAATTGGATATCCAGTTCGAAAGCGGGTTGGTGGCTTGTGAAAAGGCGGGTTTAAACCAGCCTTGCATCTGCGATAGTGTGGCAAGCAGTGTGATCAGGATGATGATGCCGAGCAGAATCAGGATTGCGCGCGGTCTCAGCAACAGGGTTGTAAACGCGATGACGATGATCAGTCCCAGCAGTGCGCCTGTGCTGCGAATATCGCTGAAAAGATAGGAGCCGAAGATGGCGACACCAATGACCACCAGGAAGATGTTGGCTGCGGCGGCGACATACCCGCGCCTGAGCAGGATATAGGCGGCGGATTGAAAAAGGAGGAAGGGGATGAGCAGGATCAATAACGGCAGGCGGTTATCTGGGGTCGTAAACGCAAACAACAGCGGCGCGACAAGCGCCGTGATCGCGATGACGAATACGAGGATTGAATTCAGAAGACCTGCAATCCGGTTTTTTTCCTCGTCTTCGAATACAGGGGGGGGCGTGAACCTTTTGAATGTGTTCATCCTGGGATCTTTCCGTTTTCGCGCCTATAGTTCGCCCGAGATCTGGATACTGACTTCGGAGTCGCCCAGGGACTTGCCGATTTCCTCGACCGTGGTGCGAAGGATCGCATCGAATTCTCCGGCTGCGCTAATGGCGGAGGTCACGTGTGAAATTGCCTGCTCACGATCGGCGCGCAGGCGGGCTTCCTCGAAGAGACGCGCGCTTTCGAGCGATGCGGCAAGACGTTCGACTGCCTGTTCGAGAGCGGCGATGGTCTGCGCGCGATAACCTTCCTTGAGTTTGACCGTGACGACGCCGATGGGCTGGCCGCGTAATTTGATTGGAATGGCGGCTTGGGTCTGGTTCGATCTTTCCCGTCCATCGCCGGTTCGCAGGGTCATCTTTCCGGTTTGCATGACTTCTTCACCCAATTCAGGCGCGGTGTTTATGGGCTGAATGCGGACGTTGTCGAAACGGTAACCGGCATTTTTGAGTAGTCCGCTTTCCGCGAGGGATTTCCACGCTTCGCGGGTGACGCGGCCGTATGCCTGTTGGAGTTCTTTCAGGCGGTCTTCTGCTTGTTGGAACAAACGGGTGCGTTCAATGGCGATTGCCAATTGGTCGGCGAGAATGCGCATGATGTTCATGTCTTCATCGGTGAACACCTGCGATTGCCCGCTTTGCACGTTGAGGATTCCGACGGTGCGATTTTCGACTTTGAGCGGCAGCGCCATTTCGGACCGAGCGTTCGGCAGGAATGGATTTGTAGCGTCTGCCGCGTCGGGTCGGCTTTCGAGAGAGACTTGAGGTTCTCCGGTAGCGGCAGCGCGCCCCACGAGATTTGTCTCTCCCACGCCTATCTTGTAGCCGTTCGCGATCATTTGCCTGCCCGCCTCGGTGGAAGAAGCGGTCAATACAGCGTATTCATGGTTGTTATCCAGCAGGAAAATGCCGGTCTGGTAAAACCCGAATCTTTCCTGGATCAGTTGCGCGCCGCGTTCCAGCAGGTCCGACACATCCCTGGCGGTTGCGGCGTCTCTGGCGATTTCCGCCACAACCCGCAAACGAAGGGATTGGTTCTCTAATTGTCGTGTGCGCTCCTCGACGCGTTGTTCGAGAGCGCTTTTGGCTTCTTCGAGATTTTGGTTGATTTTCAAAACTTCCTTCACTCGGTCGCGTTCCACGTTGTCGCGGTATTTCATGGAGGTCAACACCAACGTGCCCAGCGGGATGAAGACAGCGAGGTCGAAGCCTGCGTTTGCATAGCCGGGGTGGATAAGATGCAGGAAGCCAATTGCGGCGTTGCAGAACACGACATAGAAGACCATATATCTGAACGGGAAACTGAGACCCGCAAATACGAACGCAATGACCATGTACACATACAGCGAGTAGGAGAGCGATGCCGCGCCGGAAAAATTTGCGAAGCCGGAAACCGTTAACAGCCATACGATCAAATACCCGCCGTTGCGATAGCGCGGTCTGCGTGCCAGGCTGTAACCGACGACGCAAGAAGCGGCAAGGGCGATCAGAATAAGCGTTGACCGTATATCGCCTTCGGTCATATACGCCGCAAGGGCGCCGATGATGTGGGTTCCAGCCAGGATCAAGGCGATGACGGCAATCAGACGCGCCTGGCGTCGTTGACCGATATCGGTCACCGAGAGATGCGGTTCGAAGAGCCTTTGCCAAAGTCCGCCCGGCTCAAGTTCGGCTGTGGGGTTTGTCAATCCGGTTTTCATTTGTCTTCTTCCATTTCGTTTCAGCCGAGGGGTCGTCGTGTACGTTTTCTTTGCGGCGCCTGTTCGGGAATTTCGCCGACATAGACGGATACCTCCGCAACATCGGCCACCTGGCCCAATTCGCGAGCGGCTGTTTGAAGCAAGATGTCAATATCCGTGGATTGGCTGAAGCGCGCCGCCAATTCACCGATCAGTTCCTCCTGCTGTGCTCGTAGAGTGGCGTCCTCCACCAGGCGGATATTGTCCACTGCCAATCCCGTTTGATAAGCCACTTCGTTTATCAATTCGATGTCAATGTCACTCAAGGGTTGGTTGCCTTTTCGGGCGATTGAAATCGTACCGATTTTTTGTCCGCGCAGGGTGATGGGGATTTTTACGGCCTGATCCGTTGTTTCGGATGTCTTGCCGGCTTGGAGTCCAAGCGGCGTGTAGGTGTATGTAAATTCGCCCTCCCGGACTTTTTGACTCCACGATTCTCGCGTGCGGACGGCCGTCAACGCTTCAACCTGATTGAGCGCCGCCTGTGTATCCTCCAATAAGCGCGCGTTTTCGATGGCGGCCGCCAGTTGGTCGCTGAGGACTTGCAGGACGTCAATTTCATCCAGGCTGAATGCATGCGGCTGGTCGGATTGAATATCGAGTACCCCCAGCGTCTTATCTCGAATGACCAGGGGGATGGCGACCTCGGAACGGGTCATGGGGAGGTCGGGGTTGTTGAAGTAGACGGCATCGGCGCCAACGTCCAGGGCGATGCGGGGTTTTTTCTCCGCGGCAACAAACCCAACGATTCCTTGCGAGCCTACTTTGAGCGAGTATCCCTTTTCGATCATCCTTTTGCCGCCCTCTGAGGATGCCGAGACCAGCACCACTTCCGTTCCCGTTTCGTTCATGAGGAAAATGCCGGTATGATAAAAACCGAACTGATCTGTTATCAGGTTCGCGACTGCTTTCAAGACTGTATCGAGGTTCTGAATTTCTGCGGTCTGACGGGCGATATAGGATGCGGCGCGCAGTTGTTCGGTTTTTCTGATCAGCCCGGCAGTTCGTTCCTCGACGCGTTTCTCGAGATCCGCCCTGGTTTTCGAGAGAGACGCCATTGCAGATTGGAATTGATCCGCCACCGTTCTGAATTCCGACTTCAAGAGGTTGAGCGCCCATAACAGGACAATCCCCACGACGAAGTAATCCACCGCGTAGGAGAACCAGTCCAGCGTTGTGGTTTCGGGAATTTTTGCTGATGCGAGGGGGAGATATCCCAGCGTGTTCAGCGCGCCAATAAGGACGAGAGTGGCAAAATTGATTGCGAACACCGGACGATCCATTCGTTCGTCGAACAGGAGCGATGCAAATATGGAGGCGGCAAGCAGATATGCCACACCCGCAGACCACGGACCGAATTGCAAAACGCTGTATGCGCCAATTAAATAACAGACCAGGATCAACGTTCCCGCTCTCAAGACATACGGCATGGGTGCGAAGGTCATGATCAGCAGTGAGGCATAAATGAGGGAAAAGGCGATTACCTCCGCAATCCCAAACTGAGGCGCGTTTGTTATGAACGCGAGCAGACCGAAGCCGGACGCCAGCCGTAACACTGCGGACAGGAATTTTGCCTGCCAGCGATCGTATTGGAACAGCGCGTGTCCGGCTTGATCGAGGAAATCGTTGTCAGGCAGAGTCATGTTCGTCGTCCAGGTTTAATTCGATTGTGGCGTTGGAAGCGTCCAACCGTCTGCCTAATTCCTTGATGACGGTTTGGAGGATGCTGTCAATGGACGCGGCTGCCCAGATTTTCGAGTTGATTTCTGCCAGCGCGCGCTCTCTTGTGGCAACCTGGCGGCTTTCAGAAACCAGGCGGGCATTTTCGAGTGCAATGGCGGCTTGGGCGGCAACGGCATCCACAAGGCTTTGTTGTTCGGGTGTCCATTCCTCGCGCGCTTCCAGGATCACCTTTCCGATGGTTTGATCGCGAAGTTGGATGGGCGTTTCCATGACCTGGCTTGCGCCTTCGATGGGTTCGCCAATTCCGTATTCCAGCGTTTCGTTGAATGAGCGTAGACCGCTCCAGCCCTCCAGCAGGTATTGTTTTTGAATGGAACGCAATTCGTTGATGCTTTGCTGTGCCTCCTGGAACAGACGCGCATTTTCGAGGGCGATGGAGACCTGGTTCGCCATATTCTGCATGGTTTCGATCAAATCCACGTTGAAATCGGAGGCTTTTGTGGATTGCACATCCAGCGCGCCAAGGACTCGGTCTCCTGCAATCAGCGGAAGGGCGATTTCGGAGCGGGTATAGGGCAGGAGCGGGTTTTCAAACCGCAGTTTTTCCTCTGCGGTGTTTTGCGCAATGCGAGGCGACCGTTCGCGAATACAGGTGCCAACCATGCTCCTGCCGGCGATTTCGAGGCGGTGCCGGTTTTGTTTGAGGATATTGCCCGCCTGACCGGTTGCTTCCTTCAGTTCCGCCCACTTTCCGCTCGAATCGATCAGGTAGATCGCGGCATAGTAGTAATCGAACTGTTCGGTGATGAGGTTGACGACCTTTTCCAAAAGCCGGTCTGGGTCGAGAATGGAGGAGGCCACTCTTCCAACTTCGATGGTGGCGGTAAGTTGTCTGGTTCGTTCCTTAACCTGTTGTTCCAAAGTGGCTTGCAGGTTTTCGAGTCGGGTCACCATGCGGTTGAAGTTGATTGCCACCGTGGCGAGTTCGTCGGTTGCGGTTACGGGCAGGCGTTGTTTTAGATCGCCCTGCTCGATCTTTTGAAAGGTTTGAAGCCATTCGTTGACCGGATCGGAGATGGAACGGGTTGCCAGGTACGCAAACCCCACGCCAAGCGTGATCGTCAAGGCGCTCAATAGGATGGATTGAACCTGCAGATCGCGGAAGATCTGGGAGGAAGCGATTTCCGTGTAGAGAATGCGTATGGTTTGCTGGAAACCAATCGGCGCGATCAGCGCCAGCCCTATGACGATGAGTCCCAGTATCAAAATCTGGAATTTGAAACCAATCAACACGCCGGTTCGCCCTTCGAGTTGTGTCTCGAAACTGGCGGGAAGCAGGATCAGCCTTGCCGGAAGGGTGAGACGTTCGATCAGTAGCAGGGAAAATATGGTGGCGCCCAGTACGGATGCCAATCCGCCAAGCAGAATGTAAATAGGAATCGGAGAATCGATTGAGTTTGGCTGAAAAACGGATGAGATGACGTTTCCTTTCGAGGAGGCTATCAGGGCAGGCGGAAGAACGAGGATCGCAAAATTGCCGGCAAAGGAAATTGCGCCATATACGGTTGTAAAATTTGTGAGTTCTTTCCAGGCGGCGAATTCGCTTTGGGCATCAGGTCGAAGGACGCCTTGTTTCCATTCGCTCAATCGTTTTCTCGTCGCGGAGGTGATTTGCCAGCCGATGACGACCAGCAGAACCTGGCTGAATATCACCAAGGCTGGAACAAGCCGTGAAAACAGCCGAACCAAGTCTGCATCCGGTTCGATGTTTAAGTTCATGGAAACCAACCCGGGAATGGCTCCGATCATGCCTGTCATCTGGCTGGCGACGATGACAAGAATGATGTACCCTCCCCCGAGACGTTTCAAGGCTGTCTCAAGAAACCGTTTCATTGCCTGCCTTTGCTTGTGTCTGCCCGTTGTTCGAACCGAGTTTTACGTGAGCCCGGCTGGCGCCCGTCACCCTTGTCAGTTCGCTGACGGTGGTTGTGAGGATGGTTTGCAGGTCGGTGGTGCGGCGAATCTTGTCGGTGATTTCGAATAACAGGCGCTCGCGTTCTGCCTGGGCGCGGATTTGCTCCAGCAGCCTGGCATTTGCAATGATCGCAGCGAGACTGCCGCCCAGCGTGCCGAGCAGTTCCTCGTCGCTTTCGGTATAGGCGTTGAGTTGTTCGCTTTCCACATTTAACACCCCAAGCAGTTCACTGCGGTATATCATGGGGATGGCAAGTTCCGATTTTGTGTTGACGCTCCCTTCGACGTATCGGGTGTCTTCTTGAACGTTGTTGACGCGCAGTGTCCTGCGGTGCGCGGCCGCCCAACCGGTGATGCCGGTTCCGATCGGAACCTTCAGGTCGTAAATCTCGGGCGAGTATCCGACTGCGGCTTTGACCTCCAGCATCTTCTTTTCACGATCTGCCAGCAGGATGGTTACGCGGTCTCCGCCCAGTGTGACTTGAAGTCCGTTCACGGCGGAAGCGAGCGCTTCGTCGAGGGTTGTCCCTGATGCGGCTGTTGTGGTGATGTGATGCAGCAGGCGATGTTGCGCAAGATGTTCCTGCGTTTCGGCAAACAGTTCCGTGTTGACTACCGCGATTCCCAATTGGTCAGCCAGAATCTGAAGCGTGCGCAAGTTTTCTTGTGCGAAAGCGTAGGGACTTTTGCTTTGCACGTCCAATACGCCGACAATGCGGTCGCCCACGCGGAGGGGCAGGGCGGCCTCCGCGCGCGTTTCGGGGAGCAGGGGGTTGGGATAATATGTGGCATCGCGGGTGGTATCGTTGACGACCAGCATCTCCCCTTTGCCAGCCACATATCCGACAATGGACTTCGACCCGATCCCTAGTTTGAATCCCGTTCGCTTCAATTGCGCGCCTGCGTCTCCGGTTGCCTCTCGTATCGTCACGTATTCTCCCGTCGGGTCTTTGAGAAACACACTGGCGTGGTAGAAATCGAATCGGGAACGAATCAGGTTCACCGCCTTCTCGAGGAGTTCGTCCAGGTTGAGTGAACTGCTGATGTCGCGGGCGATTTCAGCCGCCGTTTCAAACTGCAGAGCGGTCTGCCTGCTTTCGTTCAGGACGCGGATATTGTTGATTGCGCCGGAAACCTGATTGGCTACGGAGATCATGAAACGAAGGTCGTCCTCGTTGAAACTGTGTTCGTTTTCGAGGTCCTGAACAATGAGCGCGCCGATGGCTTCGCCCTGCGCCAAGAGCGGTACGCCCATCCACGAACGGGCAGGTTTCCCTGAGACCTTGGCGCCCATGGCAAGCGCGCGATTCATGGTGTCGTCCACGAGCATCAGAGGTTCGCGCGTGCGAATTAAGATGGACGTCAATCCTTCGCCCAGCGGGAACGCTTCGAGTGTGGACAGTTTGCCGTCCTCGAACAGGAAGGGGATGCGGATGGAATTCGTCTTTTTATCGTAAAGCGCGATGACAAACCCGTATTCGCCAATCACATTGCGAACCTGTTCGTAGATGGTGGTGTAGAAGGATTGCAACTCGTTGACGGAAGCCGCATTCGATGCCAGCGCGTTCAACGCTTGAACCTCGATGGAACGGCGGTCGTTCGGCGGCTCGGTGGAAGATGCTTTGGGTGTAATCGAGTTTGCCGTCAACCGAATGGTTCGATTGAATGCGTTGATCACATCATCATCCAATTGTTGCCCCTCGCGCGCGCCAATTAAAACAACGCCGCGCAGTTGACCGTCCTGGAGAATGGGTACATACGCGGCTCTATCGCAACCCAGTTGTTTGGGGTACGCCAGCAGGGGTGGCGGGATGGTGGATTGTCCTTTCAGGTTGATGGTCACCGGTCCATCCCGTAGAAACGACTCCATGTCTTCTCGCAGCAATTCCGCCCCGCGCGGGATGGTAACCTGCGCGTCGCGACTTTGCGGGTCGGAAAATTGCGTGAGTTGCAAGCGATTACCGACAGCAGTAAAGAATACTGTTACAAAGAATGGAGAACCGGATTCGTCCGTCTGGTTGACTGTCATCTTTCAGGTATTTTAGTTGTATTCCCAAACCGGTTCGCCCGCAAGGATGCGGCGAATTTGATCGGGAAAACGATCGGGGTCAAGCGGCTTGCCCAGAAAGCCGTCGAAACCCGATTCCTGTGCCTTTGTCATCTGATCCTGGCTGGCTTCGGCCGTGACGGCAATGATGGGAATGTTCTTGAGCCGTTCCGAAGCCCTGATCTTTTTCAGGGCGCCGTATCCGTCTTCGTAGGGCAGGCGAATGTCCATGAGAATCAGGTCTAGACGCTGTAACGTGTCAGCGTATTCCACCACTTCGTAACCGGAAGTCTTCCATTCGCAATGGATGCCCAGGTACCCCAGCATGCGTGCAATCAATACGAAATTGGCGACATTGTCTTCCACTACCAGGACCGTTGCGTCCTTGGGGATGTTGGGTTTCTTGATGGGCTGGGTGTCAAGGATATTTTCAGGCATTTGCGCTCCTTGGGAGGAATTTTTCGATCTCCCGCAGTAGTTCGTCGAAATCTATCGGTTTCTGAATGTACCCATCGCACCCTGCTTCGAGGGTCTTTTCCCTGTCGCCGCGCATGACGTTCGCTGTCAACGCAAGGACGGGGACTCGTTCGAACCCGGGTGTTGTCTTGATCTTGGCGGTGAGCGTGTAACCATCCATATCCGGCATGTTGATGTCCATCAGAATAAGGTCGGGCTTGGCGGTTTTCAACAATTCGAGCGCTTCGGCAGCATTCGTTGCTTCCAATAAACCATAGTCTTCTGAGAGCAAAATACGCCGGACGAGCAAACGATTATCCGGGTTGTCCTCTACGTAAAGGATTTTACCTTTTTCTTCGGTTAGCGACATCTCGAGGAACCTCCGTCTCAATTCTAATACGACCCAAACTGGGGGACATAACAGACACCTTACAATTGCAAAAGACAAATGCCGAGAGAGTCTCTCCTCGGCATTTTGAGCGGGTGATGGGACTCGAACCCACGATATCATGCTTGGGAAGCATGCGTTCTACCACTGAACTACACCCGCATATGGATGAATGAGATTATAGCGACCCGTCAAGGGGATGTCAAGAAATCGCCCTGAGGCGCCCTGGTCTTTCCGGCAAAAACCGTAAGACAGATTTTCTTGTTTGCCGCGGGTTATTGCACGTTCGCGTTTTTGGTTTTCTTGCAAAGATTCGTGGCGCGCCCAATCCCGGTTCGATCGTCGTCAGATGCTGTAAAATAAGAAGGAGGAAATCCGCTTTTTCAATCCGTCAGTACCAAGGAGGAGCAATCATGTCCGACCAGAAACTTCGCGAACTCCTTCGACAGCTTCACGACGAGCTCGAAAGGACCAAGTCGTTAGACCCCAAGGGGCTTGAGTTGTTGAGTCAGATCAACGCGGACATTCGAAAACTTCTCGACCCCGATCAGGAAAACCCGAAAACGCTTATGGATAGGCTGCAAAGCGCCATTGACCATTTCGAGGTCGAGCATCCCGCCGTCACCGCCGCACTGTCCCAGATCCTGAACGCCTTAAGCAATGCGGGGATCTGAATTCCCGCACCTGAATCGAAAGCGGCAAACCGCGCTCTCGCATTTTCAAGCGGCATGAATGTCCGGGTTACGGCAAACTGCGCGACATCCGTTACGGGTTGAGGGGTGTGGCAGTGGCAGTTGGCGTTTCCGGGGTTGCAGTTGCCGTTGAGGCGGGAGGCGCGCTTGTATTTGTTGGGGTGGCTTTTGTGGGTGTGAGCGTTGCGCCGCCAACAATGATCAGCACATACACCTCGTCTCCGAAGTATGTCCCGCCGGCAGTTTGCATGCGCCAGTTGCCGCGCACCGATCCTGTTTTGTTGATCGGAGCGATCATGGCGATGGAGATGTCAACTTCAGCGTTTGCCGCTACCGAAGACGGAAGGGTGTAGGTCGCGCCATTCATCTGATCACCGCCCACGAACGCGAATTTGAAACCGGCGTCCCACGCGCAGGTCCCGACATTTTTTACCTTCCATGTCTTGGTGAAGGATTGTCCCGGCGCCATTTGCGTATTGTCTGGCACTGTTACGTCGCTGATAAAGCGAAGTTGGTAGCATGAGGCGGTTGGCGATGCTGCGGCGGCTGGAAACGTTGCCGCTGGAAGGGTGATGATCGGGCTGGTGGCAAGCGGCTCAAAGGTGGGGAGCATCGTCGGCGTGGAGGGAGGCGTTTGGGTTGGCGCGGCAAATGCAGTCTGGGTCAGAGCCGCCGAAAATGTTCCGATTGCCTGGGTTTGAATGAGATTCGCGTCCAGGGTGGGTGTGGCATCCGCTTCTCCGCTTCCGCAGGCGGTCAGGGTGAACATGCCGATAAGCAGAATGGACAGAACTTTTCGAGTCATTATTCTCCTTTCGAAAATTGTATTTTACACGGTTCCATCCGACTCTTAACGAACGATTCCCCTGCGCAGTTCCAACGATCCCCATGCTATAATCTGCCCGATGATTTATCTTGATTACTCCGCCACAACGCCGGTGGACTCGCGTGTGCTCGACGCGATGCTTCCCTATTTTACGGAGTTCTTCGGCAATCCATCGTCCGTTCACCGTTATGGGCAGCGAGCCGAGTTCGCTGTGGAAACCGCGCGCGAAACGACTGCGCGCATGTTGAATTGCCAGCCCGGCGAGATTATTTTCACCTCCTGCGGTTCGGAATCGGACAACCTTGCCCTTCGCGGCGCGGCATATGCCATGCGCGAAAAGACCGGTGCGAATTGGATTCTTGCCTCGCGTGCGGAACATCCCGCCGTGACGAAAACCCTGTATCATCTCGAAAAATATGAGGGTTTTCGAATCGAGTGGCTGGAGGTGGACGGTCATGGCATGGTTTCGCCGGAAACCGTTTCGAAGGCGATCTGCGATAACACCGCGGTGGTCTCTGTCATGTATGCCAACAATGAAATTGGAACAATCAACCCGATTCGCGACATCGCCGAAGCCTGCCGCTCCCGGGGAGTCCTTTTCCACACCGACGCGGTGCAGGCGGCGGCGTATCTGCCGGTTGACGTTCAGGAACTGGGCGTGGACATGATGTCGCTTGGCGCGCACAAGTTCTATGGACCCAAGGGTGTGGGCGCGCTCTACGTCCGCCGGGGAACGCCTTTATTTCCGCATCTCACGGGCGGCGGGCAGGAGTTCGGTTTGCGCGCCGGCACTCAAAATGTATCGTACATTGTCGGTTTTGCTGAAGCGCTGCGGTTGACCGGCGTGGAACGCGAAAAGCGGACGGCGCAGGTGGCGCCATTGCGCGATCAAATCATCGGTACCGTGCTTGAAGTCATTCCCAAAGCGCGTCTGACGGGACATCCGGTTGCCCGGCTCCCGCATCACGCCAGTTTTGTCTTCGAGCATGTGGACGGCAATGTATTGCTTACTCTGCTCGATGCGGCTGGTTTTGCCTGTTCCTCCGGTTCCGCCTGCAAGACAGGCACCCCCGAACCTAGCGAAGTCATGAATGCCATTGGGCTTCCGCGCGCGTGGGGTTTGGGTTCATTGCGGGTGACCCTGGGGAGCGGGACAACGAGCGAGCATATCGAGTCGTTCCTTTCCCTTCTCCCTGAATTGGTCGAGAAAGCCCGCCGGTTGAAATAACCCATGACCGCCTGTTTTCGGTATTCTTCTTCATGTCAGGTATCCCGGCGCCGCGAGATTTACTCTTATGCCTAAAGTAGTGGTCGCCATGTCGGGAGGCGTTGATTCCTCCGTTGCCGCCGCCCTGCTCAAAGAGCAGGGCTATGATGTCGCCGGGATGATGCTCAGGTTATGGAGCGAACCGGGCAAGGCGGATTCCAATCGCTGTTGTACGCCCGACGCGATGGCGCAGGCGCGCAGGGTGGCGGGGATACTGGATATTCCGTTTTATGTTGTTGACGCCAAAGATGTCTTTCGCGAGACCGTCGTGGAATACTTCCTCGAAGGGTATGCGCGCGGTGAGACCCCAAACCCGTGTCTGATCTGCAATCGTAAGATTCGCTGGACGTTCCTTCTCGAGCATGCCCTGGCGCTGGGCGCGGAGTTCATGGCAACCGGTCACTACGCTCGCCTTCGGAGGGAGGCAGACGGGTTTCGCTTGTTGCGCGCTGCGGATCGAAACAAGGACCAATCCTACGTTCTGCATGTGATGGGTCAGCATCAATTGAAACATGCTTTATTTCCGGTGGGGGACTATCTCAAGCCCGAGATTCGCCGTATTGCCGAAGCGCGCGGGCTTCCCACCGCCTCACGCAGGGATTCGCAGGATTTATGTTTTCTTGCAGGGGAGGATTATCGTAACTTTTTGCGCCGCAACGCGGCAGCGATGTTCAAGCCCGGTCAAATCGTCACGCGCACTGGAAAGATCTTGGGCGAGCATGGCGGGCTTGCCAATTACACCATTGGTCAGCGAAAAGGGTTGGGCGTCGCTTCTCCCGTACCCTTGTATGTGATCGAGAAGAATGCGGTGAACAACACGCTTGTTGTGGGCGTTCGGGATGAACTTGGTTCGACCGGATTGATTGCGCGCGAGGTCAATTGGGTGAGCGGAGAGGTCCCACCTGCACCTTTTCGCGCGGAGGTGAAAATTCGCTATACGGCGCAAGATGCGAATGCGTGGGTGACGCCAATGGGTGAGAATCAGGCGCAGGTCCGGTTCGACGCGCCTCAACGCGATATCACGACGGGTCAGGCCGCGGTCTTCTATCAGGGCGATTTATTGATTGGCGGAGGGCTTATCTGCCCGTGAGTTAATGGGAATGGTCGTCCTGGAGTAAAACCAATATGAAAAAAGATGAGGAGTTGTCATGTCGTATCGTGTCGAGTCTTTGATGTCTGCAAGGTTGTTTGTGGTGCCTCAACATGCCCGGGAGAAGGTGTATTTTCTCAGCAACATGTCGGGGCATTTGAGTTTGTATTCCATGTCGTTTGGCGGAAGCGTTCCCGCGCCTCTGCTGCCTCCGTATATCGCTTTACAGAACCCGCACTTGATCGGCGGAAAATCGTTTTATGCGTTCGAGAAGCTCGGGCAGATTTTGGTGATGATTGACCGGGATGGCGACGAAAATTACCAGCCGATGCTGGTCCCTTTGGGGGGCGGTTTTCCGGAGCCGGCTTTCGCCAATTTCTTCGCTTCGTACCGCGTGCATCTGGGCGAATGCGACGGCGGAAAAGGTATTGTCTATCTCGCCGCCGAGCGGCGCGATCAGCCTCTGGTCGAAACCTATCGCGGCGATCTGCGATCGGGCAAACTCGTCAAAATTGCGGAAAGTCCGTTTGGATTCGGGGTGTTCGATCACAGCAAGGATCATGCCAAACTTCTGCTCGGAACGGGCTACACCGTGGGCGACAGCGTATTGTATTTGTGGCAGGACGGGAAAAAGATTTTGCTGTACGGTAAAGCGTTGGAAGACCGCGCGGAGGGAGAAACCGTTGCGCTCAACGGACTGAGGTCTGCCGTGTTTTCACCGGGGGGTAGGGGGGTGATTGTGACCTCGTCGGTGTTCGAGGATACCTTTAGCCTCGGTTACATTCATCTGTCCAAACCGGGCGTGTTGGAACCTGTGAAGTTGAAGGGCGTCAGGCACCAGGGCGCGGGCGAGATGGAAGCCGTGGAGCGCCTGTATAAGGATCATTATCTTGTCATGTTCAATATTGACGGATGTTCATGGGTTTATGAAGGCGTTTTCGATGAAAAGAAGAGGAGCATGACATTGATACATGTCCTGGTTGGCGAACAACCGCTCGATGGCGGCATGCTCGAACGGATACACTATAACGGCGTTGAAGACACTTTTACCTTCTCTTTTTCGACAGCGGTGTCGCCGACTCAACTCTACACTGTTGCCGGCAAAAAAAGGAAGAGGTTAATTCGTCATACGGATGAAAGGATCCTGGGGATTCCCGATGGACTGCTCTCCAAAGGGGAAGACGCCTCGTTCATTTCTCACGATGGTTTGCGTGTTTCAGCCCGGCTTTATCTCCCCTCGGAGCGACTCGGCTACAAAGGCTCGCGCCCGGTTGTCTATTACATTCACGGCGGACCGCAGGGACAGGAACGCCCCGACTTTGCCTGGTTCTCGATGCCGTTGATTCAGTTCCTGACACTGCGCGGCTTTGCGGTATTCGTCCCGAACGTGCGCGGCTCCACGGGGTACGGTCTCTCCTACACCAAACGTGTGGATCGAGATTGGGGCGGGCAGGATCGCCTCGATCATGTTCACGCGATGACAAAGGTGTTGCCGAAGGATAAACGCCTCGACGTGAAACGTGCCGCGGTGGTGGGTCGCTCGTACGGCGGTTACATGACTCTCATGCAGGCGGGTCTCCATCCCGAACTATGGAAAGCCTCCTGTGATATGTTCGGTCCGTATGACCTTGTGACCTTTTCCGCGCGTATTCCCGAAACCTGGAAACCGTATTTCAAAATGGCGATCGGTGATCCTGAGAAGCCGGAGGAGCGCGCCGACTTGATCCAGCGTTCGCCCAAAACCCACATCCACAACATGACGGCGCCGATGCTTGTCATTCAGGGACGCAATGATCCGCGTGTGGTCGCCGCCGAATCGGAGGATCTTGTCCGTGAATTGAGGGAGCAGGGCAAAGACATCGAACTTTTGGTTTTCGAAGATGAAGGTCATGATGTGTTGAAATACGAAAATCGGGTGAACTGCTATAACGCCATTGCCGATTTCTTTGCGAAACATTTGAATCCGTGACTGGCGGAAAACTGCCGGTGAGTTTTCATGACGTTACCCGCCCTGCTCTTTGCGCTTCTCGTCGCGTCTCTTTACGGCGCGTTGTACCATTTGTTGCGCGGCGGAGATTTCTGGCACCTGCTTTTCTGCCTGGCATCGAGCCTGTTGGGGTTCGCGGTGGGTCATTGGTTTGGCTCGTGGCGCGGCTGGGTTGTCCTCCCGATCGGCGCGTTGAATTTGGGATTGTCCACGATCGGGAGTCTGCTTTTTCTTCTGATGGGCGATTGGCTCAGCCGCGTCGAGCCCAAGCAGTAAACACGATATAATCCATCCCCGTTGTAACAACCGGGATTATCAGAAAGCGAGAATTGATTTGAACGACCGAAAACGTAACCTTACGGATTATTTTTGGATTGGTGCGCGCGGATTTGCAATGGGCGTGGCAGATGTGGTGCCTGGCGTTTCGGGCGGGACGATGGCGTTCATCCTTGGCATTTATGATGAGCTGATCGAAGCAATCCATGCCGTAAATGCGCGATTCCTTGCAAATCTGCTCACCCTCAAGTGGCGTACCGCGCTCGAGTCCTTTCCCTGGAGATTTCTCCTGTCGCTGGCGCTGGGCATTCTGAGCGCGGTCCTGGCGCTGGCGAATGTCCTGCATTGGGCGCTGGAGAATCATCCGGTCTACATCTGGGCGTTTTTCTTCGGTTTGATCCTTGCTTCGATTGTCGCCGTGCGCCGGCGGGTGCGCCGCTGGAGCGTTGTCAACCTCCTTGCGGCAATCGCGGCGGCGGTGGGAGCCTTCGTTCTGGTTGAGCTTTCGCCATCGGAGACGCCGCATACGCCGCTCCTGCTCTTTCTGAGCGGCGCGGTGGCCATTTGCGCCATGATTTTGCCGGGGATTTCTGGAGCGTTCATCCTCGTCCTTTTGGGAAAGTATTCCTACATCCTTTTTGCCGTGAAACATTTCGATATTTTGACCATTGCCCTGGTGGGACTGGGCGCAGTGATGGGACTTCTTACATTCGTCCGTTTACTGCGCTGGATGCTGTACCGCAATCACGACTTGCTCGTGGCGATTCTGACCGGTTTCATGATCGGTTCCTTGCGCAAGGTCTGGCCCTGGAAAACCGTCGAAAGCGCGGGTGAATTGCTGGCGCGTGAGACGAACTTCCTTCCTTCGGCGTTTGGCGCTGAAGAATTCTTTGCTATGGTGTTGATGGCTGCCGGCGTCAGCCTGGTGCTTATGATGGAACGCTTTGCGGGTTTCCGAGCTGCCGCTTAGCCGGAACGATTGGAGAACATGAATGGAACAAATCAAATTTTTGCTCGACCTTTTCCTGCACTTGGACGAATATTTGGCGCGCATCATTCTGGATTATGGAACATGGACGTATGCCATCCTCTTTTTTGTCATTTTCATGGAGACCGGCTTCGTCGTCACTCCCTTTCTGCCCGGCGACTCGCTCCTTTTTGCCGCCGGCACTTTTGCCGCCCTGGGCTCATTGAACGTCTGGGTGATTGTGGGGTTGCTCTTCGTCGCGGCGGTACTGGGCGATGCCGTCAACTACTCTATCGGTCACTACCTCGGCGAGCGCGCTTACAACGTCAAATGGATTAAGAAGGAATATCTCGATAAGACCCACGCCTTCTTCGAAAAACACGGCGGCAAGGCGATTTTCTTGGCGCGCTTTGTTCCCATTGTGCGCACCTTTGCTCCTTTCGTTGCGGGGATCGGCAAGATGACCTACGGATACTTCGCCACTTACAACGTGGTGGGCGGCGCTGTCTGGGTGACGCTCTTTACCCTCCTTGGTTTTTTCTTTGGCAACCTTGAATTTGTCAAAAAGAACTTCGAGTTTGTGATTGTCGCCATCATTCTGATTTCGGTCGTGCCTATGTTCGTGGAGTGGTGGAAGGCGCGGCGCGAAGCGAAGACGGCGCACATCAAAACAGAGACGTCCTAGTGTTGCACCGCAGGTTGAGGGACAAAATAAACCATCCGGCGTTATTTACAAATGCACGAACGCGCGTTTTGGGTGAAACGACTTGCGGTTTGCTGTACCGTCTTCATCTTGGGCATCATCGTTCTTGCCGATCTCGGCATGCTCGGCATCCTGAAGTTTTTCAACGGGATTCCTTGCGCCGACAAGACGGGACACTTCCTCCTTTACGGGATACTCGCCCTTTTGATTAACCTTGCCCTCTTTCGCATGTATGCGGAACTGAGCCCGAATCTGCTTGCCTTTCGATCTGCCTTGACCCTCATCCTGCTCATCGGTCTCGAAGAATTTTCCCAACACTATTTTCCGAACCGTTCCTTTGATCTGCTGGATTTGACGTTCAGTTATCTGGGGGTATTTTTCTTTTCCGTTCTGGCATTAAAACTAAAGCGTAGTTGACGTTGGAGAACGCCCGCTACGCTATTATTGCAGAACGCCGATTGTGCAGTTGCCGGATTGCTTTTTACGGCGTGAGGACCAGATGTCCCTCGGCATCCTGGATGATCGATTCCTTGTCCCACCACATCGGAACGTAACCGACCTCCGCCCACATTTGCGCCATGTCGTCGTAATGCGGATGGAAGGCGTGACCCGACTGCCCGGTGGTGTGACCGGCCAGCGAGTTGTTCAGGTCCCCCAGGTCCACGATTTCGCGCTCGGAGGGCAGCCAATCCACCTCGAAGGATTCGCCCAGTTCCCAGCCGGTGGCGTTGACGATGCTCTTGCCGCCGCCGGTCTCGAAGGGTCCGCGGTTGAAGAGCACCTCGATGGGGGCGATGCCCGATTTGCCCAGCGTCTGGTTGCGGAAAGTGGCGGTGTGCAGTTTGCCCCAGGCCGGCCATTGGGCGGGGTCTTTGCCGTATTCTTTTTGAATCTGTGTCACGGTCTCGTCGAAGGCGCGGGCGAAGATATCGTCGCGGGTCTCGACGGCCTCCGTCTCTTTGTCGTCCCACCACGGGCTGTTTGGCTGTTCGACCAGATTGCGCATGATCACGTACCAGCGCGAGCCGCCTTCGGGCCAGTAGTCTTTGGGCAGGTCGTCTTTGAAGGTATCCATGAGCAAATTCCACCAGAACCACTCGAAGACGGCGGCAGACTGCGAATCGGCGCGCTCCTGGTAATCCCACGAGGCGAGGAACTGATCTCGGACGGCGGCCAGGCTCGGGTCCAGGTTGACCGAGAGCAG
>JACAET010000045.1 GCA_013388685.1 Chloroflexota bacterium | reverse complement strand
GTGGCTTCGTCCAAAACCAGAATGCGCGGGTCTTTGAGAATCACGCGGGCGAGGGCGATACGCTGCTTTTCGCCGCCGCTCAGGCGGTAGCCGCGCTCGCCCACGATCGTGTCGTAGCCGTCGGGCAGGTCCACGATGAACTGGTGGATGTTGGCGGCGCGCGCCGCGGCCTCGATCTCCGCCTGGGTCGCGTCCATTTTCGCATACGTCAGGTTGGTGCGGATGGTGTCGTGGAAGAGATACGTCTCCTGCGTGACCATGCCGATTGCCTGTGAGAGCGATTCCAGCGTGACCTCGCGCAGGTCGTGTCCGTCCATGCGGATGACGCCGTCGGTGGGGTCGTACAAGCGCGGGATGAGATACGTCAGCGTGGTTTTGCCCGCGCCCGAGGGACCGACCAGCGCGACCAACTGCCCGGGACGCGCGATAAAGGAGATTCCCTCCAAAGCGACTTCTCTGGCTTGGGAGGTGGAATCAGGTTCGGAGGAGTCGGAGCCGCTTCCATTCCGACCGTGGAGGGGGGACCGTTGACCGTCCACCGTCTTCCGTCCACTGTCCTGATCCGCCAACGACAGGACCGCGCCCACGTCTTCGTGCCGCCCGTAGCGCTTGACCTGTTTGAGCAGAATCGACTCGTCCACTTTGTAGGTGAACGTGACGTTATCGAATTCGAGTTCGCCGCGCACGTCGCGCAGTTCGACGGCGTTCTCTTTTTCGACGATGTCCTGCGGCAGGTCAATGACCTCGAACACGCGCTCGAACGAAACCATGCTGGTTGAAAATTCGACGGGCGCGCCCGCCAGCCCCTGCAGCGCGCCGTAGAGTTGACCGAGATACGAACCGAACGCCACGATGGTGCCGACCGTGAAGACATCGGTGATGACGAAGTAGCCGCCGAGGCCGTAGACCAGCGCCGTGCCCACCGCGCTGACCAGACCGAAGATGACGAAAAACGTGGAGCCGACCACGGCGCGCTTGATGCCGATATCGCGCACGTTGGCGGCGCGTTCACGGAAGCGTTTCTCCTCTTCGCGGGCGCGACCGAACAATTTGACAAGCAGCGCGCCGCCGATGTTGAGAGTCTCGTTCATATGCGCGTTCATCCTGGCGTTGTGATCCATGGCTTCGCGGGCGATGTCGCGCAGGACAGTTCCGAGTTTTTGCGCGGCGATGATGAAGAGCGGAAGGATCAGCACGCTGACGACGGTCAGCCGCCATTCGAGCGTGAGCATGACCGCCAGCAGGGCAACCGCTTCGATGAGGTTGGTCACAATATTGACGATGGTGTTGCTGATGGCGTTCTGCGCGCCGACCACGTCGTTGTTGAGGCGCGACATGAGTTCGCCGACCTTGGTGTTGGTAAAAAAGCGCAGAGACATGCGCTGTAACCGCGCGAAGAGCGACGAGCGCAAATCGTAAATGACGCCTTCGCCGACGGTTGCGTTCAATCTTCGCTGAAAGACATTGATGACGCCAGTCAGCGCGGGGATGCCCAGCAATGCCGCGCCGAGCAGGACGAGGCGGTTGATGTCTTTGGCGGGAATCACCACGTCAATCATGTTGCGGAAGATCAGCGGCGTGAGCAGGGACAAGCCCGTGGTAAGGGTAATCGTCACCAACATGCCCGCGATGTGTCCCCAGTATCCGCGCGCGTAGGTGAGGACGCGCAAGAGAAGTTGTTTGGTTACTTTGGGCTTTTCGTCGCCCTGACGCATTGCCACATACCAAGCGCTGCCATGCCACATAGATGAGTCTCCCGGTTAGATAGTCTCATAGTCGAATAGTCCGTAGTCATTGGATGAGCAGTTCTTGACCACCAGACTATCAGACTATAAGGCTATCAGACCAATCGCGCAACTAAACGAATAGGGAGGTTTAATGAAAGTCTGATAAAGGTATGTGCATGGTAGAACCGCGCCGGGTCTTCTGGCGGAATTACAGCCTGAATTTGCCGGGCAAGCCGCTCTGGCTGTCCGGTGCAATCCAGACGTGAAAATTGCCCGGCTCCACCCCAAAGGCGCCGTCGGCGCGGGTGAACGTCAGGTCTTCCTCGCGCAGGGTGAAAGAGACGCGGCGGCTTTCACCGGGCTGGAGTGTGATGCGCTGGAAACCCTTCAGCTCTCGGATGGGACGAGTGAGCGAACCGATCAGGTCCCGAACGTAAAGTTGAACGACCTCCGTGCCGGCGCACGCGCCGATATTGGTAACTTCTGCGCTGATTGCGAGCGCGCCGCGCAGGGTGTCACTGCTCAGCGTCAAGTTGGAGTACTCGAAGCGGGTGTAGGTCAGGCCGAAGCCAAAGGGAAAGAGGGGTGAGGGCGGCAAATCGAGGTATCGTGTTCTGAACTCTCCCTGCGGGTTAATGGGGCGCCCGGAGTTTTTCCGGTTGTAGTAGATGGGAATCTGACCGGTGGCGCGTGGAAAAGTGATGGGCAATCTACCGGAAGGAGATGCAATGCCGAACAGGATTTCTCCCAGCGCCGCGCCGCCCTCGATGCCCGGATGCCAGGCGTAGAGAGCCGCGTCCACCACCTGGACCTGAGAGGTGATTGCCAGCGGACGCCCGGCAAAGACCACCAGCGCAAGAGGTTTGCCCAGCGCCGCCATCGCCTGCACAAACTCCGCCTGACCGGGCGGCAAACTCAGGTCGCTGATGTTGCAGTTTTCGCCGGAACGGGCGGGATGTTCACCCAGGAGGAGCACGACCGCATCGGCATGATGCGCCAAATGCAGGGCAAGGTCGCTTGTCTCGGCAAACCAGAGTTCCACGCTGTTGGGCGCGGTTTGCCGAAGCGCCTCATCGAGCGGCGTGACATCTTCGGCGCGGCCGTCGGGCGTCCAGGTGCCGAAGAGTTCGCCGCGGGCGTGGACGAAGGGTCCCGCCAGGAGGATGCGGCGAAATCCTTTGAGGGGCAAAAGGTCGCGGTCGTTTTTGAGCAGGACCATGCTTTGGCGGGCAAAGTCTCGGGCAAGAGAACGCGCTTCGGGAGTGAGCAGGTCGCGGGGGGCGCGAAGCGGGTCGGTGAAGGGTTGGGCGAAGAGCCCGGCGCGGTGTTTGATCCGCAAAATGCGGCGCACGGCTTCGTCAATCTCTTCGATTGAGATTTTTCCCCGTTGCAGGCTTTCGCCCAGTGTATTCAGATATACGCCGCTGACCATATCCATGTCGAGACCAGCCTGCAAGGCAAGGCGGGCAGCGTGCGCCTCGTCTTCCGCAACGCCATGCTGGATGAGTTCCTTGACCGATTCCCAATCGGAAACGACAAAGCCATCGAACCCCCATTCACCGCGCAGGATGTCCGTCAGCAGGCGGCGGTTGGCGGTGGCGGGAATGCCGTTCAGGTCAATGAACGCAGACATGAGGGTGCCAGCACCCGCTTGGACGGCTGCGCGAAAGGGCGGAAGGTAGATGTCGCGCAGAGTGGGTTCGGAGATTTCGCCGTTTTCGTAATCGCGCCCGCCCTCCGCTGCGCCGTAGCCGACGTAATGCTTAGCGCAAGCGACAAGGGCATCGGGCGCCGAAAGGTCATCTCCCTGAAAGCCCTGCACGACTGCGCCCGCCATCTGCGCGCCGAGAAACGGGTCTTCGCCATTACCCTCTGCCACACGTCCCCAGCGCGGGTCGCGGGCAATATCGAGCATGGGGGCAAAGGTCCATTTAATGCCGCTGGCGGTGGCTTCACGGGCGGCAACTGAGGCGGCTTGCCGGGCGAGGTGCGGGTTGAAGGCGGCGGCTTGAGCGAGGGGAATGGGAAAAACCGTGCGGAAGCCGTGAATCACATCGCGCCCAAAAAGCAGAGGGATTTTGAGGCGCGATTCGAGCGCGAGTTGTTGAAAATGGTTGCTGAGTTCGGCGCTGCCGGAATCGGAGAATCCCTGTCCGGTCAGGGCACCGGAGGCGTTGATGAGCGAGCCAGCCTTCCCCTCTCGCAGCAGGGAAGAGTCAAAACGATCTCCAGGGTTCACCTGGTTGAGTTGTCCGAGCTTTTCTTCCAGGGTCATTTGGCTGAGCAACTGGTTGACAAAGGTCTCGTCGGTTTTGTTGGACATGAGCCACCTCGATGCAGTGAAAGATAGGATTTTCCTTGACAAAGCAAGGCAGGTATGATAATTTTTAGCAGCAGGTGAAACGTTTCACCTGACAGGCGCTAGTTTATCCCAAAACCCGATAAAAGAAAAGCCAGGAACCCCTGAGGCGTGCATGAAGAAAAAATTCGAAAGCTCTTTTGGGTACTTTTCAGAAAATGGTCGGGAATACATCATCACGACGCCGCTCACGCCGCGTCCGTGGGGCAATGTCATCAGCAACGGCGATTATGGCATGATGATTTCACAAACAGGCTCCGGCTTCAGTTGGCGGGGGAACGCCGGGCAAAATCGCATTACGCGCTCCTTTCAGGACCTCATCAAAGACAACTGGGGCAAGTATTTCTATATCCGTGATTTGAAGCGTCAGGTGTACTGGTCGGCTGCTTATAAACCGGTTATGCGTCCGTATCAACAGTACGAAGTGACGCATGGGGCAGGATACAGCCGTTTCCTTCATCAGGTGGAGGACATCGAAAGCATGCTAACGGTCTTTGTGGCGGTGGACGCGCCGGTGGAAGTCTTTCAGTTGACGCTCACCAACCTGAGCGGCGAAATCCGCGAGCTGGACGTGACCTCCTATGCCGAATGGCTGTTAGGCTTCGCGCCGGATGAACATCGCGAGTTCCATAAGTTATTCATTGAAACCTCCGCCGATGTGAAACAAAAGGCGGTGTTCGCCCGCAAGTGTCTGTGGGGGTTCCCGGATGAAAAAGGACGCCACAACAACGTGGATTGGGCTTACACGGCTTTCATGGCGGTCAGCGAACCGCTCAAATCGTTCGATTGCGATAAAGAATCCTTCCTCGGACTCTACAACAACGATGACCGTCCTCAAGCGATGACCGCCTCCACCCTGATGGGACGGCTGGGCCGCTTTACCGACGCCATTGCCGCCCTTCAGATCGCGGTGACGCTGACGCCGGGCGAATCAAAAACGGTTGTGTTCACCCTCGGCGCCGCGGAGGATGGACGCGAAGACGCCCGTGAACTCATTGAACGTTTCACATCTCCGCAGAAAAGTCAGCAGGCGTTCGAGGCGGTACAGAAGTTCTGGGCGCGTTTCCTGGATACGGAATACGTGGAAACGCCCGATGAAGCCCTGAACTTCATGACCAACTACTGGGCAAAATATCAGGCGATTTCCTGCCGCCTGTGGGGCAAGTCGGCATTTTATCAAGTCTCGGCAGGATACGGCTTCCGCGACCAACTCCAGGACAGCCAGATTTTCCTCGTCAGCGAGCCGGCGCATGCGCGCAGGCAGTTGCTGCTCCATGCCTCCCAACAATTCATCGAAGGAGATGTGCTGCACTGGTGGTTTTCCATCCGCGGCGGCGGTCCGCGCACCAACTGCTCGGACGATTTGCTCTGGCTTCCTTTCATTCTGGACGCCTACCTGAAAGAGACCGCCGATTACGGCATTCTCGATGAAGCGGTTCCCTATCTGAACGCCCCGCCCGAACCGCTGTACCAGCACTGCAAGCGCGCCATCGAACGTTCCTTCTCGCGGTTTTCGCCGCGCGGCATCCCGCTGATGGGCGATCACGACTGGAACGACGGTTTGAGCGCCGTAGGGACGCTCCTGAAAGGCGAAAGTTTTTGGGTGGCGGAATTTCTCTATATGATTTTGGGAAATTTTGCCCCGCTCGCCCGCCGCCGCGGCGACGAGACCTTGGCCCGCAAATGCGATGATGTGCGTACCTCGCTCAAAGAGGCACTCAACCGCTACGGCTGGGACGGCGAGTGGTACCTGCAAGCCACCACCGATGACGGTTTGCCGCTCGGTTCGCGGGAGAACGAGGAGGGCAAAATCTTTCTCATGCCGAACATCTGGGCGGTCATCAGCGGGGCGGCAACTCCCGAACGCGCCCGCACGGCGATGAACTCGGTCACGAAATACCTGTTCAAGGACTATGGCACGCTCCTCAACCATCCTGCTTTTACTCGTCCCCGCCCCGATATTGGATATGTCACGCGCTACGCGCCCGGCTTGCGCGAGAACGGCGGCGTTTACACCCATGCCGCCACCTGGTCGGTTTGGGCGTACGCGCAAATGGGACAACCCGAACGGGCGTATGAGGCGTACCGCCGCATCTGCCCGCCCAGCCGCAGCGCAGACGTTGAAATCTACAAGGCAGAACCTTACGTCACGCCGGGCAACATTGACGGTCCGCTTTCGGAATATTACGGGCGCGGCGGCTGGACGTGGTACACCGGGTCGGCGCAATGGCTGCACCGCGTCGCCACGCATTGGATTTTGGGAATTCGTCCGCAGGAAAACGGCTTGTTGGTGGAACCAGCCATCCCGTCGGGTTGGAGCGGGTTCAAGGTCACACGACGGTTTCGAAATGCTGTGTACGACATCCGCGTGGATAACCCCCATCACGTCAGCAATGGAATCCAATCCGTGACCGTGGATGGACAACCCTTTACAGGCAATCTTCTGCCTGTCTTCGGCGATCAGCAGACTCATACGATTCAAATTGTACTTGGGGTAAACAAGGGTTGAAAATGAAAGGAGGCAGCCGAAACAATACATTCCATTCACCCATCGTGTGGACTACACATCAAATCGAAAATCAGTACTTCACGAAAGCGCGTAATTAGCGTTCTCTAACGCTGAAAATACAAAAGGAGATGAAGAATGAAAACCTTTTCCAAATGGATGAATACGGCAATCGTGCTTGTGCTTGCCGTCAGCCTGGCGGCTTGCGGCGCTCAGCCCACGCCGACAACTGCTCCCGCAGAACCGACCTCTGCTCCCCCTCCCGCTGAAGCGCCCACCCAAGCCCCCGCCCCGACTGAAGAGGTGATGGAACCTGTCACCATCCGCTATGCCAACTGGAACGTCGGAACCGAAGAGGAAAATAACCTGCAGCGGCAGCTGGTCAAAGCCTACATGGAAATGCACCCCAACGTCACCGTTGAGTTCGTGGATATGTCCATGGAAGGCAGATGGGACGAGAAACTGACCAACTACGCCGCCAAAGGCGAACTGCCCGATGTCTTCATGGCAGACGGCACCCCGCTCTATGTCAAAAACGGCTGGCTGGCAGACCTGACCGACCTGGTAGCGAACGACCCCGACTGGCAGGATGTACCGCAAGTTCTCAAAGACGCGGTGACTTATAACGGCAAGGTGCTTGGTTTGCCTGCCGCGCAGTTCGTGATGGGTTATTTCGTCAACCAGGACCTGTTCGAAGCCGCCAATCTCGATGCCCCCGTCTACGGCGTTTCGGCGGACGATTTCTTTGCCGCCACCACCGCCCTGACCGATGTGCAAAAGGGCAAACTGGGCTTGGACGAGATGGAGTTCATCATGGGCTGGTATCCCAGCACGCAGGACCCCAATCTCAAATGGTTCAGTTACGACGGTCAGCACATGAACTATAACTCTGCCGCCTTCAAAGCCGGCATCGCCAAAGCGGGCGAGATGAAGCCCCACACCTGGCAGGGGCTCAGCGATGAACAAAAGCCGAACTTCAAATCGGTCGGACCCTGGGAACTGTTCCTCAACCAGGAAAGCGGCGTCCGCTGGGATGGCGGCTGGGCGGTACCCGGTTATGCCGGCGCCACCTTCAACTGGGACTTCATGGGCGTCCCCGGCGGAAATCAGGCGCTGGTGGCGGACATCATCGTCGTCTCCAAAACCGCTTCCAACCTCGAAGCCGCCTACGATTTTGCCAAATGGATGACCTTCTCTAAGGAAGGCTACGCCAAAGAAGCCGAACTCGCCAAAGCAGCCGCTACTGTGCCGACCCGTATGCCGGTCTCGGTGAACGCCGATTCGATTGACCTGTACATGTCTTTCGTGGGCGACAAGCCCGGTCTGCGCCAGGCGCTCGAAAACCTGGATAACAGCCTGCTCGAATCGCTGGCAAAAATCGTCCCCGGCTACATCAACGCCCGCTGGGAAGGCAAACCCGGTATTGACATCGGCGAAGACAAGGACGTCAACATGTGGTACATGTTCAACTTCGCCAACGACGGCAAATACAAATACGAAGATTACGCCGCCCAACTGGAAGAATTTGCCAACAAGATCCTGGATGAAGCCCGCGCCGAATTAAATCCGTAGTGCCGTGAGAGGGGAGCGTTGGTACAATCACAACGCTCCCCTCTTTACTTCTTTTTTGTGTACATAGCGGATGTTCTCTAACATCTCCTGTGCAGACAACAGGATGCCTCGTGTGCGTTCTCTCATGCATTCATCAGGAAGCCGGCGTATGCCACCCAAACCGAGACAAATTTTTCGACTGGCGCTCTCCCTGCTGATCCTCCTCTCCAGCGTTTCTACCTTCGCTGCAGCCTCCCTGCCTGCTCCCCGCCGACAGCCGCTTCTGCCGGCAGATACATCCCCCTCACCTATCATCGAAATCCCTGCCGAGGCGTTCGGCTTGCCGCTGGCGCAGGATGAAACCGCCCGCCAGTATCCCAAAGGAAGCGTTTTACTACAAGAAGGGGCGAGCGTGCAATTCCGCGTTACCGTCCCTGCCGGAGGGGAGTACATGCTCCAGTTCGACGCGGCAGCCTCCCCGTCCGCCCCGACCGCTCCCGCAGGTCAGATGCGCGTGGACGACGGCTTTCCTCTCCCCGACTTGCGCAACATCAGTTTCCCCGTCTTTTACCGCAACAGCGCCGCCACCTTCCCCAAAGACCGCTACGGCAACGACGCCCTCATCCGCCAGGAACGTTTGACGCGCTGGGCAAAAATCCCTGCCCGCGACGTGACCTTCAGCCAGCCCTATCCGCTGCGAATCAAGTTAAGTGCGGGAGAACACCGTTTCCACTTCACCCTGACGGAAGGCGCGCTGTACCTGGGAAGCATTTACCTCGAGACCTTTTCCCCCTACCCCGCCTACGCCTCCTATTCGGACCTTCAGCCTGCGCCTCTTTCCTCCGGCTTTTCACTCACCCTCGAAGCCGAATTCCCCTCCTACAAAAATGACACGTCGGTGCGCCCCGCCAACAACCGTGACCTGACCGTCACCCCCTACGACACTTACAAGCTGTTGCTCAACACCCTGGGCGGCGAAAGCTGGAACAAAAGCGGCGCCGCCGTCTATTACGAATTCGAAGTTCCCGCCGACGGGAGGTATGCAGTCACCTTTCGCGCCCTGCAAAACACCCGCAGCAACTTTACCGTCTTCCGCCGTATCACCCTCAACGGCGAAGTGCCGTTCGAGGAACTGAACGCCTTTCCCTTTCCCTATTCCGATGGCTGGGTGGATGTGCCGCTCGGCGGCAAGACGCCCTACCTGCTCTTCCTGCACAAAGGCGTGAACACGCTGGGCATCGAAGCGACCACCTCCCCTTACCTGCCCGCCATCCAAACCATCCAGCAAGCCCTGCTCGACATCAACACCCTCGCCCTGGAAATCCGCAAACTGACGGGCAACCAGCGCGACCCCTACAAGGAATGGGTCATCTCAGATTACATTCCCGACATCGAACCCCGCCTGAATACCATCGCCCAAAACCTGATTAACGACAAAGAGATCCTGCTCAAAATCACGGGAAGCGGCGCCTCGCCGGAAGTGCTCACCTACCAGATGGCAATTGACAACCTGCTGTTCCTTGCCGCCGACCCGGACAAAATCCCAATCTACATGGCGCGTTTCTCGGAGGGACCCGGCTCGGCGGCGCAACTGCTCGGTTCGCTCCTGCTTCAGCTGCAAAGCCAGCCCCTTGCCCTCGATAAAATCATCATCCATTCCCCCGATATAGCGATTCAAACGCCGCCTGCGCCCTTTTCACGTTCACTGGCAGAGGGTTTCAAGCGCTTTCTACATTCCTTTCAGCCAGACCCGTATCAATCCATCGGCGCGGAAGAGGGAGAACTGGAAGTGTGGGTCAACCGCCCGCGTCAATACGTGGACCTGCTGCAGGTCATGTCCGACGAATCGTTCACACCGCAGACAGGGATTCACGTCAAATTTTCGATCATGCCCGACGAATCAAAACTGGTACTGGCAAACGCGGCGGGCATTCAGCCGGATGTGGCGTTGGGGGTCAGCACCAACATTCCTTATGAACTTGCCATCCGCAACGCTTTGTACGACTTGCGCTCGTTTGACGATTTCGACACCTTCATTCACATTTATTCACCGGGGTCGCTGCTGAGTTACATCATCGGCGATTCGGTCTATGCCATCCCGGAAACACAGGATTTCTGGGTCACGTTTTATCGTAAGGACATTCTCCATTCGCTGGGGATTCCCGTTCCACATACGTGGAATGAGGTGCTCGAGATTCTGCCCGAACTCCAGCGATACGGGATGAACTACAACACACCACTTTCGAGCGGGGCAGGGCTGAAGGGATATCTGCTCACCGCGCCTTACCTGTTCAACTACGGCGCAAAACTTTACAGCGACGACGGTTTTGCCACCGGCTTGCAAAGCGAGGAGGCAATTGCCGCCGTTAAATTCATGGCGGAGAGTTTCACCATCTACGGCATGCCGCTGACCACCTCGAGTTTCTACGAAAGTTTCCGCTACGGCACGCTGCCCATCGGCGTTTCCAACTTCGAAACCTACATCAAACTGATGACCGCCGCCCCGGAAATTGACGGTCTATGGGCAATTGACCTGTACCCGGCAATCGTTCTGCCTGATGGAAGGCAACTTCGCTACGCCACCGGCTCAGCGCAAGCCAGCCTCATGTTCAAAAACACCGACCAGCCCCAGGAAGCCTGGCAATTCATGAAGTGGTGGATGTCTACCGAAACGCAGGTGGATTTTCAGGAAAGGCTGATTCTGAATTACGGCAGGGAATATCTGTGGAACTCCGCAAATCTGGATGCTTTCAGCCGTCTCGCCATCCCTGAGGAGCATCGAGCCGTGATTCTGGAACAATGGAAATGGCTCCAGGAACCGGTGCGCTTGCCCGGCAGTTACATGCAGGAACGCGAATTGAGCAATGTGTGGAATCGTATCGTGTTCGATGGCGTCAATCCCCGCGTCGCGCTCGATCGCTCCATCATCATCATCAACCGCGAAATCACGCGCAAGATGGAAGAGTTTGGCTACCTGAAAAACGGCCAGCGGGTGAAAGAGTTCAAAATTCCAACCCTCGAAATCGTTCAGGAGTGGATGGAACATGGGCAGTAGAGCGTCTCTTCAAAAATGGCTCCAAAAAGAAGGCAATGCTTACGGCTTTGTTTCGATGTACGCGCTGCTGTTCTTCGTCTTCATCATTGTGCCGGTGCTGGCGGCGTTCCTGCTCTCCTTCACGTTTTTCGATACCATTCAATTGCCGCGTTTCATCGGTCTGCGCAATTACATCACCCTGGTTACACAGGACGACACTTTCATGAAATACGTCCTGCCCAACACCATTCAGTTCGCAGTGATTGTAGGACCGGGCGGGTATGCGCTTGCCTTTCTGCTGGCGTGGGTGCTGGCACAACTGCCGAAAATCCCGCGCACTTTGTTCGCGCTGATTTTGTACTCCCCTTCCATGACCTCCGGCGTGGCAATGGCTGTGGTCTGGAAAACCCTCTTCAGCGGCGACCAGACCGGCTATTTGAACAGTTTCCTGATGAACCTGGGAATCATCCAGCAGCCACTCCAATGGCTGCAATCGCCCGATTATCTGATGACTATCATGATCATTGTGACGTTGTGGAGCAGCATGGGTATCGGCTTTCTGGCAATGCTGGCGGGCATTCTGGAAATCAACCCGGAACTCTACGAAGCCGCCGCGTTGGACGGAATGAGCAGCCGCTGGCAGGAAATCTTCTACATCACCATTCCGTCCATGAAACCACAAATGCTCTTTGGGGCAGTGATGGCAATCGTTGGCACGTTTCAGGCGGGAGCCATTGGCGTGACGCTTTCGGGCAGCAACCCCACGCCGCAATACGCCGGACAACTGATTGTCAACCATATCGAAGATTATGGTTTTTTACGGTACGAAATGGGCTATGCTGCCGCCGTTTCGGTGGTGCTGCTCCTGATGGTGCTGTTCTTTACGCGCCTCTCGAACCGACTGTTTGCCAGCGAAGAGTGAGACACCATGAAAAGAAACTGGTTCCGCCGTTTTCGTGGAGTACGCAACCGGGGCATCAACCCGCAGGACTTTCACGTCAGCCAGATCAAGTTCTACCTCCTGCTCCTGCCGCTGGCGGCGTTCATGCTCCTGCCCATTCTGTTCATCTTCTCCAGCGCCTTCAAGCCGTCCGATGAACTTTACGCCTACCCGCCGCGCTTTTTCGTGGTCAACCCCACCCTCAAAAACTTTACCGATCTGTTCTCAAAAATGTCCAGTTCCGGCATCCCGGTCAGCCGCTATCTGTTCAACAGCATCGTGATCACGCTGGTCGCGGTCGTGGCATCCATCCTCGTATCCAGCGCTGCCGCGTATGCCTTGTCTAAAAAACGCTTCAAACTCAAACAAACCCTCTTCGCTGTGAATACTGTGGCGTTGATGTTCGTCCCGATTGCCGTCACCATTCCGCGCTTTCTGGTTGTCGAACGGCTGCATCTGCTGGATACTTTCTGGGTGCACATTCTGCCGGGACTGGCAATGCCGGTGGGATTATTCCTGCTCAAACAGTTCATGGACAGCGTCCCCAACGAAATCATCGAAGCCGCCCAAATTGACGGCGCTTCAGACCTGCAAATTTACTGGCGCATCATCCTGCCCATGATCCGCCCCGCCATTGCCACCATTGCCATCCTGACCTTTCAAGCCGCGTGGAACAACGCCGAAACCTCCACGCTCTACGTCAACACCGAGAGTTTGAAGACCTTCGCCTTCTACCTCAGCACACTGACCACCGCCACAACCGGCGCCAACGCCGTGGCTGGACAGGGCATTGCCGCCGCTGCTGCGCTCATCATGTTCCTGCCCAACCTGATCATCTTCATCGTCCTGCAAAGTCAGGTGATGAGCACCATGTCGCATTCGGGTTTGAAATGAAACGCACCCTCCCGCTTCTGCTCTTTGCGATTCTCCTGCTGACCGCCGCGCTTCCCGCACGGACGCGCGCCCTCTCCCCCTACACCACCTGGGCAAGAGGTCCCGGCGGAGTTCCCTACCCGACACAAGATGCCTACACCCCGCTCGACGAAATTGACCTGCCGCTCGCCTCGCCCGAAGAATTGTTTCTCGCCCCCGACGGTTTCCTCTACGTTGCCGACACCGGCAACGGACGCATCGTCAAACTGGACGGAGACTTTCAAATCGCCGCCGAATTCGGGCATGGACTGCTGCAAGCGCCGACGGGACTGTTTATAGACGAAGATGGCTTCTTCTACATCGCCGACGCCGGCAAAAACGCCATCGTCATCCTGAACCAAGATGGCAGCCTGCGCGCGGAATTGGGCCGTCCCTCCGAGCCGCTCTTCGGCACGCGCCGCGAATTCCTGCCGCGCAAACTCATCCTCGACGCGCGCAAGAACCTCTACATCGTCAGCGAAGGCTCGGTGGACGGGCTGGTAATGATGAACACCGCCGGCAACTTCATCGGCTACTTCGGCGCAAACCGCGCCCAAATGTCGCTCAAAATGATCTTACAGCGCATGTTCCTCACAGAGGAACAACTGGAACAGTTCATCAAGACCGAAGCCGCCTCCCCTTCCAACCTTGCCATTGACCGCCAGTCGCTCATCTACACGGTCACCGCCGGCACCAGCCGCGACCGCAGCATCCGCAAATTCAACATTGCCGGCACCAACCTGCTCCAAAACGTCTTCGGCTCCACCACCTTCCGCGACCTCCACGTCAGCGAAAACGGACTGCTTGCCGCCGTGGATGCAGACGGAAAAATCTACGAATACAACGCCAACGGCGTTCTCCTCTTCGTCTTTGGCGCAAAGGATACGGCAGACCAGCGCCTCGGCATGCTGGCAAATCCCGCCTCCATCGAGCGCGTCGGCAGCGACCTTTACGTGCTGGACAAGGACAAGAACGCCATCCTCATCTACCGCGCCACCGACTTTGCCAAACGCGTACATGAAGGCGTGCGCCTCTACATGGACGGTTTTTACGTCGAAGCAAAACCCCACTTCGAGAACGTCCTCACCTACAACGGGCTGTTCATCATGGCGTATCAGGGCATCGCCGACGCCTACTACAAACAAAACGACTACTCGCGCGCCCTGCAAGCCTACCGCACCGCCGAAGACCGCAACGGCTACTCCGAAACCTTCTGGGAACTCCGCAACGCCGTCTTACAACAATACCTGGGCAGCGCGCTCCTCGCCCTCTTCGGCTTGTGGCTCGCCTCCGCCGTCTTCACCCGCCTCGAAAAACGCTTCGGCTGGCTGGACCCCCTGCGCCAGAAAGCGCGGCAGCTGCAAAACATCCGCCTGGTGGATGACTTCCTCTTCATGTTCCGCTTCATCAAACAACCCGCCGACAGTTTCTACTACATCAAAAAAGACCAGCGCGGCAGCCTCACCTTTGCCTTCCTCCTCTACCTTTGGGTTGTCATTGCCCGCCTCCTCTCGCTTTACCTGACCGCCTTCATCTTCAGTCCCTACCCCAGTCCCGCCTGGATTCCGTTCGAGACCGAAATCGTCTACGCCCTCCTTGCCCTGCTGCTCTGGAACGCCGCCAACTACCTGGTCTCCACCATCAGCGACGGTGAAGGACGCCTGCGCGACGTCCTCATTGGCAGCGCCTACAGCCTCTTCCCCTACGCCCTCTTCGCCCTGCCGATTGCCCTGCTCTCCAACCTCCTCACCCTCAACGAAACCTTCCTTTACACCTTCTCCACCCAAATCATGTGGTTCTGGACGGGGCTGATGCTGTTCATCATGGTCAAAGAAATTCACAACTACTCACTTTCCGAAACCATCCGCAACATCCTCACCACCCTGTTCACCATGGCGATGTTCCTGCTCACCGCCTACATTCTCTACGTTTTGTTCAACCAGTTGTACGAATTCGTCCTGGCGATTATTCAGGAGATCGGACTGCGCGGCTGACATGCGACCCTTCACCCGCCTCTTTCTGACCCTCTGCCTGCTCCTGACCATCGGGCTTTTCCTCGCGCCGAGGGCCAGCGCCGCCCCCGCCCAACCGCAGGAGATTCCCCCCTCATATCAGCGAACCGCCGAAAACGAAACCTTCGAACTCTACGTGGATTCATCCACCCTTGCCTTCAAACTGCTGGACAAACGCAGCGGCTACCTCTGGCATTCGGGCATAGACGAACTCCAGCAGGGCGACCGCTTGAACAAATCCTGGCGGGCGTTTGCCCAAAGCGGCGTCAGCATCGAATATCTCGACGAGAAGGCAATCAGCAAACGCATCTCCATCACCAACGCCGGCCGCACACTGAACGTCACCCCCATCGAGGCAGGAATCGAGGCGGAGGTAAAGTTCGAGGAGGTCGGAATCAGCCTCCGGGTCCGCTTGCGGCTCGAAGCGGACGGGGTGCGGGTCGAGGTCCCGTCGGAATCGATTCGTCAGGAGAATCCCGCCTTCAGACTGGGTCTGGTCTATCTCTATCCCTTCCTCGGCGCAACGCGCGGGGGCAGTACGCCGGGCTACATGTTCCTGCCCGACGGCACAGGCAGTCTCATCCGCTTTGCCGATTCGACCAAGGCAAAGAACATGTTCTACGGGCGCTACTACGGCGCAGACCTGGGGATGATTGGCGTAATGCCCTACGACCCCGCTATCAAGCGGGCTTATCCCATTTCTTTCCCTGTCTTCGGCATGGTGCATGGCGAAAAAGGGAATGCCTTCCTCGCCGTGGTGGAGGATGGCGCGGCATACGGGGAACTTCAGGCGCACCCGGCGGGCATCATCACCAACTTCAATTTTCTTTACAACGCTTTCATCTACAACGAAAGTTACTTTCAGGCGACCAACCGCTCCGGCGCCGGCGTGACCACCATCCAGAGACAGACCAACGAGTTCGACGTGGTGGTGCATTACCGCTTCTTGCAGGGGGATGCGGCGGATTATGTGGGCATGGCGCGCAGTTATCAGCAATATCTCGTCGAAAAGGGCGTGCTGAAAAAAGCGCCCGATCCCAACCCGAACATTGGCATTCGGCTGGAATTTTTGGGCGGCGACAAGGAGAAGGTGCTGTTCTGGCATCGCTTCGTCCCCATGACGACCCTCCGCCAGATGCAAACCCTGCTCGACAGGCTGCAAATCCCCAACCCGCAAGTCATCTACTTCGGCTGGCAGCCGCTCGGCGCTTCGAGCATGCCTCCCCTCTCTTTGAAACTGGAAGGCGGCTTGGGCACGCTGACCGAACTGCGCTCCCTGGCGGAAAACCTTGCGGCAAACGGCGGACGCTTCTCGCTCTACCTCGACCCGCAGGCGGCGCTGTGGCAGGAGAAAGGCTACTCCCCCCGCCGCGACCTGGCAATGGCAATCACCAGCGTCACTCTGGAAGGTTACAATCGTTACCACAATTCCTACTTCACCCTCGATGCCCTGCGGCGGCGTTACACCGCCCTGACCGAAGACATTGCCGCTTCTCTGGAGGCAGACCTGGCGCTGGATGGAATCGGCTTCACCCTCTACAGCGACTTCAGGGAGAGCGCCCCGCTCAACCGTCAGCAAGCCATCCGCGCCTATCAGGACATGCTGGGCAAATCTCCCGTGCGGCTGGGCTTTTACCGCCCCAACGATTATCTCTGGAGCCTGACCTCCGCCTATTACGATATGCCGCTGGGCGATAACGGATACATTTACACCTCCGAAGCCGTGCCCTTCCTGCCGATTGTGCTTTCGGGGTATGTGCCGTATTACGGCGCGGCACTCAACTTCTCGCCCAACCTGGAAGAGGACATCCTGCGCCACATTGATTACGGCATGTACCCCTCCTTCTTCCTGACCTACGAACCCACCGCCAAAATGCTCGACACCCGCTCGAACTGGATTTACACCTCCTCCTATGACCAGTGGGGAGAGCAAATCCGCCAAACCTACGCGCGGATGAACGCCCTGCTCGCCCCCGTGCGCGGACAGCCAATCACCGCCCGCCGCGAGTTGCGCGAAGATATCTTCATCATCACCTATGCCAACGGGAAACAAATCGTGGTCAATTACACCGACCAGCCCGTCAGCTATCGCGGCGTCGTTATCCCCCCCAGAGACGCCGCGCTTGTGGAGAATACACCATGACCTCCCTGCGCCGCAGGATCAGTCTTCGTCTCCGTGAAGCCCTGCATGGCTACGGTTTCATCGCGCTTTGGATCGCGGGCTTTTCGCTCTTCACGCTCGTTCCACTCATCGAGACCTTCCGCTACAGCCTGCATCAAGTCACCGTGACCGCCGAAGGCATCCGCCTGGATTTCACCCAATGGGCAAACTACACCCGCGCCCTGTTCACCGACCCGAACTTCATCGAACGGGTTATCGGGTACGCCATCGAAACCATCGTCTCCGTGCCGATCGTGCTGATCTTTTCGATGATCATTGCCATCTTCCTCAACCTGAACTTCAAATTCAAAGGCGTGTTCCGCACGATCTTCTTTCTGCCCGTCGTCATCACCAGCGGACCGGTCATCCGTGAACTGACCGCACAGGGCGCCACCGCCGCTCCGGGCATTGCCAACGTCCCCGCGGTGGCGGAATTTCTCGCTCAACTGCCCCGCACCCTGCGCAGTCCCGTCGAATACCTGCTGACCTCGTTCATCCTCATCCTGTGGTTTTCAGGCGTGCAGATACTCATCTACCTCTCCAGCCTGCAAAAGGTGGACAAAAGCATCTACGAAGCCGCCGCCATTGACGGCGCCTCCGCTTGGGAAGCATACTGGAAGATTACCCTCCCCTCGCTTTCCACCGCCAACCTCGTCAACGCCGTCTATACCGTCATCACCCTCTCCCATTTTTCCGAAAACAAGGTCATCCAATACATTTACAACCAGACCTACGCCGTGCAGGGCGGAATCGGCTATGCCAGCGCCATGGCATTCCTCTACTTTGCCGTGATGGTGATTCTGCTGGGTATCGTCTATCTCTTCCTGGCGGGGCAGGCAAAAAAGGAAAGGGACTGACATGCAAACCCTGCGCCGCCTCAACCTCGACGGGCTGAAAAGCCTGCTCTTCGGAAGCCGCACCCGCAGCGGACTGCTCTTCTCCGCCCTCCTCTACACCCTGCTGATTGCCATCGGCTTCGTCTATCTCTACCCCCTGCTGTTCATGTTCGTCACCAGCCTCAAAAGTCCCTCCGACCTGCTCAACCCGATGGTGCAATGGGTGCCAACCGAACTCTACACAGGCAACTATGAGAAAGCCTACCGCGTGCTCGACTACCCCAACACACTCATGGCATCCATCCTGGTCAGCGTCGTCCCCTCGCTTCTGCAAACCTTCGTCGCCTCGCTGGTGGGCTACGGACTGGCGCGCTACCGCTTTTGGGGCAAAAACCTCGTCCTGCTGTTCATCCTCGCCACCTTCATCATCCCTCCTCAAAATACCCTCATTCCCCAAATGCTCGCCTACAAAGAACTGGGCTTGCTCGGCAGCCCCTGGGCGCTCATTCTGCCCGCCATGCTGGCGCAAGGCTACCGAAGCGCCATCTTCATCCTCATCTTCTACCAGAGCTTCATCTCCCTCCCCAAAGTGCTGGAAGAAGCCGCCCGCCTCGACGGCGCCTCCGACCTGCGCATCTTTTTGACCATCGCCGTCCCCTCCGCCCTGCCTGCCTTCATCGTTTCCTTCATCTTCTCTGTCGTCTGGTACTGGAACGAAACCTTCCTCACCGCCATTTTCCTCGAAGGCGGCGTGACCACCCTGCCCATGCAACTCTCACGCTTCGTCCAGGCATACGAAAACCTCTACCCGCCCGGCACCGTCAACATCTTCGACCGCCTCAACGAAGCCGTCAAAATGAGCGGCACATTCCTGAACATTGCGCCGCTGCTGGTCATGTACTTCCTGCTGCAAAAATGGTTCGTCGAATCAGTGGAAAGGACGGGCATCACCGGTGAATAAGACGTTTTCCCTCCTCATCGTTTTCGTGCTTCTGTTGACAGGCTGCGCCTCTCCCCCCACACCGGAGCCTGCCACTGCCGCCCCAGCCCTCACCTCCACCCCAGCCATTACCGCCACCCCCGAACCGCCCACCCTCGAAACCGTCATCGAGTACGAAATGAGAGGCGCATTCGACTTCTTCTGGGAACAAGCCAATCGAGACCTCGCCAGCCCCGGCTACGGTCTGATCCGTGACCGCTTCCCCGGTTCGCCGGGCATCTCCAGCATCGCAGCCGTGGGCTTTGCCCTCAGCGCCTATCCCATCGGCGTCGAAAAGGGATACATCACCTACGAACAAGCCCGCGAGCGCACCGACAAGACTCTCGACACCCTGCTCGGCATGGAACGCACCGAAGGCTACTTCTATCACTTTGTAGATATGCAAACCGGCAAACGCGCCTGGAACAGTGAAATCTCCAGCATAGACACCGCCATTCTGATGATGGGCGTTCTCACCGCAGGCGACTACTTCGGCGGAGACGTGCAAACCAAAGCCGACCAACTTTACCGCGACGTAAACTGGAACTGGTTCGTGGACGATTCGCGGAATATGTTCTACATGGCATACCGCCCTGAAAAAGGCTTTGAGGGACATTGGGATTTCTACGCCGAGCAATTGATGCTCTATGTGCTGGCGGCAGGTTCGCCTACCTACCCCACCGACGACCGCCTGTACTACGGCTTTACCCGCCATCTCGTCGCCTATGGAGAGGGCGAACCCTTCATTCACTCCTGGTTTGGGTCGCTGTTCACCTATCAGTTCAGCCACGCCTGGCTCGATTTTCGAAATACCGCAGACCGCGAAGGCGTGAACTGGTTCGAGAACTCCGTCCATGCCGCGCGCGCCCACTATGATTTCGCCGTCCACATGGACGAAAAATACGCCACCCTGGGTCCCTCCGCCTGGGGCTTGAGCGCCTGCGATGGACCGAACGGCTATAATGGCTTGTACGGCGCGCCGCCCTCCGGCTACGACAATCGCGCCCACAGCGTGGACGACACGATCCCGCCTTACGCCGCCATTGCCTCCATCCTCTTTCTGCCCGAAGAATCTGCCCAAGCCATGCTAAACTATTACAGCATCGAACCGCTCAAAGGACAATATGGCTTTCAAGACGCCTACAACCTGACGAAAAACTGGTACGCCGCCGATGTCATCGGCATAGACAAAGGTATCAGCCTGCTCATGCTGGCAAATTATCAAAATGACCTGGTGTATGCCATCACCCTGAAAAACGAACACCTGCGCAACGGACGGGAGCGCCTGGGTATTGTCCCCACCCCCTGATGCCTGGACGCCCTGCGCTTGGAACTTGACACCTGGACCCTCATGACCACCATTCGCGACATAGCCAAACAAGCCGGCGTCAGCATCACCACCGCCTCCTACGTGCTGAACAATACCGGCAACATCAGCGAAGCCACACGCCAGCGCGTTCTGCAAGCGGCTGAAGAACTCAACTATCATCCCAACGCCTTTGCCCGCCACCTCAAAAAGGTCAAAACCCGCACCATTGGCGTATTCATCACCCGTTTTGGCGGTGCCTTCTACGAAGAAATCCTTGAGGGGATTCACGATGTCATCCTGAACACCGAGTACGAACTGATCGTCAGCCCGGAAACCCGCTCCCCGCGCCGTCTCCTGCATTACCGCCAGGTGGACGGCGCCATCGTGTTCGATTCCAAAATTCCCGACACATCCATCCTCAAACTGGCTTCACGACGATTCCCCATCGTGGTACTCGATCGTCTGCTGCAAAATGACTTTCTCCTTCCGATCCTCCTTGGCAACGCCCAAGGCGTGCGCGAAGCCTTTTTTCACCTCTACCAGCAAGGTGCGCGCCGGATTACTTTTGTGGCGGGCGCGCCAGATTCAATTGACAACACAGAACGCATGGAAACCTTCCTGTCAGAGGCGAAGCGGCATAACCTGGCTGTGCCCGTCTATCAGGGCAACTTCACCGAAGGCTCCGGTTACGAAGCCGCCCAAACCATCTTCCAATCGGGCGAACTTCCCGAAGCCGTTTTCTGCGCCAACGACCAGATGGCAATCGGCTTCCTGCGCGCCATGCGCGAACGCGGGCTTCAGGCTCCTGCAGACATCGCCGTCGTTGGTTTCGACGATATTCCCATTGCGCGTTACATGACACCTTCGCTCTCCACGGTGGGGGCTTCGCGCTTCGAATGGGGCGCCGCCGCCACCCGCCAACTGCTCGATTTTTTGGAAAACGATACTCCCTTCCAGCCGCACCGTATCCCCACCCGCTTCATCGCCCGCCAGTCATCCGCCAAGACTCTGCTCCCCGAGGAGGAGGCTTGATGTGAGGGAAACTAAAGCCGGTTCTACCTTTTTACAAAAAACTCGCAATACAACCATGGCGCTCACCTGTACCCGCCCAGCATGGCTTTAATCCCCTGTTAATTTCATCAAAAAACCGATCAGGCGATACGCTACAAAATGCCCCTTTACCGCGCTTAAAGAACGTCTACTCCCAGTGTATATAGCGGGCGTTTTCCCCTCTCCGCGTTTGAAGTTCTTCGATGCGTTTACATCCACATCCCTTGACTTCCATCTCGGCAAATGCATAGGCGGGTTTTTATTATGGAACTGTAATATTTGTAACCAAATTATACAGATTCCGTCTTATTTATGATAATGTCCAATGCCGCGGTTTAATCAAACCAGGTGGCTGGGGACTTATAATGTATTTATGTTCAGTGATTGACCGTAAGTCTTTAGAAATCCATTTGCGTAGTCGGCGTTCTCTTACGCCGACGGCGACGTTACACTTGCCCTGGCGGGCAAGCGCCAGGGGAGAACGTCTCCTACGCCTCTAATTATTTTCGACTATTTACATGAAAAACTTTTCGGCAAAGCTTTTGCAATTTGGGAGACATCTGGCAGAGATGCTTGAAAAATGGCGGTGGTTGATTCTTACCGCCATTGGTGGTTCCCTGCTGTGGGTGGAGGTGCAGGAGTTCCTCGTCTTGCGCGTGCTGGATCAGGCATTTCATTATTTTGAAGTGTTTCAGTACGCGGTTTTGCTGATATCCACCGGCGTACTGATTGAAATGTTCGCGCGATCCAACCGTGCCTACAGACAGGCTGTAAAAATTCTGGAATATAAGCACAGGTTGAACCTGGCATTGACCGCCAGCGATGACTGGGAAACTTTGTTTGACAAGATTGCGAAAATTCCAGGCGAAATCGCATCGGCAGACGAAGTCTATTTACTGGTTGAAAACCCGCTTACAGGGCAGTTCGAAAAAACCACCCACTGGCAGGCGGAAGAACAATCGGGCAACGCCTACACATGGGACCCGCTGAAGCCGTGCAAGCATTGCCTGGAAAAACCCTCGAATGCCAACGGCAGGATTACCCTTCACGTTTGCCTCGGTTTCGAGAAAAAACCGTCCTTTTCTCAAGCCTACAGCCTCACCTTGCGCGACCAAAGTTTTCCCGCGACCGTTTTGAAGTTCAAGCTCAAACGAGGGATCCGTTTATCGAAGGAGGATGAGGAAGTCTTCAAAAACATCGGCGATGATATTATCACTGCCCTTAAAGTCAATCAGGATCGAAAAAGACTTTCCGAAATGCAGTCCGCCCAGGTGGCAATGGCTGAAAGACGTTTCGTATCATCCTTCGTTCATGATCAACTGGGGCAAAATTTGGGATATATCCATCTCAAATTGGACCAACTGTATGCCGACGAACACTCCAATCTTCCAAAAGAAGTTCGCTCTGAAGTGGAACGGCTGCGGGATGTGGCAAACGAATCCTACGAAATTGTCCGTGATATCCTCAAAAAGATCCAGCCGGAAACGATCCCTCATCTGGCCAACCTGTTGCACGAACATGCCAAGACGGTTTCGCGCAGGGCAAAATTTCAGCTCGACTTCAAAACCATCGGCAAAGCGTCCAATCTGCCCACCCATACCCAGCAGTTGATTTTCTTTGCCTTTCGCGAAATTCTCAACAACGTCGAAAAACATTCCAGGGCAGACAAGGTGCAAATCCTGGTGACGTGGAATGAACGATTTCTCGATATTTGTGTTGCCGATAATGGTCGGGGGTTTGACCCCTCAACGGTTGACAACAATGAACATTTTGGTCTCAGCATCATGCGTGAAAGAATTACAGTCATCCATGGTCAACTGACGGTCAATTCAGCTACAGAATCAGGTACAGTCGTATCCATATCTGTTCCCCTGGAAACGGGGAAAAAGGTGTTTTCATGAGCGAGTCCACAACCATTCCTCAAAGCATTCTGGTGATTGACGATCACGTTCTGTTCCGCGACGGCTTGATCAGTTTGTTCCAGTCCACCCCCGATTTTTACGTGGTGGATCAGGCGGGGACGGTCAGCGAAGGCATTGAAAAAGCCTTCCAGCATCGGCCGGATATCATTCTGATGGATTTTTCGCTTCCGGATGGGACAGGCTTGGATGCCACCCGGATCATTCTGGATGAAATCCCCGAATGCAAGATTGTCTTCCTCACAGTTTTCGAAACCGATGAAAACCTGCTCAAAGCCGTTCGGCTGGGGGCAAAGGGATACATGCTCAAGAACATCTCCAGCTCGTCCCTGTTGTCCAGTTTGCGCGCGCTTGCCAAGGACGAGATCGCCATGTCGCGCAAAATGATGAGCAGGGTTGTCGAATATTCGCGCGCAATTCCCGTTCATCCCTCTCAGGAGTTGCTGGCAAAGCTCAGCCCGCGCGAACTGGATATTCTCTACGCCTTGCAGGATGGGGCATCTAACACCCAAATTGCCCGGCAGTTGTATCTCTCGGAAAACACCGTCAAGCATCACATCCACAGTATTCTCGAAAAACTGGGCGTGGAAAACCGCCGCCAGGCGGGCGCTGTGGCAAAACAATTGGGGTTGAAAAAGAATAATTCGGCGGTTGTCCCCAAATAGTCAGGCTGGAAGCGACCAAACGGGTTAACCCTGTGGTTAACCCGCCGGCAAAAAAGGGTCATTGAAAAATGATCCTTTTTTGATTCTCCGATTCGATAACCGGTAATCGACTTCCCCGTCATAAGGATGTATCCTGATGGGAGATTATCCCCTCTTAGGTGCATTACAGTGAACAAGCGTTGTTTTCTCATAGGACGAAAGGACTCTTTGTTCAAACAACTTGTGGCAAGTCTGCTGGTTGACATGATGGACAATCTGGATGTTCAGGAAAATCAAACGACGGATTTCGAAGGCTTGCTGGATGAAATTCAAGCAGTCGACCCTCACCTGATTTTGCTCGAAGAGGCGTTTCCATTTTCCGAAAATTCCATCCTGTCCCGCCTGCTGATGAATCTGCCTGACCTGCCGCTCATTGTCATCAGTGAAGATTCGAATTTGATGCATGTCGTTCGTTGTAATACCCGATTGCTCAGTTCCTCCCGGGACTTGATCGAGACCATTACCGTCACGCTCGATCACCATTTCAACTCAACCAAGGAGAATGCCGTTTATGAGAAAACCCGCCCTCGTTCCTGAATTGTTTCTCCCACTGTACTTGTCCATCCATTCCAAAGGAGGTTAAGGATGATCCAATCAACCCCAACAAATACAATCCGCACGCGCGGAAGCGCCTGGCGGCGAAACGCCTCCCTGCTCATGATCCTGATCATGCTGCTGGGGATGTTTGCGCCTTTTACGAAAGCCGTTTCGGTTCTTGCGGAACCTGAGGCGGCTCCCACCACCAACCATTTCACTCTCAAAGTAACGGACGCCGGCAACTCCTCTGCCATTTCCGAATTCAAATATCTGATCAATGTGGATAACACCGGCGACCCCTTCCAGCCCAGGAATGCAGGTTGTTCTCCCGAAGACGCCGGCTATCCCGATTCCTGCGACTGGCCCTCCATCCGTGCAGTACCCGGCGCCGCCCCGATTTACACCCAGGGCAACCAGGACGACTTCAACGGCAATATCCTGAACGGACTGGACCTGCCGGACGGCAAATACCTCGTCAGTGTGATGGCGAACGGCTACAAAATGGGCGGCGCCCATTTCACCGTTCCACTGGAAGGAACGGGGGAAGTTACGGTGGCATTACAACCGAACCCTCTGCCTCCTGCCACCATGCGCATCAAGGTCTTCGAAGATAACGCCTCCGTCAACGGGCAATTCGATACCGACGAACACGGACTCGAAGGCTTCCGCGTCATCATCAACGACATCGCCGGGCAGGTTTCCACCGATGTCTTCGGAAACCCCCTCTGCACCCTCTACGATACCAATGGCGACCCGGTCGGCATCAACGAATATGGCTGCACCATCAGCGATGCCAACGGCGACATGGCAATTCCCAACCTCGGTCCCAATCGCTACGATGTTCTGGTAGCGCCTCCGCCCGGCACCGACTGGACCGAAACCACCACACTCGAAGGTTCTCCCAGTTGGGATACCTGGCTCCAGGAAGGAGCCACGGGCTTGGACAACGAATTCGTCGTCGCGGCAGAACCGTTCCCGTGGACGATGTTCGGCTTTGTGCGCCCTATGGATAACTTGAATTCCAGCGCGACAGGCGGCATCTCCGGCACGCTCGTGGCTGCCTCGGTGTATCTGCCGCAGCAAAACGCTCTGCCGTACTTTGGCGACATCTGGACCGGCTTCACCGGCACCAAAGTCACCGGCCCGATCACCGATGGCTGGGTGGCGCTTTCCGACCTGCAGAACGGCGACCAGGCGGTTTATGTAGGGCGGGCAAACCCCGACGGAACGTTTGCCATCAACAACGTCCCCGACGGCAACTATCTCTTCACCTGGTGGGATAACAACCTGCACTACATCCTCGACTGGATACAGGTCACCGTCTCCGACGGGCAAATGACCGACATCGGCACCCCCATGCTGACCGGCTGGTTCACCAAAGTGGAAGGCTACGTCTTCAACGACGTCAACGGCAACGGCAAACGCGACCCCGGCGAGCCGGGTATTGCCGATTACCTGGTGGTCTTGAAAGACCGTGACAACAGCGAAATTGACCGCATGTCTATTTCAGCCGTCACCGATGCCAACGGCTACTACGTCTTCGAAAAAGCCTACCCCATGGGCTCTTGGATGATCCTCGAAGCCTACTCCGACCGCTACTACACTACAGGTGTCACCTACCAGGTGGAAAACCAGCCCGAAGAGACCACCGTCTTGGGCGCAGGCGTGGATGTGGGCTTCCTGCCCATGCTCGGTCAATCTGGACGGCTGGACTGGGGTGTGCGCCCCTACGCGCGCGGCACGAACGGCGGCATCGTTGGCACAGTCTTCTACGATGTCACCCGCAACGAACTTGATGCCCGCTATCAGGCAGTGGAAGCCTGGGCGCCCGGTATTCCCAGTCTGCTCGTCACGCTCTCCAAACCTGTTTACTGCGGCACAAACGACGGTGTTCCCTGCGATCCGACCGAAACCTTCGAACTTGCGCCCGACGGCTCCATTGCCAAAGACCCGGTCGCCGGCGGCGTCCCCTGCGGCACCAACCCCGGCGAACCCTGTGACCCCAGCGGCACATGGGAACTGGACGGCAGCGGCAACTACAAAGTCGGTCCCGTCATCAGCACCGCCATCACTGAAACCTGGGAACAACCCACCGATTGTATCGCCCGTGACGCGAACGGCAACCCGCTCGTTTACCCCACCGATCAGGCGGTTCTGCCGCCCGACCCCACCGGCAAACGCTGTCTGGAAGGTCCCCTCATGGGCACCCAGTTCCAGACCGGTTTCGCCACGCTGGACGGCAACTACGGCTTCGATACCATCTACTCCGGCTTCGGCTCCGCATCTGAACCTGCCGGCGCCGATATTCCCGCTGGCGATTACCTTGTCGAAGTCGTCGTCCCCAACGACAGCCTCGGCAGACCGATGTATCAGGTTGTGCGCGAAGAAGACATCAACGTTTTCGGCGGTGACGAATTCACTCCTGCCGTTCCTCCCCCGGCTTGCGCAGGACCCATGCACGTCGTTGACGTGGCAGGCGTCGGTGCAGATGGACCGAACGCAGTAGATAACCCATCCTTTGCCGATGCGGGCGGCAGCGTCTTCGAAGGCACGCAAAAACCCTTGTGCAATGTCAAACTGGTCACGCTCAATAACGGCAAGTCTATTGCACCCGCCTTTACGTTCTTCACCGAAGTTCCCATCCCCGGCAAATGGAAGGGCTACATCATTGACGATCTGACCGTTTCGACCAACCCGCAGGATTTGATGTTCGGTGAAAAAGCGGGCGCGCCTCTCATGCCCATCGGCATCTATGACTTTGCCAACCGCCTCGTCGCCACCATGATCTCAGACCCCAACGGCGTGTTCGAGATTCTGCTCCCCTCCACACACACCGTCAACTGCCCATCGCCTTCGGGCGTGTGCCCCAACGTGTACTATATGCTGGGCAACGACCCAAGCCTGCCGGGCTATAACCCGCAGTATCGCACCATCGGCGCCAGTTTCGAAATTTACTCCGGCTTGATCATTCCTTCCGACCTTGCGCCGACCCAGATTGTGCCCGGCGTTCTGGCGGGCGGTTCACTCTTCAGCAGCCCTCCGCAATGTCAGTTGGATGACGCCACACCGCAGCTCTTCCGCGTTTCGCAGCCTTACGGCACGCGCGGCTCTACCTTCACCATCACCGGCTTGGGCTTTGGAGGAACAGCGGGGCGCGTCACCTTCGATGGCATCCCGCTCAACCTGCTGTCGTGGAGCGATACCAGCATCACTGCTTCTATTCCGAGCAGTATGCCGTTTGGTCCGCATCAAATGACCATTACCGCCAGCAACGGCAAATCTACGGTCAACGGTCTCAAATATCACGTCACCGGCACAGGCTACAACCCCCTCGTCTATGAAGTCGGTCCTGGTAAACCGTATGCCACCATTCAATCGGCGGTGGATGCGGCAAGCGCCTCCACCAGCACCCGCCCGAAACTGGTTGTGGTGTATCCATCCGCCTCAGGCATGTACCTTGAGAACGTGATCATGTATTCCAAGATCAGCCTGCAAGGGGTGGGACCCGGCGGCAAATACGCCGACAACACCACCGTGCCCGGCTCGGTCATTGACGGGAGAGGCGTCTCAGGCGACGATCCCTATGCCGAGGCATGGCGTGTCTTTGTCGCCAGTTTGAGCTGGAGCGGTAACCAGGCCATCTTTGAGGGACCTGTGATCTATGTCGTCGCAGAGGACGGCGAATTTACCAATACCAATCCCGCCAGCATTGACGGCTTCATCATCCAGGGCGGCGACCAGCAGGGCTTCCCCAATCAACGCGTGCCCAACACCGACCCAAGCGTCCATGAGATATCGGGTGTCCAGGGCGGCGGCATCTACGTCAACGGCTATGCCCGCTATCTGCAGATCACCAATAACATCCTGCAGAGCAACGGCGGCTCCTACGGCGGCGCCATCCGCCTCGGCACGCCGCACCTGCCCGATCCCTACAACGACAGCCAGAACGATTTCGTCCGCATCGCTCACAACCGCATCCTCGCCAACGGCGGAACCAATCTGGCGGGCGCGCTTGCCATCTACTCCGGCGCAGAAGGCTATGAAGTGGCTGCCAACGACATTTGCGGCAACTACTCGGCGGAATACGGCGGCGGCATCAGCCACTACGGCCTGAGCCCCAACGGAAGCATCCACCACAACCGCATCTACTTCAATCGCTCCTACGATGAAGGCGGCGGAGTCATGATCGCCGGCGAACTGCCCGCCGACCCCGACCTCCTCACCCCCGGCGCAGGACCTGTGGACGTGTACGCCAACCTGATTCAAAACAACCTGGCGAACGACGACGGCGGCGGTCTGCGCTTCCTTATGGCTGGCAACTTCCCGTACAACGTGTACAACAACATCATCGTCAACAACATCTCCACCCATGAGGGCGGCGGTGTCTCCTTGAACGATGCGCCGAACGTGCGCTTCTTCAACAACACCGTGATGAAGAACATCACCACCGCCACCGCCATGACCAGTAACGGTCAACCCGCCCCGGCAGGGTTGTCAACCTCGCGCAACAGCAACCTCCTGCAAGCCACGCTGCCCAGCGGTTCGCCCCTCTTCAGTGACCCCCTGCTGTTCAACAACATCTTCTGGGATAACCGCGCAGGCACCTTTGTCGGCAGCACCGTGGCGGGCATCGGTCTGACGGGCGACCCGTATCCCATCAACCAATGGGACCTCGGCGTCTCCGACGGCATCGGTCTGCTCTCGCCCACCAACTCCATCCTGCAAGTCACCACCGGCACAATTCCCGATGCCTCCAACCTCGTCGGCGTGGACCCGAACGTGGTCTCCACCTACGATACCACCGTGCGCGCCTTGCCCTGGCGCGGCAACCCCCGCTTTGTGGACATCCTGATGATCACCACAGATGCCACCCCCAACCTGCTCGGCGATTACCACATCGCCAGCGGCTCGCCTGCCATCAACGCCGGCGCGGCATCCAAGAGCGGCGTCAATGCCCCGGCATGGGACTTCGACGGCGGGCTGCGCCCCTCTGAAGGCGGCTTTGAAATCGGCGCCGATGAGACTCCCGTCTTCACAGACCTTGCCATCACCAAGACAGACAACCTCACCACCGTCTCGCCTGGTGACCCGGTGCGCTACACCATCACCGTCACCAACGCCGGACCTTCCGCTGTGAACGGCGCAGTCATCCGCGATACCTTCCCCACATCTTCTCCGCTCAGAGGTCCCATCAACTGGACGTGTACCGCCAGCGGCGGCGCAACCTGCGGCGGCGGAGGCACCGGCAGCGGACACATCAACCGCACGGTCAACATGCCTGTCGGAAGCACAGTCACTTTCACCACCACCAGCGGCACAGTCGCCTCCAGCGCCTCCGGGCAACTCACCAACACCGCCTACGTCATCGAGCCGGCTGGTGTGACGGAAACCGACCTTGCCAACAACACCGCCACCGACACCGACACCATCCTGACCGTTTCAGACCTCTCCGTCACCAAGACCGACAACTTCTATGCGGCGATGCCCGGCAGCACAGTCGTTTACACCATCGTGGTCACCAACAACGGTCCTCATGCAGTGACAGGCGCCACCGTGACCGATACCTTCTCCGCTGATTTCACCAGCGCCAGTTGGACATGCTCCGCCACCAGCGGCTCCTCCTGCGGCGCCGTCATCAACAGCGGCAGCACACTCAGCGCCTCGCTCAACCTGCTGAACGGCGGCAAAGCCACCCTCACTGCAACGGCGACCGTCTCACCCAGCGTCACAGGCAGCATCTTCAACACCGCCTCGGTGGCCGTACCTGCCAACGTCGTTGACCCGAACCCGGCAAACGACTCCGCCACCGACACCGACATCATCCCCGGTCCCTTCCCGACGCTCAGCCTCCTGGATGACTTCAACCGCGCCAACGGTGCCCTGGGCGCCAACTGGACGGGCTGCACCGGCACGAACGTCTACCGCATTGACGGCAACAACGTACAGGTACGCACAAACGGCTTCGTATACTGGAACGCCGCCACCTTCGGCGCCAACCAGGAGGCTTACCTGACATTCTCCAAAGTCGTCCCGTCTGCCTCCGAACACGACATCCTGCTCAAAGTGCGCAACTTCCCGACGAACTGCACCAACCCCGGCGGTACTGCCAGCGCCATCGAAATCCTCTACGACCCCAACCCGAACCCCCTCAACAGCCGGGTGCAGGTCTGGACGCTAACCCCCGCTGCCTACGCCAGCCCCGGCTGGAGACTGCGCGCCACCTTCAACGGCGTCAACTTTGTGAACGGCGACGTACTGGGCGCCCGCACCTACTCCGACGGCACCGTCATCGTGTACAAGAACGGCGTCCCCATCGGCATGGTCAACGTCACCCTGCCCAGCGGCTCGGTCGATGGCTGGCCCGCCTCGCTCGCGGCAGATACCGGCCAAATCGGCGTCTGGTTCCTCCGCAGCACCGGCTTTGCCGTACCCAACGACGCCCGCTTCGACGACTTCGGCGGCGGCACACTGCCCTAACCCTTCCGTGCATCCTGGAGGAGGCGCACCACGCCTCCTCCAGGACGACCAACAGGAGCAACCTATGAAATCAAACACCTTCAACCCTCGCCTCAGCCGCCGCGATTTTCTCAAACTGGCGGGCAGCGGACTGCTTGCCGCCGGCGGCTTGGGGCTTTTTCGAAAATACCTTTCACCCGAACTGGTGGCGTTTGCTCAAATGGAAGCGCCGGACAAGGTCTTTGCCGCCACCGACGGCTGGATCTACCTCCCGCCTCTCCCCACGCCCTCACCCTATCACCCCGATGACCTTTCCCCCGACCCCAGCCTGTTCACCACCTACGTGTTCGGCTTTCGCGATGTCACCGGGCAAACCGAAGAGCAAATCCTCAACCAAAAAATGAAAGCCCAGCACTCCGCCCCCATGTTCTGGCTCGACCAGGATCAGCAATTCCGCGTCGAAATCCGCAATCTGGGTCTGCAAATGCGCCCCGACCTGGTGGATGCCCACACCCTGCACTTTCACGGCTTCAAAAATGCCATCCCCTTCTTCGACGGCGAACCCTCCTCCTCCGTCTCGGTGCCGATCAACCGCTCCTTCACCTACGTTTACCGCCCCCACGACCCCGGCACCTATATGTTCCACTGCCACGTCGAAGATACCGAACACGTCCACATGGGCATGACCGGCCTGGTCTTCATCCGTCCCGCCCAGAACGGCAACACCTCCCTCTACCCCAGCGGCAAATACGTCTTCAACGACGGCGACGGCTCCACCGGATACGACCGCGAGTTCGGCATGCTGTTGAGCGAAATGTGGGTGGATTCACACTGGGCAGATTCCCACATCCAGCTCCCCGAATGGAGTGACTACAAACCCGACTTCTCCATGATCAACGGGCGCGTTTACCCCGACACCCTCGCCCCCAACGGGCAGGGCTTCGATGCCAACGGAGACTTGATTGCCCCCGATGGATTCCCCTACCTCCAATACCAGCCGATCAGTTCCCTCGTTCAATGCAACGAAGGCGAGCGAGTTCTCCTGCGGTTTGCCAACCTCGGCTTCATGCAGGCATCCATGACCCTCGAAGGCATCCCCTTGCGCGTCGTCGGCAAAGACGCCACCTACCTGAACAACGCCGGCGTGGACCTGAGTTACCTCACCAACACCATCACCATCAGCCCGGGCGAAAGTTTCGATGCCATCTTCAACGCCCCGCCTCATTCCGGCGGCAGCGAACCGGATGTCTACCTGCTTTACAACCGCAACTTCAGCATGTCCCATTCCATTGGCGGCTTTGGCGTTGGCAAGCAGATGACCGAAATCCGCGTGTACCCCGCCGGAACATTGCCGCCTCAGACGGAGCCGAACACCTAACCGGTTCGGGCACAAGGAGTTAACCATGCACAAGCAGTTTTTCCTCAAACCGCAAAAAGTTCTGATCGCCCTCGTTGCGCTGATGTTGATGATTTCTCTTCTCCCTCTGGGGAAGGGAAGCGCAAACGCCCAGGGACCGCAGAGCGACGGGATCGTATGCACCTACGGACCCGCCTTCACCCTCACCACCAACACCGGTTACATTGGCACGCCCGATGGCAACGTGGTGTATATGTGGGGCTTGTCCTCCGGCTCCGACCCGTTCCAATATCCGGGACCTGTCTTATGCGTCAACGAAGGCGACACCGTCACCATCGTTTTGCATAACACCTTGAACCGCAAGACCTCCCTCATCTTCCCGGGGCAGGAAAATGTCCTGGCAGATGGTCAGCCTGACGGTCCCGAATTTAGCGGCTCTACGCTCGTCTCCCTCGCCAAGACAGCCGCCGCAAACGGCGGTTCGGTCACCTATAGTTTTGTGGCGCAGCGTCCTGGCACCTACGTTTACCAAAGCGGCACCGAAACCGACATCCAGGTTCCCATGGGTCTCTTTGGAGCGCTGATCGTCCGTCCGGCGGGTCATCTCGACTGGCTGTACAATGACCCCAGCACGGCGTTCAATCCCAGCCATGAATACATCTCCCTCTTCTCAGAGGTGGACCCGGAACTCAGCAGCGCCATGGAACTCAACCGTTCGTTCAACACGCGCAACTACCACCCGCGCTACTGGTTCATCAACGGACGCGGTCTTCCCGACACGCTGGCGCCCAACTTTGCCTCCTGGCTGCCGGGTCAGCCCTATGGCGCGCTCGTCCGCATCACCCCCTACCACCCCGTGCTGAACCCCCTGCCCGCGGCAGTGCGCTACCTGAGCGTCGGCAGCGTTGATTATCCCTTCCATCCTCATGGGAACAATGTACGCGTCGTTGGGCGCGATGGCAACCTGCTGGAAAGTACCGCCCTCGAAGATACCGCCTACGACAAATTCTCCATCCCGGTGGGACCCGGTCAAACGTGGGATACGCTCTTCACCTGGCAGGATGCTGAAGCCTACAGCGAAAGCAACCCTGTGCCGGTCACCTTCCCCAACATCCTCGATATGGTCTTCGGCACCTTCTTCAGCGGAAGCCCCTACCTTGGGTCGCAGGGACAAATTCCCGTTGGGACGACCGTCCAAAATCAGTGCGGCGAGTACTACCACATTGCCCACAACCATGCCCTCCACCAACTCACCTCCTGGGGTGTCGTCATGACCGGTATGGGAACCTATACCCGCATTGACCCGCCGTCGGGTTGTCCGTAACGGGCAGGAAAGACGAGGAAAATCCTATGAAAACATTCACTTTCCCCAACCTGCGAGCAGGACTGCTCCTCTTCGGCCTGCTCCTCGCCATGCTCGTTTCCGCCGTTCCTGCGCCTGCTCAAGCCGCAGTGCTCCCCGCCTCCACCTGCACCGAATCGGGTGGCGTGCGCACCTGCGACCTGTGGGCAACCACTGGCACCCTCACCCTGCCGGGCGGCTCCACCATAACCATTTGGGGCTACGCACCCGATGGCTCCAGCCCCGCCACTCTCCCCGGACCCCTGCTGATTGCCAACGCCGGCGAGACCCTGGTGATCAACCTGAACAACAACCTGGGCGAAAGCACCTCGCTTTCCATCCCCGGCTTGCCCGGAAAATCCGACACTGTGGGAGCCGGCAGCGGCGGCGTCAAAACATATACCTTCACCGGGCTTCAACCCGGAACCTACCTCTATCAGGCAGGTCCCACCGCCAACGGCGAACGCCAGGTAGCGATGGGCATGTACGGCGCTTTGATTGTCCGCCCGGCGGGCGTGCCGCAGGAAGCCTACGGTCCCGCCTCCGCCTTCGACGATGAGGCTGTGCTCGTCATGAGCGAGATTGACCCGCTCCTGCATTCCAGCCCCACCACCTACAACATTCGCGACTTCACGCCGCGCTACTTCCTATTCAACGGCAAGGCATATCCCAATACCGACCCGATTGACACCGCCGCCGGCAACACCGTCCTTCTGCGCTTCGTAAACGCCGGCATTCACAGCCGTTCGCTGGGTGTGCTGGGTCTGCGGTACTCCGTCATTTCAATGGATGGCAAGGCATTTTCCAAACCGCATTTTGCCGTTGCAGAAACGCTGGGTGCCGGTCAAACCGCGGATGTACTTGTCGCCATTCCCAGCGGTGCGCCAGCCAACCAGAAATACGCCGTCTATGACTCCAGCCTGCGCCTGATCAACAACAATTCGCGCTTTGGCGGCATGCTCGCCTTCATTCAGGTGAGCGGCACACCCGGTTCCGGCGACACGGTCGGTCCCACCGCCAGCGGATTGGCGCTTGCCCCCAATCCCTCCAACGGCTCCAGCCTCGTCACCTTCACCGCCACCATCAGCGACCTTTCCAGCGGCGGCAGCAATGTGACACAAGCCGAATACTTCATTGACGCGACCGGTACCAGCGGCAGCGGCACAGCGCTCGCCGCCGCAGACAGCGCGTTCGACTCCGTCACTGAAGCGGTTACCGCCGCGATTGACCCGTCGCCGCTCTCCTCCGGCAGTCACACCGTTTACATTCACGGGCAAGATTCAGCCGGCAACTGGGGCGCCTTCACCTCCATCGTCCTCCTGCTGGACAAGGCCGGTCCCTCCACCAGCGGGCTGACCGCCACCCCCAACCCCACCTTCGGCACATCCAACGTCGCCTTGAGCGCCACCGCCAACGACAGCGCCTCCGGCAACAGCAATGTGACCGACGCCGAATACTTCATTGACACCCTCGGCGCAGATGGTTCCGGTACACCCCTTACCCTGAACCAGACCGCCCCCATCACCGCCCTCACGGGTACCATCCCAGCCGCCGTCATGAGCGGATTGCCCGAAGGCTCACACTGGGTCTACGTTCACAGCCGCGATGCCTACGGCAACTGGGGCGCCTTCGCCTCCCTGCAATTGAAGGTGGACAAGACCGGTCCAGACACCGGTGCCCTGCAATTGCGCCCCAACCCCAACAACGGCGCGCTGCCCTACTCGCCGTCCTTCCAATCCGTCCGTCTCGACGCCTCCTTCAGCGAACCCGGTGCCGGTCCTACCACCTCCAACGTCGTCAACGCCGAATTCTTCATTGACACGGTCGGCGCCAACGGCACCGGCATCCTCATCACCCCCAGCGACGGATCGTTCAATTCGCCGTCCGAAAACGGCTATTCCTACATCCCGCTGATCACGGTGAACGCCCTTTCTGAAGGTCCGCATGTCATCAGCGTCCACGCCAAAGACGCGGTGGGCAACTGGGGTCCATTCAGCACCATCACCCTCATGATTGACAAGACAGCCCCCACCGTCAGCGGGCTGACCCTCACGCCCTCCACTACCACCAGCGCGGCAGTCTCCATCAACGCCACCGCCAGCGACTCCGCCTCCGGCGGGAGCAACATCGCCGCCGCCGAATACTTCATTGACACCGCCGGCGCGGCAGGCAGCGGCACCGGCATGACCGTCGGCTCCGCCTCCCCAACGACCTCCATCACCGCCACCATCCCGTCTGCCACCATCTCTGCGCTGACACCCGGCAATCACACCGTCTATGTCCGTGCCAAAGACGCGGCGGGTAACTGGAGCGCCCTCTCCAGCGCCACGCTGACCATTCAAGGCGACCTGCTGTACTTCTCCACCCTTGGCAACACCAACCCGCCGGGCGTGGCAGGCACCGCCGATAATGCCGACATCTACTACTGGAACGGCGTCTCCTTCAGCCGCGTCTTCGACGCCACCACCGCCGGCATCCCTGCCACCGCCAACGTGGACGGCATGGAAATCGTGGACGCCACACACTTCTACCTCTCCTTCGTGACCGATACCACCATCACAGGCTTCGGAACGGTTCAGGATGAAGACATCGTGTACTACAACAACGGCGTCTGGTCGGTGTACTTCGACGGCACAGCGCTCGGTCTGACTGCCGGCAACCTGGATATTGACGCCTTCAGCATCAATGGCGGCACCCTCTACTTCTCCACCCTCGGCAACACCAACCCGCCGGGCGTGGCAGGCACCGCCGATAATGCCGACGTCTACGCCTGGAACGGCGTCTCCTTCAGCCGTGTCTTCGATGCCACCACCGCCGGCGTGCCCGCCGCCGCCAACGTGGACGGTGTGGAAATCGTGGACGCCACCCACTTCTACCTCTCCTTTGTAACTGATACCACCATCACCGGTCTCGGCACGGTTCAGGACGAAGACATCGTGTACTACAATGCCGGCGTCTGGTCGGTGTACTTCGACGGCACAGCGCGCGGGTTGACCGCCGCCAACCTGGACGTTGACGCATTCGACCTGCCATAGTACCTCTCCCCTCTGGAGGCTCCGGAGAACACCCCGGAGCCTCCAGAGCAAAGCCCTTTCAACTACAACACTCAGCGCGGAGACCCGCCATGAACAAAAAGCTTCTCCACTGGCTTGCCCTCCTCCTCATCTTTGCGACAGGCATTCTGCATTACATGACTGCGGCGGAAGCATATCGCGAAGCCCGTTACCTGGGCGTTTTATTCATCGCCAACTTCATCGGTTCGCTCGTTGCCGCTGTTGGCATTGTTCGCCGCAAACTGGGCTGGGGCTGGATTCTGGGCGGCGTCATCGCCGCCGGCTCCATCCTCGGATACCTCCAGAGCCGCACGGTGGGCATGCCAGGGATGGAAGTGGAGACATGGTACGACCCCATCGGGATTCCCGCCCTCATCGTTGAGACCCTCTTCCTCCTCACCCTCGTTCTTGCTCGACCCTGGTCTGCTCCTGTTACCCAACCCTCTGCCTCCTCCTGGCTTCGTCCCACCGACCCTCCCGTCTATTGGAGCGCCATTGCGCTGCTTGGAATTGCCGGTTTCTTCAGCCTGCTGAAAGCCGTGCAAATCTATCAGGTGGGCAAGGATGTGTGCGGTATTGCCCTGGCGCATCCCTCCACCTTGTTTGAATCTCCGACAGGCACAAAAGTAACGCTGGTCAGCGCCTTGTTCTTTATTGCTTTCCTGTTATCCCTGTTTGCCGCTTACGGCATTTGGCGCAGACAATTCTGGGCGGGATGGGCAAACGGCGTTTTCATTCCGCTGATTGCATTTTTCGGAGCCTACCAAAGCCGCATGGCTGAAGTGCCTGAAATTCTCGTAACGGATTGGTGGGACCCGGCCGGCCTAGCCATCCTTTTGGGAGGCTGCTTCCTCTTTATCTTGTTCGTTTCCAAACCCTGGGCGGAAATTCTCAACAAGAACTCTTCCACACCCCCCGAAAGCCGCCAACCGGTCCTTCTTGCCTCTCTGGTGGTGCTGGTGATCACCGTCGGCGTGTTTTCCTATCAATTGGGCGCAGCAAAAGCCGGTGTCCAGCACCCCCTGCCGGCAAAGGTCATCTCCAACGATACGCTGGAGCAGGAATACGGCATCCGGCTGACGCTGGTAGGCGTGACCGCCGCCGGCGGCATGGTGGACGTGCGCTATCGCGTCGTTGACCCGGTCAAAGCCGCCAAATTGATAGACCCCAACGAAGGCGGCATCATGCCCATGGTCTATGTTGGCAGCGGCGATGTCATGCTCATGCCCGATATGCACATGCGCGAACAACAACTTGTCGCCGGGCGGGTGTACTTCGTCCTGATTCCCAATGCACAAAACGCTGTCAAGCGCGGAACGGTGGTGACCGTTGTATTCGGCAATGTGGCTGTCGAACCGACCCTCGCTCAATAGCCTCTGAAACACCCCTCCATGAACAAACGCTTCTTTTCTCTTACAGTATTGTTCCTCCTCTTCAGCCTGCTCGTGCTGCCGGCCTTCAGCCTGCCCCCCGGCGGCGAACAGGCTTTATGGCGCGTGGCAGATGCCCCCGCCGTCAAAATTGCGCCTGCCGTGCAGGCGCACCTTGCCTCCCTCCAGCAGGATGAAACCATCACTGTCATCGTGCAGTTGCGCCAGCAGGCAAAACTCCCGCCGGGGAAAAACATTGGGCGGGCAGAGCAGGCTTCAGGTGTCGTTGAAGCGCTGAAAGTGACGGCAGAAAAAACCCAGGGTGCAGTCAAAAGCCTTCTCGAGGTGAAAAAATCCCAGGGTAGAGTCCAATCCTATACCCCGTTTTGGATCTTCAACGGATTCTCCGTCACTGCCACCGCCGACGCCATTCAGGAACTGGCGGCGCATCCCGATGTACTTTCGATCACCCCCGACCAGGTGGACATCGTCCCCGCTTCCGCGCCCTCTGCGCTCAGCAACCCCGAAGCGAACATCAGCCTGATCAACGCCCCAGCCCTGTGGAGCAAGGGCTACACCGGGCAGGGCGTGGTGGTGGCTTCGATGGACAGCGGCGTGAGCCTCTCGCACGCCACGCTTGCCACCCGCTGGCGCGGCGGCTCGAATAGCTGGTACGACCCGTACGGTCAGCACTCCACCCCGGCGGATGTCAGCGGGCATGGGACGTGGACCATGGGCGTCATGGTGGGCGGCGACGAGGACGGCTCTTCCATTGGGGTTGCCCCCGGCGCGCAATGGATTGCCGTCAAGATATTCAACGACGCCGGCGCTTCCACCGCCACCGCCATCCATCAGGGCTACCAATGGCTTCTCGACCCCGACGGCAACCCATCCACCAGCGACGCCCCGCAAGTCGTCAACAACTCCTGGACCTTTGCCGCCCCCGGCTGCAACCTCGACTTCGAGCCAGACCTGCAGGCATTGCGTGCCGCCGGTATCCTCCCCGTCTTTGCGGCAGGAAACGGCGGACCCGGCACAGGCACCAGTTACAGCCCCGCCAACAACCCCTCTGCCTTTGCCGTTGGCGCTATCAACAACAGCAGCGTTATCTATGGCTTAAGCAGCCGCGGACCCACCACCTGCGGCGGCTCAACTGGCGTCTTCCCCGAACTGGTTGCTCCGGGCGTCAACATCTACACCACCGACCTGGTGGGCTTCTACACCACTGCCTCCGGGACCTCTCTTGCGGCTCCGCACGTGACGGGAGGCCTGGCTCTGCTTCTTTCGGCTTTTCCCACGCTGACAATTTCACAGCAGGAGAACGCCCTGCTTTCCTCCGCCGTTGACCTCGGCACAGCAGGACCGGATGATGTGTACGGCTACGGACGCCTCGACCTGCTTGCCGCCTACAACTTGCTTGCGCCTCCCCCGCCCACTCTCACCCCCCTCACCCCTTCGGGTGTGCTTGGTGACTGGACCTACACTTTTACCTGGAACGGGCTTCCCAACGCCACCTGGTATTTGCTGGAGGTGCAAACCTCCGGCGGCACGCAGGTGTACCGCAGGTGGTTCACTTCCGCGCAAACGGGATGCGCCGGAGGCGTCAACTGCTCGGTGGCTCCCAGCGACATCAGCCTGCCCAACGGCGACTACAAATGGCGCATCCTGGACTACGGCACTTATGGGTATGGAACCAACTCTGCTTTCCTCGATTTCTCTCTCAACCTTGCATGCTATACGCTCACTGTGAACATCAATCCGTCAGGCGGCGGCGCCGTCAACGCTCCCTCGCAGACCTGCCCCGGCGGCTATACAGCCGGTTCCAGCGTCCAATTGACTGGCGTTTCCAATGCGGGCTTTCTCTTCAAAGAGTGGAGTGGAGATGCAGCCGGAACTTCCAACCTGGTATCGGTTGTCATGAACGGGAATAAAACCGTCACCCTCAACTTCAAACCGACGACTCTTCCCCTCTCTCCGGCTGGCGGTTTGAGCGCATGGGACTATACATTCACCTGGAGCGGCTTGACCGACGCCACCTGGTACCTGCTGGAAGTGCAAACCTCCGGCGGGACGCAGGTGTACCGCAAGTGGTTCACTTCCACACAAACGGGATGCGCCGGAGGCGTCAACTGCTCGGTGGCTCCCAGCGACATCGGTCTTCCCAACGGCGACTACAAGTGGCGCATCCTGGATTATGGTCCTTACGGATACGGCGTCAATTCTGCCTTCCAGCCGTTCACCCTGAACCTGCCAACCGCCTGCCACACCCTGACCGTGAACATTAATCCCCCCGGCGCCGGCACGGTGAATGCCAACGCTCAAAACTGCTCCGGCGGTTACGCCACCGGCACCGTCGTCCAGCTAACAGTTGTCCCCAACAGCGGGTATCTTTTCAAAAACTGGAGCGGAGATGGCTCCGGCTCCGCCAATCCGCTGATCGTCGTCATGAATGGCGATAAAACCGTGACCGCCGATTTCAAAGCCGTCACTGTTTTACTCTCGCCCAGCGGAACGTTAACCGCGTGGGATAACACCTTCACATGGACTGGACTCACCAACGCCACCTGGTATCTCCTCGAAATCTATACTCCCACTGGTACACAGGTTTTCCGAAAATGGTACACCTCCATGCAGACGAATTGTTCCGGCGGCACGGCATGTTTCATTCTCCCGCCTGAAACCGCCGGTCTCCCCAATGGCGACTACAAATGGCGCATTCTCGATTATGGTTCCTACGGCTATGGCACCTGGACGCCTTACAACACCTTCAACTTGAATCGATAAACCTCATGAAAACGATCCTGCCTCTGCTGCTGATTCTGGTGCTTGCCGGAAGCAGTTTCCCCGTTCACGCCGCAGGGACAATCACCGTCAACACCCTGACAGACTCAATCGCCGATGATGGGCAATGCTCCCTGCGTGAAGCGGTCATTGCGGCGAATACCGATACCGCCACGGGGGGCTGTGCGGCGGGTAGCGGAGCCGATACCATCGTGTTCGATGCCTCCCTGCCCTCGCCGGCAACGTTTCCCCTCACCCTGAGCGGCGCAAACGAAGATGCCGCCGCCTCCGGCGACCTCGACTTGAGCGGCACCCTTACCATCCAGGGCACAGGCGCCAGCCAGATCATCATTGACGGCAACAACGCCGACCGCATCTTCGACATTCGTCCCGGCGCAACGGTCACCATAAGCGGAGTCACCGTTCAACATGGAAACCCCGGAAGCGGCGCAGGCGGAGGCGGACTCATCGTCAGCGGCGGCGCTCCCCGCGCAAAACTGACACTGCTCAACAGCATTGTCACCGCCAACACCGCCCAAATCGGAGGAGGCATTTACAATGTCGGTAACGGCGCGACCGCCGTCATTCAGGATACGCTCATCCTTTCCAACACCGCTCAAACCTCCGGCGGCGGCATTGCCAACAGCGGCGACCTCACCCTGCTCAACAGCACACTTACCCAAAATCAGGCGCGAACCGGCGGCGGCGTCGAGCATTTCGGTTTCTCGATGAGACTGACCAATGCCACCATCAGCGGCAACCGCGCCAGCGACAACGGCGGCGGTCTCTACAACCGCGGCGACGCCCTTATCCTGAACGTCACCTTCAGCGGCAACACCGCCAGCGGTCCCGGAACCGGCGGCAACATTTTTCAGGATACAGCGTCCCTGAGCATCAAAAACTCCATCGTCGCCGCTTCTGATTCGGACGGCAACTGTTTTGTCAACGAAGGCTTCCTCATCTCCCAGGGCAATAACCTGGACAGCGGCAACACCTGCGGATTCAACGCCGGCGGCGACCGCGTCAACACCGACCCGCTGCTTGGTCCCCTGCAAAATAACGGCGGCTCCACCCCGACACATGCCCTGCTGGCTGGCAGCCCAGCCATAGACGCAGGCAACAACAACGGCTGTCCAACCGCCGATCAACGCGGGCTTCCCCGTCCTGCCGACGGCGATTTGAACGGAACGGCAACCTGCGACATCGGCGCGTATGAGGCGCAAATTGTCTCATCCTCTGTCACGCCCTCTTCCACCCCGCCTCCCACCGATACGCCCAGCCCCCTTCCGCCAACTCCCACCTTCACGCCTTCCTCACAACCTGCGACTCTTACGCCGACGTTCACTCCCGTTCCGCCCACGCCCACACCGATTCCCCCCACAACACCGTGCGCCGCCACTGGCGCATTCCTCGCGGTGCTTGCCTTGTTCTTCCGCCGTCTGGCAACCCATGGTTTGTGAACCGGGTTGTTCGGCAATCTCCGCGCGGGTGTGACCGAACGCGATCATTTTCAGACTCTCAGGCTCGCGTTCGTCAGGCCGTCCAATTCGTTTTGTTGTCGGCAGGGGTATCGTTCGAATCGTCAAGGTGGACATGTACATGCCTGTTCCCGTGCTACCCTCAACGTAAAAATACGCCGCGCCGGGAATGTCTCCCGGCTTTGAGCGCCTGCAACGTTCTGCGCGGCTATAATGGGCGGTACAGCGCGCGATTCTCCGGCCAAGATAACTGGGCGCATACCATCAACGATACCATCCTGCCTCATGGCGCGGAGTTTCTCGTCCAAAAATAAATCTCCCTTATCATTGTCCGGTCATGATGCCTGCCCTGTTACGCCTCCACACCAAACTGACCTCTCCCCGCTTGGCGCTGATCTTCACCGCCCTGGCGGGTTTGCTCTTCTGGCTTCTGACGCGCGGACTGGGCAGCCTGCCCCCCGGCGCGCCCTCCATCTTCGACCTGCAACTGGCGTTCAGCGCCGAGCGCTTTCAATTTGTCGTGGCGCAATGGGGCGAAACCGCCATGCACGCTTATGTCCACAGCATGTGGCTGGATTATCTATACCCCATCGCCTATGCCCTGGCGATCAGTAGTTGGCTCGCCATCCTCACCCGTCGTCCTGACCGCCCTCCTTCCCGTCCCGCTTTTGCCCTCTTCTCCGCGCCGTTGTTTGCCGCTATGCTCGATTATGTTGAAAACTCCCTGCACCTTCTCATGCTGACAATCCTCCATACCACTCCCGCCGCGCTGGTCTATCTGGCCTCCCTCGCCGCGGCGGTCAAATGGACTCTGGCGGGCGTTTCCATTTTGGCGATTCTGGTGTTTATCCTGCGGAATTTATTTCGCTTTACCTATGGCAAGGTTCATCCTGCCGCAAGTGGAATAGTAGACCTCTTGCATAAGTCAGCCGACGTGAGAGAACGTCTCTCACGCGAAGGTGTACTGTGCGCCCTCTGGCGCGCTTTTGCAGGGGGTCTATTCTCCCCTGCCGTTCGGGATGGAAGCGATTCAATCCGCCGCCATCCACACATGGATACCTCCGCCCTCCTGCGCCGCGAACTCGAAGGCTCGATTCGCTTCTTCCTCGACCACTCCAACCTCCACCCCCACAGCCTCGGTTTCGGCTTGACAGTTGATTCCACCAAAGACCCGCGCATCGCCTCCATCGCCGCCACAGGTTTCACCCTCACCGCCTGGGTCATCGCCGCCGAACGTGGGTTGCTGCCCCAAGAGCAGGCGCAGGACATCACACGCGGCACACTCAAGACCCTGCGCACGCGCGCCAGCCATCAGCGCGGATTCTTCGCCCACTTCCTGCACATGGATACGGCGCAGCGCTGGGGCAAATGCGAATATTCCACCATAGACACCGCCCTGTGCCTGAACGGCATCCTCACCGCCGCCGCCTATTTTCAAGACCTCGAAATCCGCGACCTGGCGGCGGAACTGCTGGAACGGGTGGACTGGCGCTTCATCGTCTTCGAAGAAAACGGGCAGGCGCTCTTCCACATGGCATACAACCCCGATGCGGGCGGCGATTACGTCCGCGGCGAGCCGGGCTTCATCAGCCGCTGGGACATGGCTGCCGAACAAAAGATGATGTACCTGCAAGCCGCCTCCCGCCTCGACCCCGCCCTGGCGCGCCGACTGTACGCAGGCTTCCGCCGTGATACGGGATATTTTGAAGGACAGCCCATCATCATCAACCCTGGCGGCAATCTGTTCGCCTATCACTTCAGCGAAGCCTGGCTTGACACCGCCCGCTGGCGCGACCCCAATGGCGTGGACTGGTTCGAGAACACCCGCCTCGCCTGCCTCGCCAACCGACAGTTTTGCATGGACCACGCCGCCGAATACCCAACCTACCATGCCCGCAGTTGGGGGCTGAGCGCAGGCGACAGTCCCTTTGGCTACGAAGTGGCGGGCAGTCAGCCCTGTCTGGGCGAGCCGCATCACACAGGCACAGTCTCCATTTACAGCGCTCTCTCCTGTCTGCCGTTCATCCCCGCCGAAACGCTGGAGATGATCGAGTATCTGCACCGCCATCACCCGCAAACCTGGGGCAAATATGGCTTTTTCGACTCCTACAATCTCGCCGTGAACCCGCCCTGGTACAGCCAGGCGCTTTACGGCATAGACAAAGGCTGCTCCCTGCTCATGCTCGAAAACCACCTCACCCGCCTGGTCTGGGACGTGTACACCCGCAGCGCGCCCATCCAAACCGCGCTGAAGGTGTTGGGATTCACTGAAAAACAACCGTCAATCCAATAAACACTTCGTGTGCCTTCGTGCTCTTCGTGGAAATCATGAAAAGGACAACCAATGCCCACCTTCACCCTCCACAACCGACAATTCTGGCTCGATGACCAGCCCCTCCTGCTTCAGGCGGGCGAATTTCACTACTTCCGCACCCCCGCCGACCAGTGGGCGCACCGCCTCGGCTTGCTCAAACAGGCGGGCTTCAACGCCGTCGCCGCCTACATCCCCTGGCTGTGGCACCAGCCCCAGCCCAGCCTCACCGACCTGGACGGTCACACCCACCCCATGCGCAACCTGGCAGGTTTTCTCGACCTCGCCGCCCACATGGAACTGTACATCATCGCCCGCCCCGGTCCCTACATCATGGCAGAAACCATCAACGAAGGCATTCCGCCCTGGGTCTTCGAGCAAAACCCGCAGGCGGCGTTCATCAGCCAGGACGGCAAGCCCCAAAACATCGCCTCTTACCTGCACCCCGACTTTCTCAAAAACGTTCGGGCGTGGTATCAGGCTGTGTTTGCCGTACTGTCGCCCCGTCAGGCAGCGCGAGGCGGCAACATCCTGCTCATCCAACTCGACAACGAGATGGGCATGCCCCAATGGGTGCGCAACATCGTGGACCTCAACCCCCATACGCTGGAACGCTTCGCCGCCTGGCTGAGGGAGCATCACCCCAACCGCTTCCCCTCCGGACCTTCGGCTGGATTCCTGTACAACGAACTTTCCCACCCCCAGGCAGAGACCGCCGCCTTCCTGCTCGAAGCCTACCGCCGCTTCTACCGCACCTACCTGCGCGACTACATGACCTGGCTGTGGAACACCGCCAAAGCGCACGGCATGGACGCGCCGCCCGTCGTCAACATTCACGGCTTTGCCAACGGCGGCAAGACCTTCCCCATCGGGCTTTCGCAACTGATTGAAGTGATGGAACTTCCAGGCATGGTCAGCGCCACCGACGTGTACCCCGTCTTCATCGGCGAGGGCAACTTTCACCAACTCCTGCTGGTCAACGAGATGACCAAAGCCCTGCAAAACCCCGCCCAGCCGCTCTTTTCCATCGAATTTCAGGCGGGCGGCAATCAGGATTTCAGCGGCGCACAATCCTCCTTCTACGACCTGCATACCCGCCTCAGCCTTTCGGTGGGCATGCGCGCCATCAACCATTACCTGTTCTTCGACGGCGAAAACGACCCTGTGCTCAGTCCCGTCAAACGCCACGACTGGGGACACCCCGTCCGCAAAGATGGCGGTCTGCGCCGCCACTATGCCCGCTACCCGCGCCTCTCGCAAACCCTGGCGGCTTACGGCAGCGACTTGACCCTCGCCCGCCCCAAAACCGTGACGACCATCGGCTTCCTGCTCGACCAGTTCATGACCGAAGTCAACAACCCCTTCACCCAAACAGCGACCGACATCCTCACCCATCAGCGCGAAATTATCCTGTTCGATTTCCTCGCGCGCGGGCTGGCGCTCACGCACCGCCCCTTCGATGCGCTGGAACTCTCCCGCGCTGCGCTCGATCCCGCACAAACGCCTGCGCTGTGGGTGATGATGGAACGTCAGTGTGACGCCGCCGTTCAGCAAAAACTGGTGGAGTATGTCCGCGCGGGCGGCAGGCTGATTCTGGCGGGGCGCATGTGCCTGGAGGATGTTCAGCGCCAGCCCTGCACCCTGCTCAAAGACGCGCTCGAAATTTCGCACATTGCAGGCGGCGAACCGTTCCAGCCCGAACTTATCCGCGCGTTCGAACATGAGGAGGTGCCTGCTTCATTTGTCGAACGCTACACAGGCACATTCGATGAAATCTTTGCCTCCTCCAGCGATGGCGGCGCGACGGGCTTTGTCAAATCGCTTGGCGAGGGCAAGGTGATGGTCTTCGGCGCGGCGCTGGCGGCGAACACCCTCGAAGACCTGGATATTCTGCACCGGATGGCAAACCGCATGGGCGTCCTGCCGCTTTTCGAAATGAGCGATTGGGCAGATGTGCGCCTCTCGGAGGGGGAGAACGGCGGTTTTCTATTCGTCAACAACTATCAGGACGATCCCATCGAGACGACAGTGGCGTCGGCGGGGGAAAGGCTGTTTGGCGGCGCCCCGCTCAAGGTCCCGGCACGACGCGGACTCATCCTCCCGCTGGAGTGGAAGGTCAAGCCTGGGATTGTCGTCCACTCCCTCACCGCCGAAATCGTGGATGTCGCCGAACGGAACGGTCGGGTGACGCTGAAGACCGATCCTGCTGAATTTACCGGTGAATTCAGCCTGTCGGGCTATGAAGTTTACGGCGCGCGGATTGCGAGGCAAATGGATCAGTATCGGTGGAAAATACATGGGACGAACAGCCTGATCGCATTTACAAGAACGAACGCGGGAAATGAGAAAACGCACTAATGCGATGAGGCGGGGTGCTTTTGCATGAAAAAAGCAAATATGGGTGGATTGGTTTGCGCGGCTGACAAGGATGGATGCCGGGAGACTTGCGAGAACCGGTCTTTGGAGGTTCGTTTTAGAACAGCGATTCCTGTCTGGCGTCGTCCCTCGGACCGCGCCAGCCGTATCTTTTGAAATCCACTCTGTCTTTGTTGAATACGATCCCCTCTTCCTCGAGGAGACGTCTTTGTCTCTCCGCGCCGGGACGGTCGCTGATCTTGCCCTGCGAGTTGATGACTCTTTGCCACGGCACGTCGTCGGGGCAGGCTGCCATCGCTCCGCCCACCCAGCGCGGGCTGAACGCTTTGTAGGTTTCGAAATCCACCCCGTTTGGGATGGGAATCATCTGCGCGATCTGACCGTATGCTGCAACCCTGCCTTTCGGGATTTGTCGCACAAGATTCCAGACCTGTTCGTAGTAGGCTTGCTGGTTGGGAGGGGAGGTGAATCTCATGGGGAGTGGTAATCGAGGGATTGGGAATGGGAGATGAGCGATTGGAGAATTACGGACCGGCGAATTCTCCGCCTGTGATGGTTTTCTCTTGTAATTGACGCGACGAGTCGAAGGTTAATTCCACCTCGATTTGCTGGAAACAGCGGTTTGCGCCGATCAACCCCTTACGGACGAGGTAGCCGTTGCCTTCGTCGTTGAGGCTGAGGTCGTTGTCGAGGTCCACGCGCCCTTCGAGGATCTCGCCGCAGCGATTGCATTTGACTTGAAAGGTGTAGTAGCGTTTCTCGGGTCGGCCAGGGTCACTGCTGAAGAGTTTTTTGAGGAAGCCCATGATAATCTCCTGTCATTGCGAGCCCCGAATGGGGCGAAGCAATTCTCTCTTTGGCGGGGAGATTGCTTCGTCGGGCTTCGCCCTCCTCGCAATGACGTTAACTTCTTAGTATCTCTTCAATTCTACCCAACTCCTCTACGCTGAACTTCAAATTGTTCAACGCGGCGAGGTTGTCTTCCAGTTGTTTGACGCTGCTGGCGCCGATGAGCGAGGAGGCGACAGTGGGATTTCGCAACGTCCACGCGATGGCCATTTGGGCGAGGGATTGTCCGCGCTGTTGGGCAAGTTCGTTGAGGCGTTGCACTTTGGGCAGGTTCGCTTTGACTTCATCGGGTGTGAGCCAGACGCGTTCGGTTTTGCTGGCGCGGGCGTCAGCCGGGATTCCGCCCAGGTAGCGGTCGGTCAACTGTCCCTGCGCGAGAGGCGAGAAGACGATGCACCCGATGCCCTCGTCGGATAGCACGTCCAACAGCCCATTCTCTATCCAACGATCGAACATATTGTAGGACGGCTGATGGATGAGCAGCGGAGTCCCCATCCCGCGCAGGATGCGCGCGGCTTCCCGTGTCATTTCGGGACTGTAGCTGGAGATGCCGACATAGAGGGCTTTACCCTGGCGGACGGCGGTATCGAGCGCGCCCATGGTCTCTTCGAGCGGGGTGTTGGGGTCGGGGCGGTGACTGTAGAAGATGTCCACATAGTCGAGCCCCATGCGTTTGAGGGACTGGTCGAGGCTGGCGAGCAGGTATTTGCGCGAGCCCCATTCGCCGTACGGACCGGGCCACATGTCGTAGCCCGCCTTGGTGGAGATGATGAGTTCGTCGCGGTAGGGATGGAAGTCCTGTTTGAGGAGCGTGCCGAACGTTTCTTCGGCGGAGCCGGGCGGCGGACCATAGTTGTTGGCGAGGTCGAAGTGCGTGACGCCGAGGTCGAAGGCGCGGCGTGCAATGGCGCGTCCGTTCTCGAGTCTGTCCACGCCGCCGAAGTTGTACCACCATCCAAGCGAGATGGCGGGAAGTTTGAGTCCGCTTTTGCCGACGCGGTGGTAGGTCATGGTGTCGTAACGTGCCTCTGAGGCGAGGTAGGGCATTGTTGTTTTACCTTTCAAGAAGTATTTTACAAATTTTCATACTAGAATATCACTAGAAAATTACCACGTTGGCTGATTGCATTCGGTCAGTCTTATTCATCGTCTCACTTCCCCCCAATTGATTGCCTTCATGTCTTTAATGAAAATACCGTCAATTTTGAAAGACACATCTCCATACCTCTCACCCTCACAACCAAAGACGACACTCCAGCCTAGTTTTTCACCATTGGCACGTGTCAGATCTCCACTTAAAAAAATATAAGGTTCACTGGCACATTTTCTAGGTGGATGTGTGTTCATCCATTCATCTAGACGAGGTTTCAAACTTGGATCGATCATTTCATAGGCAGCAGGATGATTGATTCGAAGTGCAGTGACAAAGGCTGTAACCAATTCGCCTTCTGTGTCACGACTATGTATCCACTTGTAATCGGCCACGGCTTGTGAAGTATCAGCCCAAACCATCAAGGCACAGGCAAATACAATAACTATGAAGACTGTCAGTAGGATTTTTCTACGGCTTTTCACTTCGACTCAGGTCAAGTTCTTGCAGCATTATTTGTAAATCACCCTAAACCGTTCACAAACCAAAGACATCTCTTCTGAAAATTCTTTTCCGATCTTTGGAAGCGTGCGCGAGAAGAAATTTTTATGTGCCTCACGCCAATATTCCAGAGACAAATCCCCTTCGCCTTCGGCACGGGCGAAATCGACATCTACTTCATTGTACTTGCGGATGGTCACTTCCGTGGTCTCGACGATGCAAAGCGGGTCACCTTTACCATCCAAAACAACAGTGACCAATCCCACCTCGGGGATCGGATTCCCTTCTGCTTCCCACTCCCAAAGCGCGGAGCAGGTTCCCGTTTTGGTTCCCTGTGCGATCAAGCCACCGAGTTCATCCGCCATTTTGGGACTGTCACCCCAGCCCTCAGAAATACAACTTTTGGAATGGTATGGAGAGTCCGCTGGGAGGGTGGATAGGAACTTTTGCCAGTAGGCTTTGATGATTTCTTTGGTCATAGTTTTGTCCACGCTAACCACTGAGACACAGAGACACAGAGAAATTTAAAACCCCGTGTCTTCGTGACTCCGTGGTTAACGATTTTCTTTATCCATTATAAAATGAACCAGACGATATTCTTTCGAGACGACATTCAACTGCTCATCGTTCACTTTCTTTGGTTCAATCCCAAACATCGGAGCAGCAAACCCTGAGGCGATGAGAACCTGCCTCAATAGGAATAACCGCTTCGGCGAATCGGAAATATCCTCCGCGCGTGCTTGTTGTTTCCCTTCGGGGAGCCACACTTCGATCTCTGGATTCGCCATGATATTCTTATACCAATCCGAGATGGAGCCAAATCCCGCGGTGCAATAGATTTCTCCGTCAACAACCGCGTAATTGACTGGCGTGAGATATTCTTTTCCGCTTTTGCGTCCGCGGTGTTGGATGACCATGATCCGCCCAAGCCCGGCGGGCCACCCATTCATCGCCTTTCCCCATCCCATCTTCCACATCCACACCATGAAATGGTTCATGGCATGGAACACCCTTCGCAGGGTATTCAACTGCTTCAGTGTAAATTTTGAAACATCCATGTTCCCTCCCGACCCCTAAGACTTTTTTACCACGAAGGGTCACAAAGGAACACAAAGGTTTTTTTCTTTGTGCCCCTTCGTCTCCTTTGTGGTTTATGAATTTAGAACTTCCACTTCCTCAATGCCTCCATTGCCTTGTAATGGGTCAGGTCCAGTTGCAGGGGCGTAATGGATACGTACCCATCCTCCAGCGCGCCGAAATCGGTACCGTTTTCGAACACGCCGGTGGGCGCTTCGCCGCCGATCCAGAAATACGGCTTGCCGCGCGGATCCACCCGCGCATCCAGCGCGTCGCGGTACACGCGCAGTCCCTGCCGCGTAATCATGTACCCCGCCAGTTCGTTTTCCTTCAAATACGGCACGTTCACGTTCAACACCACTCCTTCGGGCAACCCATTTGCAATGACCCGTTCCGCCACCCGCCGCGCCACAATCGCCGCTGTCGAATAATCCAGCGGACCCTTGTGCCCCTCCGGCGAATTGAGCGAGACGGCAATGCCCTTCACCCCCGCAATGACCGCTTCCATTGCCGCTGTGACCGTGCCGGAGTATGTCACATCGTGACCCAGGTTGGCGTTCGGGTTGATGCCCGAAACCACGAGATCAACATCCTCCTCGATAAAGCCCAGCAGAGGAATGGCGACACAATCGGAGGGCGCGCCGTCCGATGCGAAAGCAGGCGTCCCGTCAGCTAGAACCGTTTCCCGCACCCGCAGAGGGCGGTCCATCGTCTTCACATGTCCCGAAGCCGACCAGTTTCGGTCCGGCGCAAAGACGGTCACTTTGCCCAGTTTGCGCATCTCCTGCGCCAGGGCGAGCAGGCCGGGCGCAGTCACGCCGTCGTCATTGGTTACGAGTATGTGCATGAGACTCCGATTTTCGATTTCAGATTTTGGATTGACGATTGCGAATGTCATTGCGGGTGAAGCGAAGCAATCCCCCGGTTGGCGAAAGATTACTTCGTCGCAAACGACGCTCCTCGCAAGGACTTGTGCTTGATGATTATAATCCTCCCCATGCGTCGCAAACGGATGGCTATTCACTGCTTACTGCTCTTTTCCTTCTTCTTTCCCCTCTCTTGTGTGCCCACACCCTTGCCTGCTCCTCAAACTTCGCTGTACTTTTTTCGTTTTTCGCCTGTCTCGCTCGTCGAATTGTCCGAAGATGACCACCCCCTCATCGAATTCCCCTTTCCCCTCCCTCCCCGCTGCGGACTGTTCGACCTCTTCCCCGCCCCGCTCGGATCGTTCCTCCTCATCGAACTGAACTGCCCCAGCGGGCAGACGGTTCTCCTCCTCGACCTCGAAACTGCCTCCACCACCCAACCCGTCACAGACGCCGACAGCCACTTCCTCGCCTGGCAGAGCGACGGGCGCGCCGCTTACCTCAAAGTGGACTCGCTCGGCAGCCCCCGCATCCTGCGCGTCTATGTGGATGGCAGACAGGAAGTTCTACCCATCCCCGAATTTACTTACGACCTCGCCGCAAAACCCGACAGCCGTGACTTCACCTTCACCCTCTCCCGCGGACTCGGCTACGGCAGCGAACTCTTCCTCGCCCGCCGCGATGGACACGCCCTCCAATCCCTCTACGCCGATCCATACAACTACATTTCATTCGCGCGCTGGTCGCCGGATGGAAAACAAATCGCCTTCCTCAAAACCACCGATACGCAAATACCCTTCACAATGGGGGAGTTGTGGGTCATGGATGCCGACGGCACAAATGCCCGTAAACTCGCCGATGCCGACAGCGGTCACGGCTACGCCGCAAACTGGTCTCCCGATGGCACGCGCATTGCCTTCGTCGTCCGTGAGAACCCCCACGATGAAGCCGCTAACCAGTCGAACGAAGCATTGATCAGCAATATCTACATCATCGAAGTCGAAAGCGGTGAGTTGACTCAAATCACTCACTTCGAAAACAGCCGCACCGAAACCCCGCACTGGTCGCCAGACGGGAACACTCTGGCGTTCAACGTAGTCACAAATGGTAGAATGAGCGTATCCATTGCGGACCTGGCTTCAGGTGAGGTCAAGCCCCTCGAGACTGAATCAGCCTGCTGTCCCGTATGGATGCGGAAGTGAGTCCAAATGGTTCGCCGAGTCCTGTTCCTCCTCCTTCTCTCGCTGGTCATCGCTTCGTGCGGCGGTGCTCCTGCCGCCACCGAAGAACCCTCTGCGCCCACCTCGGAGCAGGCAACACCCGAACCCACCCTCCAGCTGTTCCTGCCCGAAACCCCCACCTCCTCCCCGACGCTCACGCCAACCCCTCTACCCACCCCCACCGAAACACCCCTGCCGCCGCTCGAACTGCCAACCGAGATTCCCAACGCCCCCGCCCTGCTTGCCTGGGACGGAGTCCCCACCTACCCCGGCGACTCCCAGCCCGGTTACGTCTTCCGTGTGTTGTATAACCCCGAAACCTGGGCGCTCACCGAAGACCCGTTCGGTTTCCCCGCCCTTGCCCACCGCGCCATCCCCTATTGCGTCATCTCCGTCACCTCGGGGCGCGGGCTGCCCCTCAACGTCTCCGTCGAACAGGATATTTTGTACACCAAAACGGTCACCTTTTACGTTGGCACCACCTACGAAAACGGTGTGAAAAAATTCGTCACCTACACCGGCGGCGACGGCAAAATCCTCACCGCCTTTCAAGTTTCCTTCGAAGCACAGGCAGACCCATGCCTGGCAGACGCCGAAACGGTTCTGACCACGCTGCAGTCTGTTCCCTCTTTCCGAGCCACTCCCACGCCTTAGGTGAATCCTCGTGACGCGCACCGCCAGGAACCTCTTCGTTGCTTTCCTTTTCTGCACCGCCCTGCTGGGAGCCAGCGCCGCCTCTGCAGACCGTACCCCTGCGCCGCCTCAGGTGATCGCGCCGTTCCTCTATCCGCCCTATCCGGGCTTTGCCTCACAAGAATCCATCTTCGATCATGCCTCCCCAAACTATACCTACGATAACAAAGTCCTTGCCTACACCGGCGACGTGGCAAACCGCAACTGCCCCGTCCCCCCGCCGCCGGGCACGCCTCCCCCGCAAAGCGGCGTATGCAACGCCGGCAGCGGCGGATACTGGTCCTACAGCCTCGGCGACTGGGTCTATTACGACGGTCACGACGGCGTGGACTACGGCATCTCCTACCGCCCCGTCTATGCCGCCGCCGACGCGAACCAGGTCGTCTATGCCGGCTGGTGGGACCCGCAAAACCACAAAATCAACCTCGGCATGTACGTCCGCCTGCGCCACCCCAACGGCTACAACACCTACTATGGACACATGAGTTCCGTCGCAGTGCAGGCATGTTCCACGCCCGGCTGCACCTTCATCCCGCATGGCGAAGTGTTGGGCATCAGCGGAACCACCGGCAACTCCTCTGGTCCGCACCTGCACTTCCTCGTCCGCGACCCCGCCGGCAAATCGGTGGACCCCTACGGCTGGAAGGGCAGCGGCTTCAGCCCCTGGGCGCCCCAGCAGAAAGAGTCGCTCTGGGTTGCCTTCCCTGCCCTCGCCTACTATGGCGCTCCAATCTACCCCTCCGGCGATCCCCTCGATTTTCCGCCCCGCCCCTCCGGCGGCATCATCGTGGACGACGGTTCACTCGAATTCGACGAAACCCCCGACGGTTGTTGGGCGCAGACCAGCGCGGGGAGCGCGCAGAACGGGAGCATGAGTTACGTCACGCCGCGCACGGCTTCGGCGACCTGTTCGGGACGCTGGGCGTTCCCTCAAGGCGTTCCAAACGGGCTTTATGCGGTTTATATCCGCATCCCTGCCATCCGCGCCACCAGCGAAGGCGCGGTCTACACCATCCGCCACGCGGGCAAAAGCGACCAGATCGTCCTCAACCAGGCGGTTTTCCCGAACGTGTACTACGTCACCGATGGCTGGGTGTATGCGGGCAAATACAACTTCACGGGCGCGGGAGGCGAATATGTCGAACTCTCGAATCAGACCCAGGACGAACCGTCCAACGCCGCCAACCTCTTCCTCGGCGCGGATGCCGTCCGGTTCGTCCTTCAAGCGGATATACCCCCGACGCCCCCCGTACCGGTAACGGTAACGCCTTCGGCAACCCCCACCGTCACCTCCACCGCCACCAAGACCTCGACCCCGACGATCACGCGTACGCCGACCGTCACGCGCACCTCCACGCACACATTGACTCCAACCGTCACCCCCACGCCGTCGCCCACGCGCACGCCGACGATTACCCGTACTCCCACTGCCACCCGCACACCGAGCAATACCCCAACCTCCACGCGTACCCCCTCTGTCACGCCGACACGAACTGCCACCAGCACACGTCGCCCCACCGTCACGCCGGACTACTATCTGGTGAAACTCTATTTTGCCAGCCGCGCGCGGTATACCGCGAACCTGCCGCCCATCGAACGGGCAGGGTCGCGGTATGTGCGCTCCAACGCAAAGTACACCTCGGTGTTGGACGCGTACTTCAAAGGTCCCGGCGCGACCGAACTCTATTCCTATGGCTGGATCGGGGTGTATAACGGGTTCACAGGCTACAGTCAATTCGAATTGCGCGGCGGCGTTGCCCACGTTTACCTCAAAGGCGTTTGCACCTCCGAAGGCAGGGATTTCAACATCGCCGACCTTATTAACTTGAATCTCAAACAATTCCCTGAAGTGCAATTCGTCAAGGTCTACGACGAGAACGGCGTTACCCAATCGCCCGCCGGATTGTCCGATTCCGAACCCTCCTGCCTGTACGATTACAAAATCCCCACGCCCACGCCATCCCGCACACAGACGCCGACCCGCACGCCGTCGCCCACGCGCACGCCCACGCTCACGTTCACTCCTTCGCGCACGCCCACCTCCACCCGCACCCCCAAACCCACCGCAACGCCCTTATATAAACAGATCAACGTGTACTTTGTGAGCAAATACCGTTACGATAACAACCTGCCTCCCTTTGAACGGAAGGGCATCCGCTGGGCGCCTTCGAACAATCCGGTGGGGGCGGCGCTGGATCAATACTTCAAGGGTCCCGGTTCGCAGGAGCGATTCCAATACGGCTGGGTCGCGCTCTATAACGGCTTCACCGGTTACGACAGAATCGAAATCCGCGATGGAATTGCCCGTCTCCACCTCGAAGGGACATGCGACCGCGCCGGTCAAACCTACACCATCGCCAATCTGTTGACCCTTACCCTTAAACAATTCCCCGAAATCCGGTTCGTGAAGATCTACGACGAGAACGGCGCAACGCAAAACCCGGACGGCTTGAGCGATTCCATTCCGCCGTGTCTGCAACCGTAATACAGGGCGGGATTGATTTTATTCTGTCACAGCCGCCTCCACCGACTGGATGGGCGGCAGGTAATCTGCCAGCAGTTCCCAACTGTCGCCCGAATCGCGCGAATAGAATAACTGCCCGGTATTCGTCCCCATGTAGATGCCTGCCTCTTCGAACGTATCGGTTCCCATGGCTTCGCGCAAAACGACCAGGTGCGCCTTTTCCGGCAACCCTTTGCTCATGCGCTCCCACGAGTCGCCCGCGTCGCGGCTCCGCCACACCGAGAATTTCCCTTCCACGCTCATGCGGAATTCATCGCTTTCCTCCAGGACGACGTAAATGGTCTTGGGATCGGTGGGGTGAACCGCAATGGGGAAGCCGAACCTCGCGGGCAATTTCCCTTCGCCGATATCCATCCACTCCTTGCCCATGTTGTCGCTTCTATACACGCCACAGTGGTTCTGTTGATATAAAACATGCGGGTTTGCCGGATGCATCGCCATCTTATGCACGCATTGACCGAACTCCGGGAACTTGTCCGGCATGAAATCGGCGCGCACGTTTTTGTTGTGGGGCTTCCACGTCCGCCCGCCATCGTCAGTGCGATAACAACCGGCGGCAGAAACCGCGATGTACATTCGTTGCAAATTCGACGGATCCAGCAAAATGGTGTGCAGACACAAGCCCCCCGCGCCCGGGTTCCACTGTCCGCGTTGGGGATGATCGTAAAGCGCTTCGTTCAACTCCCAGGTCTCGCCGCGATCGCGCGAAACGAAGAAGGAGGCGGGTTGCGTCCCCGCATAGAGAACCTTCGGCTCATCCTTCCGCCCGGGCGTGATGTTCCAAACCCTGATCATTTTCTCCGGGATGTCTCGAATATCCTCTCCGCCTTCGGCGCGAAACGCCTCGTCCACGGTACCGGCGGGTCTGCCGGATCTCGAGGGGCGCGTAAGCATGGGCACCTGCCTTGCCTGTGTCCATGACGTTCCGAAATCGTCCGAATAGTGGGTGGTCGGACCGTAGACAAAATGCGAAGTCGCCGCATGCAAGCGGTTATCGCGCGGGTCCAATTGCATGTGCATCACATTCCAGCTCTTGAAATGGATGTCGCTTCTTTTCCATTTCCTGCGTTTTTCATCGCTCTCGAAGATAAAGCCGCCCTTGCTCGTCCCGACGAAAACCATCACTTTTTTGTGCATCGCAATCTCCTCTCGTTAAAATAGAAAAAACGTTCTAAAAATTATACCATGCTTTCCGTATCCGCCCCTGACCCAACGGGACTATTGCGGAGTCCTTCCGGCACGATTAAGATGAAAGCAGGAGGAAAGATGCATAACCGGTCTTGGATTTTCATTGCCGTTCTGCTGTTGACATCCTGCAACCCGAATACGCCGGAACCGGCGTTCACGACCCCGGTTCTTTTCACGCTGAAACCTGCCATGCCCACGCCGGTTTTTTCTACGCCGACGCTTCTTCCCATCGAGACTCTGCTGGTAATTGACACGCCCACGCGCGTCCCCACGGCAACGCCGGGGATTGTACTTGCCGCGCCTGTCAACCAGCCGGTGAACTGCCGCTTTGGTCCCGGGATTTCCTATGCCGTAATCGGCGCGTTGATCGTCGGCAGGCAGGCGGAGGTGATCGGCAAAAGCGCGGACGGTGCATGGTGGTTCGTGCGGAATCCCAGCGATCCGTCCACCAACTGCTGGCTTTCAGCAGATTTCGTGCGCGTGACTGGGAACGTGGAGGCACTTCCGGTGGTGGGTCCGCCCGAAATTGGCGTGAGCGGCATCCGGGTCCGCGTTGAGCCGGTGGTGATGAATGTCGGATGCGCCGCTTTTCCGCAAACCGTCAGCGTGACCGCGCAAATCACCACCAATGGTCCCACGATCGTGACCTGGCGCTGGGAGACGAGCACCGGTGAGGTCTCCGCCGAAGAAACGCTGTTGTTCGAATCGGAGGGGACGAAAGAAGTGCAAAGACTGTTGACGGTTTGGAGCGCAAACGATTATTGGATCAACCTGCATGTCTTGAAACCCAACGACCGGTTTGGAGGGGCGAATTTCAAAATTACGTGCGTCCCGTAGTCCCGTAGGGGGTGCGCAAGGCGGTGACAGACACCGCCTTTTGATTTAATCGCTGACATTCCACGGTTCGGTTGCGTCGCGAAACTTCGCCCCCGAACGGGAGGCGTGTTGCCTTCAAACCGGTGAGATGCTGCGACTTTCCAAAATCATCGAACAATCCATCGGTGCTCGAACTTCAAGGTCAACCCCCGGAGGCGCTGAACAAACGGAACTCCGTGATTCCGGGTCTCAGTGGTTCAAAACAATTGGGCGGATTGCTTGGTTTAATGGTTGATCCGCAACATCTCGCGGTACTGTAGCGGGCAAGTAACGACATTGTATGTTTCACGAGAGATGACCTGCTTTATAATCCATTCGGAATGAGGTGCAATGACAATCAGGCGAATTAGGGATTTGTTTGCAAATCCGCAACTGGAGCGTGAGGACGAGTCGCGTCTGGCGCGCATCCTGAACGATATTACCCTTTGGGGTATGCCTGTATTATTGTTATATATCCTTGTCCGCATGCTCATGGGTTACAGTCTCGTGAATGAGGCTCATGGGTATGCGGTTTTTATGGCGCTTGTGTTTCTGTTCGCCCGGCTGAGCCTTCAGAGAGGGTATATCCGTCCGACTTTGCGCGTTCTGCTCCTCCTTGCCTGGGGGGGAGTGACGGGCATCACCTTTATCTCGCGCGGACTGCTGGACGGACCGCTCATCGGGTATATGACCATCACGCTGGTTTCGGGGCTTCTGCTCGGACCGGCGGAAGCGTTCTTGTATCTTTTCCTCAGCCTTGCCGCCATTTGGGGGTTTGCCCACGTCGAAGTTCTTTCTTTCGACGGGCTGATTGGCGAAAGCGACGCCTATGCGTTTGCGCGCAATCTGACCATCAATTTTATGCTGACCTGGCTGGTGCTTTATTTCATCATCACCGCCCTGCGCAAATCACTTGAAATGGGCGATCTCGAACTCCGCCGCCGCCGGCAAACCGAAGCCGTCCTGCAACAGCAGGCGATTTATCTGCAGGCGCTTCACGAAACCACGCTGGGGATCGTGAACCGCCTCGAACTCAGACCTTTGCTCGAATCCATTTTGACGCGGGCTTGCAGCCTGGTGGGCACCGAAAACGCGTTGATCGAACTGGTCGTGCCGGACGGTTCCGCCCTGCGGCTCGAACTTGGAAGAGGCATCCCTGCGCCTTACGAAGGACATCTTACCTATAAGGGCAGGGGGTTGACCGGCCTGGTGTGGGCGACGGGGATGACGCAATTTGTCAACGACTATTCCACCTGGGAACACCGCGATCTGGAAGTCGCCAATCAATTTCACGCCATGGTGGGACTGCCATTGAAGATCGGGACCGAGGTGATCGGGGTTTTGGCCCTGTTATGCGTGGATCACAGCAGGAAGTTCGACCCTGAACAGGTGGCGCTGCTCGAGCGTTTTGCCTCCCTTGCCTCCATCGCGCTCCAGAACGCCCGCTTGTATGAAGCGACGCAAAAGGAATTGGCGGAAAGACGCGCGGCGCAACACGCTCTGTATGAAAATGAGGAAAAATTCCGCAAGGTCTTCCAAACCAGTCCCGTCGCCATCTGCATCACGAACCTCGAAGATGGCAGACTGCTCGAAGCCAATTATGCCTACTGGGACCTGACGGGCATGAACCCGGCGGACTCACTGGGCAAGACCGCGGAAGAATTGAAATTATGGGATACGGTTGAGACGAGAAACAAGTTCGTCGAACTATTGAAACGGAAAGGCTCCTATTACGATCCGGACGATTCCTTTCTGGACGCGAAAGGCAACCTGAAGCGGGTGATCAGTTTCTACGAACTGGTTCGCATCGGGGAACAGGACCGCATCATTGCCATGTTCTACGATATGAGCGCGCAAAAACAAATCATGGACGCGCTCAAAGAGAGCGAAGCGCGCACCCGCGCCCTGCTCGCGGCAATCCCGGATATGATCCTAGAACTGACGCGTGACGGTTCCATCACGAGCATAATCCCTCCCAAAGGATTGGAAGCCGCCATGCCGATGAGATTGTTCTCCGGAAAAACGGTCGGCGATCTGCTGTCCGAATCGGTCGCGGCGCAGACGCTTTTTGCAGTGGAACGTTCGCTTGCGGCAGGGCAAATGACCGTCTTCGAATTCGACACGAAGATGGGCAGGGAGTATCTTACCCTGGAGGCGCGGGTGGTTCCCAATTCCTCCAATACCGTGCTGATGATCGTGCGCGATGTCACACAACGCAAATGGGCAGAAAAGGAACGCGAAAAACTGATCGGCGAACTGGAGGAAAAGAACACCGAATCTGAAACTTTGCGCAACAGCCTGGCGGGCATCGTGACCACGTTCGATCTCGAAGTGGCGATGGAACGTCTCCTGGATCAGATGAAACATGTCATTCCCTACGATACCGCTTCCATCTGGCGGGTGGATGGGGGGTGGCAAACGCTAATTGCAAGCCGGGATCTGCCGCCCGAAATTTCCCTTGATGACCTCAAATTCAGAGTGGACGATGAGAATTCATCCCGCCCCATCCTGGTGGGGGAAAAACCGTTTGTCTTGAATAATAACGTCCAGGAGGAACTGGCGGATTTCAAAGGTCCCCATTCCTACATCCGTTCGTGGCTGGCGGTGCCTTTGAAGATCAGGGGCAATATCATCGGTCTAATCGCGCTGGATGGCAGAAGACGGAATCAGTTCAATCTGCATCACGCGGAACTGGCGGTGGCTTTTGCCGATCAGCTGGCGATTGCCCTCGACAATGCCAGTCTGTTTGCCAACCTGCAAGCCGAACTAGAGGAGCGCAGACGCCTGATCGAGGAATTGCAGGCGCGGAATGTCGAAGCCGAAACGATGCGCGAGAGTCTGGCTAGCATCGTGGGAACCTTCGAATTTTCCGAAATTATCCAGCGCATTCTCGACCAAATCCAGCTCGTCGTCCCCTACGATAGCGCCTCCATATGGAAGCTCGACGGCTCGAAACAGGTGCTGATCGGTCAGCGCGGCCTGCCCGTTGAACTACAAAAAGACCTTGAATTTCAAATTGACAGCCAAAACCACGCCGTTCCGATCTTTAATGGCGAATTGCCCTACATCATCAGCGGCAACGTTCAGGAAGATCCCGCTTTTGCGCGGTTTCACGTGCCTCCTCACACCTACATCCTCTCCTGGCTTGGCGTGCCTCTCAAAACGCGCGGACAGATCATAGGCTTGATTGCGCTGGATGGACGCCGCAAGGACCAGTTCGACGAACGACATGCCGCCCTGGCGGTGACCTTTGCCAATCAGGTGGCGATTGCCTTCGAAAACGCGCGTCTCTTTTCGAACCTTCAAACCGAACTTGAGGAACGCAAGGCGTTGATCGCCGAACTCCAAATGCGAAACATCGAGTCTGAAACCCTGCGGGAAAGCGCCGCCATCGTCGCCGCAACGCTCGAAAAAAACGAAGCCATTCGTTTGATTCTCGAACAACTCGAACGCGTCGTACCCTTCGACAGCGCCTCGGTACAGCTGGTCAGCGGCAACGCGCTGGTCATCGTCAGCGAAAAGGGCTTTGCGCTCGAGAACGAAGAGGACGGCAGGTTCGAAATCAACGAAAGCGAACCGGCATACCCGGTTCTGACCGGCGCCGCTCCCTATATCCTTTTCGACGACATCCAGCTCCACGTGCCCGCCTTTACCGGTCCTCCTCATCATCGCATTCACGCCTGGCTGGCTGTCCCGTTGAAAGTGAAGGGACAGGTGCTTGGAATCATCGCCCTTGACGGTTACACGGTTGGACAGTTTACCGAACGGCACGCCCAACTGGCTGTCACCTACGCCAATCAGGTTGCCGTTGCCCTCGAAAACGCCCGCCTCTATTCGGACCTTCAAGCCGATCTCGCCATTCGGCAGGAACTCATCTCCGAACTGGAAGCCAAGAATGCGGAATTGGAACGCTTCACCTACACCGTGTCGCACGACTTGAAATCCCCTCTCTTCACAATTCGCGGCTTTCTGGGGTATCTCGAAGAGGATGCGCTTGCCGGCAACCGGGAACGCCTGCAATCGGACATCCGGCGCATTACCGACGCCACCAACAAGATGCAACAATTATTGAACGACCTGCTCGAGCTCTCGCGCATCGGGCGCCTGATGAACGAACCCGTCGAGATATGCTTCGATGACCTGGCGCGCGAAGCGGTGGAACTCGTACATGGACGCATCATGGAACGCGGTGTCGCTGTTCACATCGATGCCGGGATGCCGGTTGTCCGCGGAGACAAACCCCGCCTGATCGAGGTGTTGCAAAACCTGGTGGATAACGCCGCCAAATTCATGGGCGACCAGCCCCATCCCCGCGTGGAGATCGGCTGTGACGGTCCCCGGAACGGTCAATGGGTGTTTCATGTGCGCGATAACGGTATCGGCATTGCACCGGAACATCACGAACGCATCTTCGGCTTGTTCAACAAATTGGACGTAAAGGGCGAAGGCACCGGTATCGGATTATCGCTTGTCAAACGAATTGTCGAAGTGCATGGAGGCAGAATCTGGGTCGAATCGGAGGCGGGACAGGGAGCGACCTTCTATTTCACCCTGCCTGTAATCTCCGGGCGGGGAATAAAAGGAGACGGCTGATGTGAGCAGAGTGTGGAATGGGTTCAAGCCGCCTGTCTTTCCCGAAAATGATGAAAAAACACACACAGCCAGGCTGGTGTATTCCATCATCATGGCGATTCTCGTGGCAACCCTTTTATATGTCTTCTTCGCGCCTGTCATGTCGTTCTCGCGTTTGATGGCGGTCATCCTGCCCCTGTTTGCGCTGTTGGTGAGCCTGCTGGTCGCCTTGCGGCGCGGCCGCGTCCGAGAAGTCAGCCTGGCGTTGGTATGGGGGCTTTGGCTGACCCTTCTCTATGCCTCATCCATGAACGGCGGGGTGCGCGCGCCGGGATATGCCGGTTTTATCGTCGTCGTGATGATCGCCGCGTTTTTGCTGGGTGCGCCGTTCGGAATGATGCTGGCGGTGGCCAGCGTCCTTGCCGGGTTGGTAATGATCCTGGCACAGGAACGCGGCTGGCTGCCCGATTCGGATGCGCCGGCTTCGCTGGTTGCGGTGTTGATGGCGCAAGTCACCTATTTTATTGTGGCGGCGGCTTTGCTGGCGCTGGCAACGAACAGTATCAAACAGGCGCTGGAGCGCGCCGTGGCGAGCGAGGAGCGCTATCGTCTGATAGCATCGGTCATGTCCGATTATGCCTTTTCCACACAGGTCGATTCGAACGGAGAATTGGGCGATCAGTGGACCAGCGGCGCCTTCGAGGCGATCACCGGCTATACCCACGCGGAATATATCCAGCGCGGCGGCTGGAAATCCATCCTTCATCTCGACGACCGCGAACAGGACCGGCGCGATATGACGCAGTTGCGCTCCAATCAACGGGTGATTTCCGAAGTCCGCATCGTTCGCAAGGACGGAAAAATTCGCTGGGTGCGTGCGTACGCGCATCCCAAATGGGACCCGGTGACCGACCGCCTGGTGGGGATCTACGGCGCCGTGCAGGATATTACCGAGCGCAAAAAAATGGACGACGAACGCCGCCGATGGGCGGAGGAAATATCCCTTCTTTACCGGCTGGGAACGGCTCTTTTGGGCGGAGAAAATCTCTATCAGGCTTTGCGCGCGTTTGTCGGCGAGCTCAGACAGATCATGACGGTGGATGCCTTCCACATCGGCGTCTATGATGCCGGGAGCGATCTCTTTTCCTACCCGTTGTTCCTGAATTTGGACAAGGATCTTCAGCCGCCTCCCCGCAAATTAAGCGAAAAGCCCGGGTTGAGCTGGGAGGTCATTTCCAGCGGGAAAACCCTGTACATCCGCGACCTGACCGATCCGCAGGTTCAACAACGCCATCACATTATCTGGGTGGTGGATGCCCCCATTCGTTCCTACCTTGGCATTCCTCTCACCCTGCGAGACCGGGTCACGGGACTCTTATCAGTGCAATCCCTTCAGCCCGATGCCTATACCCCCGAACAGATCCGCCTGTTGGAGACGATTGCGACGCAGGTTGCCATGACCATCGAGAAACTCAGCCTGCTCGAACAGGTGCAACAGGAACTTGCCGAGCGCAAAAAAGCCGAGACGGAACTGCAGAAGCGGGAAGCGATCCTCGAGATCGTGGCGGACGCGGCGAACACCTTTTTGAAAACCCCCAGGTGGGACACCACCGCCTGGCGGAACGAGGTCAACGCCCTGCTCGAACGACTGGCGACGACCATCCAGGCAAGTCATGCTTATGTCTTCGAAAACCATTCTGCCGCAGACGGGACGCTCCTGATGTCTCTGCGCTACGAAGGGACATCTCCCGGTTTTACAAGCGATCTGGATAACCCCCAATATGCCAATCTCTCGCTGAACGAAGACAAAATGGAAAACTGGTATCCGCGCATTCGGAACGGCCTTCCCTTCATCGGCGATGCCGATCACGCCTCCCAAGCCGACATGGATCATCTTCGCCGCCGCGGCTTTCAGGCTTTGCTTGATGTGCCGATCTTCATTGACGGAACCTGGTGGGGGACGATCGGCTTCGACGACATGATCTCCCCCCGCATCTGGTCGGCGGCGGAGGTGGACGCCCTGGTGGTCGCCGCCAACATGCTGGGAGCCGCCATCAAGCGCATGCAATTGGATTCGACCCTTCAGGATGAATTGCAGCAACGTAAAACCTTGATCCGCGAGCTGGAAAAGCGCAACGCCGAATCCGAAACCTTGCGCGAAAGCGCGGCAATTGTGGCGGCATCGCTCGAACGCTCCGAAACGCTTTCGCGAATCCTCGAACAAATTGCACGCGTGGTTCCCTATCAAAGCGCCTCGGTTCAATTGATTGTGAATAATCGGCTTGAAATCGTCAGTTCGAGAGGCGTAGACCTGACCGGTCAGGAACTCGCCATGAATTTTCCGATAGATGAAGAAGAACCGGCGTATCCCGTGATCCAGGGGGTACGACCCTACATCCTGTTCAACGATGTGCAGGTCGAATTTCCCGTTTTCAATCGTGCCCCTCACAACAACATCCGAGCATGGATGGCGGTCCCGCTCAAGGTCAAAGGACGCGTCATGGGAATCGTCACGCTCGATGGCGAGCGAGCCGGTCAATTCTCCGAGCGGGATGCGGAACTGGCTGTCACCTATGCCCATCAAGCCGCCATCGCGCTCGAGAATTCACGTCTGTTCACCGAATTGCAATCGGAACTCGCCCTGAAGCAAAAGTTGATAAACGAACTCGAAGATAAAAACGCCGAACTCGAACGGTTTACGTACACGGTTTCTCACGATTTACGCTCCCCTCTTGTGACCATTCGCGGTTTTTTGGGATACCTGGAACGGGATGCGCACGTGGGCAACATGGAAGGCTTTCGCCGCGATCTTGAGCGCATCAGCCGCGCCACCCTGCGTATGGACGAACTGCTCAAAGACCTGCTCGAACTCTCCCGCATTGGACGCCTTATCAATAAACCGCAGGATGTTCCGTTTGGCGATCTTGTCATGGAAGCAGCGGAAATCGTCCGCGGCCGGCTGGAGGAACGCGGTGTTACGCTTCGGATTCAGCCGAACATGCCTGTTGTCCATGTGGATCGTCCCCGTCTGACGGAGGTCCTGCAAAACCTGCTGGATAATGCCGCCAAATACATGGGCAATCAAAAAGCCCCCCTCGTCGAAGTGGGTGTGGAAGGATACGACGCGATGGGACAGCCGGTCTTTTTTGTACGCGATAACGGCATGGGCATCGCGCCGGAATACCATGACCGCATCTTCCGCCTTTTCGATAAACTGGATGCCCAAAGCGAAGGTACCGGCGTGGGGCTTGCCCTTGTGAAGCGCATCATCGAATTTCACGGAGGCAGTATCCGGGTCCAAAGCGAACCGGGGGTGGGGACCACGTTTTATTTTACGCTGGCAGGCGGCGGGAAGCGGTAGACGGCGAAGACGCGCATCGGCGCGGCAATTCCCGCCGAACAGGCGCTTTCGTGAACTACGGAGAACAGGAACAGGTATTTGGTCATGAAAGATGCATCATCCAATCCGCCGGGGCAGACCACCCGATCGAGCACGATGGAGGTAGGCGCCAGGGATATTTCGAGGATTTTTCGTCTGTTTATTGCCCTGATCCTGATGGGATCGGCAGGCGCGGTTTTGATCGCGCTGATCTATGACGATATCATTTCTGCCGTTCTAATCGGAATTGCCGCCTTGCCCGTGTTCGTTTCCCATCTTCTGGTGCGAAACGGCAGGTTCGAAACAGCCGCCACACTTCTCGGGGGAGTGTTGATCTTGCTCGCCACCGTCATTTCGATGAGGACTCTGGGGATTCACAGCGTCGTGACCATTGCATTTCCCTCCATCCTGATCATTGCCAGCCTGGTGACAAGCAAACGCGCCATGTTTTTTCTGACTTTTCTTGCCGTGCTGTGTCTCGCCTGGCTGGTTTTCGGGGACCTCAAGGGGGTGTATTCGTCTGGAACCCCGATGGAAAGCACACCGGGCGATTTCTTCTCCGCGGCAATGATCATTGTTTTTACAGCGATCATGATTCATGAATTGACCGGAACCATGTTTCGAAGTCTTGCGCATTTGCAAACGGAGGTGACGGAGCGGATGCTGGCGGAAGAAAACCTCCGAAAAAAGGAGACCCTCCTCGAGACCATCGCGTTCGCCGCAGAGCAATTCCTGAAAACGCCCGATTGGCGTGAAAATATTGACATTGTTCTCGAACGTTTCGGAAAGACCCTGCATGTGACCCATGTATATCTATTCGAGCATTTTAAGGATGCCAACGGGGTGAGCTACTCTGCCCTGGCGTATGAGTGGACCGCGCCGGGATACCCGAACGATTTCGACAACCCCTATTATCAAACGCCTCACCCCGTCAATTTCGAACCGGATAGTGTGGATCATCTGCTCCGTCAGGGTCGGCTTTTTTCGGGAAATTTTTCCCGTATTTCCGACCTCGAACGCGCCCGCTTACTCGATCTCGGCATCCGCGCCATGCTGGAGGTGCCTTTGTTCGTGGGCGGAGAATGGTGGGGAACGTTCGGCATTAACGATTTCGCGAACGAACGGGAATGGAGCGCCGCCGAAATGGACGCGCTCAAGGTCGCGGCGGATATTCTCAGCGCAGCGATTCAGCGACGGGAGGCTGAAGCGACTGTTCGTGAGTCCGAACGACTTTACCGTCGGGCGATTCAAGCCGCAGGAATGGTCCCTTATTATCGGGATTATGTCGGCAATCGTTACACCTTCATGGGCGAGGGCATTCGGGAAATTACCGGCTATTCTCCCGAGGAATTGACCCCGCAGATCTGGGAAGCAATGGAGATAGAGCGGGTCCCGCGCGGCAGTATGGCTCACCTGACCTATGAGCAGGCGGATCGTATGACCGAAGAGGGCATCCTGAACCATTGGGAATGCGATTATCGAATCGTCAATCGAAACGGACAGGAACGCTGGGTTTCGGATGCCTGTATCCAGGTTCGCGACGAGAGGAATATCCGCATTGGAGTGGTGGGCATTGTACAGGATATTACCGACCGAAAATTGATCGAGTCTGGACTGCGAAAACGCGAATCGTTGCTGGAGGCGGTCACTTTTTCCGCCGAACAATTCCTCAGGGCGCCGCGCTGGGATGAACGGATCGCGGTTGTGCTGGAACGGCTGGGTACGGAATTCAACGCTTCGCACGCCTATCTCTTCGAGAATCACAGCGTGCAGGGCGGACCCGTGTTGCGGTCCATGCGTTACGAATGGACCGCGCCGGGGCAAAAGCCCGATATTAGCAACCCGGCATATCAGAACGCGGCTGAAAAGGAGACGGAATTCAAACGCTACTACGAAATTCTGAATCGGGGCGATCCGTTCGTTGGAAGCGCCTCCTCCCTGCTGGAAAGCGAGCGGGCGTATTTCAACGGCATCGGCATAAAGGCTCTGCTGGAAATGCGAATCATGGTCAACGGAAGGCAATGGGGCATTCTTGGCTTCGACGACATGGTCAACGAGCGCGAATGGACCGACATGGAGGTGGATGTTCTCAAAGTGGCGGCGAACATGTTGGGAGCCGCCATCAAACGGCAGTTCGACGAAGACGCCTTGCAGAACGAGCTTGCCGAACGCAGGCGCGCCGAGGAGAAATACCGCAACATCTTCAATAATTCCATGTACGGCATTTTCCAAAGCACGGAGGAAGGGCGATTCCTCAGCGTCAATCTCGCCATGGCGCGCATCTATGGCTACGAATCTCCCGAAGAGATGCTTGCCAGCGTAAACGATATCGGCGCTCAACTGTATGTCAACGCCGGGCAAAGGCAGGAAATGCGCCGCCGCTTGAACGCCGGGGAGAGGCTGATCAATTATGAATCGCTGGATTACCGCAAGGACGGCGTTCCCTTCTGGACATCCATGTCCGTACAAGCCATTCGGGACGAATGGGGCAATGTCCTCTATTACGAAGGCATGATCGAAGACATTACCTCCCGCAAACGGGCGGAGGCGGAACGCGAAGCGCTCATCCGTGAACTGGCGGAGAAGAATACCGAATCCGAAACCTTGCGCGAAACCACCGCCATCGTCACGTCCACGCTGGATGTCAACGAGGCGATCAGGAGAATTCTGGAACAGCTCAAACGTGTCGTTCCCTACGATAGCGCATCGGTCTGGCTGTATGAGGGCACTCTAGCCCGCCTGATGGGGTCGGACGGCTTGCCCCCTTTGCCGGAACACCATTTGCAGTTTGTCTCCAACGAATCCGAACCCGATTATCTCTTTTTGAGCCGGGAGGTTTCCTACATTCTGTTGGATGACATTCAGGAGCGCTATCCCCAGTTTCGCGAACCGCCGAGCGATTATATCCATGGCTGGCTGGCTGTCGCGCTCAAGGCGCGCGGCAGACTGATCGGCTTTATATCGCTGGACAGCCGTCAGCCGGGCAGATTCACCGAACGCGACGCCCGGCTGGCGCTCAACTATGCCAATCAGGTTGCGGTTGCGTTGGAACATGCGCGCCTCTTTTCAGACCTGCAAAAGGAATTGGAGGAGCGCCAAAGGTTGATCGAGGAATTGGAAAGTAAAAACGCCGAACTGGAGCAGTTCACTTATACCGTTTCGCACGATCTGAAATCGCCGCTGGTCACCATCAACGGCTTTCTCGGTTATCTCGAAGAGGATGCCTTTTCCGGCAACGTGGAACGACTGCGAAGGGATATTCAGCGCATTCAGGCAGCCGTTCTGAAAATGCAAAGACTGTTGAGCGAACTTCTGGAACTTTCGCGTATCGGCAGAATGATGAACCAACCGCAGGGAATTCCATTCGAGGCATTGGTAAAGGATGCGCTCGAAATCGTACAGGGGCGGCTGGAGATGCGCGGCGTTCTCGTCCGCATTCAAACCGGCATGCCCTTCGTCTGGGGCGACCGCCCGCGCCTGGTCGAAGTTCTGCAAAACCTGCTCGACAATGCCGCCAAATACATGGGCGGGCAAACGGAACCTCGCATCGAAATCGGTCAGCGCGGCGAAGAAAACGGCTTCCCTGTCTTTTTCGTCAGAGATAACGGCATCGGCATCGAACCTCATCATCATGAGCGTATCTTCGGCTTGTTCAACAAACTGGACGCCCAAAGCGAAGGCACCGGCGTGGGGCTGGCTCTCGTGAAGCGAATCATCGAGGTTCACGGAGGCAGGATTTGGGTCGAGAGCGAAGCGGGAAAAGGCGCCATGTTCCTCTTCACGCTTCCGTCCGGACCTCCAGCCTGATTCCGTTATAATAGCCTTATCTCAACCCGAGGAGAACCTACATGAAAAGAGCCGTCAGTATCAGCATTGGATCGTCCAAGCGCAACAAAGCAATGACGGTGGAATTGCTGGGTGAAACGGTCAGCATCGAACGCATCGGTACCGATGGCGACATGGAAGCCGCCGCCCTGAAATACAAGGAACTCGACGGAAAGGTGGATGCCTTTGGCGTGGGCGGCGCAGATCTGGGCGCCTTGGTGGATGGCAAATTCTACCCCTTCCACTCCGTCCAGCCGATGGTACGCTTCGTGAAGAAGACTCCGCTCGTCGATGGCGGCGGCTTGAAGAACACCCTCGAAAACAAAGCGCCCGTTTTTTTGGATAAAAAAATCGGCGACTACATCGAACGGCATGGGCGCAAGGTCTTTGTCACCCTGGGCGTGGACCGCTGGGGGCTTTCCAAATCCTTTGTCGAAGCCGGTTACGAGGTCGTCTTTGGCGATCTGATGTTTGCTCTCGGCCTTCCCCTTCCCATTCGCAGTCTGAACGGCTTGCGCACGCTGGCGAAATTGATGATCCCCATCGTCACGCGCTTTCCTTTCGAATGGCTCTACCCCACCGGTGAAAAACAGGATGAGCGCATCCCCAAATACGAGAAGTATTATCACTGGGCAACCGTCATCGCCGGCGACTGTCACTACGTCAAACGCCACATGCCCAACGACATGCAAGGGAAAGTGATTGTGACCAATACCACCACCCCGGAAGACGTGGAATTTTTCAGGCAGTGCGGGGTGAAATATCTTGTCACTACCACGCCCGTACTGGATGGGCGCTCCTTCGGCACCAACATGATGGAAGCCGCACTGGTGGCGATTTCCGGCAAGGAACGTCCGCTCACCTGGGCGGAATATGGCGAATTGCTCGATAAACTCGGCTTCGAGCCGCAGCTGCAGGAATTGAATTAATGCACGATTTTTGACTGACGATGTATGAGTCGAATGGACAATCCCAAATCGCAAATCGTCAATCGCAAATCGAAAATCTCAGGAGATATTTATGGACGCACTCGTACTCGCAGGTGGAATTCCCCAACCCGACGACCCGTTGTATACCTATTCTCACGGCGACTCCAAGGCGCTGATTGACATTGTCGGAAAACCCATGGTGCAATGGGTGCTGGATGCCCTCGGGGAGGCACGGCATGTGGATAATGTCATTGTCATCGGGCTTTCCCCCAAAAGCGGCGTGACCTGCAAAAAGCCCCTGCACTTCATCTCCAACCAGGGACGCATGCTTGCCAACATTGTGGCGGGAGTGAACAAAGCGCTGGAACTGAACAAAAAGAACAAATACGTCATCGTCGCCTCCTCCGATATCCCCGCCCTCAAACCCGAAATGGTGGACTGGCTGGTGGAAACCGCCATGCAAACCAAAGATGACCTGTATTACGGCGTATGCACGCGCGAAGTGATGGAAGCCCGCTTCCCGGGCTCGAACCGCACTTATACCCGCCTCAAAGATGTCGAACTCTGCGGCGCCGATATCAACATCACCCATGTGCGCATGGCAACCGAACATCTTGATTTGTGGGAATCCCTCATCGGCACGCGCAAGAGTCCGCTCAGGCAGGCGAGCATCATCGGGTTGGGAACCCTCTTCCGCGTGTTCACCCGCAGCATCATACTCGATGACCTGGTAAAAGAAGTCTCCCAGCGTATTGGCATCAAAGGACGCGTCATTGTCTGGCCTCACGCCGAAGCCTGCATGGACGTGGATAAACCTCATCAGCTCGAAATCCTGCGCGAAGACCTTGCCAAACAACAGCGTAAATCTGCCAAAAAGACGGGCGCGGCGAACAAGCCGGCGGTCGAGAGTGCAAAACCCAAAAAGGCAAAACCTGCGACGGTCAAAACAACCCGCGCCAAAGCCTCGCAGCCCAAAACCGCCCTGAAAGCGAAACCCAAGAAACAATGAACCTGCGTTCCATCCTCGAACTGGATGCACGCCTTTCCGACAAAATGCGCGTGGCTGAAAAGCCAGGCGCATTACGTTCGTTGGCGGTCTTCTTCGCCCATTCCGGCGACTCGTGGTTTTGGGGCGCGGCGTTGATTTTGTTGTGGTTTTTCAGTAACTCTATTTGGAAAAGATGGGAAGCGGTGGAGTTTGCCGCCATCAGCGTGCTGGCGGCTCTGGTCATGGCGATCAAGTTCCTCGTGCGGCGGAGGCGTCCGGAAGGTGAGTGGGGAGGCATCTATCGCAACACCGATCCGCACTCCTTTCCCTCCGGTCACGCGGCGCGGGCATTTCTCATTGCGGTCATCGGCGCGGCGCTGGGTCCCGCCTGGCTGGGCATCCTGCTTTGGGTATGGGCGCCGCTGGTGGCGCTGGCGCGCGTGGCAATGGGCGTGCACTACCTCTCCGATGTGATGGCTGGCGCCGCCCTGGGCATCGTCGTTGCCCTCGCTGGTTTGCAAGTGTACGGAGCGCTCTTTGCCTGGCTGACTGCCTGGCTGGGCTTTTCGCTCTGGTAAAACTCACATCTTCTGCTTTGCCGCGGCACAAATCCCAAATTTCGCCGCGAAGCGCCAGGAACGCAAACAAAAACCTTTTTGCTGCGTTCTCTTCTTGCACTGGGGGTCAATATCTCAGACTGTGCGGTCGAGAATTCCCTGTTTGATTGTCTTCAAATGCTCCTCGATGTGAGCAAGACCGCGTTCCACCCAGGTTTGCAGCGTGAAACCGCTTCCGAACGCGGCATGACGCGATTCGCGAGACCAGGCTTCCTCGGGCAAATCCGCCAACCTGCCTGCCAGCGCCTCCACGCTTGTAACAAAGCCTTCCAGCAATTCCTGCAACGGTCTGTCCCTCTCGTAATGCTCCGCCATGTACGTGTCGCCGTCGAAATTCTGGAACTCCGGGTTATCCTCCTCCGCCGTTCTGCGGGCGCGCATGCCATAGACCAATTCATGCACATCACGCGTGTGTGTGGCGATCTGGTGAACGTTCCAGCCGCCCTCCAGCGGTGCAAACGGATCGCGCACAGCCAGGCAGGCTGTACGAAATTCCCGCGCGGCGGAAACGAGCCGTTCGATCAAACGCGCGCGATACTCGCTCAGTTCCTTCATTCTTCCTCCAACAGTGCAAAGACCTTCTCGACGGCATCCTTCCCCGTTTCCACCGCGTGGACGCGGATACCGTACCGACTCAACTCCTGCGCGGCGCGGCGTGCGAACTCCGCCAGCCCCCACATGGACGCCCCAAAGGCCGCTTCCTCCCGCGCCGAAGCCTGTTTCGTCGTTACAAGATGCACGATGACGCCGCAACCTTTCCCCTCCTGCGCGGACAAAGCCCGCATCACACGTCCCGCGGATTGGGTCATCAGAAACGCGCCCGTCAGGTTGACGCCCAAGACGCGATTCCAGTCCCACTCGTCCATGTCCAGTAGGGGAACGCGCGGTCGGACAGCCGCATGGTGGATGAGAATATCCAGTCTGCCGAAATCGTCCTCCACCTGGCTGATCAAATGTTGCGCCCCCAGTTTTTTGGCGACATCTTCGATATACGCTTTTGCCGTTCCGCCCTGCCTGTTGATCTCGGCGACGACCTCCTCCACGTTGACCGGTGAAATGTCGTTCGCCGCCACCAGGGCGCCGTGCGCGGCAAACGCCAGAGCGAGTGCGCGCCCGCTCCCTTTGCCTGCGCCGGTGATAAGAGCGACTTTTCCTGCGAGTGTTGTCATCTTGTTTTCTATTCTTCCTGATCGCCCGAGGGACACTGGGGAATCTGGTCCCGGTTTTTATATGCGTTGAGCGGCAAACCCAAATAGGGGGATGGGTCAAGCGTATTCCGAATTTCCAGTTCGTTCGTGAAGTGTCCGTTGCCATCATCCCTCACGATGGAGAAATGCAGATGCACGCCCACAGGGTTGCCGGGGTCGCCGGAGTAATTTCCCTGATAACCGAGAAAGGTCCCCGCCTCGATATATTTCTCGCTGGTTCCCGCAGGGAATCTGTCGGATATGAACGAATGACCTGTCGAATCCGCCATATGCGTATAGTATAGTCAGATTTGTGTGCCGGGTTGTAAAGGGTCGTCAGGCACGCGCACGATGACGGAGGATTTCCAGTCGGGCAGGCGGGTGAGATAGCCGGGATAGGCGGCGATGACCGGTGTCACCCCAACGTCGGTGCCGGCAAAAATATCTATGCCCTGGTGGATATGACCGGGACGGAACGAATCGCCCCACAGAAAGCCGACGAAGCCATCGGTGGGGAAGAGAAAGGGTGCGGAGCCGCACCGAGAACCGGCAGACAATTTCCAGTCCGGGTGAGAGGCGGGATTTCGAATCCAGCCGCGAAAAGAAACGAGTCGGGATGTATTTGGAAGGTATAGATAGAACGCGCTACCAATTGCCGTCAGGGCGGCGAACCATACGATGGAAGTCATCCACTTGCGTTTGGGCATAGGGCAGAATTATACCGCTGTAACCTTTTCTCATTTTTTCCCTTTGAAAGTTCTTGCCTTTTTGTTGAGGTGTACTATAATTAATTTATCGAAAGGGCAAACCCGTCGTAAGGCGGGGACGCAAAGTCATGGGTCCTGCGGAGCGGGATCGCCAGACCGCCGAAATTATTATTTTCGGCGTTTTTGTTTTTTGATGGAGGTGCAAAAGTTAAAACTGCATAGAACCATTGCAAAGCATATCCACAGCAAGCAAACTCAAACTATCAGAGGAGAAATAGTTATGAAAGCAAAGTGGTTCAGTCTATTGTCCGTCGTGATTATTCTTGTTCTCGCGATCGCGCCTGTTGCGGGGGCTTCAGACGGTGTGACCGAGGTTCAGCCGCTCGCCCCGGTTCCGGCGGATGACTCAGGCGGGTTTGTGGACGAGACTCCCGATTTGTGGTTTGTGGAATTTGCGAGCAAACCTCTCTCGGAGGGTGGGTCTAAGACCCTGACGGATGCCGATAAGGCGAAATTCCGCGCCGCCGCCGCCGCAAAGGGGATCAAGTTTACGGAGCGGTTTGCCTTCGATAATTTGTGGAACGGCGTTTCCATCAAAGTAAATCCTGTAGATGTCAATAAACTCAAGACGCTGCCCGGCGTGGTGGCTGTGTATCCGGTGATTTCGATCCCGATGCCGGAGACGTTCGACAATGCCAGCCCCGAATTGGCGACCGCCATTCAGATGACCGGTGCCGACGTCGCTCAGAACGAACTGGGCTATACCGGCGCGGGTGTCAAAGTGGCGATCATGGATACGGGCGTTGACTACGATCACCCGGATTTGGGCGGCTGTTTTGGTCCGGGCTGCCGCGTGGCGTATGGCTATGACCTGGTCGGCGATGCGTTCAACGCCGATGATACTTCCCCCTCTTACAACCCTGTTCCTTCCCCCGATCCCGATCCCGATGACTGCGGCGGTCACGGTACGCATGTGGCTGGTATCGTCGGCGCGAACGGCGCGGTGAAAGGCGTGGCGCCGAATGTGACTTTCGGTGCATACCGCGTCTTTGGCTGTGAGGGTTCCACCACATCCGACATCATGATTGCCGCCATGGAACGCGTGTTGGCGGACGGGATGCAGGTGCTCAACATGAGCATTGGTTCTGCCTACACCTGGCCCCAATACCCGACCGCTGTCGCTTCTGACCGCCTGGTCAAGAAGGGCGTGGTAGTCGTCGCCTCCATCGGCAACAGCGGCGCGAACGGTCTATATTCGGCGGGCGCGCCCGGCTTGGGTAAGGATGTGATCGGCGTTGCCTCTTTCGACAACACCCATAACACTGCCAACGTCTTCACCGTCAACGGCACAGATATCGGCTACCTGCCCATGTCGTTCTCCGGCCCGGTTCCTACCTCCGGCGATGCGGAAATCGTGTATGTGGGACGCGCCTGCAATGCAGACCTGCCTCTCTTAGCCAACCCCGCTGGCAAGACCGCCCTTGCGGTTCGCGGCGCCTGTACGTTTGCCGAAAAGGCTGTCAATGCGATCAACGCCGGCGCAACGGCGGTTGTGATCTACAACAGTTCGCCGGGTCTTTTCAGCGGAACGCTGGGCGCTCCCATCGGTAATGTGCCCGTCGTCTCCATCTCCCAGGCAGACGGCTTGTTCATCCGCTCGCAGACCGCTCCGGTCATGATGACCTGGACCGACCGCATCGGCTCTTTCCCCAACCCGAACGGCGGCTTGATCTCGTCCTTCAGCTCCTACGGCCTCGCTCCGGACCTGAGCCTGAAGCCCGACATCGGCGCCCCCGGCGGCAACATCTACTCTACCTATCCGCTGGAATTGGGCGGTTATGCCACCTTGAGCGGCACCTCCATGTCCTCTCCGCATGTAGCGGGCGCGGCGGCTCTGCTGCTCGAAGCCAAGCCCAAAACGAAGGCGCGTGATGTACGCGGCATCCTCCAGAACAGTGCCGACCCGAAAGTGTGGTGGGGCAACCCGACGCTCGGCTTCCTGGAGAACGTCCACCGCCAGGGCGCTGGCATGCTCGACATTGACGATGCCATCAAGGCGACTACCGTCATCACCCCCAGCAAGATTGCAACCGGCGAATACTGGGAAGTGATGGACCCGGCGTGGGTACAGCCCATTGACATCAAGAACAACTCCAATCAGCCGGTCACCTACGACATCACCTATGTCAACGCTCTTTCCACCGGCGGTGTGATTACCCCGTCCTTCTTCCTCTCGGACGCCTACGTAGAATTCAGCGAATCGACCATCACCGTGCCGGCGTGGAACAAGTACACCATCGAAGCCTACATCCACGCGGCAACCGGACCCGTCAACGGCATCTACGGCGGTTACATCGTCTTCACCCCGCGCGACGGCGGGCAGGTCTACCGCGTGCCGTATGCCGGTTTCGTGGGCGACTATCAGGGTATCCAGGTATTGACGCCCACCCCCAACAACTTCCCGTGGTTGGCGATCAGTTATCAGGGCCTCTTCTACGGTCCTGTGACCGGACCGGATGACTGGGTGTACAGCATGGTCGGCGAGGACGTGCCCTGGATTCTGGCGCACTTCGACCATCAGGCTGAGGTCGTTCACATCCACATCTACAAGGCAGACGGCACTCCCGTTCACCCCGTGCATAACTATGCCTATGCCGAAAAGTACTTCCCGCGCAATTCCACCACCACCAGCTTCTTTGCCTTCGCGTGGGATGGTAACCGCATGAGCGAGAACGGCAAGATTGTGAAAGCCCTGCCCGATGGCGATTACATCCTTGAGCTGGAAGTCCTCAAGGCAGGCGGCGATCCCGGCAACCCCGATCATTGGGAACGCTGGATGTCGCCTGTGGTCAGGATCGATCGTCCGTAGGTCGTACCATTTCGGTACTACAAATGGGCTGACGGGAGCAATCCCGTCAGCCTTTGTTTAATCGTACTGTCGCAATGTTTGTCGCTTCGCCGAGACGCAGCGAATGCTGGGAAATCGAAAACTCTTTGCCGGCATGACAGGGATGGGAAATGAAAATCCCTGTCATTGCACCCGAAAGGGAAACTTGTGGCAAGATGTACTCATCAGGGGATTTACGGGGCGATCAAACCCGCCTGCAAATCATCCAAAATTTGTTGCACGTCCTGCTGCTTTCCCGGGGAGAGAAGGCTTGGGTCCACGTCGCTCAAGCCAAGGGGAGCCTGAACCGTCATGCCACCCTGTCCGGCAAGCAGTTGGGTCCAGGCAGTCTGTATTGCCTTGACCGTATCCGGTTGAATCGTCATCACCCAGCCCGCGGGTATGCGTTCGGGAGCGGCTGTTCCAATCATGGATACCCCCGTTGTGCCGATGTAATCCACAAGATCCTGCGTTTGAATGGTGGGATAGAGGAGGAGCGTGCGTACCTTGTATTTCTGGATCAGCACATCTGCGAAGGCGTCGTAGTTGTTCTCGTCTTCCGCGGCGGGTATTTCAAGGTATTGTGGAAAATCCCACGGGAGGTAAAAATACGGGCGGCAAAGACCGCAAAAGAAACGTCTGCCATTCACAAAGGCATTGTACATGCGAATGGCGTTTCCGTCCCCCGCAGGCATCAACATGCCTATCCGGTAATCGTCGGTCAGCATGGCGGCGGTATAACCGGCAAGAAATCCGGCAATCTCCACCTGCGAACTGCCTGCCAGTACACTGACGTTGCCCCCCGCGACGAGATCGGGGATGCCGATTGCCAGGAACTGCACGTCCGGCGCGGCGGCGGCAAGCGCCGCAATGTCCGGATGGGTCTGGAGTGCGATCACAATCTTCAATTCCGGCTCGAGATCGGCGGTTGTAATGTGATTTCGGACTTGAAAACGCATTCCGGATGCCTGTGTAAGATCGTAAACCGTCTTTTGGTAAAGATTCGAAGCCTCTGTGTCCATGTCTGCAGGCAGGACCAGGATAGCCAGAGGGGCGGCAGGCGCGGCGGTCGGTGTGGGCAGCGGCGCAGGGGCAGGGGATGTGGTCGGCGGCACGACAGCCGTGACGGTTGCGGCGGGGGCGTTCGCTCCGCACGCGCTGAGCAGGATGATGAAAATCAGAACAACGACAAAGTGATGGCGCACCGAAAACTCTCCAAAATCGGGAATAGACGAATTATACACGTTGATGAGAGGGGAATGCTCTGCTGCAAGCATGAACGGACGGGGTAGAGAGGCAGATGTGTTTCTTCTTGCCCTTTGTGGTAAAAATGGGTAAAACGTTTCCCTTCGATTTTTCCATCCCCCTCGCCTTCAAGGATAAAATTTCATGGGTGAATCTTCTAGGGATTCTGGTCTGCTTTGTAAGGTTAATTGACGTCAGTTCGGGATAAGCGGAAAAAGCGTCCCGAAGGTTCGATTTTGTCGCCAAAATTGCGCTTTCTAAAACCTTCGGGACGTTTCAAAACAGTCTATCCCGAACTCAGGTTAATTATGCTAAACTGGAAACGATCACCTGGAGTTTCAACGCGAATGTTTTCCCGTTTCAAAACCGCCGCCCGCATCCTGCTCAAGGGTGAACCGACAAACAAAACCCGTAACCCCATCCCCGCCATCACGGACGAGGAAGTGGCGGAGATCAAGCAATTCTTCCCGCGCCAAAAATTCTTCATCCTCGGTCACGCCCGTTCAGGGACAACACTCCTCATGCGCCTCACCCGCCTGCACCCCGACGTGCATTGCAACTACCAGGCACACTTCTTCACGCGCAAGCCGCTGCTCAAATCGCTGGTCGATTCGCCCGAAATCGAAGAATGGCTGACGCGCAAATCCAACCGCTGGAATCACGGGCGCGACCTCTCGCCGCTCGTCCTTCGCGCCGCCGCCGACTTCATCATGGAACGTGACGCCGCCCGCCAGGGCAAACGCATCGTCGGGGATAAGAGTCCCTCCAGCGTGATTCATGGTCAGGTCGTGCGCGACATGTTCTCGGTCTATCCCGATGCGAAGGTCATCAACATCGTCCGCGACGGGCGCGATGTGCTGATCTCGGAACGCTTCCGCAACTTTGTCGAAGAATCCAAATTCCTCACCGCAGAAGACAAACGCATCCTTGCAGACCTTCGGGCTGACCCCGCACCCTTCAGCGACGGACGCCGCTCCATCTTCACCGAAACCTTCATCCGCAACATTGCCTCCCGCTGGGTGGATGACTTGACCGAAACCGACGCCGAAGCCCGCAGATTGTACGGTCAAAACTATCACCCCCTGCGCTACGAAGACCTGCTCGCCCGCCCGTTCGAAGAAATGACCCGCCTGTGGCGTTTCCTCGGCGTGGACGCTGACCCCTCGCTCGAATCCGCCATCCGCGCCGAAATGGCATCCAACCCCGACGAGGAGTGGCAGGCTCAACGTAATGAAGAAATCGCCTCCTTCCTGCCCAAAGGACAGGCTGGCAACTGGCAGAGACTGTTCACCGAAAGAGACAAATCTTTGTTCAAGACAATCGCCGGTGAGATGCTGGTCAAATGGGGATACGAGAAGGACTTGAATTGGTAAACATGTCATTGCGAGGAGCGTTGGTTGCGACGAAGCAATCTCCCATTAACACGGTGATTGCTTCGCACTTTGCGCTTGCAATGACATACAACGGAGTTTTAAATGAAATTTCTCATCGCCGGTCTCGGCTCCATCGGACGCCGACACTTCCGCAACCTGATCGCCCTCGGCGAAAAAGACATCGTCCTGCTTCGCAGTCACCGCGCCACCCTGCCCGATGACGAACTGACAGGCTATCCCGTTGAAACCGACATTCACACCGCGCTGGCGAAGCACAAGCCTCACGCGGTCATCGTCGCCAACCCCACCGCCCTGCACCTCGATATTGCCCTCCCTGCCGCTGAAGCGGGCTGTCACATCCTGCTTGAAAAACCCGTCTCCGATTCGCTCGACCGCCTCGACACCCTCCAGCGAACCGCCCAAAAAAGCGGAAGCAAAATCCTCGTTGGGTTTCAGTTCCGCTATCACCCCACCCTCAACAAAGCCCGCGAGTTGATTCAAGCGGGCGCCCTCGGTCAGGTACTTACCGTCCACGCTCACTGGGGCGAGTACCTGCCGCAGTGGCACCCCTGGGAAGATTACCGCCAGAGTTACGCCGCCCGCGCCGACCTCGGCGGCGGCGTCATCCGCACGCTCACCCATCCGCTCGACTACCTGCGCTATCTGCTGGGCGAAGTCAAAGCCCTCTGGTCATTCAACGGTCACATCTCCCCCCTCGAACTCGACGTGGAGGACGTGGCTGAAATCGGGCTGCGCTTCTCCAACGGCGCCATCGGCGGTGTGCATTTGAACTACGTCCAGAGACCGCCGCGTCACACGCTGGAGATTGTCGGGACTCAAGGTACGCTTCGCTGGGACAACGCTGACGGCTTGCTCCACGTTTACCGCGCCACCCTTCCCTTCGGCTCTTTCGCGGACCCCGCGCCTGCTCCCGTTATCGAGACGTTTTCCCCGCCCGAGGGCTTCGAGCGGAATTGGCTGTTCGTGAGTCAAACGCGTCATTTCCTTGAAACAGCCCGGGGGGAGTCCGAACCGATTTGCAGTCTCGAAGACGGCATCATGGCGCTGCGTCTCGCCCTGGCGGCAAGGTGGTCCATGGTTGATAGGCATATTGCTATTTTTTGATTTCGAGGTTAATGATGATGAGATTTCAAACTTACAAAAGCTGGATTGAATTCATCCTGTTGGTGCTGGTATCTGCTGCCATCTACCTGCCCTTTATCGGGCAATTTGGATATTACTACGATGATTGGTACTCTATGTATGCCGCGCGGGTGGGAGGCACGCAAACCTTTTACGAGATGTATAGTATTGACCGTCCGGGACGTGCATATATAATGATTCCTTTATACATGCTTTTCAAGGGAGACCCGCTTTACTACAATATCCTTGCATATATATTACGTCTTGTCGGGGCATTGTTGTTGCTTTGGGTTCTGCGCCTGATCTGGCAAGAGCAAAGATTCGAGACGTTCCTGGTTGCGTTTCTGTTCCTGATCTATCCGGGGTTTCTTTCGATGCCGAATGCCATAGATTTTCAGTCGCATCTGGTTGCCGTCTGCCTGGTATTTCTTTCGTTTGGGATAAGTATTGTGGCGGTCTCTGCACAAGACTTAAAGATACGCGTTGCCTTATGGCTGGGCGCGGCTCTTACCGGCTGGGCATACTTGAGCCAGATGGAATATTACCTGGGTTTTGAAACGGTCAGGGTATTTCTGCTCGGGGTTGTCGCCTGGCGTGAACACCTGCATTGGAAACAAAGGATCAAAAGAGCATTCCATACTTGGTTGCCGTACGCGCCCATTCCTGTCTTATATCTGATCTGGCGTCTCTTTTTCTTTAATAACGAACGGATGCAAACGGATGTGGGCTTGCAGTTGTCTGTTCTGCAAGCGGCACCGATTGCCACCCTCTATGATTGGTTCGGGAATTATATTCAAAGTGTGTTGAATGTGGTCCTCCTGGCATGGGGCGTGCCTCTTTCCCAACTATCCTTTACCCTTGACACATCGAACAAGATACGCGGCATTGCGCTTGCACTGGTTATCATATTGATTTCAACCCTTGTCATCAGTTATCTGCGGCGTGTCAATGGCAAGAGCAAAGAGGATTCAACCAATTGGCGTAAGGAAATGCTGGGTGTTGGAATCTTGTGGACGATCGGAGGGCTGATTATAGTGATTCTGGCCAACCGCTCTGTCGTTTTTCCCGCCTATGCCCGTTACGGATTGGTGAGCGCACCGGGTGGGATCATGATTTTGGTCGCGGGGCTTTCCTTTCTTTCCGAAAAGCGCGTGCAACTGGTAATTATCAGCTTTCTTGTTTTCTCTGGTGGTTTTACCCATTATGCTAACGGCACGGTGTTTGCCCAATCTGCTGAACGAATGCGTTTCTTTTGGTGGCAGGTTAGCTGGCGTATTCCGCAATTGGAGCAGGGTACGACGCTCGTGGTTCAGTATCCTTCGACAATCACCGAAGCGAGAGATGTGTGGGGACCTGCGAATCATATTTATTATCCGGTACAGCTGAACCCGAACAAAATCCTGCTTGGAGTAAATGCCATTTTGCTCGATCACAATGCTGTCATTCGGATATTGCTCCGTGAGCGCCAGGTATATCGCAAGGAAATTATCGTGGAGACATACCCAAATTATCGGAATATTTTGATCCTTACCCAGCCAACATTGAACTCCTGTGTACACGTTATCGATGGTAAGCAACCGGAATATTCACGGCATGAAAATGACGCTATTCTCGTGGTGGGTCCGTATTCTGAAGTGGAACACATCTCTTTGCAGGATGAATTTTAAACTTCCCCCACATTTTCTGTTTGGTCCTGAACCCTCTCATGGGTGGTGCTATTACTACCAAAAAGCCACCTTCGCGCGTCAGCGAGGTGATTGGGAAGAAGTTCTGATAATCGGGGAACAGGCTTTTGATCAGGGGTTGGAGCCGCAGGATTTGATCGAGTGGATGCCTTTCCTGCAAGCCTATGCCGTCAGCGGGGAGGCGGCTCGGTTGGCGGAACTGGCTCCTGTCGTCGGCGCCGACCCGTATATCTTAGGGCAAGCCTGTCAGATCTTTGGAACGATGTCTGGGCTGTCTGATGAGGTGCTGGAAGTTGTCGAATCCCTATACTGCGGGAAGTAAGTTGTAATCCCTCCAAAATTCACTCGCTGAATTTTGGGTTATAATTGCGCCCTGTGTCTGAAACTTCCAGACTTCGGAAGTTTCTTCTGGCTAAATCCCAACCGCCGGACTCCAAAACTTCCGAAGTCTTAGACGTATTCCAAGGAGAAATTATGTCAAAAGCCAAACTCATTCCCCCTTACGGGGGAAAACTGGTGAATCTGGTTGTCGAAGGAAAGGAGCGCGAGGAACTGCTTGCCCGCGCGTCAAAACTCCCCTCCATCAAGATCACCATGCGCAATCTTTGCGATCTCGAATTGATCGCCACCGGCGGATTTTCGCCGCTCACCACCTTCATGGGCAAGGCGGATTACGAACGCGTCCTCAAGGAAATGCGCCTTGCAGATGGGACCCTCTTCCCGCTTCCCATCACGCTGACGGCTGATCCAAAAGAACTGCCCACCGTCGGCGAGGACATTGTCCTGCGCAACGCCAACAATGACGTCATCGCCCTCATGACCCTCGAGGAGGTCTATCACTGGGATCGCGCCACCGAAGCCGCGCTCGCCTACGGCTCCACCGACCCGCGTCACCCCATGGTTTCAGAAATGGAACGCTGGGGCAAGGTTTGCATTTCGGGATCGCTCAAGGTGGTCAATCTGCCCAAATATCACGACTTTGTGGAACTGCGGCGCACGCCGTCTCAGGTGCGCGCAATACTCGAAGAGATGGGACACGACAACGTTGTCGCCTTCCAGACCCGCAACCCCCTGCACCGCATCCACGAAGAGCTGACCAAGCGCGCCGCCGCCCAGGTGCAAGGCTCGCTCCTCATCCATCCCGTCGTCGGCATGACCAAGCCCGGCGACGTGGACCACTACACCCGCGTCCGCATCTACAAGGCGCTGGTCGAGAATTACTACGACAAAAACAGCACTCTGCTCAGCCTGCTGCCGCTTGCCATGCGCATGGCAGGACCCAAAGAAGCCCTTTTACACGCCATCATCCGCCGCAACCATGGCGCCAATCACTTCATCGTCGGGCGCGACCACGCGGGACCGGGCAAGGATTCCACCGGCAAACCGTTCTACGGTCCGTATGACGCGCAGGAGATCATGCAAACGTACGAAGCGGAGATCGGCGTCAAGATGATTCCCTTCGAGGAACTCGTCTATCTTCCCGACGAGGACCGCTATGTGGAGCAGAAAGATGTGCCGCCGGGCGCGCGCACGCTCAACATCTCCGGCACGCAGGTGCGCGACGATTATCTCGCCAAGGGCAAACTCCTGCCCGCATGGTTCACCCGCCCCGAAACCGCCGAGATCCTGCGCGAAATGTACCCCCCGCGCCACAAACAGGGATTCTGCATCTGGTTCACCGGTTTGAGTGGCTCCGGTAAGAGCGCCACCACCCAGGTGCTCACCTCGCTCCTGCTGGAACGCGGACGGCAAATCACCATCCTTGACGGCGACGTGGTGCGTACCCACCTCTCCAAAGGACTCGGCTTCAGCAAGGAAGACCGCGACACCAACATCCTGCGCATTGGCTTTGTGGCGGGTGAAATCGTCCGTGCGGGCGGGGTGGTGATTTGCGCTGCCATCAGCCCCTACCGCGCCACCCGCAACGAAGCGCGCAAGATGGTCGGCGAAAACTTCATCACTGTTTACATGGACACGCCTGTTGAAGTCTGTGAACAGCGTGACGTGAAAGGTCTCTACGCCAAGGCGCGCCAGGCAATGCAGGAAGGCAAACCCATGGGCTTCACCGGTGTGGATGATCCTTACGAACCGCCGATTGACCCGGAAATCACCCTCAAGGGCTACGGTGCGACTCCCGAGGAGAACGCTCATATCATTGTCAGATATCTCGAGGAAAAAGGATATTTGAACGGCATCTAATGAGGCTTTGAGGAGGAACGCGAAGGGTATAATGAAAGCCTTCGCGTTCTTTGTTATTCCCTTTCCTGTGACCGTATGACACGCATCAACCCCCGCCTCGCCTCCTTTTTGATCCTGATCCTGATTGTCATTGCAGGGACCTTTCTTGTCTTCAAGGCAACCCCCGAAGGGCTCGGTCTTTCGGATGACTCCATCGCCTATATCGCCGGAGCGCGCAGTTTGCTGGCGGGAAACGGCTACCGCGAAGCCTGGTTGGAGAGCAACCAGCCGGTGACGCACTTTCCCCCGGGTTTTTCTTCGGCGCTGGCGTTCCTGGGTCTGTTCGGTCTCGATCCTTTGCGCGGGGCGCGCTTCCTCAATGCGTTGTTGTTCGGACTCAATGCCGGTCTGCTCGGCGTACTTGTCTGGCGCATGACGCCGTCGCTGGCGGCGGGTCTGGTTGCCGCGGCGTTGTTCGTTGCCAACGGCGATCTGTTACAGGTGCATGTGGTGGCGATGAGCGAGCCTTTATTCATCTTCTTTTCGCTCCTTTCCTTCTGGATGTTCGACCTGTACTTCGAACTTCCGCCCTCCTCGGTGGGGAAGGGGATCGCGGGTGAGTGGTGGTGGCTGGTTGCCAGCGGCGCGTTTGCCGGGATGGCGTATCTCACGCGCTACGCGGGACTTGCGCTCGTGGCGACGTTTGTTGTTGCCATTCTCGTTTTGCGTACCACCTGGCGCAAGCGTTTCACGAGCATCGGAATTTTCCTGGCGGGTTTTCTGCCCTTTGCCCTGGGATGGGCGCTCCGCAACCGGCTGGTCGCCGGAAATACCACCAACCGCGCCTTGGCATGGCATCCTATTACGGAGGAAAATATTACGACCGGTCTGCGTACTTTTTCGGAGTTCCTCATTCCCATTCAGTCCTGGCGCAGGGCGATATTCAAACAGACCGGTTTGATCGAGGGATTGCTCTTCGTCTTTCTGGGCGTCCTATTGGCGTGGACTCTGCTTCAGGTGAGGAATCATCTCTCGAAACCGAGGCAGGCTTCGGAGTTGAAAAGAGGCGGAAAAGAATCGCGCGAGGTGATTTCCTTCACCACCGGGCTCTACCTCTTTGCCTATCTTGCCTCCATTATCGCCTCCATGAGCCTGTTCGACGCCGCCACCAAATTCAAACTACGCATCCTGGCGCCCGTGTTCGTGAGTCTGCTCATCCTGTTGGTGGCGTTTGGAATCTGGATGCGCAAAAAGAACCGTCCGTTGGTGTTTGCGGCGATCCTCCTGTTGCTGGGGCTTTCGGCGTATAAACAATCCGTCACGCTGGCGCACTGGTCGCAGGGCGGGCTGGGGTATGCCTCCTTCCAGTGGTACGACTCGCAGGCAATGGCGCATCTGCGCGAGTTGCCCGCAGACGTGAGCGTCTACACCAATGAACCCGCCGCCGTCTATCTCTACACCGGGCGCGGCGCGCGTGCTCTTCCCACCCGCTACGACTCGGCAACCGCGCGAGAACGCCCCGACTTCGACGCGGCGGTCGCCGCCATGCAAGCCGACATTCTGCAGGGCAGGGCGGTGCTGGCAGTATTCGACGGCGGCGAGAACCTTGCCGGCGGGATGGAAATGTTGATCAGCGGATTGAACCTTGCCTTCAAAGGGCAGGGCGATGAAATCTATACCCAACCCTAGAGGAATGCATGCACATTCAAGAGAAATTCGACTTGAGCGGACGCGTGGCAGTGATCACAGGAGGCGCAGGACTGCTCGGCGCGGAATTTTGCCGCACTTTGGCCGAAGCGGGCGCCTCTGTTGCAGTGGTGGATTTGAACGCCGCCTCTGCCAACGGGACGGCTGATACGCTCTCGAAAAGCGGATACCACGCCCTTGCCGTCCCCACCGACATCACCCAGCCGGACTCCGTCCGCGCCATGGTGGAAACAGTGCTTTCCGCCTTTGGGCAGCTGGATATCCTCGTCAACAGCGCGGCGCTCGACCCGAAGTTCGACCCGGACGCCGCCGCAAAGGGCATTGCCCCCGGCGCCTTCGAGAATTACCCGCTCGACGATTGGAACGCCGCCCTGAACGTCAACCTAACCGGTATGTTCCTCGTCACGCAGGCGTGCGTCCAGCCGATGCTGGCGCAGGGGAAGAGGGGCAGCATCGTCAACATCTGCTCCACCTACGGGCTCAACGGACCCGACCAGCGGATTTACGTCAGGGAGGGGCAGCGCGTGGCGTTCAAACCGGTCTATTACACGGTCACCAAAGCGGGCGTGCTGGGCTTCACCAAATATCTTGCCGCTTATTACGCCGGCACCGAGATCCGCGTCAATGCGCTCACGCCCGGCGGCGTGTTCAACAACCACGAAGAGTATTTCGTCCGCAACTATGCTGCCAAGACCATCCTCGGGCGCATGGCAAACAAAGACGAAATGAACGGCGCGCTGCTGTTTCTCGCCTCCGACGCTTCCTCGTACATGACGGGAAATAATGTTATAGTAGATGGCGGTTGGACGGCGTGGTAGCAAGGAATTAAATATGACCGAGTACAGTGTTATAACAGGCGACTGTTTGCAGAAATTGAACCGCGAGAATTTTCCAAAAGCGGTTGACTTAACTTTCCTTGATCCTCCCTTCAATCAAGGCAAAGATTATTCCCTTCACGATGACAATCTATCGCCCGAAGAATATTGGGGCATGATGAAGGAAGTGTGCCAGAAAACATTCAATATCACATCCACAGGCGGCGCAGTTTATTTTATGCAGCGAGAAAAAAATGTGGAAGATGTTTTACGCTGCCTGCGCGAGACGGGGTGGATTTTACAAAACCTGATTATTTGGAAGAAGAAAACCTCTGCTGTGCCGGTTTCCGGTAAGTATGGTAAGCAATATCAAATCATCGCTTATGCTACGAAAGGCGAAAAAGCGCGGGTGTTTCATCGCTTGCGGATATCACCGCCATTGCCGCCGAATTACAAATTGCAGCGTGAGAACGGCGTTTATGTCACAGACGTTTGGGACGATATCCGCGAATTAACTTCAGGCTATTTTGCGGGGGATGAGGCAATTCGCAATAAAGATGGTGAACGATTCCATAAACAGCAAGCCCCGATAGCCCTGCTGCTCCGGATTATTTTATCTTCTTCAAAGGTTGGCGATACCGTGCTGGATCCCTTTGCGGGAACAGGCACAACGCTGGTGACGGCGTATCAAGTTGGCAGAAACAGCATCGGCATCGAGATTGACCCCAAAAACGTGGAAATGATTCGCTCACGCTTGGAAAAAATCCGCGAGGCGGATAATGTCGAGAAATATTACGAAGAATATAAATATACAGAAAACTTCCCCGTCATTTGGGGGAACCCTGCCACCCTTGATACAGTGAAGAAAAAATTAAAGCAGCCTTCATTGTTTGGATAAAATATGTATTCGATTTTCCACTTTTGGCAAAGCCTGCTCGAGAACAAAGCGAAATTTGCGAAAATCAAAACTCTTGATGAGTTTCCATTTCCAGCGGATATGCTTTCGTGTAAAAATCAAGGCGTTTTTCCTGACCTTGCAATTAAGATAAATACAGGTGATTCGCGTTTTACAGGCGGTGAACTTATTGAGTTGAAAGATAGCCAAACGTATAGTGTAGCGTCATTTAATTCTACAATACCCACAGGCAAGAAGAACATCCGTGAGATTATCCTTTCCGAAGGCGGCATCATCTTTCGGCAAATGCAGGAGGCGGGCGATGATGTCTATTCGCTGGAAGAACGAGAAGTCTATTACCTTGTGCGCGGACGTAAACGCGGCTGCCAAAAAATTTGCTTGGTTCATGGCAGTTTCTTCGAGACAGTGAAAGCCAACGATTTGATTCGGGATTCTTTTGCGCAAGTGTTAGATGAAGAATTAGCGGATTCTGATGTTTCCGAAGAAGTCAAAGATAAATTAAAGTCTATCTTCTCTCATCAAGAAAGTTTCAGCCGCGTGCGAAATGTGGAAAAGGCTTCTGTGCGTTTGCGCTTTCGCATTATGACTGAGGTAAAAGCAGAAGGCAATATCTTGAACGCCAGCCAATATCCCGAAATCAAAGATGACACTCTGAACCTGATTGTTCCTTTTCATTCCGAAAAAGAAAGAAAATCCATTTACGAAAAGATGAAAGTCGTTTTTGGTGAAGATAAATGGAAAAGGATAAAATCCTTTTCCATCAAACATCCGCTGAACGGCTATTTTGTCGTATATCAAGTTGGTTTATAAGGGGTATTCTTTGACGCACATTCTCGCCCTCATCCCTGCGCGCGGCGGCTCGAAAGGAATTCCGCGCAAGAATATCAAACCCTTTGCCGGCTTTCCGCTCATCGCCTGGAGCATCGCGGCGGGATTGCAGGCAAAAAGTGTCTCACGCGTCATTGTCACGACGGATGACGAGGAAATCGCCATGGTGGCGCGCCAGTGGGGCGCGGAAGTCCCCTTCCTGCGCCCGCCCGAACTTGCCCAGGATCGCACGCCCGATCTCCCGGTCTTCACCCATGCCTTGAAGTGGCTGGAGGAGATCGAGGGGTACAAGCCCGAAATCGTCGTGCAGCTGCGCCCGACCTCGCCCATCCGTCCGAGCGACATGGTGGATAGCGCCGTCCGAATTCTGCTGGAGCATACAGACGCCGACAGCGTGCGCGGCGTGGTGCCTGCCGCTCAAAACCCGTTCAAGATGTGGCGTTTTCACGGCTACGACAAGCCAATGATCCCGCTTCTGAAAGTGGAAGGCATTGCCGAGCCCTACAATGCACCGCGGCAGATCCTTCCGCCTGCCTACTGGCAAACCGGTCACATTGACGTCACCCGCATAACAACCATCACGCGCAAGAATTCGCTGACCGGCAACGTGGTCTATCCGCTGGTCATTGACCCGCGTTATACGGTGGATATTGATACTCCCGCCGACTGGTCAAAATATGAAGCCCTGGTGTATGCCGGCGGGCTGGAGATGGTTACGCCGGATAGGAGACACCGCCGTCCCGCGCCCAAACAGGTGGACCTGATGATCTTCGATTTCGACGGCGTATTTACCGACAACCGTGTGTGGACCGATCAGGACGGGCGCGAATCGGTGGCGGCTTCGCGCAGTGACAGCATCCGTTTTAGGGAACTGCGCGCGAAGGGCGTCGAACTGCTGATTCTCTCCTCGGAGCCGAATCCCGTAGTGACGGCGCGCGCGAAAAAGATCGGCGTGGAGGTCATTCAGGGGATTGGGTTGCAGGATAAGGGGCGTGTGATGCGTGAAGTCCTCGAGCAGAAAAAGGTCAAAGCGGAGAATGTCGTTTATGTCGGCAACGATCTCAACGACCTGCCCTGTTTCGAGGTTGCCGGCTGGGCAGTGGCGGTGGCAGATGCATACCCGGAAGTCATCCAAGCCGCAGATTACGTGTTGACCCGCCGCGGAGGGCAGGGCGCAGTGCGCGAAGTGTGTGAGTTGGTTCTTAAACAAATATCCGCGTAGTTGGCTATCCGCGTAGTTAGCGCTCTCTAGCGCATTGAAGAGAACATCCCATACGCAAACATCAAGGAGACAAAATGACTCGTGAAATCAAAATTGGAAACCGCATGGTGGGCGATGGTCATCCTGCTTATGTCATTGCGGAAATCGGCATCAACCATAACGGCGACCTGGAAATTGCCAAACGCATGATAGATGCGGCAGTGCATGCTGGCGCGGATGCGGTCAAATTTCAGAAGCGCACGCCAGAGGTGTGCACCCCGCCCGAGCAGCAAAAGCAGATGCGTGAAACGCCCTGGGGCTACATCACCTATCTCGAATACCGTTACAAAGTGGAATTTGGCGAGGAGCAGTACCGCGAGATTGACCGCTATTGCCGCGAAAAAGGCATCGCCTGGATGGTCTCGGTGTGGGATGAGCCTTCGGTGGATTTCATGGAACAATTCGACACGCCCGCCTACAAAGTGCCATCCGCCTCGCTCACCGACCATAACCTGCTGCGATACATCCGCAAAACCGGCAAACCCGTGATCATCTCTACGGGCATGTCCACCATGGAGCAGATTCATCGCGGAGTGGATGTGGTTGGCGAAGACAACCTGGTCATCATGCACTGCACCAGCACCTATCCGTGCGAGCCGGAAGAGTTGAACCTGCGCATGATCGAAACCCTGCGCCGTGAATTTCCGAATACGCCCATCGGCTATTCCGGTCACGAAGTGGGGCTGGTGCCCTCGGCAATTGCCGTTGCGTTCGGCGCCTGCATGGTGGAGCGCCACCTCACTCTCGACCGCGCCATGTGGGGCAGCGACCAGGCTGCCTCGGTAGAGCCGGGCGGGTTCGAGCGGCTGGTCAAATACATCCGCGTCACCGAAGCCTCGCTGGGCGACGGCGTAAAACGGGTGTACGAATCGGAGATAGGTTCGTTGAAGAAACTCCGCCGCGTTGTAAACGAATAAAACACGTTTGCAGGTTGGAAAGTTGGAACATTAGCAGGTTGACCAACTTTCCAACCTGTCAACTTTCTAACTATTCAACCTGATGAAAACTCTCCGCCGCGCCCTCCGCCCATACGGCAAGACCGCTCAAGCCTTCTGGCGTTGGAAGCGTTTTTCGTTCAACGATGCGCCGCCCATTTTTGGTAACGCCAAACCCAAGAGCGGGTCGCATTTGTTGCTGCAAATCCTCAACGGCTTTACGCAAATCATGCCCTACCGCTACGTGGACGCTGACCCCGTCCGCACGATTACTAAAGACGGCAGACGGCGCACAGCGGACGAGATTTTGGCGGATTTGAAGTCCATCCCGCCGGGCGTGATCGGCTGGGGCTATGTGGATGCCGCCCCCGAAAACGTCTCTTTCCTGACCTCGAACGGGCGCGTCAACTACTTCATTTACCGCGACCCGCGCGACATGCTCGTCTCGCACGTCTTCTTTGCCACCGACATGCACGAAGAACACGGCATGCACACCTACTACCAATCCCTGCCCGATTTTGGAGAACGGCTCAAAGTGGCAATCACCGGCATCGAGCGCGAAGGGATGAAGATGGTCAGCGTGAAGCAAAGATACGAGGGCGTTTTTCAGTGGCTGGCGACGCCCGGCGTCTTGTGCCTGCGCTTCGAAGACCTGATCAACCACCGCGAAGCCGCGCTCCACTCCATGCTCGATGAGGTGGAAAAGACCGGCTACCAAATCCCCATCTCCCACGAAAAGGCGCTCGCCATACTCACAGAAGCCATCCAGCCGAAAAAGAGTCACACCTTCCGTTCGGGCAAGACCGGTGGCTGGAGACAATACTTTACCGAAGAGCACAAGTCGCTGTTCAAGGAAGTGGCGGGAGATTTGCTGATCAGGCTGGGATACGAAAAGAACAATGACTGGTAATGAAATCACTGAACGAATTTTTCACCCAACGCCTCAAACGCGGAGTGGTTCGCAGGCTGAATAACCTCAAAATTGCGCGCGTCGCACGGGAGGTTGCACGCCGCGAGCCGCCCCCCTCCGGTGCGCCGGTGGTCTTCTTCAAGGCTTCCTCGGGCATAGACGACCTCTCGTGGAACAGCGGTTTTCACCTGCTGGCTTCGTGGGCGCTGCGCCTGAAGGGGGTGCCGGTGGCGTATTTTGCCTGCCATTCCGGCATGAGCAAATGTGTGCTGGGAACAGATCGAGACAATCCGCATCGGGCAATGCCGTGCAGGTCGTGTGTATATCAGTCCAAAACCCTCTATAGCGGCGTTGAACCGTTCAAACGCTCCAACGCGCAAACGACACATGTCAACTGGTTTGAGTATCACCGCGACGAGGAGCTGGCGTCTCGCATCTCATCGCTTTCCGTGCCGGAACTTTCCACTTTCCATTTTCAAGGCATTCCCCTCGGACCTCTTTGTCTGCCTGGTCTGCGTTGGATTTTACGAATCCATCATCTGAACGACGACGAGAACACGCGGTATCTCCTGCGCGAATACATCCTCTCTGCGTGGAACGTGGCGCGCAAATTTTCCGACTTTCTCGATCAGACTCAGCCGCGGGCTGTGGTGGTGTTCAACGGGCAGTTCTACCCCGAAGCCGCCGCCCGCTGGGTGGCGCAACAACGCGGCATCCGCGTCCTCACGCACGAGGTGGGGTTGCAGCCCGCCTCGGCATTCTTCACCGATGGCGAAGCGACGGCGTATCCCATCCGCATCCCGGATGAGTTTGAACTCAATGACGAACAAAACGCCCGCCTGGATGCCTACCTTGCCAGGCGCTTTCAAGGCGACTTCACCATGGCGGGCATAAAATTCTGGGCAGATATGAAGGGGCTGGATGAGGCATTTTTGCAAAAGGCGGCCCGGTTCAAACAAATTGTTCCGGTGTTTACCAACGTCATCTTCGACACCAGTCAGCCTCACGCCAATACGGTCTTCGAGGACATGTTCGAATGGCTGGATGTGGTGCTTGAGACAATCCGCTCTCACCGTGAGACGTTGTTCGTCATCCGCGCGCATCCCGACGAATTGCGCGCGCGCAAATCCAGCCGCGAGACGGTTCAGGGCTGGATGGAGAGGCACGAGGTCCAGAAAGAGCCGAATGTTGTCTTTGTGCGTCCCACTGAAGCGTTGAGTTCATACGAGTTGATTCAAAAGTCCAAGTTTGTGATGATCTATAATTCGACGATTGGACTGGAGGCATCCATCATGGGGGCGGCGGTGTTGTGCGCGGGCAGGGCGCGCTTTACGCAATACCCAACGGTTTTCTTCCCTCAAAGCGTGGAAGCCTACAAAGCGCAACTTGAGAAGTTTTTGAACGCAGAACGCATCGAAACGCCGCCGGAGTTTCGGCGCAACGCGCGGCGGTTTTTGTATTACCAGCTGTTCCGCACCTCGCTGCCGTTTGGCGATTTTCTCGAACCCTCCGTGCGGACGACGCAGACGCGCTTGAAATCTTTCACGCTGGAGGCTTTGCTGAAATCGGAGTCCATCACGACGATTTTGGAGGGGATGTTGAATGATGGGGATTTTCTTCTGGGGGGATAAGTCCGAACGGCAATCACTTCGTTATATTTGGCACTTGTATTTCGCTGCGAAAAGTTGTATTCTGTATTTATCCTGCCCGCTGGATGGCAGGAGAGGCGAAATTTGATTCGGGAGGACTCGAGATGAAGAACTTTCCGTATTGGACATTGCTGTTGTTGTTGATCGTTGCGCTTGGCTGCGGCGGTATTGCCCCTGCAACGGTTCCCGAGCCAACCGCCGTCGTACAGAAACCCGCGACGCAGCCTCCCAAACCGACGAACACGGCGGCGCCGACCGATACGCCCGCTCCAACAGATACGCCCGAACCGACGGCAACCCTCACGCCAACGCCGGGCCCGATCGTTGTGGACGACGATTTCAGCACGGATACTGGCAGGTTCGAGTGCGAATATTGCAAGGTAAGCGACGGCGTGTTGTTCATGGGTCCGTTCCCCCCTTCGGATACCTATCGTCCCTACTATGTGATCTGTCAGGATTGCGGAGTCGCCAAGAATTACAAGATGTCTGTGGATACGTGGTATATTGATGGACCTTCGGACCGCGGTTTTGGGCTGCTATTGCGCGAAGAAAACGGGATGCTGATAGATGTGGAGGTTTCCACCTGGCAGGTGTATGGGGTATGGGCTTTCGATCCTTCCGTAAGCGGCGGCATTGGCTGGGAAGCCATTACCGACGGGTTTATTTTTGGTCCCCTCAAGCCGGGACGGGCTGTGAACCGCGTGGAGGTCATCATGAAAACCGAAAACAATCAAATGACCTTGACGGTAAACATTAACGGTAAGGGAACCCGCGCTTTGAGAGTGGATAACGGCAAAGGCAATGTAGGTCTACTCGTCGGCATGCATTCGATCGGTGTCGGTTTCGATAATTTCCATTTCGAAGAATTGCCCTGATATCCGGTCGGTGATTGAGGCGGGAAAGTCGCTCGCCCGGCTCGAAAATGAAAAGCGGAAGGCGGAGTGCATATCTGCCTTCCGCTTTGTTGCCTGCCCTCCGAAAGCGATCCACCGACCCTTCCCTTCGCGTGAGGGGGACGATTCTGCGTTATTCAATCGGATGCAGTGCCGGTTGCGGCTTTTCACGCGGATTGGAGAAGAATCTGGCGGGAAGGTCAATCGGAAGGAACGGTCCCCCCTCTTGCAATCCTGCCAGGGGAATGTAATACAGCCAGATGTCGCTGCTGTCGAAACGCTGAAAGGCGAACATGATGTATTTTCCATCCGGGCTCCAGCGCGGATCTCGATAACAGCAATCGCCGTTGATCGGGTTGATTTTCGTCATTTCCCTGGTTTCGCTGTTGTACAGATACAGGTTGCCGAACCCATCGTTACGGATCGAATCGTTCAAAAGGAACAGATTCTTTCCGTCCCAGTCGAAACTTCCGATACGTTTGGTGCTGCCCTTATCGAATGTGATGCGTCCGCCGGGTATGGTGTCGAGGCGGGAGAGGTCCACGTTATTGCAATTGTCCAGGTTGGCGTTCAGCAGGAAGATCTGGTCGTATTGAACGAAACGGGTGTCAATCACCCGCGCGGCAAAACGGACTGCATCGCCGCCTTTCGACCAGAGCGCCTCCCGATACGGAAACCGGTGAAAATAGCAGTTCTCTTGCCTCTCCAGAAGATTGAAACGTGTCGTAACGGTTTGCAGAAACTCGATGTTGAAGGGAAGCACATTCAACGTACGCTGGATGCTGATGGCGACCAGCGAACCGTCTGGTGAAACGCTAAATCCTTCAAGGAGTTCCCTGTCGTTGAAGCACGAAAGCGGCTGGGTTTGTTTTGTCGCCGCGTCCAACAGGAAGGCGCAATTGTTCGAAAGATACACCAGCCTGTTGCCGATAATCCATTGCAGGTTCGATTTCGGTCCATCTTCCGAACGCACTTGCACCAGATTACTCCCGTCTATTTTCATGAGGTAGAGTTGATTCTCGGAAACGAGCGCGATCTGATCCGCACCGCCGGGAGGGGTTGCGGTCGGTTGCGGAGTGAGCACGGGGGGGGGCGTTGCGGTGAGCGTTGGGGGAATGGCGGTAGCGGTCTGAGTGGGTGGAAGAGTCGTCGGGGAGGGGACCAGGCTTGCCGTTGGGGCGGGGGCGACGGAGAAGAACGGGATATTCCCCCCTCCCGCAAACACCCGGAAAAAGGCAAGCAGGAGGAGCACGCTTCCCACGATCCATAACAGGCTGGTTCTGATTGCCGCCCAGTTGCCGTATCTCTCGAAGAATGTCGAAACCGTTTCTTCTCCGAATGCGGCTTTGTTCAGCGCGCGGGCAAGATGGAGGGTGCTGACGTAGCGCTCGCTTTTGTTTTCCGCCAGACAGATGTTGAGGATTTCAGCCACTTCGGGAGGCAGTTCGGGAACTTCGCTCAAGATGTCGGGGACAGGCTGGGCGAAAGGTCGGTTCCGCAGGGGTGAGGTCTTCGTTTCGAGCCGCGACCTCATTCTGCCGCTCAGCATTTGATAAATCACCACGCCCAGACTGTAAACATCGCTTCGTTCATCCACCTTTTCATTGTGGATTTGCTCGGGGCTCATGTAACCCGGCGTACCCACCTGTCCCTCGGAGGGGGAGGGGTCTTTGCTGGCGGCAGGCTTGGCGACGCCGAAATCCGAAATGTAAGGATTGTGGTCGAGATCGAAAAGGATGTTATCCGGTTTGATATCCCGGTGGATGATGTTTTGTTTGTGGGCGTGGTTCAAGGCGGAGGCGATGCGGTCAATGATGCGGGCGGTCTCTTCCAGGGAGAGTTTTCCCCTGGCGGCAATCAATTGGCTGAGCGAACCGCCTGCCATGTAGCGCATGACGAAATATGGCTGTCCATTATGTTCCCCCACATCGTAGACCGGCACAATGGCGGGGTGTTCCAGCGAGGCGATCATCTTGAGTTCCCGCTTGAAGTGCGCCCGCTGGCTGATATCCGGCGCTTGTTCCACCGACAACACCTTGACAGCCACCTCGCGGTTGGCTTCGGTGTCGAAGGCGCGATAGACCACCGTGGACTGCCCGCGCCCGAGTTCCTCCTTGATTTGGTACCTGCCGATGGTTTCCGGTAACATCTTACCCAAGTATAACGCAAGCAGGGTGAGGAAATGGAGGCGCTTTTCTGCATTCTTAAGTCCCAAACACAGACATAAAGCGTCCCGCCGCCAAGCGGGACGCTTTGATTTCAAGGCATCGTCTCGAGGTGTAGCGTCGAACCTTTGGGAGTTCCGAATGAGCGGGTTATGTATCCTGAATTTCGGCGGCTCTCAACGTGTTTGCCATGAGCATGGCGATGGTCATCGGTCCCACGCCGCCGGGCACGGGCGTAATGAACCCGGCAACCTCCTTCGCCTCCTCGAAATTGACATCGCCGACCAGTTTCTGCTTCGGTTTGCCGGTCTTTTCGTTGATGACCGGGTTGCCATGGGCGTCCAGCGCCGGCACGCCGTTGATGCCCACGTCAATGACCGCCGCGCCGGGCTTGATCCAGTCGCCTCGTACCATTTGGGCGCGACCGATTGCCGCGATGATAATGTCGGCATCGCGCAAGACGGCGGGAATGTCCTTTGTGCGTGAGTGGACCACGGTGACTGTGGCGTCCTCCTTGATCAGCAGGAGCGCGGCGGGCATGCCGACGATGTTCGAGCGCCCCAGCACCACGGCATTGGCTCCCTTGATCGTCACACCGGCTTCCTTGAGCAGGTAGATGCATCCGTACGGCGTGCATGGGACGAACAGCGGTTCGCGTCCCTTTTGCGCCAAACGGCCGAGGTTGATCGGCGAGAACCCGTCCACGTCCTTCTCGATGCTGATGAGCGAAAGGACGCGTTCCTCGTCGAGGTGCGAGGGCAGGGGCAGTTGCACAAGGATGCCGTTCACCTTTGGGTCGGCGTTCAATTCCTTGATGAGTTTTTCCAGCTCTTCCTGCGTGACGTTCGCAGGGAGCGGATGATGGAAGGACGTCATTCCCAGTTCGGCGCAAGCCTTCTGCTTCATGCTGACGTATGTGGCTGAGTCGATGCGGTTACCGACCAGCACCGTTGCCAGCCCCGGTTGCGATTTTCCCTCCGCGATCCGTTTGGCGACCTTTTCCTTCACTTCATTGCGCACCTTTTGCGCGATGGCGGTTCCGTCAATCAATTGCGCGGTCATGCGTGATCTCCTTTTGAAGCGCGAGTGCGTCGCGCTTCCTGTATTGAATTTATCCGCCTCGGTAGAACTTGCATCGAGACATGAACACTTCATCGAACGGGCGCGGCGCGCCCTCCATCCGATTGTACAACCCCGTGTATTTTCCTCAAAGTGACACTTATCCCCGATTCACGATTACGCCTTTCAGCCTGTCGCCCTCGGCCGCCTCCATTGTTACGACATCCACTGCGTTCCAGCGCGGTGAGGGCGCCGTGGCGTTCACGCGCAAATAATTCCCCGTCAACCCCTCCATCTTCCAGCCCCACTCGCCCATTTCCGCGGCGGATTCCCAAAGGACAGACATCCTGCGCCCGACGAATCGTTCGCGATAGGCTTTGGCGGAATCTGCCAGCACCTCCTGCAGGATGTGATTCCGCCTCTTTCTTAATTCCGGCTGGACCTGCCCCTTCATCCTCGCCGCCCCCGTACCGGGTCGCGCCGAATACGTGAAGACATGCCCGCCCGAAAAGCCCATTTCGCGGACGAAATCCAGTGTCTCGACGAATTCCGCCTCACTTTCGCCGGGAAAGCCGGCGATGAGGTCCGTTGTGATGGCAACATCGGGGATCGCCTCACGCGCCGCGTGGATCAATTCACGGAAAGAATCGGGCGTGGTCTTGCGGAGCATTCGCTTGAGGGTGGCGGCGCTCCCGGATTGCAGGGGCAGGTGCAGGTGTGGCATGAGGCGGGGCGAGTCCCAAAGGGCGAAAAAGTCGGGAGAGAGGTCCCAGGGTTCGAGGGAGGAGAGCCGCAAGCGAGGCGTATCCGTCTCGCGCAGGATGGCTTTGATGAGATCGGTCAAATGCAAACCAAAGTCATACCCCCACGAGCCGAGGTGGACGCCGGTCAGGACGATCTCGTTCGTGCCGCCGTCGAGGGCGGATTGGATGTCGAGGAGCACGTCGGCAACCCGGCGGCTGCGCCCTTCGCCGCGCGCGACGGTGGTGATGCAGAACGTACAGCGATTGTCACAGCCGTCCTGTACTTTGATGAAGGCGCGCGTGCGGCGGTGCAAACCGGGCAGGGGAACGCGGGAGAGCGGTTCCAAGTCGAACGTCGAAGGTGGAAGGTCGAGCACGCTGGAGACGAGTTCATCCTTTTGCGCGTTCGTTACGATGCGGTTTACGTTGGGAAGTTTGAGGGCATCGTTCGGGTGAAGTGTCGTCCAGCAGCCTGTTGCGATAATTTCCCCCACCCCCGCCCGCGCCATGCGGCGGATGGCGCCGCGCGAATCGGAGGCGGCATTGGCGGTCACCGCGCAGGTGTTGACCACCGCCATGTCTGCCGCTTCGGGCGAAGCGACGATCTCATGCCCCGCCGCGCGGAATTGCCGCGCCATGGTCTCGATCTCGCTTTGGTTGAGCCTGCATCCGATGGTGTCGAGGTAGATCTTCATTGAAATAAATTAACCACAGAGACACGGAGATCACAGAGAAAACCTTTAAAAATCTCCGTGTCTTTGTGTCTCCGTGGCAGAAAATCAGGGTTGCCGCACAACAAAATTCTGGAATAGCACATCCACACCGGGTTCGTCGAACGCGCCCGCCAGCACCCCCACCCCGCCGGCGGTGAAATCGCCGTCCACTGTGGAGGCGACGAGGGTATCGTTCACGTAAAAGGTCAGCGTATTGCCGATGCAATCGGCGCGCAGGCGGTTTACGCCCTCCGCGCGAACGGCATCCGATGCCACCATCGCTTCCTGCCCAATCAAGATCGCCTGGCCGTTCGTGAATTTGCCAATGGCATAGAACCCGTCGTTCGATATGATGAAGAAGTAATGATTGCCATTCTGATAACGACACAGGAGACCGGCGCGGTTTTCGTCGGGACCGTTCAATTTGGTCACGTCCGCCTCGATGCGCACGTCGCCGAACATGCCCGGCGGCGTGGACCAGAAGTTCATCTTCGCGCCGCGCACCAGAATGCGGTATCCGCCGCTGTCGTAATCCATGATGCCGCCGTCATTGAGCACGCGGTCCCAGCCGGAGGTGTTGTTGGCAAAATTCTCCTGGTATAACACATCTCCCGGGTTGCCGGTGATCACGGATTCCGTCGGCGCGGCGGGCAGACAGGAGGCGAGAAGAAGGATGAGCAACGAGAGAGAAAACCCTGCCTTGCGCAGGATCGAAGGGTTCGAGGGTGTTTTCATGCGGGGGATTGTATCAGATCTATCTTCGCCCGGCGCGAAAAGCGGCTACACCTCATCTCAGAAATGTCACCCTGAGCGTAGCGAAGGGTCTCTATAGCCCAAAACAAGAGACTCTTCGGTCGCAACCGCCGCTCCCTCAGAGTGATAGGGTATTTTTGAGACAAGTTCTACGGAAAATACGACTTCAGCAACATCCCGGCTTCCTCGCTGCCCAGTTCGCTCGCCCTCGACAGATGAAGAAACATGGCGCTGGGGTCGTCGGTTTGCAGATATAACAGAGCCAGGTGGTAATGGACGGACGCCAGTTCGGGGTTCGCTTCCAGTGATCGCAGCAGGATTCGTTCTGCCTCGTAATACCTGCCGTCCAACACGAGCAACCAGCCGAGCATGTCCAGCGCCTGCGGGTCGTCTGGCGTGAGCAGAAGCGCCTGCCGCGCCGCCGGCAACCCCACATCGCGGATGTTGGCGTGGTAACGCGCACAAAATTCCGCCAGCAGGCGCCAATACGAAGCGTTCTCCGGCGCGAGCATCGTCGCGTATTGATAGGCTTGCAGGGCAAGAATCAGGTCGCCGTAAGCGGCATAAGCCTCGCCGATGGAAATGTACCAGGCGGGTTCCTCCGGCTCCAGTTTTGCGGCGGCTTGGAATTCGATCAGCGCCTGACCGTAATTTCCCGTCCGTTGGAAGTACAACCCGCGCAACCCGCGCACCACAGGCGAATCGGGATTCAGTTCGAGGGCGCGCTGGAGGTGGACAAACACTTCCTCCCCCGCCGATTTCTGTTCCGCCTCCGCGAGCCATGCCCACGCCTCGGCATTGGTCTCGTCCAATTCGACGGCTTGATGGAAGGCGGCAAGGGCGAGGTCCCATGCTGCAACCAATCCCAGCCCGCGCCCGATGACGACCTTGCCCTGGGAGGGCGTTTCGCTCAACGCGGATAAATTCAGCGCGGTGCGCAGGCTTTGGGTGGCGGGATCGAATTCCGGGTCCAGTTGCGAGGCGTGCAGAAGTTGAGACAACGCCTCATCCGGGTCGGATAAGGTCAACAGGAGTCCCAAGCGATAGCGGGCAGAGGCGTCTTCCGCATGGTTTTCAACGTAGCGCCGAAGATAAAGCGCGGCTTTCTCGTACGCTTTGTCCTGTTGCGCCATTTCCGCCAGGCGGGTCAACAGGTTTTCGGACGGATGCGGTTCCGCCAATCCCTGTTCCCAGAGCGCCTCGGCGCGTTCGGGATCGCCGTTCAAGTAATTGACATCGCCCCATGCCACCCAGCCCTCGGGTGAAAGGGCGCGCCGGTCGAATGCCCTTTGATAGGCGGCGTCTGCCCGGGTATATTCGCCGGCATGGTAGAAGTAATGCCCTGCGAGTTCGTAGAGATCGGCGCGCCAGAAAATGCGCCGAGCGGCGGCGCGATAATGTTCCGCCGCTTCGAGGTGAGAGGAGGCGCTTTCAGCCTTTCTTAATTCCAGGTAACCCGATAATACGAAAGGCGTGAAGACCGCCAGGAGGAGCGACAGGAGAACCGACGCGGCGCGGAGCGAGGTGCGCATGTCTCTATTATAAGGGGACATGGGGTGTAACATCCCGCCCGGATTTTTGTCGTGAAACCGCAACCCCTTTGAACGACAGATTTGTCGAACTGGAAGTATAATCACACCTACGCCATGATTGCCTCTCTCGTTCAAATGTTCGATCTGTTCACCCAGCCTACAGGGAGTGTGATCTATCACCTGGTGCTGGTTTTTTCCATTGTCAGCGCGTTACAGTCTTCGATCTTCCATTTACGGGCGAGCGGTTTTCCTCAGGCGCGGCGCACCGTTTTTGGGTTGAGTTTCCTGCTGTCCTCGCAGATCGCTCTTTTCTTTCTCAGCGCGCTGGGCAACGAAGGGTTGATCAACCTTTCGCTTTTTCTTCCGCCGGTTGACCGGGCTCTGACGCTCTTCGCGCTCATCTGGATGATCTGGTTGTGGACGTTCCCCGAACCCAGCCGCGCCGCCGACGCGGCAACGACGCTGATCAGCCTGTTTGTGGGGGCGGGGTTCGCCCTGAGCCTGCTGTCCTATACTCAAACGCCCTCCCTGCCTTATAACCTGACCGTGTTCGATGGGTATTGGCAAATTGCCAGCATTGCCATGGCGATCTTTGGCTTGTTCCTGCTTCTCGTCCGCCGCCCAAACGGCTGGGGGAACGGCATGGCGATCTTCCTGCTTGCCTTTGCCGGGCATCTTCTGCATTTGATCTTTGGGCGCACGGACGGCGATTTTCCCGGCTCGGTCCGGCTGGCGTATATGGCGGCGTACCCAATTCTGATGACCCTGGCGCAGCGCTACCCTGCGCCTGCGCGCACGCCCACCACGATCAAGCCGGTTGCCCCTTCCGAGGAGCGCCGCCGTTACAGCACCGACCCCAAAACCTTTCATGCCCTGCTGGCGCTCGCCGCCGAATCCAGCGTGGACAAGGTCAGCGCGGCGATCACGCGTGCCATTGCCCAGACCATGCTGGCAGACCTTGCCTTCCTGATTTATATGACGGACGGTAACAATCAGTTACAGATTGCCAGCGGTTACGACTTAATTCGCGAAGAAAATCTCGAGGGCGGGAGCATGAACAAGAACCTGATTCCCATGCTCACCAACTCCATTCAGCGTGGACGCCCGTTGCGCCTGCCTTCGAGCAGTACCTCGGCGGATATCAAAGGCTTGAGCGATTTGCTCGGTCTCAACAGCCCGGGTCACCTGATGAGCGTGCCGATTCTGACGCCGGAAAAGGAATCCATCGGGGGAGTGCTGGTGCTTTCGCCCTATTCCAACCGCCTGTGGAGCGCCGAGGACCAGGCGTTCCTCTCCAATATCGCCACATCGCTGGTTCCCATCATCCAGCGCGGGCAGAAAATGAACGCCCTGGAACACAAATCCGAGGCGATCCGGGTGGAATTGGAGATCGCCCGGGAACGTATCGCCGATCTTGAACGCCGCAACAACGACCTCCTCAGGCAAATGGAGGCGGTCAAAGCCGACGCCCGGGAAGGGCTTTCGCAGGCTGAACACCTTGCCGAACTGACCAGAATGTACGAAGAGGCGCAAAAAGCCGTCGAAAAACTCAAGGCGGAGAATGAAGCGCTGCGCGCATCCAAAGGCATCAAAGCGGGGGGCAGGGTTAACACACAGGTTGAAGCCGAACTGCAATCCACGCTCAAGGAAGTGGCGCGGCTGCAAAATCTGCTGGCCGAAGCCAATATCCGCGTCATGGAAGCGGAAAAGGGCGTTTCCGCGGCGCACTCCACCGAACAGGCGGAGGTGATTGCATCCATCTCACAGGAATTGCGCCAGCCGATGTCGTCCATTGTGGGGTATACCGATCTGCTGTTGGGCGAGTCGGTCGGAATTCTGGGCGCCTTGCAACGCAAATTTGTGGAGCGCATCAAGGCATCCACCGAACGGATTGACAACCTGATCAACGACCTGATTCAGGTGACAACGCTCGAGACGGGTCTTACCCAACTCAAGCCTGAAGCCGTGGATTTGAACCTGATCATTGATAACGCCATGTCCTATACGAGCAGTCAGGTGCGCGAGAAGAATATTTCGATGCACCTCGATCTGCCTAAAAACATGTCGCCAATCCACGCCGACCGTGAGGCGCTCCAACAGATCCTGATTCATCTGCTCCAGAATGCCGGAGCCGCCTCTCCGAATGAGGGCACTATCCACCTGCGCGTACAGACTAAAACCGAAGAGGGCAGCGAATACATCCTTCTGCAGGTCACGGATACCGGCGGGGGCATTCCATCCGAAGACCTGCCGCGTGTCTTTACGCGGTTGTATCGCGCCGATAATGTGCTCATCCAGGGAGTCGGTGATACGGGCGTTGGGTTGTCCATTGCAAAGACGCTGACCGAAGCGCAAAAGGGGCGCATTTGGGTCGAGACCGAGATGGGCAAAGGTTCGACGTTCAGCGTATTGTTGCCGATCGCCACAGAAAAGCCGGGCGCGGAGAAGTAATCGTGAAAGCCCTGCGTCAGTTGGGCGGTGGATTCGTCATCGGAGTGACCTCTCTTTTGCTCGTTCTGGGGGGCATTTCCCTTTCATTGGCGGAGACGTCTGCCCCTCCGATACCTCCCACGCCCTCCCCAATGCCCACCAGCCTGGTTGTGGAGTTTGCCTCTCCATTTCCCTTCCCGACGCTTCCGCCCGTTATTTTCACTGATACGCCTGTGCTCGCACCCACCGCCACGCTGGCGCTCGCTCCACCCGCCGTTTGCGCCGTCCCCAGCAATTGGGTTCCTGTCACAGTCGGCGTCAACGAAAGCCTCTATTCCATCGCCGAACGCTACAATACCACCGTGGAGGAACTTAACGAAAAGAACTGTTTGAACCTGCAAAACCCCTTGCCGGGCGCAGTCGTCTACGTTCCCGCCGTTCCCACCAAAGTTGTCATCCCCTGCGGTCCGCCGGCGGGTTGGGTAAAACGCCACCTTGTCCAACCCGGAGAGAACCTCTTCCGCATCGCATTGTCCTATGGCATTACCTATCCACAGTTGCAAGCCGGTAACTGCATGGGTTCCTCCACGACCATCTTTGTCGGGCAGACGCTTTGGGTTCCCAATGTTCCCACCCGCACGCCCACCATGACGATCACCGTAAACCTCACCACACCCACTCCTACGTCCACCAATACCCCCGATTTTTCCACACCGACCAACACCGCCACGCCAACGCCCGACTTCTCGACCCCTACAAACACCCCAACTCCCAGCATTACGCCATTCCCAAGCATCACCCCTTCGCCATGAAACCCATCTGTTGGAGGCTCATTCTTTCAGCCCTCTTGCTCGCCGGCTGCGGAAGCAACGCGCCCGCACAGACTCAACACCCTCCGCCTTTTATCATGGTGACCTCCGCCTGGGACGCTTCGCCGACCCCGACGCCTTTCCAACCCGTCACCTGGACGCCCACAGGCACGCTTCTCTCCCCGCCGATTCCCGTTACCCCCTCGCCAGTCGTCGCTTTCCCTGAAGCGACTCCCACCGAACTTCCCACAGTGGATCCGAATTTCCTCATAAACACCGTTGCCCCCCTTCCCACCATCGAGGCGTCCGGCAGCCAGGTGCTCAACAACGGACAGGAAACCATCAACTTCCTGCTCATCGGCTCCGACAAACGCTCCGGGGCGTCCTTCCGTACCGATACGATGATCGTCGCCATCTTGCGCCCCAACGAAGGACAAGTTTCCCTCATTTCCATTCCGCGTGACTTGTGGGTTTCCATTCCCGGCGGCGAAAACAACCGCATCAACACCGCCTACCAATATGGCATTTCGGTCGGCTATCCCGGCGGCGGACCGGGATTGCTCAAAGACACCATTCAATACAACCTGGGCATCCGCATTGACCATACCGCCATGGTGGACTTCGACGGTTTCCGCAAGATCGTGGATACCCTCGGCGGCGTGGATATTCCCGTTGCCTGCGCCTACACCGACTGGAAATTGATAGACCCAAGTTATAACCCGGAAATCGAAGCCAACTGGTTTCTTTACACGGTCAACCCGGGAGTCGTTCACATGGACGGCGACCTTGCCCTTTGGTACGCGCGTTCCCGTCAAAAATCCAGTGATTTCGACCGCGGGCGACGTCAACAGGAAGTTCTGCGCGCCCTCTTCACGCAGGCATTGCAAGCCGGCACCTTCACGAGACTCCCCGAACTTTACACCAATGTCAAAGACTCCGTCGAAACCGACCTGGGGCTGGGCGACCTGCTGCAACTTGCCTTATATGCTCCCAAAATGACGAACGCCGATATCCGCAGTTATTACATTCGTCCGCCTTACGTCACTTCCTGGATCACCAACCAGGGCGCCTATGTCCTTTCTCCTAACCCGGAACTGCTCGCGCAACTGCTCACCGAGGCGCTTTCGCCCTCCTCTCGAACCGTGCAACGGCAGACCGTCGTCATCGAGGTGATGAACGGAACATCCATCCCCGGTTACGAAACGCTCGCCGCCACGCGCCTCAACTATGCGGGTTTCGAGACCCGCGTCATCCAATCCGACCGGCAGGATTACACCTACTCCGTCCTCGTGGATCGTTCCCTTGCACAGGACCGTTCGGTCAGCAACAGCATCCTGAACGTCATGGGCATGTTGACCGGCAGTCTCATTTCCGCGCCGCAGGAAAACAGCACGTCGCAATACCTCCTGATCCTGGGATACGACTACCAGCCGTGCTTCAGGCCGGAGAAGATGACAGAATAATCGAATAACTCACCGTACGCACCGTAGCGCGAGACCATCTTTTCGAGCGACATGATGTCGCGCTATGGCAAACTGCGTAACATCCGAGGATAATCATGTTGACACCTCCCCTTTTTCTCGCTAAACTATACGCAGAGTAAAACACAGGAGACGAAATGCCCGAGAACAAGATCGCTTCCCACCTGACCCAGAACACCTCTCTCGCCTCCGCCATCCATTCATGGGAGATGTATCTCGCCGACCAGGGACGCTCGCCGAACACCATCAAAGCCTTTCTCTCGGATGTGCGCCTGCTGGCGGGGTTTCTCCCCGAAAAGACCGCTATTGGCAAGATCACCACCAAAGACATCAACCGTTTTGTGGATTGGATGGAGAAAGAACGCGAGGTGCCAAGCAGCCCCAAAACCCTGGCGCGGCGTATCACCTCGGTCAAGTCAATGTTTCGCTGGCTTCATCACTATGGCGTGCTGGTTGTGGACCCCGCCGAGAAGGTGGCGGCGCGATCCGCCATCAGCCCCCTGCCGATTGTGCTTACTCCAAGGGAATACGACGAAGTACTGCTGGCTGCCGATCGTCATCGCCGTGCCCAGAAACCGGATGCGCGCCCCTATGCACTGGTCTACCTTCTCTTGACCACGGGGATCAAAAAAAGCGAGACGCTGGGCGTTTTGCTCGAACACCTCGAATTGGACCTGCCGGACGGTCCACAAGTCTTCATCAAATACCCAACTCCGGCAAATCGTTACAAGGAAAGAAAACTGTCCCTGCCGTTGGATTGGGTCCCCGCCTTCGAAGAATACGCCGCACAGTATCAACCGGTGGACCGACTCTTTCCCTGGTCGCCGCGGCGGCTGGAATATCTGCTTGAAGATATCGGCAACGAGGCAGGGCTGAAAAAGCACCTCTCCTTCGACATGTGCCGCTGGACATGCGCCCTGAACGATTATCGCACCGGCGAGGAGCCGGATAAGATTCGCCAGAAACTTGGGGTATCCAAAATTCAATGGCGTGAGTTGTTCATCAAATTGAAGCAGTTGGCGGGGGATAAGTAACGAATGGAAAGAGGCGGTCTTCGCAAAGCGACCGCCTCTTTTTATCCATGCGTCAGTGAAAAATACAGCGCCTGGCGGGTAGTCTCTGTGAGTCGGAAGGAATGAGCGGGGCGGTAGCCCGGCACCCACACCACTTTGGGACCCATGCACAGCAGGGGCCAGCGGTTGCGCGCCCGCTGGGGCAGTTTGACGTTGATGAAAAAATCGGACAGTTTCATTTCGTGGCTGTCCATGCCGAGCGGCTCAAAGCGGTCACCGTCGTGTCGGGCGCGCAGTTCGAGCGTACCGGTGAGGTGCTGCGCGTCCAACCAGACCTGGAACGGGTCGTCGTTCGAACGCGCCTGTTCCATTGCCAGCGATGCCATGTTCCAGCGCTCGCAGGTGAGTTTCCAACCGCCGGGCAGGGAAATCGCGCCAGGCACGGAGAGCGGGACAGCGTCCTGCCCTTCGGGCATTTGGGGCCAGCGTTCGATGGGCAGATCAGAGTTGTCGGTGAGAAGGTAAATCAGCGCCCCTTCGCGCAGGAGGTACAAATCGCCGGTGAGATCGAGGCGCGAGCGGCGGGCCGGGTCGTTGAGGAATACGGCGGCGCGTTCGAGCGTTGCAAAAGTGACGTCCCAGTTGCCGGGGCGCAGGATTTCGATGGCGCGGCGTATCAAGTGTCGTTGCAGCCCGGGCGAATGTTGGGTCAGCCTCATACTATCGAAGGCGATGAAGTCTTTTGTTTGCTGGGCAACACTTTCCATCCAGGCGTCTTCCAGCACCTGCAGGAAAATCTCGTGGTCATCAGCCAACGAGACGGAAGTACGTTTAACCACCTCGCGGAAGCGGGGGTTGTAGGATTCGAGAATGGGGATCAACTGATTACGCAGACGGTTGCGTAAGAAGTCGAGCGTGTCATTGGTGGGATCGAAGCGCGGACGGAGACCATGCGCCGCGCAATAGACGATGGTCTCTTCGCGCCAGACATCGAGCAGGGGGCGGACGATGGGAATTACCGGGTCGAAGGCGGGGAGGAGGGTGCGGTACGTCATGCCTTTGAGCCCAGCCAGCCCGGCGCCGCGAATGAAGTGCATGAGCACGGTTTCCACCTGATCGTCGGCGGTATGACCGACCGCCACCGCCTGCGCTTTGAAGTGGCGTGCCTGTGCCATGAGGAAGCGGTAACGCATCTTGCGGGCGGCTTCCTCGATGGAGAGTTTTTCCAGGGCAGCGTATTCGCGCACGTCGCCGCTTTCGATGACGGAGGCAAAGTTCATACGGCTGGCGGCTTGTTCGACGGCATTGGCGTCGGCGTCGGCGTCCGAGCGCAGTTTGTGGTTGAAGTGCGCCACAATGACGCGGTAACCGTGCTCACGCAGCAGGCTGAGCAGACACAGGCTGTCGGGTCCGCCGGAGATACCGGCGATAATCGGACGGTCCTTGACCAGCCTGCACTGGTCGCTGAGGAGGGAGGCGATGTTTTCGAGCATTGGGTTTACCGCCAGAACTGCAAGGCGTGTGCAATCCTTTTCCGGTTGTGCAGTGTTTCGTGTGTCTTTTCCGCGCGTCAGATTTGGTAGAGCTCAACGAGGACGCCCGATGTGCTTTCCGGGTGGATGAAGGCATACTTTTTCCCATCCGCGGCGGTGCGCGGTTCCTCGTTGATAAGGCGCACACCCTTCGCCTTCAATTCCGCCAGCATGCCCTCGATGTCGTCCACTTCGAGGCAGATGTGGTGCATGCCCGGTCCGCGTTTGGCAAGGTATTTGGCAATGCCAGAATCCTCTGTGGTGGGCTGAACCAGTTCCACCTCCGAGCCGGGCAGGGGTAGAAACGCCACCTTCGATTTTTCGGCAGGCACGTCGCGCAGTTCGTGCAAGTCCATGCCGAGGGCGTCGCGCCAGAAGCCGAGCGCCTTTTCCATGTCGTCCACCACGACGGCAACGTGATTGATTTGTTTCACTTTGGGCATTGGATTCTCCAGAGATCAGACTTCAGACTTCCGAGGTCTGATTATAGCCGCTTGCCAGAGAGTTCGATACCGATTAAGATAGTCCTATGTCAGCCCTTCCCTTTCATGTGCGCCGCGTGTTGATCATCATTGGCATTGTAGTTTTGGTCTTCATGATTCTCGAATTCAACCGCCGCCTGGAGGAACTCAACCTGCTTACCGAGCAGGCGGAAATTTTCCGCACGGAAGTGACGCAGGCGGTACGAACCCAGAATGCCCTTCAAACGGCGGTGGCATATGCCAATTCCACAGCCGCCGTGGAAGAGTGGGCGCGAGTGGACGGGCATTACATCAAAGACGGCGATCTGCCCGTTGTTCCGGTGGAAGCGCCAGGCGACCCACCCATCATACTCGCCACCCCCATACCGACGCCAACGCCCATGCAAAATTGGGAAGTGTGGTACACACTATTCTTTGGCGACTGATACCGCGCTTCATGAACCGCCTCGACCTGTTCCCCATCTCGACCAGCATTGAAAACGACTCCCTGACCATCGCGGGGCATTCACTCGCCTCTCTCGCGGACCTGTATGGGACTCCGCTCTACCTCTACGACCGCGCCACCCTCGATGTTTCCGCCAAAGCCTACACCGACGCGTTAGCCGCCCACTATCCGGCACCCTCCCGCGTGACCTATGCCGGGAAAGCCTTCCTCTGCAAAGCCATTGCCGCATGGACGCAAACGCATGGCTTTTTTGTGGATTGCACCGGCGAGGGCGAGATCGGCATTGCGGTTGCCGGCGGCGTACCGCGCGAGCACATCCTGGTGCATGGGGTGAATAAATCGCTTGCAGACTTAAAGTCTGCGCTGCATACTGCAGGGACAATTGTTATTGATAACCTGGTCGAACTGGAATGCATCCAATCCCTGATGACCAGTTACCAATCTCCTCCCTCTTTATGGCTGCGCCTTCTGCCCGGCGTTGCCGTCCACACCCATCATGCCCACACACAGACGGGTCAGCATGACAGCAAGTTTGGCATGACGCCTGACGAAATTTTCGCAGCGGCGCGGTTTTGCCAAGAGAATCGTCTGCCGCTGTCGGGGATTCATTTTCATCAGGGGTCCAACTTTCGCGACCCGGAACCGCTGCTCCCTGCGATTGACCTGGCACTCGATCTCGCTCGCGAGATTGGTTTTTCAGACGAATGGCATTGCTGTCCCGGCGGCGGGTGGGGTGTGGCATATCACGAGGACGAATTACCCCATCCATCCATCGAAAGTTATGTGCGCGGGATCGCCGAAGCGGTGATCGAAGGATGCAAAGCGCGCGGATTGAGTCTTCCCACCTTGCATCTTGAGCCGGGGAGGAGTCTCGTTGCGCGGGCGGGGGTGGCGCTTTACCGCGTCGGCGTGGTCAAACGTCGCGGTGACAAGACCTGGCTGCTCACCGACGGCGGCATGGCAGATCATCCGCGGTTTGCGCTCTACGGGGCGAGATATTCCTGTTTGCCGGTGCAGGCTCCGGGTCGGGAAAGAGGCGAGAGAGTCTCCATCGCGGGGCCGTATTGCGAGTCGGGGGATGTGATCATCGAGAATTTGCCCATGCCGAGAGTCGAAATCGGTGAATTGATCGCCGTCCCTGTTTCGGGCGCGTATCACTTGAGCATGTCCAGCAACTACAACGGGGCGCGGCGCCCTGCGGTGGTTTTGCTGGGAGAGGGGAGCGCTGAGTTGATTCAACGGCGGGAGACGCTGGAGGATTTGCTGCGGCGGGATGTCAGTCCAGATCGAGGCTGAGGAAGGCTTCTACAACGTTGGGGTCGAAGAGTTTGCCGGTGTTTTCACGAATGTATTGGCGCGCTTTTTCTTTTGGCCAGGCCGGGCGGTAGGGACGGTCGGAGGTCAGGGCGTCCCAGTTGTCGGCTACGGTGAAGATGCGGGCGGCGAGGGGGATTTCTTCGCCTTTCAAGCCGCGCGGGTAGCCGCTGCCATCCCATAACTCGTGGTGGCAGTAGGGAATATGCAGGGCATCTTTCAGGAAGGGAATTGTGGATAGCATCTCATAGGCGTAGTGGGGGTGCATGCGCATAATGCGCTGTTCTTGTTTGGTAAGCGGCCCAGGTTTGTGCAGGATGGAATCAGGGATGCCCATTTTACCGATGTCGTGCAGCAGGGCGCCGCGGCGGATGTGGACGAGGTCGCTTTCGGGAATGCCGAGTTTGCGCGCCAGGCGAAGGGTCAATTCGGTGACGCGGCGGGTATGACCCTCGGTAGGTTCGTCGCGCAGTTCGAGGGCGCGCGCCCAGCCAGCCAGGGTGCTGTCGTACGCCTGAGCCAGTTCCTCGGCATGGAGGCGGGTCTGTTCGTAGAGGGCGGCGTTTTCGAGCGCACTGCCGGCGTGAGCCGCCATGGATTGTGCCAGAAACATCTCACCAGCATTGAATTCGCGCTTGCGGCGGCTTTCCCAGATTTCGATGCCGCCCAGCGCTTTGCCGCGCGCCAGCACCGGGACAAAAAGAATGGAGCACACCCCGTATTCGTCGAATTGCGACCGCTCGGCTTCGGAGCAGCGGGGATCGTCGGCGTGCAAAATGCTCGTTTTTCCGCTAAGCAGGGTCTCACGAAAGGCAGGGTAGTCTCCCAGCGCATATTGACGCCCGATGTCCGGCTTGCACTCCGCGGGGGAGGCGCGCTCAGACCAGTATTCGGCGGTCACGATGAATGTGCCGTTTGAGATATTCACCGTGCTAATGTAAGCGCTGGTGGCATTCAGGCTTTCGGTCATGTGGCGCGCCAGCGTGTAGAGAAGCGCCTGACTATCGAGCAAACTGGATGCCATGTCCTGCGCGGCGGCATAGAGCGCCCCGAGGTCAGCGGCTTTGCGGCGCGCTTCCAGGTTGAGGTTGGCGTTTTCGAGCGCCAGGCCGATCATGCGCACCAGCGTCTCGCCGGCGGTCAGGTCGGAGGCAGTGAACGGTCCCGGCGGGTTGCGGTAGGCGGTGAAGGCGCCGCTCATGCCTTTGGATGTGTAGAAGGGAAAGACGGCGTAGGAACGGAAGCCCTCCCGCAGCATCGATTCGCGCAGGGGGGCTGTGCGCGCGTCCGTTTTGACATCCTGAACGACGACGGGCTGTGGTTTGGAAAGGATGGCGCTGCCCGGCACCTCGTGGAAACGGCGGTTGATTTCGGCGACATATTCCGGGGAGAGACCGTAAGAGCGCGGGCAGGAGAGGCGGTCGGTGGCGCGGTCGTAGAGGTAAATGGCGACGCGGTCGGCGCGCAGCAGGCGCTGGACGGCGTCAATGACTTCGGTCCAGAGCATGTCTTCGTCGCGGGCGAAGAGCAGGGCAGTGGAGATTTCCACCAGGGCGCTTTGCTGTTCGGCGGCGCGCAGGTTTTCGATGGCATACGCCAGGTCGTCTGCTAGTTCCTCCAGCAGCGCGCTTTCCTGCGGGTCGAAGAGGTCGGTCTTGTCTGCCTGGTCAATTATCAGGACGCCAAAGGGATGTTCCTCGCGCAGCAAGGGCAGGGCAAGGGAAGCGCGTTGGGGATGCTGCGCCAGAAACGGACAGGTGGCGCAGGCTTCCACTTCGGCGGTTGGATCGACGCGGTAAACGGCGCGGGAGCGAATGGCTTGCACCGCGCAGATGGGGCCGCTCTCCTCGCGGTCGAGATGCAAGGTGAATTGTGCGGGATCCGCTTCCGGTCCGGCAGAGGCGGCGAGGGTCAGAGTCGCGCCGTCGGGTTCAAGCAACCCGATCCAAGCGAAGGAGTAGCCGCGTCCCTCCACGAGGGCTTCGCAAGCCCGCTGCAAGAGGCGCTGCGGGTTGCGCTCGCGAACGATGAGCTGGTTGATGTCGCTGACAGTGTGCAAGACGCGCCCGAGACGCTGTTCGCGCGCCAGTGTGCGCTGTGCAGTTTCCAGGCTGCGCTGCAGGGCGCGCAGGAGGGATGTGATGGAGACCAGCGCGGCGGCGCTCAAGATGGTGAAGACCAGCGTTCCACTTATCCAGGCGCCGGGGTCGGTCGAGTTGATCTGGCGCGTGGGGGGGACAAGGAGGATGCCGTTTACCTGCAACCAGCCCATGCTGATAAGGGTCAGCAAACTAAGGAGGGCGGCGACGAGACTGACGCGAAAGCCAAAGAAGACGGCTGCGAGAAGGACGAAGGCGAAAAGGAAGACGCGTCCATCGCCGCTGAGAGAGGCGAGCGCCAGTCCAACGGCACCCAAAAGATACAGCGCGGCGAGAAAGAGACCGGCGCGCAGGGCATAGGGCAGCCGCCGCGCGAAAGTGATGACGCCGACAAGCAGCGTCAGACCCACGTAGAGAGCCAACACGCTCAAGGCAAGGGAGAGCGCGTTAGGAGTGTACGCCCGCTCAGCGAAGTAGGTTTCGAGTACGTTGTTGATTCCGCTTGCCAGGGCAAACAGCCACACAATGAACACGCCGCGCAGAATGCCTTCGAGGACGTTGAGCCGCCAGCCGGGCAGGTCGGTGGGCGGTGGAGAGGCGGGCGGGATGAAATCCAGCAAGCGCAAGGAGAACAGCCCCCAGGCAAAGGCAATGCCGGTCAGGGTGAGGGCAAAGGGGGTCGGGTCGAGACCGGGAACGGGGAAATCATAGAAGGCATACAGCAAGTTTGCAAGCCAGGGCAGGAGCACTCCAATGAGGATGAACAGTTCTCGCTGTCCTGAGGCTGGCATGCTGGAAAAGCGGCGCAGCAACAGGAAAGCCCCGGTAAGAATGAGCGCGTAGGAATATACGATATTTGCCCAATAGAGAGGTCCGCTGACGTTCTCCCAGACCAGAAAGGCCCCGCTTGGGCGTAAGCCGAAATGCCGGGTAAAAAGACCATGCGCTTCGTTGGTCCACAGCATGAGCAGCATGAAGAGCGGCTCGATGGAGAGCGGGAAAAGGACGCGGCGGGTCAGAAGCGCGCTTCGTCCGCTGAGTTGCAGGGCAAAGACCAGCCAGGACGCAGGCAGGAGCAGAATGCCGATATATTCGATTTTCAGCCAGAAAATTTTTGCTGCTAAATGACCCGACCCTAATTCCAGGGCATTGCCCCCCGACCAGATCGCCGCCGCCAGCATGACCAGCGCAAACGAAACCGCCCCCTCGGCAGGACGCTTCCGCCAGCCAAACCAGGCCAGCGAAGCGTTGAGGAGGCAGGAAAGCGTCGGGATGAGGAGTAAAGGATGGAAGTGCCAGGACATTGGATGGTGCGAGACTATTATACCCATTAGGGTAGTATTACAGCGCAAAGCCTGACGCTATGGCGTAGTAGAGCAGACGTTCTCTAACGTCTGCTCTACCTTGCGCTGTAATATTAGGGTAGAGAAGATAATGAGAGGGGATACACAGATAGACAGGTAGACAGGTAGACAAGTAAACAAGTAAGCAGCATCGAATGTGATTTATGTCACAGAAATTTGACACCTTTTTGTGCAATAATTCACAAGAAGACAACTGCGTGGCGTTGTCGAGACATCATTCATAAGGAGAATGCCATGAAAGACATCCTGTTCCTTCTGCTCACGGGACTGCTGGCCGCGTACCTGTGCTGGTATTTCTGGCAGAGGTACAACCTGCATAAAGCGCTGCATAACCTGTACTACCTTATGGGTTTTGCAGTGCTTTTGATTTCGGGGCTGTTGCTGATCTTCCTCGGGCTGGGAATCCTCGCTTCGCCCTACGTGCTGACCGTCGCCAGCCTGATTCCGCTGGGGATTTCGATGGGCTTGGCGGAGGAGTACTTCCCCTCTTGGAAGAAAGCTTTCAAGTGGTTCGCGGCGATTGGCTTCCTCGCCATTGCCGTGACCAGCATCGGCGGGATGGACGCGCTCAAGAAGATCGCCGTGCCGCTCTTCCACGGGGTGGCGGGGCTGGTCATCTTCCTAGGTCCCTTCTTCGCCAAAGGCGCGCCGAAGGGATTCTTCTGGGTCGGCATCGGCGGGCTGCTCATCGGTCTGGGCGGCATTGCGCTGGCGTTCATTTCGGTCGGCAGGCAATTGCTGTTCTTCAGCCCTGAGTTCGTCATGCTCATTCTGACGCCGCTTCTATTCCTGATGACGGGCGCGTTTGCGCTGGGGTTTGCGCGGAAAGGGTAAGTTGACCGTAGACGGTGGACGATAGACGATGGACGGTGGACGATGGACGATAGACGGTCCACGGTCTTCCGTCCACCGTCCGCCAAGGAGAATCCATGCAATTTATCAAATCCCGCTTCAATTACCTCTTCAACTCCACCAAGGGACTCATCCTCGTGGCGATTGCCATGATTGCGATGGTGACCGCCGTGTGGGGCATGTTATCGGGTCCCATGGCGGAGATGGGCGTGCGCGAAATCGTCATCAAGACCCTGGGCATGGACATCGTGCAATCGGAGCGCGAGGGACGCATCATCATCCTGTATCATTCGATTGCCATGGCAGTCGTCGCCATCGAGACCTACATGATTACAGGTCTCTTGAAGATGAAAGAGTTCTACAAGGCTGCCGTGCGCGTCCTCATCACGGTTGGCTATCTGATGGCGATGATTTTCGGCATGGGCTTCGCCTATTTCGGTCACAACTGGGCGTTTCACGGACTGTACATCACGGGGCTTTCGCTCATCTTCTTTGCGGGCGTGCTGCTGTGCGTGGCGCTCAATCCCTGGGACAAGGAATACTACCAGCCTGACCCTGCTTATGCGCGGACGAAAACAGGCTTGGACTTAGAACGTGCCGCCTTCTTCACCACCGCCGTGACGACGGTCATCTCAGCCATCTTCGGGGCGGTGCCTGGCTCGTTCTTCGGCAACGGCTTCGAAGTCTTCCTTGCCGAGAACATCATCCGCCTGCCGCACAAAACCACGATGGAATATTCCGTCATCGGTCACCTGCACATCATGCTGGCGCTCATCGCCATTATGATTACGCTCATCATCGGGCGCTGGCTGGATTTCAAAGGCGCGTGGCACAAAGCCGCCATGCCGTTGATGATTCTGGGCTGTATCGTCCTCAACCTGGGCGTGTGGGGCGTGGTCACCCCGCTCGAACCCATCGCGCACATGATTATCTACGTCGGCGCGACGCCCTCCATGCTGGCGGCGCTTTTCCTGCTCATCTGGAGTTGGGGCAAACTCATCAAGGAAGGCACGGCGCATCTCGCCAAACCGACCTTCCTGCAAAAACTTGGCGCGCTCGCGCGCGACCCGCTCAAGTTCGGTCCCACCTGGCAAATGCTCTTCATGAACTTCACCACCAGCGGCATCGGCATCTTCATGGCCATCAAACTGGACGACATCTTCCGCCTATGGCCTGCCCGCGAGGAACGCATCGAACTGACGGGACACTGGCACGCGCTCTCCGCCATCATCGCCACCATCATCCTGTTCTACTACGGCGACATGATTGGGCTGAAGGGCAAAATCCGCCAACTCTACGGCTGGGCAATCATCTTTCTTTCCGACCTCGCCCTCGGCGCAGTGACGGTCTTCGAGATGAAGCGCCTGTTCATCAGCGAAGCGGAACAGCAGCCGCTCGTCAACATGCTCATGTACATGATTGACATCGGTCTCGGCTTCCTGCTCGTGCTTCTCGCCATCGTCATGGTCTGGCGGCTGATTGACCTGTTCAAACCGAAAGGACGCTGGACGGAGGAAGCGACTCACGAACTGGCGCAGGAGGCGGCGAAATGAAACGCATGATTTCCACCCCGTCATTACGAGGGTCGAGTAGAGCGGGCGTTCTTCCCGCTCGTGTCGAGACCCGAAGCAATCCCTTCATTGCCCTGTCATTGCGAGCAAAGCGAAGCAATCCCCTCGCCCGCATGAGAGATTGCTTCGTCGTTGCTTTGCTCCTTCTCGCAATGACATTGCTTGCCTCCTGCGCCCCTGTGGATTTGAACGCCCCGCTTCCCGCCTACGACACAGGCATTGACCCAAACGCTTGGGCGCAGATTCCCGCTGGCGAGTTCTACTTTGGTCAGCACGAAGACATCGAATCCACTGACGCTTACGAAATCATGGTCACGGATGTCACCGCCCAGCAATACGCGGACTTCCTCAACGCCGCGCTGGCGGATGGCTACGTCAAACTGGACGGCGAAAACATCCTCGGCTACTACCCTGGCGACCCGTTTCACGGCAAGAAGCACGAACTGGAAATCAAAGCGGGCGACTGGCTCTTCGTCCCGTTGAATGAGGCGGCGCAGAGAATCCAATTTGACGGCAGCCGCTTCACGGTCCAGGCGGGATACGAGAATCACCCGATGACGATGGTCACGTGGTTCGGCGCCTGGGGTTACTGTCAATATTACAACTGGCGTCTACCCACCGAACTCGAATGGCAAAAAGCGGCGCGCGGCACGGACGAGAGACCCTTCCCCTGGGGCGACGAAATCCAGCGCAGCAACGCCAACTTCTACGCCAGCCGCGACCC